>NZ_JACIHD010000029.1:0-65299 GCF_014198235.1 Bradyrhizobium sp. ERR14 | reverse complement strand
GGATCGCGCTTCCCTCCGGCGTAAAATCAAGCGCGCTGGCTGGGACAACGCATTCCTCTTGGCCACCCTCAGCCATATGCGATAGCCCTGCCCTGTGGGGGAGGGTGGCTCGCCGCGAAGCGGCGAGACGGGTGAGGGGTCTCTTTCCGCGAGTCCAATTCTCATTTGAGTGCGCGGATGCAACCCCTCATCCGGCGCTTCGCGCCACCTTCTCCCGCAAGGGGAGAAGGAAGAAATTACGTCGCTTGCTTCCGTGACGCCACGAACACGCCCGACAGCACCAGCGCGAAGCCGATGAAGTGGAATGCCTGCGGGTGTTCGCCCAGGAACGCCATCGCCATGATCGAGCCGAACACCGGCACGACGTGGAAGAACGGCGCGGCACGGTTGGCGCCGATCAGGCGGACGCCGCGATTGAAGCAGAGATAGGCCAGCGTCGAGGGAAACACCGCGACGTAGAACAGCGTCAAGAGGTTCGGCCCGTCGAGCTTCATGACTGGGCGCGCGGACAATTCCCAGATCTCCAGCGGAATGAGGCAGGCCGCGCCGGCCCCGAAGGTGAAGGCGAGGAACGACAGGCCGTGCATCGGCGGCCGTTTCAAGGTCAGCACCGAATACAGCGCGAAGATGACGAGCGCGACGATGAAGATGAGGTCGCCTTTGTTGAACTCGATGTTCGACAGCGTGGTGAAATCGCCGTGCAGCAGAATGGTCAGCACGCCGCACATCGACAGGAGCACGCCGAACGCCTGCGCGGCGGTGAGGCGGATGCCGAGGATGGCCAGCGACCACAGCGCCACGATCAGCGGCGCGGCCGACTGCAGCAGCAGCGTATTGAGTGCCTGGGTATGCTCCAGCGCCCAGTATTGCAGCGTGTTGAAGGCGCCGATGCCGGTGACCGAGAGCGTGATCATCAGGCCAAGCCTGCCGCGGATCGCGGGCCAGTCCTGGGTGAGATGTTTCCAGGCGAACGGCAGCACCAGCAGGAAGGCGAAGAACCAGCGCAGGAACGATAGCGTGACCGGCGGGATGTGGCCGGCGGCGAGCCGCCCGACGATGGCGTTGCCGGCCCAGCACAGCGCGGTGATGCTGAGCAGCAGATAAGGCTGGTTGGCGATCCAGCTGTGACCGGATGTCTCCGTGCTGGTGGTCTGGCCGGTGGCGGACATTGGGATTGGCGTGCCCCGCATGCGCCGAGGCTTCCAGCCCGGCGGGATCCGGGCCGGCTGATCGCCCGGCGCTGTCCAAAGACACGGAAATCGGGGCTGCATCAACGGGGGGCGGACGCATCGCGACCATGCAGCGGCGGATTGCGCCTCTCACGCTTTGGTCGAAGCCCCGCGCGCCGGCGCGAAGGTTTCTGGATTTTCCGGGGATATCAAAGGCTTGGAGTAGCCTCGAAGCCCTGAAAATGCCCCGTTCTTGCTTGCCTAGAGAGGCTGCTTCCTTTATCCGGTTGGGCTGCCTCGCGTGCGAACGGCCTCTGGCCGGGAATTGGGCTGGGCGCAGGCATGATTCCGGAAAAGTGGGTACCAATTTTCCGTTCGGATCATGCCACCTACAGAGAAATCTTCGAAGGATTACCCGCGAATGGCCAATGTTGTCGTCGTCGGCGCCCAGTGGGGCGACGAAGGAAAGGGCAAGATCGTCGACTGGTTGTCGGAGCAGGCGGACATCGTCGTCCGCTTCCAGGGCGGTCATAACGCCGGCCACACGCTGGTGATCAACGGCAAGACCTACAAGCTCGCGCTGCTGCCCTCGGGCGTGCTGCGCGAGCAGAAGCTGTCGGTGATCGGCAACGGCGTGGTGTTCGATCCCGCCGCCTTCCTCGACGAGGTCTCCAAGCTGCGGGCGCAGGGCGTTGCGGTCTCGCCGGAGAACCTGCGTATCGCCGAGAACGTCACGCTGATCCTGCCGCTGCACCGCGAGCTCGATGCGCACCGCGAATCGGCCAGCGCCGCGACCGCGATCGGCACCACCCGCCGCGGCATCGGCCCGGCCTATGAGGACAAGGTCGGCCGCCGCGCCATCCGCCTGATGGACCTCGCCGACCTCGACACGCTCCCGCACAAGATCGACCGGCTGCTTGCCCACCACAACGCACTGCGCCGCGGCCTCGGCCTTCCCGAATTCGACGGCAAGGTGATCCTGAAGGAGTTGAGCGCGCTGGCGCCGGAGCTGCTGCCCTACGCCGAGACGGTGTGGCGGCTGCTCGACATCAAGCGGCGTGAAGGCAAGCGCATGCTGTTCGAAGGCGCGCAGGGCGCACTGCTCGACGTCGACCACGGCACCTATCCCTACGTCACCTCGTCCAACACGGTGGCGGCGCAGGCCGCGACCGGCGCCGGCCTCGGACCGGGCGCGGTCGGCTATGTGCTCGGCCTGTGCAAGGCCTACACCACCCGCGTCGGCCAGGGCCCGTTCCCGACCGAGCAGGACAACGAGACCGGCCGCCGGATCGGCGAGCGCGGCCGCGAGTTCGGCACCAACACCGGCCGTCCGCGCCGCTGCGGCTGGTTCGACGCCGTGCTGGTCCGCCAGGCGGTCCGGACCTGCGGCATCAACGGCCTGGCGCTGACCAAGCTCGACATCCTCGACGGCTTCGACACGATCGAGGTCTGCACCGGCTACAAGCTCGACGGCAAGGAGATCGACCACTTCCCGGCCGGCGAGGGTGCCCAGGCCCGGGTCGAGCCGATCTACGAGACCATCGAGGGCTGGAAGGAGCCGACCGCCAATGCGCGGTCCTGGGCCGACCTGCCGGCCCAGGCCATCAAATATGTCCGGCGGATCGAGGAATTGGTGGGGTGCCCGGTTGCGCTGCTTTCCACCAGCCCCGAACGCGAAGATACTATCCTGGTGCAAAATCCGTTTGAGGCTTAACGATATCTTACCGGGACGCGCGTATAGTTGAGTTGAAATGGCTGATTACTATCCGCTGATCGCCCGCGCTATTGCCGCCCTGGACCCGAACGCTCCCGGCGAAAGCCGTCGCGCGCTCTATGAGCGGGCGCGCACGGCATTGATCGCGCAGCTGCGCAGCGTGCAGCCGCCGCTCTCCGAATCCGAGATCACCCGCGAAAGGTTGTCGCTGGAGGAGGCGGTCCGCAAGGTCGAATCGGAGGCTGCCCAGCGCGCCCGCGAGGCCTCGCGCCCCGGCGGCGGCGCCCGCGGCGGCAGCAGCGGCGATGCCTTTCGCCGCGCCAGCACCCGAGCGGCCGAAGGCGGCCCGGCTGCGCCGGCCCCGCCGCGGACGCGTCCGGCGCCGCCGCCGCCGCGCGCCGACCGTCCATCCATCAATGTCGATGACCAAGGCGAGGCCCCGCGTCCGCCGCGCGCGCCCCGTTTCGACGCCCCGCGCCAACCGGGGCCGTCCGCCCCGCCACCGATGCCGGAGCCGGCGGCCGGACGCGATCGCGCCGGTGCGCGTCGTCCGCCCGATGTCGGACCTCCGCCGCCGCTGCCGCCGGCACCCGGCGTGCGCGGCTTCCGCGACATCACCGCCGACGCCAACGATCTCGGCGGCGCTGCCGCGCAGGCCAGCCGCGCCGCGCGCCGCACCTATGCCAACGTGCCCTCGCCCTCGCCGGAATTCGACCGGCTCGAGCCGAGCCTGGAAAACCGCGCCGGCGAGCAGGACGCGCCTTATTCCTACGACGAGTCGGTCGAGGAGGCCGAGCGCTACGCGCCGCAGCCGCCGTCGCCGCGTCCGCGCATCGCGCCCGAGCGCGACGCCAAGAAACGCGCCCGCACGCGCTCCACCTTCCCGTTCAAGAGTGCGATCGCCGTCGGCATCGTGCTGATCCTGGTCGGTGCCGGCATCCTCTGGGGCAAGCAGCTGGTCCAGATCGCGACCAATTTGCTGAAGTCCTCGCCGACCCAGGTGGTGGAGGCGCCGAAGGATCCGTCCCAGCCGCAGAGCAAGCCCAAGATTCCGGATCGCGTCGGCCAGCCCTCGGCCAGCGACCAGCCGGTCGCGCCGGTGGCGCAGAAGGTCGTGCTCTATGACGAGGATCCGTCCGATCCGAAGGGCAAGCAATATGTCGGCTCGGTGGTGTGGCGGCTCGAGCCGATCAAGGCGTCTGGCAACCAGAAGGCCGACGTCGCCGTGCGCGCCGACATCGAGATCCCCGACCGCAAGTTCAAGATGACGATGTCGTTCCGCCGCAACACCGATTCCTCGCTGCCGGCGAGCCACACGGCGGAGCTGACCTTCATCCTGCCGCCGGATTTTCCGGGCGGCAGCGTCTCCAACGTGCCGGGCATCCTGATGAAGTCGAACGAGCAGGCGCGGGGCACGCCGCTCGCCGGCCTCGCGGTCAAGGTCACCGACGGCTTCTTCCTGGTGGGCCTGTCCAATGTCGACGCCGACCGCTCCCGCAACGTCCAGCTCCTGAAGGAGCGCTCGTGGTTCGACGTGCCGCTGGTCTATGCCAACCAGCGCCGCGCCATCATTGCCATCGAGAAGGGCGCCCCCGGTGAGCGCGCCTTCAACGACGCCTTCGTCCAGTGGGGCGATTAGGGGCTCAAGCTGCGACTGAGTCGATGCGAGCCGAGGGGATACCTCCCCCCACTTGCGGAAGGGCTATCGCGTTTGAGAGCTTTTCCCTGCAGCCATCCTTCGAGACGCCCGCTTAGGCGGGCTTCTCAGGATGAGGGCGGAGTGTGAGGCAGCAGTTTCAAGGGCACTGACGCCAATTAGCCTCATCCTGAGGAGGCGCGTAAGCGCCGTCTCGAAGGACGAGGCGCGCGCGCCGGCCGCCGCCAAGAGTCACATGCGAGAACCTTGTCCGGCGGGAAGAGGCGGACCGAGCCTCAACGATCCAGCCGAACTCGACCCGACTACTGCGCCGCCGCCTCCCGCTTGCGCGATGCTGATGCCGCGGCTTCGCGGTCCATCACGGCGCGGCAGCCGGGGCTGACCTGGGCCTTGTTCCGCACCATGCAGGCCCTGACCCTGGGAATGTCGGGGATCTCACTGGAGCACAGACGCATCGCGTCACCCGTGCACATCTGCTGCGCTTCGGATGAGAAGGCGAGGCCGGGTGAAGTCTGGAGTGCGATGGCCGTGGTTGCGACGGCGAAGAGCGAAGCGGTGGTCTTAAGCAGCGAAGCGATGGTTTGATAGCGTGTCATGCAGAATGCGTCCCCGAGTTCCGTGGGCTTGAGCCACTTGGTTTTTGGGGCGCCGCACGTGGCTTGATCTGCCGCATGTCACAGCCTTCACGTCGGGAAGTTTGGTCCCGCATGTGGTCGCTCGATTTCTTGAAGTTCGAATCGAAAGGTGCTGCGCCGCCCGAGCGAAGTATGCGCCATTGTCACGCGGCTGCAATGGCAGGCGCAAAGGAATTTGCAATTGTTGCGTGGACGTCACGCACAAAGCTTGCGCGCGCGATCAGATCATCCGATCAAAGGATGCGCTCGCTTGTTCCACGTCGCTCGCGCCGAGCGCGGCGGCGTGTTCCTCGACGGCGGTGACGCCCTTGGCGGTCAGCTCGAACAGATCGCCGTCCTTCATCACGTAGCCGTCGGCGATGAGCTCGCCGATCTTGCCGTGGCGGTCGTCGGCGAAGGCAACGGACTGGCTGATGTCCCGCAGGATCGAGAGCTGTTCGTCGCGCAACATGGCTTCACTCTCCGTTCGCTGGGGATGGTCGCGGTCCTCACATGCCGTGGCTCTGAAACACCTTGCTGCAAGAGCGCGACAGCTTGGCCCGGTTGGCCTGCAGGCAACCCTGCACGGCGCCGTCATTGCCGAGGTCCTTGCGACAGAAGCGCGAGGCGTCGCGTGAGCACGCCTGCTGTTCCTGCGGCGAGCCCATGTGGCCCTGCGCAAGAGCGGGTGCGTTCGACAGGCCACTCAGGGCTGCCAGCGTGATCGTCGCCAGGAGAAATTTGCGGGCCATCGGCGGCTCCAATCTGACAGGGATAATTCAGGTCCTGTCTGAACTCGTCGCCTTGCCACTTGTTCCCCCAATGGCCGAGCGCGCCCCGCTATTCAAGGTTCCCGCGGCGCTGCTATAAACGTCGGCGAAGTGAAAGGGTGTTTGATGAAACGCTATCTGGTGTTTGCCCTGGTTGGCCCGTTCGTCGGCGGGTTCCTGCTGCTGCTGACGACGACCTATCAGTCCGGCTATTGGACCCAGACCAGTCTCGGCGAGGTCGGCAAGCTGTTCGCGGTGTTCTTCAAGACCCTGCAATACAGCTACCTGTTCGGCTTCCTGCCCTCGCTGATGATCGGCGCGGTCGATGACATCCTGACCCATGTCAGGCGGATCGGCCCGGGCTTGCGGATGCTCCTGGTCGGCCTGTTCGCCTTCGTGCTGGCCTCGCTCACCTACAGCTCGCGCGGGCCGGATTCGGGTGCGGTGCAGTTCATCCTGTATGGCCTCGTCGGGTTCGTGCCGGCGGTGATTTCGTCCTGGCTCGTGCATAAATACATCAAGGAGCCGCAAGCAGTGGCGGCGCCGACCTGAGCGCGCGACGTTCGGGCGCGGCGCAGCAACCTCTGCCGCCCCAGCGCGTTCCCTGAAGGCCATGACCATGTCCGACGACGATATCCTTGCTCCACGCAGATCCCGTACGGGGAGCTCGCGCGCGACCGCTTCCGGACCGGAGGCACGCGGGCCGATCATCGATCAGGATGGTCGGGAAATCCGCCCTGAAACGCTGGAGCAGGGCTTTCGCGAGTTCGGTTTCGAACTGGGCAAGGATCATCCGTTCGCCGGGAGCCCGTTCGGCAATCTGACGCGCGAGCAGCGGATCGCGCGGATCGAGGCGATCGCAAAGCTGCTCGACGTCGCCTTCATCCTGCCCGGCACCAACATACGCTACGGCATCGACGGGTTGATCGGCCTGATCCCCGTCGTCGGCGACATCATCACCACGGCGATCTCGCTGTGGCTGGTGCGCGAGGCCCGGGCGCTGGGGGCGCCCTGGTACATCACCACCCGCATGCTCGGCAATGTCGCGCTCGACGGCGTGGTCGGCTTGGTCCCGTTCGCGGGCGACGCTTTCGACGTCATGTTCCGCGCCAACATGCGCAACGTGCGCCTCTTGCGCCGTTGGCTCGACAAGCAGCCACGGATCTGAAGCTTCCTCTCTTCGCCTCTCCCCGTAAGAACGGGGAGAGGGAGTAGAAACGCAAAAAGCGCGACGGCCTTTTGGCCATCGCGCTTTACGCGCACATCGGCTCAGCGAAAACTTATGCCGCGTCGGCGGCGTCGGTCTCGGCCGGCGCCGGCTTGGGACGGCGGGGCAACGGGAAGGCTTCGCTCTCATAGAGCGAGCGGATGCCGTTCTGGTCGAAACGCGCTTCCTCGACCTGGAGATAGGCGCCGTTCAGCGAATCCGTCGGCAATTGCTCCATCGCGAACTGCACGGCTTCGGCCGCGGTGCCGAACCGGCGATAGGTGAAGCCTGCGCGCTTCTTCTTGCGGATCGCGGCGGGGAAGAGTTCGGCAGACGTGTTGAAGTTGAACGGACGCAGTGGACGCATGGTCAAAGACCTCGTGATCTCTCTGGGGCTTTAAGCGCGTGGGGTTTGGGAGGGCAGGGGCCGCAATCGAGCGGGCCCGCCGCACATGCCATTTTCGCCCACTAATATAGGCCGTTTTGACAAAAATGCGACCCCTGCGATGGGAGATGATGAATCCGCGCATGGCAGCTCCGCGGATCAAATTAACTTAATTACTTCAACGGCTTATATGGCTTACAATTTGCCAAGAAGCAGCAGGACGACGAGCACGACCAAGACAACGCCTCCGATGCCCATGCCGGAATGGCCCATGCCATAGCCGTAGCCGCCGACGCGGCCGGACAGGCCGCCGAGCAGATAGATGATCACCAGGATGATCAGGACGGTCCCGACTGACATGGCATCCTCCCCTGGCGGCCGCCAAATGCGATGATCGGCCGCACCGCCAGAGAAGAAAAGCACATCGCGCGGTCGGGTTCCATGAAGGAACCCGACCGCGGGCAACGTTATTTGGGCTCCAGCTTCAGCGCGGCCGAGTTGATGCAGTAGCGTAGGCCGGTCGGCCCGGGGCCATCGGGGAAGACGTGGCCGAGATGGCCGCTGCATTTGGAGCAGAGCACCTCGGTGCGGATCATGCCGTGGCTGACGTCCCGCTCCTCGTCGACATGGCTCTCGACGGCCGGCTGGGTGAAGCTCGGCCAGCCGCAGCCCGAATCGAACTTGGCGTCGGATTCGAACAGCACATTGCCGCAGCCGGCGCAGACATAGGTGCCGGCGCGGTGGTCGTGCTCATACTCGCCCGAGAAGGGACGCTCGGTCGCCTTCTCGCGCAGCACCGCGTACTGCATCGGCGACAATTCGCGCCGCCACTGCTCTTCGCTCTTGATGACCTTGTCGTCCGTGGTTTTCATTTTGGTGTCGGGCATGGGTCTCCCGTTCTTGAGATGATCTCGCGATCAGTTGGTGGCCTTGCTGGCGCTCACCAGCGTCGGCTTTTCAATGTAGTTATCCGCGAACAGCTTTTTCAGGTTCTCGACCTTGGGCAGGTCGTTATAGGCGATGTAGGGCTGGTTCGGGTGCAGCGTCAGATAGTCCTGGTGGTAGGCCTCCGCCGGGTAGAACGCCTCCAGCGCGCCGACCTTGGTCACGATCGGCTTGCTGAACACCTTGGTGCCGTTGAGCTGGGCGATATAGGCCTCCGCCACCTTCTTCTGCTCGTCCGAGGTGGTGAAGACGGCCGAGCGATATTGCGTGCCGACGTCGGGGCCCTGGCGGTTGAGCTGGGTCGGGTCGTGCGCCACCGAGAAGTAGATCTGGAGGATCTTTCCGTATGAGATCTTCTTCGGGTCGTACTTGATCTCGACCGCCTCGGCATGGCCAGTCCGGCCGCTCGAGACCGTCTGGTAGTCGGCGGTCGCCTTGGTGCCGCCGGCATAGCCGGAGACCGCGTTGACGACGCCCGCGGTGTGCTGGAAGACGCCTTGGACGCCCCAGAAGCAGCCGCCGGCGATCACGGCGGTCTGGATCCCGCTCGCAGGTGCCGCATCCATGGCCGGGGCGGGGATCACGACCGCGTCCTCCGCGGCCTGAGACGGCGCGGCAAAGGCCAGTGCGAAGGTTAGCGAAAGGGCGGTGGTTGCGGCGAGCAGGGAGGCGAGGGCAGGTCTGCGCATGGCGGATCCTCTTTCGGAAGGTCTGACAGTCTAGGGCGGTCGGGGCCGGACGAACAGTTGCCCGGCTGCGTTTTCGCACTATCCGAGGTACGGACGCGGCCGCCGGTTGTTACGGCGGGACGGACACGAGTCTGTGAAATGAGCCGCGCGGGATAGAAGGGCGCCGGCGGCTTGGCGAGACCGGGAACTCCGCGCTAGATGAACCGGTGCGATCGATGATCGACTTAAGAAGAATCCGGCTGGAGCAGGCCTGACCCATGCTGCGCGTCGTTTCCCTGAGCCTTGTCATCCTGACCGCCGGCCTGTTCAGCGCGGCGGCCGACCCGCAGGCCGACGATCTCACCCTCTGCCGCGACCGCCAGGCGGAGGTCCAGGCCCGCGCGAGCGCCTGCGACAATCTGCTGAAGGCCGACAAGCTCACCGGCAAGGACAAGGCCATCGCGCTCTCCGTGCGCGGCAACACGCTGATCAGCAAGCGCGACTACGACCGTGCGATCGAGACCCTGTCCATCGCGATCGATCTCGATCCTGATTACGTCATTGCTCTCAACCTGCGCGGCCTCGCCTATGAGCGCAAGGGCCAGGATGACCTCGCCATGGCGGACTACAACCTCGCCCTCCAGAAGCGCCCCACCTACGGTGTCCCCTACAACAATCGGGGCGTCATCCACGCGCGCCGCGGCGCGTTGCAGAGCGCGCTCGACGATTTCAGCCTGTCGATCAAATACACGCCGAAATTCCTGCTCGGCTGGACCAATCGCGCCCGCGTGCGGACGCTGATGAAGGATTTCGACGGCGCGATCGCCGATTTCGCGGAGGCCGAGAAGATCGACCCGGCCGCGCCGCAGATCGCCAGCAACCGCTGCATCACTTACGGCATGATGGGCAGGTACGCGCAGGCCCTTGCCGACTGCAACGGCCTGATCGAGCGGCAGCCGAAAAACGTGTTCGCGATCAACAACCGCGCCGACGTCAGCATGATGAAGGGCGACCTCGACGCCGCGCTAAAGGACTACAACACGGCCATCCAGATCAATCCGAACAACATCCGCGCGCATTCCGGCCGCGGCCAGATCTACGAGCGGAAGAAAGATCTCGCGCAGGCGCGCGCCGATTACCGCGCGGCCGCGTATTCGTTGACGAAGTTCGACGAGCCCGACGTCGCTCGCGCCCGTGCCGTCGCGCAGGAGCGGCTCGCCGCGCTGACGCTGCAGGCGCCGGCCGGAGCAACCGGGCGCCGCGTGGCGCTGGTGATCGGCAACGGCTCCTACAAGAACGTCCATGCGTTGCCCAATCCGCCGCGCGATTCCAAACTGATCGCGAGCGTGCTGCGCGACGTCGGCTTCCAGAGCGTGATTTCCGTCAATGACCTCACCCGCGACAAGTTCTTTGACGCGCTGAAGGCCTTTGCGGAGGAAGCGGAGAAGGCCGACTGGGCCGTGGTCTATTACGCCGGCCACGGCTTCGAGATCGGCGGGGTGAACTATCTCGTTCCCGTCGACGCCAAGCTCGCCGCCGACAAGGACGCCGAGACCCAGGCGGTCGCCCTCGAGCAGGTGATCGCCGCGGTCGGTGCCGCGCGGAAAATGCGCCTCGTGGTTCTGGATGCCTGCCGCGACAATCCGTTCGCGCCGAGCATGCAGCGCACGCTGTCGCTGAAGCTGGTCGACAAGGGCTTTTCCAACATCGAGCCCGGCGCCGGCTTCATGGTGGTCTACGCCGCCAAGCACGGCGAGACCGCGATGGACGGCGACGGCAGCGCCAACAGCCCGTTTGCCACCGCGCTGGCCCGCGAGATCAAGCAGCCGCGCATCGAGATCCGAAAACTGTTCGACATCATCCGCGACGACGTCTGGGCTGCGACGAAGCACGAGCAGCAGCCATTCACGTATGGGTCACCGCCGGGACGCGAGGATTTTTACTTTGTGGCGGGGAAGTAAGGGGCGCGATTCCGGCGCCCCATTCTCCGTGCCGTAGGGTGGGCAAAGCGACTTGTCCGCCGTAGCTCGAAGAGCGAAGGCGGAAGCGTGCCCACGCGTTTATTTGCTTATGGAGAGAGATCGTGGGCACGGCGCTATGCGCCTTTGCCCACCCTACGGCAGGGTCACACCACGATGCTCAGCCGTTTCGCTGCGCGCGTAATCCCCGTATACAGCCACCGCGCCCGCGAGTCCTGGAACGCAAAGCTCTCGTCGAACAGCACGACGTCGTCCCATTGCGAGCCCTGCGACTTGTGCACGGTGAGCACGTAGCCGTAATCGAACTCGTCATAGGGCTTGCGCTGCTCCCAGGCGATCTGCTCGACGCCGCCCTCGAAGCAATCGGCGCGCACCGAGACCTTGGTCACCTTGTGGCCGAAATCCTCGTCCGGCGACAGCCGCATCGAAAGGATGCGCGATTTCGAGCGCGACGTGTTGCGCGACTTCACGCGCCACAGCCCGCCGTTGAACAGGCCCTTCTTGCGGTTGTTGCGCAGGCACACCAGCTTGTCGCCCGCGACCGGGAAGACGTCCTCGATGTTCTGGCGCTGCCGCACCCGCATATTGTACGCGCGCCTTGTGTTGTTGCGGCCGACCAGCACCTGGTCGGCGCCCATCACGCGGTCGGGATCGAGCTCCTTGCGCGAGACCACCTCGCTCTCGCCGTAGCGGCCGATGTCGAGCTCGCGTCCCTCGCGCACGTCCATCGACATCCGCACGATCGGATCGTCCTGCGCCTGGCGGTGCACCTCGGTCAGCATCGCGTCGGGCTCGGTGTTGGTGAAGAAGCCGCCGCCCTGGATCGGCGGCAGCTGCGCGGGATCCCCGAGCACGAGCAGCGGGCAGTCGAACGACATCAGGTCGCGGCCCAATTCGGCGTCGACCATCGAGCATTCGTCGATCACGATCAACTTCGCCTTCGAGGCCGGCGCGTCGTCCCACAATTCGAAGCTCGGCTGCTCCTCGCCGGATTCGCGGGCGCGGTAGATCAGGGAGTGGATGGTGGAGGCGTCGTCGCAACCCTTGTTGCGCATGACGAGGGCGGCCTTGCCGGTGAAGGCCGCGAATTTCACCTCGCCGTCGACGCCTTCGGCGATGTGCCGGGCCAGGGTCGTCTTGCCGGTGCCGGCAAAGCCGAACAGGCGGAAGATCGGCGGCGTGCCATTGCGGCCCGGCCTGGCCTTCAGCCAGTCGCCGACGGCCTTGAGAGCGGCATCCTGATGCGGTGTGAAACTGGCCATATCTGTCTTGAGGAAGGGCGAAACGAGGCGATTCGCCATCCCCCAAAACTAACCATTCGCCCCGCCGGTTCAAGCGGGGCGAAGCCGGTTGCCTTTTGTCCTACTGCCAGCCGGGAACGCCGCGCATGTCGGGCAGCTGGTGGGCGATGCCCTTGTGGCAGTCGATGCAGGTCTTTTCCTTCGTGAACAGGAAGCGCTGGTGCGCCACCGAGGCCCGCGGCGACTGCTTGGTGATGTCCATGGAATCGGCACTATGGCAGTTGCGGCATTCCAGTGAATCGTTGGCCTTGAAGCGCGCCCATTCGTGCGCGGCGAGCTCGAGGCGATGATCCTGGAATTTCTCGCGGGTGTCGATCGTGCCAAAAATCTTGCCCCAGACCTCCTTGGAGGCCTGCATCTTGCGCGCGATCTTGTCGGTCCAGTTGTGCGGGACGTGGCAATCCGGGCAGGTCGCGCGCACGCCGGAGCGATTGCTGAAGTGGATGGTGGATTTCAGCTCGGCGTAGACGTTGTCCTTCATCTCGTGGCAGCCGGTGCAGAATTTTTCGGTGTTGGTCAATTCCAGCGCGGTGTTGAAGCCGCCCCAGAAGATAACGCCGGCGACGAAGCCCGCGAGCACCAGCGTTCCGAGCGCGAACACCGAGCTCGGCCGGGTCAGCACACGCCAGAGCTCCAGCGCAAAGTCCCAGCTTCGCGCGATGAAGCCGCGCTTGGTTTTCAGCTCTGCATTGGGCTCGTCAGCAGTCGTCGTCATCGGCGGCCACCCGGGCTTGCACGCGAGAGCAGCGTGTCGATGTCGACGAAGTCGTTGCTCACGGGCGGATTGGCGGTGTTCTGCGGCACGTGGCATTCCGTGCAGAAGAAGCGCCGCGGCGAGATCGAGGCGAGGAACTGGCCGTCGCGGTCCATGAAATGCGTGATCGAGACCATCGGCGCCTGCGATTCCGCCGTGCGTGCCCGCGCATGGCAGGACAGGCATTTGTTGCCGTTGAGGTCGATCTGATAGCCGTCGATCGTGTGCGGGATGACCGGCGGCTGCTCCGGATAATTGCGCACCTCCTTCTCGGACGTGTTGCGGTTCGGCAGCATCGGCGGCGCCGGGCCCTCGTCATTGAGTGGGGCCGGACCGCGCAGGCCCGAGGTGACGGTCTGTGCGGTCAGCGAGCTCGAGGCCGCGGCGATCGCGAAGGCGAGCAAGGCGATTGCAGATCGTTTCATCATGACAGGCTCACCCGCTCGATGCGCACGGCGCATTTCTTGAAGTCGGTCTGCAGCGAAATCGGATCGGTCGCGTCCAGAGTCACCTTGTTGATCAGCTTGGACTCGTCGAACCACGGCACGAAGACGAGGCCCTTCGGCGGCCGGTCGCGGCCGCGCGTTTCGACCCGGGCGCGGATGAAGCCGCGGCGGGAGACCACCTTCACCTCGTCCCCGCGACGGAGCTTGGCATCCGCCGCGTCGTCCGGATGCATGAAGCACACGGCTTCGGGGAAGGCCTTGTACAGCTCGGGCACGCGGCGCGTCATGGTGCCGGAATGCCAGTGCTCCAGCACGCGGCCGGTCGAGAGCCAGTAGGGATATTCGTTGTCGGGCGATTCCGCGGGCGGCTCGTAGGGCAGCGCGAAGATGCGCGCCTTGCCGTCGGGATAGCCGTAGAACTGCACGTCGGTGCCCTGCTTGACGTAGGGATCACTGCCCTCGCGGAAACGCCACTTCGTCTCCTGGCCGTTGACGACGGGCCAGCGTAGGCCGCGCTCGCGGTGATAGGTGTCGAACGGCGCGAGGTCATGGCCATGTCCGCGGCCGAACTGGGCGTATTCCTCGAACAGGCCCTTGTGCACATAGAAGCCGAAGGCCTTGGACTCGTCGTTGAGATAGCCCGGCTCGATGTCGGTCACGGGGAATTTGTCGACCTGGCCGTTCTTGTAGAGCACGTCGAACAGCGTCTTGCCGCGAACCTCGGGCTTCTTGGCGATCAGCTCCTCGGGCCAGACCTCCTCGATCTTGAAGCGCTTGGAGAACTCCATGAGCTGCCAGAGATCGGATTTCGACTCGCCGGGCGCGGGGACGAGCTGGTGCCAGAACTGGGTGCGCCGCTCGGCATTGCCGTAGGCGCCTTCCTTCTCCACCCACATCGCGGTCGGCAGGATCAGATCGGCGGCCAGTGCCGTCACCGACGGATAGGCATCCGAGACCACGATGAAATTGTCGGGGTTGCGGAAGCCGGGATAGGTCTCCTCGTTGGCATTGGGGCCGGCCTGGAGGTTGTTGTTGACCTGCACCCAATAGGCGTTGATCAGGCCGTCCTTCAGCATCCGGCTTTGCAGCACGGCGTGCGCGCCGTTCTTGTCGGGAATGGTGCCTTCGGGCAGCTGCCAGATGTGCTCGGCGTGGTCGCGATGCGCCTTGTTGGTCACGACCATGTCGGCCGGCAGCCGGTGCGAGAAGGTGCCGACCTCGCGCGCGGTGCCGCAGGCCGAGGGCTGGCCGGTCAGCGAGAACGGGCTGTTGCCGGGCGAGGAGATCTTTCCGGTCAGAAGATGGATGTTGTAGACGAGGTTGTTGCACCAGACGCCGCGGGTGTGCTGGTTGAAGCCCATGGTCCAGAACGAGACCACTTTGGTCTTGGGATCGGCGTAGAGCTCGGCGAGCGCCTCCAGCCGGTTCAGCGGCACGCCGGACATCTCGGCTGCCTTTTCCAGCGTGTATTCCGACACGAACTTGACGTACTCGTCATAGCTCATGTCGGTGGAGTCGTTGGCCTTCGCTGCACCCGTTGCCTTTTTCTGAAGCGGATGCTCCGGCCTCAAACCGTAGCCGATATCGGTCTGCCCTCGCCTGAAAATCGTATGCGCGGCGACGAAGTCCTTGTTGACCCGGCCGGTCTTGATGATGTGGTTGGCGATGGCGTTGAGGATGTAGAGGTCGGTCTGCGGCTTGAACACCATGCCGATGTCGGCGAGGTCGAACGAGCGGTGCTCGAAGGTCGAGAGCACGGCGACGCGGACATGCGGCGCGGACAGCCGGCGGTCGGCGAGGCGTGTCCACAGGATGGGGTGCATCTCCGCCATGTTGGAGCCCCACAGCACGAAGGCGTCGGTCGCCTCGATGTCGTCGTAGCAGCCGGGCGGCTCGTCGATGCCGAAAGTGCGCATCATGCCGGCGACGGCGGAAGCCATGCAGTGCCGCGCATTGGGATCGATGTTGTTGGTGCGGAAGCCGGCCTTGAACAGCTTCGAGGCTGCATAACCTTCCCAGATCGTCCACTGGCCGGAGCCGAACATGGCGACGCCGTTGGGGCCGCGCTTCTTGAACGCCTCCTTCCACTTCACCTCCATGATGTCGAAGGCTTCGGTCCAGGATACGGGCGTGAACTCGCCGTTCTTGTCGTATTTGCCGCCCGTCTTGCGCAGCATCGGCTGGGTCAGGCGGTCATGGCCGTACATGATCTTGGAGAGGAAGTAGCCCTTGACGCAGTTGAGGCCGCGGTTGACCTCGGCCTTGATGTCGCCATGGGTGGCGACGACGCGATTGTCCTTGGTCGCGACCATCACCGAGCAGCCGGTGCCGCAGAAGCGGCAGGCGGCCTTGTCCCATTTCATTTCGCTGTTGTCGCGCTCGGTGATGAGATTGGCGGCGAGCGCCGGAGCCGGCATGCCTGCTGCGGCGGCCGCAATCGCGGCGGCCTCGAGCTTCAGCATCTGGCGGCGGTCGAGCTTTGGCGATGTCATGATGGCTCTTCCTGACTCAGGCGGTTTCGATGGCGTGGAAGACCAGCGCCGCGGAATAGACGTGTTGCAGCGACTGGATGGTGTTGAGCAGGGTGCCGAGGCTGCCGGCATCGGGCGCTTCGGTCACGACGACGAGTTTGCCGCGTGGGTCGCGGCCATGGATCTCGCAGCCGGGCAGGGCGGTGATCTCAGCTTCGAGTTCGGCGAGGCGCTCGGGGCGCGCCTGCACGATGATGCTGGCGATTTCGGCGCCCGGTGGCGGCACGATGCGGTCGGTGCTGAGCACGCGGCCGGTGATCAATGCGCGGCGGTTGAGTGAAGCTTGGGCCATGATGCCGGTCTTTCGCTTGGAGGAGATCAATGCGGGGAGGGCGGCGGGCCGGGAGGGCCAGCAAACATCTGGTAGATCCAGACGCCGAGCCCATAGGAGCCGACTGTTCCGACCGCGAGGACGGGCATCACGATCGCGGTCAGGAACAGGAAAGCGAAAATCTCCATGCGCTTGCGGCGCACGCGCGAAGTCGTGTCGTCAGGGGCCGACATATTCGGTCTCTTCGGGATGGTATGGGAAGCGGGACGGCATCCGGGCCGTTGCCTTGCAGCCCTTTTGCTGCAATCGGGCCGTGGTGGCGTTGATCTGGATCAACCTGTCGACTTGCGCGGATGTCGCAGCGGCGGCGCCGAGGCGGGTATGGGTCGCCATGCCAGGCTCGGGATCAGTCTCCCGCGCGGCGGAATTGCTGCTCCGTAGACAGCTCCGCCTCACACCTTAAGATGAGCTTAACAACAATAAAGCGGGAGAGCGACGCCATGAAGTTCGGCATCTTCTACGAGCTGCAACTGCCGCGGCCCTGGGTGGCCGGCGACGAGCTTCGGCTCTACCAGAATGCCCTCTCGCAGATGGAGCTCGCCGACAAGCTCGGTTACGACCATGCCTGGGTGGTCGAGCATCACTTCCTCGAGGAATATTCGCACTCGCCCTCGCCGGAATCCTTTCTCGCCGCGGCCAGCCAGCGCACGAAAAACATCCGGCTTGGCCACGGCATCCTGCAGCTCACCACCAATCACCCGGCGCGCGTTGCCGAGCGTGTCGCGGTGCTCGATCTGCTCTCGAACGGGCGCTGCGAGTTCGGTATGGGCGAGAGCGCGTCCATCACCGAGCTCACGCCGTTCGGCCGCGACATGGAGACCAAGAAGGAGGTCTTTGAAGAAGCCGTGCAGGCGATCTTCCCGATGTTCAAGGACGCGGGCAGCGAACATCACGGCAAGTATTTCGACATTCCCCTGCGCAATGTCGTGCCAAAACCGGTGCAGAAGCCGCATCCGCCGCTGTGGATGGCGTGCTCGCAGCTGCCGACCATCGAGCGTGCCGGCCGTCACGGTTTTGGTGCGCTCGGTTTTCAGTTCGTCAGTGCGGATGCCGCGCATGCCTGGGTGCACGCCTATTACAACGCGATGACCAAGCGTCTCGCAAAGCTGGCGAACTACCAGATCAACCCGAACATGGCGCTGGTCTCGTTCTTCATGTGCGCCAAAACGGATGAGGAGGCGCGCGCCCGCGCCGACGGCGCCACCTTCTTCCAGTTCGCGCTGCGCTTCTACGGTGCCTCGCAGAACCGCCAGCGGCCCGCGCCCTACACCGTCAACATGTGGGACGAGTACAACAAGTGGAAGCGCGACAATCCGGAGGCGCAGGAGGCGGCCTTGCGCGGCGGCCTGATCGGCTCGCCCGAGACGATCCGCAGGAAGCTGAAGCGCTTTCAGTCCTCGCATATCGACCAGGTCATCCTGCTCAACCAGGCCGGCAAGAACAGCCACGAGCACATCTGCGAATCGCTGGAGCTGTTCGGCCGCGAGGTGATGCCGGAGTTCCAGAACGACCCGGCGCAGGCGGCCTGGAAGCGGGGCGTCATGAGCGGCGAGATCAAGCTGGAGGAGATCGACACCGAGGCGTTTACGGACCGCTACGGCAAGCTTGCGGTCAACGTGGCGCCAGCGAAGGCGGCGGGGTAGGGGATCTGCATCCGGCATGGGCCCCGGCTCTGCAGCGCATCACACGCGTTGCCGGCTTTCGGCGCCCGATCGTTGCTGCTATCCTTCCGCAAAACAGCGTCAGACGGAGGAAGCCAATGCGGCCCGACGGAACGGCCACAACTCCAGCGGCTGGCGACATCACGCCCGCGGTGCTCGCCATCGGCCGCTCCGATTTCCCCAAAGTCCTCATCGACACGCTGCGCCGCCAGGCCGATGTCGGTCATTGCATGGTGTTTGCGCTGAGCCGTGCAGGTGCCGCGACCTGCCTGCTCGATGCCGGCAATATCCCGATCGGCGGCGATCTCGGCGCCGCCTATGCCGGCCAGTTCCACGAATCCGATCCCAACCGCGATGCGCTGTTCGAAGGCGAGGGCACTGCGCCGATCATGCTGCCGAGCTTCGCGCCCCGCATGTACGGCGCGCGCTACCGCAAGATCTTCTTCCACGATTCCGGCATCGTCGACAAATGCGCGACCGCGATCTGGACCGGCGACACCTGCTTCTACGTCAACTTCTACCGCATCACGTCCCAGGGCCGCTTCAGCGCCGCGCAACGCGAACGGCTGCAGACGATCGCGCCCGCGATCGGCGCCAGCGTCGCGCGTCATTTTCAGCAGGCCGCGACCGCGACGCCTGATCAGAACCTCGCCACATTGTTCGCGACGCGCGCGCCACTCTCGAACCTGACACCGCGCGAGCAGGAGGTCTGCCGCCGCATCCTGCTTGGCTTCAGCTCCGAAGCGATCTCGCAAGGACTCGGCATCAGCCTGCATTCGACCCTGACCTACCGCAAGCGCGCCTATCAGCGGCTCGGCATCTCCTCGCAGAACGAATTGTTCGGAATCGTGCTGGGCCTGCTGGCAGGGCCACACGGCCTGAACTGAGGGGACCGGGAGTCCGCGATACCTGCTTCCGAAAGCAAAGCGGACACGCGGTCCACCTACGGGGATCGTCGCCTTTTGACCCGAAGCCGACGCCACTCCTCGCCTCCAATGTGCTAGACTGAGACCCGGTCAAATGCTCCCGGGATCCACATGAAGCGGCGCGAGTTCGCCACGCTGATTGCTGGCGCTGCGGCATTGCCGCTCAAAGCCCGCGCACAGCGGGCTGGCCAGCGGTACCGCGTTGCGGCATTGGGGCCGGTACCGCTCAGCTTCTTCGATGAACTGGGCAGAGCCGGCTTTGTCAGAGGCAAAAACCTTGAGATCGACAGCCGTGGCGAAAGGGTGGCTGCCGCGTCTTATGCCAGTGTGGCCATTGAACTGGTCGAGGCAAGTCCACATGTGCTGATGGCAGTCGGGGCCGAAGCAGGGCACGCAGCACAGAAAGCAACGCAGCGTATTCCAATCGTGGTGATCGCGGACGACTTGCTTGGCAGCAAGCTTGTCGCCTCGATGCCGCATCCCGAAGGTAACACCACTGGTGTTGCCATCTTTGCGTTTCAGCTCGACGCCAAGCGATTGGAGTTGCTGCATGAAGCACTGCCAGCTATCCGGCGAATAGCAGCTCTGGCAGACCGCCTGCCGATACCAAACATGAGTACTCTCGAAAGCGCCGCCAAGAGGCTCGGCGTCGAGATCGTTCCGTTTGCCGCACGATCCGAGGAAGATCTCATCCGTGTGATTGACGCTTTGAAGGTCGAAGAGATCGGGGCCGTCAACCTGCTGGCCTCGCCGATCTTGGCATCGAAATTCCAGTACCTGATCCGCGATCGGCTGGCCCTCCGCCGCCTGCCCGCCATTCTGCAGTGGCCCGAGCAGGCGGAAGAAGGCGGACTGATGGGATACGGTCCCCGCCTCAGCGCGGTTTTCCACCAATGCGCGCGTCAGGTCGCAAGACTATTGCGAGGCGCAAAGGTAGCCGAGGTGCCTGTTGAGCAGCCGACAAAGTTCGAACTGGTCATCAATCTCAAGACAGCCAAAATGCTAGGTGTCGAAATGCCGCCGATGCTACTCTCTCGTGCCGACAGGACGGTCGAGTGAGTTCTCGGCTTCCGTTTCTGGCGCCTTAGCTGCCTTCTGTTTCTGGCCTCAGAATGTCGGCTGTCGGGCTGGGAGCAGTCAAGGTCGCAGCGTGTCCGCTCCGCCGGGCTATTCAGAGAAGCGCGTTGTCCGCAGTGCTAGCTCACTATCAAGCGGTGCTCCCAATTTTGATGCCGCCGAACAAGAGCCCGTCGTTAACCATCGCTGACGGTTCCCGCCTGAGCGGCATCGCTTCGAAGTTTCTTAAATTTTGCTGGGTACCTCTTCAGGGCACAGTGACCTGGGGAAACAGTATGGGTAAGCGGGCGAAACGTGGAAAGGCGGAGACGCTCGCAATACCCATGGCCGCGAGAGTTGCAATTGGCGCCGTGGCTGTCGCCGCATTGGGTTACGGTTTGCTGTCAGGCCCGGCGAGCGTGCAGCCGGTACGCAAGCCGTCCCCACAGGAAGCCAAGGCATCGTCAAGTCCGGTTTACGTGGCGCCCCCGGTTCATGCATCCGCGCCGGCGGTAGCTCCGGCTCCGATTCCGACTCCGGCACCTTTGGTCGAACCACCAAAAGCCGACGCTGATGGTCCCGGAGCATTGGTCCGGCAGGTGGTTGACTACGCCAGCCGCCAGACGCCGGGCACCGTGATCATCGATACCAAGAACACATTCCTCTATTTGGTTCTGAACGACACCCAGGCGTTGCGCTACGGCATCGGTGTCGGCCGCGAAGGTTTCACATGGTCCGGTGAGCAGACTGTGGCCCGCAAGGCGGAATGGCCGGATTGGCATCCGCCTGCGGAGATGGTCTCGCGTCAGCCTTATCTGCCGCGGTTCATGGCAGGCGGTCCCGGCAATCCGCTGGGCGCGCGGGCGATGTATCTCGGCGAGACGGAATATCGGATTCACGGCACCAACAAGCCCGATACGATCGGCAAGCGCGTGTCGTCCGGCTGCATCCGGCTGACCAATGACGACGTCACGGATCTGTATGAGCGGGTGAAAGTCGGCGCGAAAGTGATCGTGTTACCGGCAACCGTTCGTCGTCCATCCCAGGGCGCGCCGGCCGACGCCGCGTTCCGGTTGCCGGACCCTGCATCGCCATCGAAGCGGCCCTTGGCAGCCAACGCGCAGATGCTGCCATTTGGAGCGAAGATCGCCGAGGCGCGGTAGCTCCAAGGATCTAGCTCCAAAGGTCTGGGCTCCAACGGTGAGCAGAGCGCCGCGCAGCATCGTCCGGCACGCGCTGCTGTGCAGAGCCGGGACCCGCGGTGTCAGCTGCCGCCCTCTGCCAGTTGCCCCGCTCCAATGACGTGCTTTCCTGGTTCGCCGGCAACAGCCGCCTCGATGAGGTGCCGGGCCACGTTGGTCACCGGGCTTACACGCGCAACCCGCGGCAACAGGGGGGACGCGAAGTTTAGGACGTTCCGCACTGCTCGCTGTACCGGCCTGCTTTCGGCACGCTCGCCATCCAGGAAGCCTGGCCGCAGGATCGTCAGGGACGGGAAAGCGAGCGCCCCGATCGCCTCTTCCACCTCGCCCTTCGTCCGCGTGTAGAGAAACGGGGATCGCGGGTCGGCGCCCAAGGACGATACCAGCGCGAAACGGCCGACTCGAGCGTCGCGCAGCCGCCGCGCGATCAGCAGCACAAGTTCGTAATCGACCGCACGAAATGCTGCTGCCGACCCTGCCGCCGCTCGCGTCGTTCCGAGCGCGCAGATTGCGCCGTCGGCTCGCCATTCCTCACCGCCGGCACCAGCAATCAGATCATCGAGCCGAGGATTGGTTACCCGCTCCTCGGCTGGCAGCGCACGCCGCGTCGGCGCGATGATGCGCGTGATGCGAGGGTCCGCACGAGCAAGCGTCATCGCGCGGCCGCCAACCAGCCCCGTCGCGCCTACGATGAGCAATGTGGTCATGACCATCCCGTCTTGGCTTTGCAGGCCAAGTGTACAGGAACCGGCTGCCACGGCAAATTCGATGCCTGCGTCGCGACAATCTCCAAGTCCGGCACATATCGAAGTTGTGAGCCACGGGGAATTCCTTGCCGTTTTGTCCCGTCAACCGGACTTACACGTAAATGCTCTCCTGCCGTGTGTCCCCATCGCTAGGGACAGACGCCGGCCGCGGAGTTCGCTAGTCTGTCCTCTAGGATACGACATCCGGAGAGGCCGCCTTGAGCACCGCGCCGCGCATCGACATCGACCCGGCCGCATTCTGGGCCGATCCCTATCCGATGCTCGCGAAGATGCGGAAAGAAGCTCCCATCGCCTTCGTGCCGCAGCTCGGCTCGACGCTGCTGACCAGCCGCGACGACATCTCGATCTCCGAGAAGCAGATCGACGTGTTTTCCTCGCACCAGCCTGCGGGCCTGATGAACCGGCTGATGGGCCACAACATGATGCGCAAGGACGGCGAGGCGCACCAGGTCGAGCGCCGCGCGATGTTTCCGACGGTGTCGCCAAAGACGGTGAAGGCGCACTGGACCGCGCTGTTCCAGGCCCATGCCGACCGCATCCTCGACGCGATCGCGCCGGGACGGATCGACTTCATGCGCGATTTCGCGCTGCCGTTCTCCGGCGAATGCCTGAAGTCGATCACTGGCCTCACCAATATCGGCTTTGGCGACATGGACGCGTGGTCGCAGGGCATGATCGAGGGCATCGCCAACTATGCCGGCGACCCTGAGGTCGAGGCGCGCTGTCATGCCGCGACCTCGGGCATCGATGCCGCGATCGACGACATCCTGCCGGCGATGCGCAAGCATCCGGACCAGAGCATTTTGGGCGTGCTGCTCACCTCCGGCATGCCGATGGAGAGCGTGCGCGCCAACGTCAAGCTCGCGATCTCGGGCGGCCAGAACGAGCCGCGCAAGGCCATCGCCGGCACGGTGTGGGCGCTGCTGACCCATCCCGAGCAGCTCGATCTGGTGCGCAAGGGCGAGGTGACCTGGCTCGAGGCGTTCGAGGAATATGCCCGCTGGATCTCGCCGATCGGCATGTCGCCGCGGCGTATCGCCAAGCCCTGGAGCATCCGCGATGTCGCCTTCGAGACGGACGAGCGCGTGTTCCTGATGTTCGGCTCGGCCAACCGCGACGAGAGGCATTTTGAGCGCGCCGATCAGTTCGACGTGCGGCGCGATACGACCAAGAGCGTCGCCTTCGGCGCCGGCCCGCATTTCTGCGCCGGCGCGTGGGCCTCCCGCGCCATGATCGCCGACGTCGCGCTGCCGACCGTGTTCGCGCGGGCGAAGCAGCTCGAGATCGCCGCCGACGAGAAGGTGCGGATCGGCGGCTGGGCGTTTCGCGGGCTGCAGAATTTGCCGGTGCGGTGGCATTAGCTTGCAAGCGGTCCTGCGTGAGGCACGCGCCCACCACGGTTTCAGTGTCATCGCCCGGCTTGACCGGGCGATCCAGTACGCCGCGGCCGTCGTGTGAAGCACTGACGCCTCTGGAATACTGGATTCCCCGCCTTCGCGGGGAATGACAGCGGAAGTGGTGGAGGCAGCCTCGCGCCTCAGCAGACCCACTGCCTGCGCTTCTCACGTTCGCGTGCAGAAAAAATCCCTCTGCATCATTGCGGCCGCTTGAAAGATTAATCATGCGCGCTGCCGCACGCGCAGTGCTCGCATCGCTATTTTTCCGCACGTCTCGACACCTCCGACAACCCGCACCATCATTCCCGAACTGGAATGAATGACGGCCGCGTGCGGCCGGGAGCGTGGAATGCAGCGTCGTGACTTTCTCAAGCTCTCCGTTGGAACTGCGGCGGCCGCTGCGTTCGCCTCGCCTGTAATCGCGCAAGGCGCGGCGAAGGAAATTCGTATCGGCTATCAGAAGAACGGCGTGCTGGTCATCGCGCGCCAGCAGGCCGCGCTGGAAAAACATTTCGTGCCCCTGGGCATCGAGGTGAAATGGGTCGAGTTCTCCTCGGGCCCGCCGATGATGGAAGCGATGAATGTCGGCAGTGTCGATTACGGCGCAGTTGGCGATTCCCCGCCGGTGTTCGCGCAGGCAGCTGGTGCCGCGATCGTCTATGCCGCGGGCCAGCCCATCACCAACGGCCAGGGCATTCTGGTGCCGAAGGATTCGCCGATCCGCGCGATCGCCGAGCTGAAAGGCAAGCGCATCGGTTTCACCAAGGGCTCCAGCGCGCACAACATCGTGGTGCAGACGCTGGAGAAGGCGGGCCTGACCTATGCCGACATCACACCGGTCTATCTGACGCCGCCTGACGCGGGCCCCGCCTTTGCCAATGGCAGCATCGAGGCCTGGGCGATCTGGGATCCGTATTTCGCGATCGGCGAGACCAGACAGAACGGCCGCATCCTGATCAATGCGCGCGAGGTCACCAAGACCAATTCCTTCTACATCGCCAACCGCGACTTCGCGAAGAACCACGGCGCGATCCTGCAGCAGATCGTCGACGTCACCACCGCGACCGCCAGATGGGCCGAGCAGCACCGCGACGAGGTCGCGAAGTCTCTCGCCGCGGTGACCGGCATTCCGCTGGAGATCCAGACCATCGCGGCGAACCGCTCGTCCTTCGGCGTCGGCCCCGTCACCGACGATATCGTCACGACGCAGCAGGGCGTCGCCGATCGCTTCTACAAGCTCGGCTTGATCCCGAGGCCGATCGCGATCCGCGACATCGTCTGGCGCAATCCGGCAGCCTGATCTTGCCGACCAGCCTTCCCACACACAGGGGTTTGAACATGAGGCGTATCATCCAGCGTCTGATCGCGGCCGTCGTGCTGTCGATCGGCATCGTCGCCGCCGCCGTCGGCACGTCTTACGGTCAGGACAAGGTGGTCCGCATCGGCTACCAGAAATACGGCAAGCTGGTGCTGCTCAAGAGCAAGGGCACGCTGGAGCCGAAGCTGGCTGCCGATGGCTACAAGGTGGTGTGGACCGAATTCCCCTCCGGACCGCCGCTGCTCGAAGCACTCAATGTCGGCGCGATCGATTTCGGCAACACCGGTGAGGCCCCGCCGATCTTCGCGCAGGCCGCCGGCGCGCCGATCCAGTATGTCGCCTATGAGCCGCCGGCGCCGAAGGGCGAGGCGATCCTGGTGCCGAAGAACAGCCCGCTGAAATCGGTCGCTGACCTCAAGGGCAAGAAGGTCGCGCTCAACAAGGGCTCCAACGTCCACTATCTCCTGGTCAAGGCGCTGGAGAAGGCCGGCGTGAAATATTCTGAAGTTGAGCCCCTGTTCCTGGCGCCCGCCGATGCGCGCGCCGCCTTCGAGCGCGGCGCGGTCGATGCCTGGGTGATCTGGGATCCGTTCCAGGCCGCCGCGGAAGCGGCCACAGGCGCGCGCACGCTCGCAGACGGCTCCGGCATCGTCGCCAACTACCAGTTCTACTTTGCCTCGAAAAAATTCCTCGGCGCCAACCCTGAGATCGTCGACGCCGTGCTCGCCGAGCTTAGCACGGTCGATGATTGGGCCAGGGGCGACATCCATGCGGTGGCCGAGCAGCTTGCTCCGGCAATCGGTCTGTCCGTGCCGGTCGTCGAGGTGGCGTTGAAGCGACAGTCCTACGGCATCAAGCCGATCACGGATGCCGTCATAGCCGACCAGCAGCAGGTGGCCGACGCGTTCTTCGCGCTGGGCCTGATCCCCAAATCCATCAAGATTTCTGACGTCGCGCGGAAATCCGGTTCGTGAGAGCAAGTCATGACAAAGCACCCCAACGCCAACATCCTCTGGTTCCTGCCGACCCACGGTGACGGCCGCTATCTCGGCACAGGCATTGGCGGCCGCGAGGTCAATTTCAACTATCTGCGCCAGATCGCGCAGGCCGCCGACCAGCTCGGCTATTTCGGCGTGCTGCTGCCGACCGGGCGCTCTTGCGAGGATTCCTGGATCGTCGCCTCGTCAGTTGCGCCGTTCACCGAACGGCTGCGCTATCTCGTCGCCGTCCGGCCCGGCCTGCAATCGCCTGGTGTCGCCGCGCGCATGACGGCGACGCTCGATCGCGTCACGGGCGGCCGGCTGCTCGTCAACGTCGTCACCGGCGGCGATCCCGTCGAGAACAAGGGCGACGGCATCTTCCTCGGCCATGACGAGCGCTACGAGTTCACCCGCGAGTTCCTCAACGTCTATAGCGATCTGCTCGCCGGCAAGACCGTCAATGTCGAGCGCAAGCACATCCATGTCGAGGGCGGCAAGCTGCTGTTTCCGCCGGTGCAGTCGCCGCGCCCGCCGCTCTATTTCGGCGGCTCGTCCGATGCCGGCATCGACGTCGCCGTCGATACCGTCGACAAATATCTCACCTGGGGCGAGCCGCCGGCGCTGGTGGCCGAGAAGATCGCGAAGGTGCGGGAGGTCGCAAGCGCGCGCGGCCGCAAGCTGTCCTTCGGCATCCGCCTTCATGTCATTGTTCGCGAGACCAACGAGGAAGCCTGGCGTGCCGCGAACGAGCTGATCAAGCATGTCAGCGACGACACCATCGCGCTGGCGCAGAAGAATTTTGCCCGCATGGACTCCGTCGGCCAGCAGCGCATGGCGCAGCTTCACGGCGGCAAGCGCGACAAGCTCGAGATCGCACCGAACCTCTGGGCCGGCGTCGGCCTCGTGCGCGGCGGTGCCGGGACGGCGCTGGTCGGCGATGCCGAGACCGTCGCGGCCCGCATCAGGGAGTATCAGGACATCGGCATCGATACCTTCATCATGTCGGGCTACCCGCATCTGGAGGAGGCCTATCGCTTTGCCGAGCTGGTATTCCCGCTGCTCTCGCTCGAGCAGCCCTCCAACGTGACCAGGCTGCATTTCAACGGCGGTCCGTTCGGCGAGACGGTCGGCAGCGACTTCCGTCCGCAACATCGGGTGTCGCAGTCATGAGCGTGATCGACAGCGTTTCGCTCCCGCGCAGCCTTCGTTTGCCGCGGATCGACGGCCTGATCCAGTGGATCGTGCCGCTCGCGATCATCGCGATCTGGCAGGTCGCCAGCGTCACCGGCTTCGTGCCGACGCGGGTGCTGCCGGCCCCGAGCGACGTCCTGATGGCCGGCTGGAAGCTGCTGCTCTCCGGCGAGCTCGTCCGCAACATCTGGGTTTCGTTCTGGCGCGCTTCGATCGGCTTTTTGATCGGCGGCAGCATCGGCTTCGCGTTCGGGCTCGCCAACGGCCTGTCGCAGCTCTCGGCAAAGGTCACCGACACCACGTTGCAGATGGTGCGCAACGTGCCGCACCTGGCGCTGATCCCGCTCGTCATCCTCTGGTTCGGCATCGACGAGAGCGCAAAACTGTTCCTGGTGGCGCTCGGCGTGTTCTTTCCGATCTACCTCAACACGCTGCACGGCATCCGCACCGTCGATCCGCAGCTGATCGAGATGGGCCGCATCTACGGCATGACCGACGGCGAATTGTTCCGCCGCGTGATCTTCCCGGGTGCGCTGCCGTCGATCTTCGTCGGCATCCGCTTCGCGCTCGGCATCATGTGGCTGACGCTGATCGTCGCCGAGACCATCGCGGCCTCGTCGGGCCTCGGCTACATGGCGATGCAGGCGCGCGAGTTCATGCTGATCGACGTCGTCGTGCTCTCGATCCTGATCTACGCCCTGCTCGGCAAGCTCGCCGACAGCGCCTCCCGCGTGCTGGAGCGTTTGACGCTCTCCTGGCACCCCGCCTTCCAGAAACGTTGAGACATACTGGGAATCACATGCAGACAGCCGTTCGTACGTCCCTTCCCGAAACCGAGCTCGCCAGCCGCGTCAATTTTGCGCCTCACGCCCGCATAGTGCGCGAGGTGCAGAGCAGCGGCCTGCCGCTCAGCATCCGGGGCTTGCGCAAATCCTTCGGCAGCAACGAGGTGCTGCGCGGTATCGATTTGCACATCCCCGCCGGCCAGTTCGTCGCCATCGTGGGAAAAAGCGGTTGCGGCAAGAGCACGCTGCTGCGCTTGATCGCGGGCCTCGACAAGATCGATGCCGGCAGCATCAGCTTCGGCCAGGACACTCAACCAAAAGACATTCAGCCTGAGGACATCCGCGTGATGTTCCAGGAGCCGCGGCTGTTGCCCTGGGCCCGCGTGCTGGGCAATGTCGAGGTCGGTCTCGGCCGCGATCGCACTTCCGCCGATGCGCACGCGCGCGCCGAGAAGGCGCTGGCCGAGGTTGGTCTCGCCGACAAGCGCGACCAGTGGCCCTCGGTGCTGTCGGGCGGACAGAAGCAGCGCGTCGCGCTCGGCCGCGCGCTGGTCTCGAGTCCCCGCGTGCTGGCCTTCGACGAGCCGCTCGGCGCGCTGGATGCTCTGACCCGGATCTCGATGCAGCGCCTTTTGGAGCGCGTCTGGCGCGATCAGGGCTTTACCGCGATTTTGGTGACCCATGACGTCGCCGAAGCCGTGGCGCTGGCGGACCGGGTGCTGGTGATCGAAGAGGGCCGCATCGCTCATGATGTCGTGGTTCACGCGGGCCGGCCGCGCCAGCGCGGCTCGGCCGAGCTTGCGGGTCTGGAAGGCTCGATCCTGAGCCACCTGTTGTCGGCGGACGATCGTACCTAAATACAAGGGAACCCCGCTTTCTGGGGACCATGCCATGAATGTAGTACCCCGCGATCTCATGACTGAAATCCCCGTCTCGTCCGCCGATTTCCGCGGCGCCATGCGCCATCTCACCGGCGGCGTCAGCGTCATCACGGCTGGGCGGGGCAACGACGTCACCGGCATGACGGTGACCTCGGTCACCTCGCTGTCGGTCGAGCCGCCGACGCTGCTGGTCAGCATCAACCGCGATGCCTCCTCCTTCCCCTTGATCCGGCGGCACAGCGCCTTCGGGGTGAATATCCTCAATGCCGACCAGCTCGATGTCGCCGAACGCTTTGCCGGCAAGGGCGGGCTGAAGGGCGCCGATCGTTTCAAGGGTGCCAAATGGGTGACGGCGGTCTCGGGCGTTCCGTTGCTCGTCGGCGCGCTGTCGGCCTTCGATTGCGAGGTTGAGGAGATCGTGGAGCGGCATTCGCACGGCATCGTCATCGGCCGTGTCAGGGACATCAGGAGCTCGGCGCGGACTGCGGCGCTGGCCTATTGGCACGGCCAGTACGTGGCGGTCGACCAGGACGAGGACGCCGCCAGGCTCGCGGAAGTGAGCGTTCCCGCGCACGGCCGGCGCGGCCTTTGATCGCGCGGGCAGGCGGACCGGAAGGCTGGCCTTTTCCCCGTCATCGCTCTAGAAGCGCCCGAGCCTCCCGCCGGGACGGCAATGGAGCGGATCGATGAAGCGCGTCGCGACCTGGGCGTTCTATGCCATCGGCGCGCTGGCGATCGCCTATCTCGCGCTCTACGCCTACGCGATGTTCTCGGGCCAGCCCGTGATCATCCCCGGCGATCCCATCCACATCTTCCGCAAGCCGGACGCGCCGAGTTATTCGTAGGCGAACGCGCGCGGTCCCGTAGGGTGGGCAAAGCGAAGCGTGCCCACGACTTCCATCCAGCGCGGGCAAATCGTGGGCACGGCGCAAGTGCGCCTTTGCCCACCCTACGGCACCTGCCTTCACCCCCGCAAAATCGCCAGCGCCAGCGCCTGCGCGCGCGGCACGATGCTGTCGATATCGAGATATTCCTCCGGCGTGTGCGCGAGCCCGCCGACCGGGCCCAGGCCGCAGATCGTCGGCGTACCGACCGCGGCGGTGAAACCGGAATCGGCGCAGCCGCCGGAGAACTCCCCCTGCAGCGTGGTGAGGCCGACCTGCCTTGCTGCGGCCTGATAGTTTTCGAACAGCGCCCTCGAATCCGCGCTCTGCACCACCGGCACGAACTCGCCCTTGATGGTCAGCGTCGCACTCGTGCCCGGCACGAAAGATTTCGCGACGATGGTCTGGATCGCGTCCATCACCCTGGCACGATCGGCCGGATCGACGTAGCGCAGGTCGATCTGGCCCTCGGCGTAAGGCGCCGTGGTGTTGACGGACTGTCCACCCGAGACCAGGCCGACATTGAGGGTGATGCCCTTGTCGAGATCCGTAAGTGCGTGGATCTGCACGATCTTGTGCGCGAGCTCGCCGATCGCGCTGACGCCGGCGGCGAAATTGGCGCCGGAATGCGCGGCTTTGCCAGTGATGCCGAGATGCATGAAGATGCCGCCCTTGCGTCCCGTCACGACGTTGCCGGTGGGGCGGCCCGGCTCGGAATTGAACACGGCGCGGGCGGTGCGGCCTTCGCGCTCGATCACGGGCCGGGAGGAGGGCGAGCCGATCTCCTCGTCCGAGGTGATCAGCAGCTTGATCGGATGCGGGTTGCCGCCGAACTTATGGAAAGCGGTGGCGACGAAGATGTTCATCACGACGCCGGACTTCATGTCGGCGACGCCAGGGCCATAGGCGCGGCCGTCCCTGATCGTGAAGGGGCGCCGCTCCGCTTCGCCCTTGCCGAACACGGTGTCGCGATGGCCCATCAACAGCACCGGCTTCTCGTTGCTGCCGGGTTTTGCGACGTCGGCATGGATGGCGTCGCCGAAGGTGTCGTGGCTCTCGCGCCGGAACGGAATGCCGTGCTCGGCAAAATGCCGCTCGAACCGCGCACCGACCGCATCGACGCCTTCCTTGTCATAGGACCCGGAATCGATGTTCACGACGTCGCGCAGCAGATCGATCATCGCCTGCCGCTGCGATGCCAGCCAGTCCGTGATTTGAGCTTGAGACATGGAGTTCTCCGCGTTGGTTTTCATGCGGGTTATAGGGCGTTGCGCCGGCGCGACCTAGTCGGAGAATGCGATGCCGCCATGTCCACCGCCGTCGTCCCTGCGAACGCAGGGACGACAGCGGGAGCGCGGTGGGTTCGGTGCACAAACAAAATGCCCGGGACCAGCCCGGGCATTCGCGATTATCTCAACCAGAGTGGGCGCCGCCCTACGCCCCTATCATCGGCATCCGCGGATACTCGCCCGGCGTTCCCGCGGGGGTGATCGGGATGCCGCCGTCGGAATATTCGTTGAGCTTGTTGCGCAGCGTGCGGATCGAGATGCCCAGGATGTTGGCGGCATGGGTCCGGTTGCCGAGGCAATGCTTCAGCGTTTCCAGGATCAGGTCGCGCTCGACATCCGCAACCGTGCGCCCCACCAGCGCCCGCGTCACCTGTTCGGCGGCCATCGTGGCGTGCGCCACCGCCGGCGCGGTCTTGGCGAGGTCGAGGCGGTCGCCGTCCGGGGTGATGATGGCGTCGGGGCCGATCTCGTCGCCCTGCGCCATCAGCACCGCGCGGTGCATGGTGTTCTCGAGCTCGCGGACGTTGCCCTGCCAGCGGTTGGCCGAGAGCACGCGGCGCGCCTCCGCCGAAATCGGGCGCATCGGCACGCCGTTGGCCTCGGCATATTTCTTCACGAAATGCTGGGCGAGCTCCAGAATGTCGGCGGGGCGCTCGCGCAGCGGCGGGATCTTCAGGTTCACGACGTTGAGGCGGAACAGGAGGTCCTCGCGGAACGTGCCTTCACGCACCGCTTCCGCGAGGTTGCGGTTCGAGGTCGCGATGATGCGGATGTCGACCGGCACGGGCTTGGTGCCGCCGACGCGGTCGATCACGCGCTCCTGGATGGCGCGCAAGAGCTTGGATTGCAGGCGGACATCCATCTCGGAGATTTCGTCGAGCAGCAGCGTGCCGCCGGTTGCCTCCTCGAACTTGCCGATGCGGCGCGCGACCGCGCCGGTGAAGGCGCCCTTCTCGTGGCCGAACAGCTCGGATTCCAGCAGATGCTCGGGGATCGCGGCGCAGTTGATCGAGATGAAGGGGCGCTTGGCGCGGGCCGAGCGGGTGTGGACGTAGCGGGCCAGCACTTCCTTGCCCGTTCCGGACTCGCCGGTGACCATCACCGAAGCGTCCGAGCCGGCGATCTGCTGCGCCAGCTTGATCACCTTCGCCATCGCCTCGTCGCGATAGACCAGCTCGCGGGAATCGTTGGCGACCGCGGCCAGCACCGCGGCGATCAGCTCCGGCTCCGGCGGCAGCGGGATGTATTCCTTGGCGCCGGCGTGGATCGCGGCGACCGCGGCGCGGGCGTCGTTGGTGATGCCGCAGGCGACGATCGGGGCGTGGATGTGCTCGGCCTCGAGCCGCATCACGAGGTCGCGGATGTCGAGGGCGACGTCGACCAGCAGGAGGTCGGCGCCCTTGCCGCCGCGCAGCACGCGCATGGCCTGCTCGTGGTCCTCGGCATGGGTCACGGTGGCGCCGTTGTCCATCGCGATCTTGGTGGCGGTGGTGAGCTGGCCCTTCAATGTGCCAACGATGAGAAGCCGCATGTCAGTCTCCTGTCCGTCTGGTCGCGCGCGCTATCAGCTGCGTTCGGTCTTGATGATTTCGGTCATGGTCACGCCGAGCTTGTCCTCGACCAGGACGACCTCGCCACGGGCGACCAGCTTGTTGTTGACGTAGATGTCGATGGCCTCGCCGACGCGGCGGTCGAGCTCGAGCACGGTGCCGGGTCCGAGCTTCAACAGCTCACTGACGTCCATCTTCGAGCGGCCGAGCACAGCCGAGACCTGCACGGGAACGTCGAACACCGCCTCGAGGTCGGCGGCGGCGCGCGCCGCATATTCGTCCTCGTTGTAGCCGACGTCCGTGCCGGTGGGCGGCATCGGGCCGTTGAGATCGGGCAGCGGGACCTGTCCGTCGGTGTCGCTCATGGCTTAGCTCCCCCTGCGGGACGCGACATAGCGTCCAACCATTTCGTCGATCTTGGCCGCGATGGCGCCGCGCTCCAGCACGACGCCGCCATCGGCCCATTCGATCCGGCAGTCGCCGGTCGCAATCTCCGGCTCGGCCAGGATCACCAGCCGTCCTTCGAAGCCGCTCTGCTTGGCGAGCCGCTCGATCTTCTCGCGTGCGCTGTCGTAGAGCGCGTCGTTGATGCGGACCACCAGATGCGGCGTCGCGACCAGATGCGAGAAGCAGTCCTTGACCAATGCGACGATCTCGCCGAGCGGCTCGGCGGCGACCAGGTCGGCGCACAGCTTGCGCGCGACCGCCACCGCGACGTCGACCGCCTCGGTTTCCATCTTGGATTCGATGTTGCCGATGCCGGATGCGATGCCGCGGATGCCGATGTTGATCTCTTCCATGGCAAGCGCGACGCGGCGGTCGCTCTCGGCCTTGGCCTCCTGCTGGCCGGCGGCAAAGCCGTCCTGATAGGCGCGCGCCTCGGCTTCCGCGACCTTCTGGGCGATCTCCGCGGCGGTCGCGGCCTTCTCGCGCGTCGTCCGCTCGGGCGCCGCGAAGTCGGTATCGAACAGGAATTTTGCCGGAGCGGCCATCAGTACACCAGCTCGTCGTCGGCGCGGTTCTTGGTCAGCATGATCTCGCCCTTGGCGGCGAGATCCTTGGCGAGGTTGACCAGCAGCGCCTGCGCCTCGTCGACGTCGCGCAGCCGCACCGGGCCCATCGCCGCCATGTCGTCCTGGAGCATCTTGGCCGCGCGCGAGGACATGTTGCCGAAGAAGAAGTTGCGGACGTCCTCGTTGGCGCTCTTGAGCGCGACGCCGAGCTTGTCCTTGTCGACGTTGCGCATCAACGTCTGGGCCGAGCCGGAATCCAGCTTCACGAGGTCGTCGAAGGTGAACATCAGCGCCTTGATGCGCTCGGCCGATTCGCGGTTGTCCTCTTCCAGCGAGGTGATGAAGCGGGTCTCGGTCTGCCGGTCGAAATTGTTGAAGATTTCCGCCATCACCTCGTGGGCGTCGCGGCGGCGGGTCTGCGACAGGTTGGACATGAATTCGGTGCGCAGGGTCTTCTCCACGCTCTCGATCACCTCCTTCTGCACCGCCTCCATCTTCAGCATGCGATTGACGACGTCGAGCGCAAGCTCTTCGGGGAAGATGCCGAGCACACGCGCGGCATGCTCCGGCTTCAGCTTCGACAGCACCACCGCGATGGTCTGCGGGTATTCGTTCTTGAGATAGTTGGCGAGCACCTCTTCCTGCACGTTGGAGAGCTTCTCCCACATGTTGCGTCCCGCGGGGCCGCGGATCTCGTCCATGATGCCGTTGACGCGCTCCGGCGGCAGGTATTGCTGCAGCAGCCGTTCGGTGGCGTCGAAATTGCCCATCAGCGCGCCCGATGCCGACATGCGCGAGACGAATTCCAGCAACATGTCCTCGACCGTGTCGACCTCGACGGTGCCGAGCGTCGACATCTCCAGCGAAAGCTGGCGCACCTCGTCGTCGTCGAGCATCGACCAGATCTTGCCGCCATACTGCTCGCCCAGCGCGAGCATCAGGATCGCGGCGCGCTTGGGTCCCGTCACCGCCTCGGTCTGGGCGCCCGCGCGGTTGCCGGCACGCTGGCCGAGCGTGGAGATCACGCTGGTGATGTCGTTCGAGTTGGCGTTTTGCAGACTGGCGGCCATGTCAGATCACTTCTTGATTCACTTGGCTAGGATTACTTGGCTAGGATTACTTGGCTGGGATTACTTGACTGGGATTACTTGGCTGGTTCGGTCAGCCACTGGCGGATGATGGCGACGGTTTCGTTGGGGTTGCGCTCGGCGAGCTCGCCGACGCGATGAACGGACTGGGCGTGGACCTGGCCCTGGATGGTGGCGACGTCGATCGCGCTGGCGGTACCGCTCGGCAGCAGTGCCTGGCCGGCCGGCGCGCTCTCTTCCGAGGCCGCCGGGCCGGCAAGAACGCCGGAGATGGCGGCGGCGACTTCGTCGGAGGCCAGGATGCGCTTGACCAGCGGGCGGATCACCAGAAACAGCACGATCAGGCCGAGCAGCATCATCACGCCGAGCTCGACGAAGTACATGACGTCGTCCTTGGTGAACTGGAGCATGCCGAGGAGGCCGCCGGGCTCGCCGATCGGGGCAGTGGAGGGCGCATCCGCAAAGCGCAGATTGACGACCTCGACCTGGTCGCCGCGCTTCTGGTCGAAGCCGATCGCCGAGCGCACCAGCGTGGCGATGCGGTCGAGCTGCTCCTTGGTGCGGTCCTGGTAAGCCAGCTCGCCCTTGTCGTTCTTGGAATAGATGCCGTCGACCAGCACCGCGACCGAGATGCGGTTGACCCGGCCGGCCTCGGTCACTTCGGTCTTGGTGGTGCGGGAAATCTCGTAATTGTTGGTCTCTTCGGACTTCTTGCTCTGGTCCTTGGCCGCGACGCCGTTGTTCTGCTGGTTGCCGGGCAGCTCGTTGTTGACGGTGACCTGGCCGTTGTTGTCGGCGGTCAGGCTCTGCTCTTCGCGGGTCTGGCTCGAGCGCAGCACGCGGCCCTCGGGGTCGAACTTGTCCGAGGTCTGGGTGATCTTGTTGAAGTCGAAATCGGCGGAGAGCTGGACGCGGGCGCGGCCCGAGCCGACCACGGAGGAGACGATGTCCTCGACCTGCTTGCGCATCCGCTTCTCGAAGGAGATGCGGCGCTCGTCGCCGACCGCCTGCTCCGGATCGGTGGCGGCGCCGTCGGCGAGCAGCTGGCCGGCCTCGTCGACGATCGAGACGCGCTGCGGCTTCAGCCCGTTGACGGCGGAGGCGACGAGGTGGCGGATGGCGCGGATCTGCTGGGCTTCCAGCGAGCCGCGGACGCGGACCACGATCGAGGCCGACGGCTCCGGCGCCTCGCGCGCAAACAGCGGGCGCTCGGGCAGCACCAGATGGACGCGGGCGGCCTGGATGCGGTCGATGGCGCGGATGGTGCGGGCGAGCTCGCCTTCCAGCGCGCGGAGGTGATTGATGTTCTGGACGAAGGAGGTGGTGCCGAGCGCGTCCGACTTGTCGAACACCTCGTAGCCGACGCCGCCGCCCTTGGGCAGGCCGCCCTCGGCGAGCTTCATCCGCAGGCGGGTGACCTTGTCCTTGGGCACCATGATGATGCTGCCCTCGTTGCGGATCTCGAACTGGATGCCCTGGCGCTCCAGGTCCTTGATAATGCCGGAGGAATCCTCGACGCTGAGGTCGGTGAACAGGGTCGTCATCTGCGGCGTGGTGACGCGCATGATGACGAACGCGAAAAAGCCGATGAGCGCGGCGGTGACCGCGATCATCGCCCCGAACCGGGCGGCGCCGATACTCTTCAAAAAGTCCGCAAGACCTTGCAAGCAACCGCCCCAACAGATTCGGCCGCTTTCACCGGAAAGGCCGACTGGGCAATTATTGCCTAGGTGATGGTTTCGATATGGTTAACGAAGGTTAAGAGGTCGGACAAAAGTCGCGCAAAGGGCGGATATGAAAAAAATCGGCCTCGCAGGGCGAGGCCGATTTTCGTCAAAAGCCGCAGATTTCCGGATCGCCTACTGGCGATATTGCTGGATGCGGGTGGTGCGAAGACCCGCCAGACCATGCTGGTCGATGGAAAACTGCCAGGAGAGGAATTCGTCGACCGTCAGGGTATAACGGCTACAGGCCTCCTCGAGCGAGAGAAGTCCACCACGGACGGCGGCGACGACTTCGGCCTTGCGGCGGATGACCCAGCGTTTGGTGCCGGGTGCAGGCAGATCCGCGATCGTCAACGGACTGCCGTCCGGCCCGATGACGTATTTTACCCTCGGGCGATGGGGTTCTGTCATGGCGTACTCACAAACTCTCAACCACTGAACTCACGCCCGTAACCCTACGCCCGGCGGCTTAAAAATCCGCTAAGCCTAAGGCTTCAATACAATTCTCGTTGAAAATGGCTGGAACGGCGCCGTGTCGGCCGGCGGAACGGCGGAATCCGGGCCGGTCGAGGGGGTCTTCGTAAATACTTTACTAACGAATGGAGCCGCAGCGCGGTGTTGCGGAGGCCCTCAATGTCGTCCCTGCGAAAGCAGGGACCCATACCGCGTGATCTATCGATGAGACGCGGGCAGCAGTACCAAGAATGACTTCCTAACCCCTGGTCTTCGCCAAACTTCTCCCTGGGGCCATGGATCCCCGCGTTCGCGGGGATGACGTTTGGCGCGCGGCGCGTACCTTAATTGCTGCTGGTGGCGATGATGCTCTTCACCTGGCTCAGGGTGTAGCTGGCGCCGTCGATGGTGAGCAGGGGCGGCGACTGGGTCAGGTCGACAGACGATACGACGCCCTGCACCTGGGCGGCGATGCCGACAGTGTTGTTGGCGACGTCCTTACCCGTCGCCGTGATCGTGTACTTGCCGTCGGGCCATTGCGTGCCGTCATTGCCCATGCCGTTCCAGGTGAAGGGAATGTCGGTGCCGGCGGCGGCGGTATATTTGCCGGTGAACACGGTCTGGCCGCTGGCATTGGCGACGGTGATGTCGACGGTGGAGTCGGTCGGCACGTTGAGATGCCAGGTGGCGGTCGACTTGGTCATGCTCGCGGTCGAGCCGTCGACCAGGGCGGTCTTGCCGACGAAGCCCAGCGCCTGGGTCGCCTGCGTGGTCTGCTGCAGGGTGACGAGCTGCGACAGCGCATCGTTGGTCTTGAGCTGCTGCTCGACGCCGGCGAACTGCACCAGCTGCTGGGTGAACTGGTTGGTGTCGAGCGGATCCAGCGGGTTCTGGTTCTGCAGCTGCGTCGTCAGCAGCGTCAGGAAGGTCTGGAAATTGCCGGCGAGCGTCGATCCCGTGGTCGAGCTCAGCGAGTTCGACGAGGAGGATTTCGGCAGGTCGGTCGTCCCGGAGACGACAGCAGGAGCGGTAGCGCCAGTCGTGGTGGTCATGTCGATACTCCTTTACACTCTGATGTCGACGCCGCTGCTCGGCCCGTACATGCGGCCATAGCCGCGTCCGACGGGTGCGGCGGCAACAGTGTCGTCCTCGCTGATGATCAGCTGGCGGGCATTGCCGCCATTGTCGTTGTTCTGGCCGGAGTTCTGGCCCGATGAGTTCTGGTCGCGCAGGCTGAAGGACAGCCCGTTGCTGCCGGACTTGAGGCCGGCATCGTCGAGCGCGCGCTGCAATTGCGGCGCGTCCTGGCGCAGCATCTGCAGGGTCTCCGGCTTCTCCACGGTGAGATGCGAGGTGACGTTGCCGTTGCGGTCGACATTGATGCGGACGTCGATGCGGCCGAGCTCGGCCGGGTCGAGGCTGATGTCGAAGCGGGACTTGCCGGAGCGGATGGCGGCCGCGATCTCGATCGGCACGCCGTTGATCGGCACCGCCGTCGCACTGGCCGCGGTCGCGGTCAGCGTCGCCGTCGAAGCGGACGCGGTCGAGGTCGTGTTGGTCAGCGGCGCCTGCATCGCGGAGGCGGCCTGCGCGCTGGTGTCGGCGGTGTTGAAGGCGGCGTGCGCATTGGCATGGGCCTGGGCGGCCGGTGCGGCCGGGATCGCGTCGGGCGTAAGGTCCGCTGCGCCGGGCTTCGCCTCGGTCGCTGCGCCATCTGCCTGCGGCTTGGCGCTTTGCGCATGCGCGGCGGCGTCGGCGGTCGCAGTGCCCGGCGCTTGCGTCACCGCGGGGTTCGCCGTGCCGGCGTCCTGGCCGATATTGGAGACGTCGGACTGTCCTTGCGCGGTGGCGACGGCGGCCTGGAACGAGGTCTTCGGCGTGCCCTGGTTGACGGGGATCAGCCCGCCGGTCGCCTTGGCGTCGGTCGTGGCCGCGTCGGTTGCTCCGGTCGCGGCATCGGCCAGCGTCGCGGTGGTGTCGGCATCGACCTTGGCGCCGGCGGTCTTGGCGCTCTTGTCGGCGGGCGTGGCGGTGTCGGTCTTGGTGCCCGCGATCTGCGCCGCGGTCGAAGCGCTGGCGGCGATGCCGGCGGCGGCGATTGTCAGCGGCGAGGCGGTGGCGGCCTGGTTCGCCGCCGCGTTGGGATCGGCCGGGACAACCGGCGCGGCAACCACGATCGCGTTCGGATCGGGCACGGCCTGCGCCGCGTCGGCCGGTGCCGTTGTCGCGGCATCGATTGCGGCGGTGAGCGTGTCGGTGCCCTCGGTCTGGTCGTCCTTGGTTTTCTCGGATGCATCAGCCGATTTGGCGTCTGACGCCTCGGACTTGTCCTTGACCTTGTCCTTGGCCGTGCCGGCGTCCTTGGCCGCATCGGTGGTCGTGTCGTTCGCCTTGTCGTTCGTCTTGCCGTTCCTGGCGGGCGCGGAGGTGTCGGTGTCGTCGCTCGCCCTGCTCTGCGAGGATTGATCGGTGGAGGAGGTGTCGCGCGGGCCCTTGTCCGCGGAGGACGAATCGTTCCGCCGCGGCGCGCTATCCTGGGCCTGCGAGGTCGCATTGGTGTTGATCGCCTGGGTGTTGCTGTCGACCAGCGACCCGAAGGAGTCGTTCGCGGACGGCTCCCTGGTGCTCTGCGACCGCGCAGGCTTTTGCTGCGCGCTCGACACTTGCACGCTGGCCACGACATCTGACGTACGACTGACCACAGGCGACCCCTTGGAAACATCTTCGGTATCAGGGGAGCAAGGAGCGGGCCACTGCCCTTCCAAGTATATTTGTATAGCAAAATCAATATCTTAATTGTTAAAGCCCGTCGCCGCAGGGCCCGTCGCCACCCCGCCATTTCTGCCTCCCCGGCAAGAATTGCCCTAAGCTGGCCGCCCCCGTGATTGCTTCACCGGAATGCCGCCTATATTAAAGAGGTTACTCTCAGCCGCTTTCGACCGGGCAGTCGTGCCTTGCGGGAACTATAGTTCCCGGGGATCGCCGACGTCCCGCGAGAAGCATGAAGTCGCGGATCGCCGCACGCCGTCACAACCCTTAAGGCCCATGCTCAACAGTCTGGATCTCGAAGGCCGTCCTGAGGACACCAGGGTCGTTGTCGCCATGTCGGGCGGCGTCGATTCCTCGACGACGGCTGCGCTTCTGAAGGCGGAAGGCTACGACGTCGTCGGCATCACGCTGCAGCTCTACGACCATGGCGCGGCGACCCACCGCAAGGGCGCCTGCTGCGCCGGCCAGGATATCCACGACGCCCGCGACGTCGCGGCAAAACTCGGCATTCCCCATTACGTGCTCGACTACGAGGATCGTTTTCGCGAGTCCGTCATCGACAATTTCGCCGACAGCTACGCGCTCGGCGAGACGCCGGTGCCGTGCATCGAGTGCAACCGCAGCGTCAAATTCCGCGACCTCCTGAAGACCGCGCGCGAGCTCGGCGCGCAGGCGCTCGCCACCGGCCATTACGTCGCCTCGCGCCGCCGCGAAGACGGCTCGCGCGCGCTGGTCTGCGCGGCCGACGCCGACCGCGACCAGAGCTATTTCCTGTTTGCGACCACGCAAGAACAGCTCGACTTCCTGCGCTTCCCGCTCGGCGACATGACCAAGCCCGAGACGCGCGAGCTCGCGCGCCGCTTTGGCCTGTCCGTCGCCGACAAGCACGACAGCCAGGACATCTGCTTCGTGCCGACGGGACGCTACACCGACATCATCACGCGCCTGCGCCCCAACGCGATGGACCCCGGCGACATCGTCGATCTCGATGGACGCGTGCTCGGCCGGCACAACGGCATCGCCAATTTCACCGTCGGCCAGCGCCGCGGCCTCGGCATCGCCGCCCACGCGCCGCTGTTCGTGGTGCGGCTGGAGGCCGCCACCCGCCGCGTCGTCGTCGGCCCGCGCGATGCCTTGAAGATGCACCGCATCGCACTTCGCGACGTCAACTGGATCGGCGGCGGCGACATCGACCGCGCCATCGGCGCCGGCCTCGAATTGTTCGTGCGCGTGCGCTCGACCCGCAGCCCCCAGCCGGCATGGCTGCGCGGCAGCGATGGTCATTACGAGGTCGAGCTCGTCGCCGGCGAGGAGGGTGTCTCGCCCGGCCAGGCCTGCGTGTTCTACGACGCGCCCTCAGGGCAGGCGCGCGTGCTCGGCGGCGGCTTTATTCAGAGCGCCGCCGCGAAGGTCGCAAGCAACGCAGCGAGGCCGCTCGCTGAAGCGGTGCGCGGCTAAGGATAATGAATCGCATCCTCGCGGCACCAGCGGTGCGCCCCCTCTCCCGCTTGCGGGGGAGGGTTGGGGAGGGGGCTCTCTCCACACGCGATATCTCGCGAGAGGAAGAAACCCTCACCCGCCACGCTCTTGCGAGCGTGTCGACCTCTCCCGCAAGCGGGAGAGGCGCTAGACCGCGCGCGGGGCTGGATTTGATCTCACCAACAGCTATTACTCTCCAGAGTTTTTGTTAGGGCAGGGGCATGGCAGCAGACATCTCGCGGGCCGGGGTCGAGAAGGCCTATGGCCGCTGGGCGCCGGTCTATGATCTCGTGTTCGGCAAGGTGTTCGACGCCGGACGGCAGTCGACCATTGCGGAGGCCGATCGCATCGGCGGCCGCATCCTCGATGTCGGCGTCGGCACCGGGCTTTCGCTCTCCGACTATTCGCGCACCACGAAAATCTGCGGCGTCGACATCTCCGAGCCGATGCTGCGCAAGGCGCAGGCGCGCGTGCGTGCGCTTCGGCTCTCCAATGTCGAAGTGCTCTCGGTGATGGATGCGAAGAACCTCGCCTTCCCCGAAAACTTCTTCGACGCGGTGGTGGCGCAATATGTCATCACCGCCGTGCCCGATCCCGAAGGCACGCTCGACGAGTTCGTGCGCGTGCTCAAGCCCGGCGGCGAGCTGATCCTGGTCAACCACATCGGCGCCGAGACCGGCCCGCGCAAGCTGTTCGAGCTCGCCTTCGCCCCCGTCGCCCGCCGCCTCGGCTGGCGCCCAGAATTCCCGTGGGCCCGCCTCGAGGGCTGGGCCGCCAGGCACGGCGGCGTCACGCTGGCCGAGCGGAGGCCGATGCCGCCGATGGGGCACTTTTCGCTGATCCGCTACCACAAAGCCTGATCGCGGTTTGTCTCGATAACAGCCAAGCCGGCAGTGCGCTTCCTCCCCGCAAGCGGGAGAGGTGCACTGTGAACGCGGCGAATAGCCCGATCACATCGCATTCCCACCGGGAACAGGCCGCGCTTCCTGCGCGTTTCCCTCCCATGCGCACGACATCAAACATCATCCTGGCCAGCCTGCTGATCGCCGCCTCCGGCAGCGCGATCGCGCAGGCGCCGCCCGCCCCGGCGACGCCGCCGCAAGCGACCGCGCCGCCATCCCCGCAACATGCGGCCAATTGCACCCCGCAGGACCGCCCGAACCGCCAGGCCGACGGCACCACCACCGGCCAGTCCCGGGAACCGCTCGGCGACAGATTGGCAAAGTCCGACGGCGTGCTGTGCCCGCCCGCGGGTGTCGACCCCGAGATGCACGCCCCGGCCCCCGAAACCGGCGGCAATACCCCGGTGATCCCGCCCCCGGGCAGCCCCGGCGGCGACCCCAACGTACGGCCGAAATAAGCGATTTCACGCCTCTCGCGCCCTTCGCCTCTCCCCGCCTGCGGGGAGAGGCCGGAGCGCGTCGCAGATTCGATCCGGGTGAGGGGGATTCTCCACGAGTCCGGTCTTCAAACGGGCAAATCCGGCGCCCAAATCGGCCGTTTCTCGCCGACTTGTCCCGCCGAAGCAGTGGCCAAGAAAGCCTTGGCGAAGAAAGCCTTGGCGAGGGCGGAAAGCTTTTAGCGAAGGCGGATTGACTTACGCCCGCCCCCTTCTTTATATGCCGCGCGTTCGCGAGATCGGCCATAGCAGCCGTTCGCGGGCCCTGTGGCGGGGTAGCTCAGCTGGTTAGAGCACGGGAATCATAATCCTGGGGTCGGGGGTTCGAGTCCCTCTCCCGCTACCACCTTTCCCCACACTCCTTTAACGTGGTTGGGATAGGCCTTTTCCCCGAGCAGGGCATTTAGCCGGCCTGCTATGTCCACGGCTACACCACCTGGGCGAGCTGGATCGCGGAACACAGTCACCGTCTCGACCAGGTCTCTGATGCCTTCTGCGGCCTCTCCGTCGCCCCCACTGGCACCTTCTGCTAGTGCTTCTTCAAGCCGACCGAGTTGATCCTCGTATCGTTTGAGGATGGCCGGATGCAGCGCGACTTCCTTCGGGGCGAGCGGTTCACTCTGCAACTCCTCGGATATCCGCTTTCGTTTGGCATCCAGTGCGGTTGATCGCGGTCCGAGAACAGACGGATCGCCATGCCCTTTTGCGATCGCATCCACCAGTCGTTCGATTTCCCGGTTCAATTGCCCAAGCTGCTGCTCAAGGCGCTGCCGTTTTGCGTTTGATGTAGCTGCGAGGCGCTTCCGCTCCTCTAGATATGTGCGCACGTACTCCGAAAGAACGTTCGGCGCACGCAATTCGGCCTTTAGGCCGCTGAGGACTGCGCTCTCGACCGTGTCTAAATAGAACGTCTTGGCGTCAGGACACGTGCCACTTTCGGTGGCCGCCGAGCAGCGAATCCGAACGCGCCCCGATTTGTCCCGTCCATTCGTTGCCATACCCGAGCCGCATGAACCGCAATGGAGTAAGCCAGATAGCATCCGACGGGGCCGACGTTGATGGCTGGGGTGGCCGTGGCTGCGCTCCCCTTTGCGTTGCTGGGCAGCTGTGAACAATTCTGGACCGACAATTGCAAGATGCGGCACTTCAGCAATCTGCCAATCACTCCTCGGATTCGGTCGTGACAGGCGCTTTCCCGAGTCGGGATCTTTCACCATCCTGACCTTGTTCCAAACGAGGCGCCCTACATAAAGCTCGTTCTGCAGAATTCCGGCGCCACGCTGAACGTTGCCATTGATAGTTGAAGCATTCCATGCGCGCCCCCGCGGAGGTGATACCCTTTCCTTGTTGAGATCGTGTGCGATCTCGCGAGGCGTTCGACCGTCCACGTATTCCTGAAAGATGCGCCGGATCACTTGTGCCTCGGTCTCGAGGACGACCCGCTCGCCGCTTTTTCCGGCAACCGCGGCGTATCCGTATGTCAGGCCACCTCCAGCCAAACCTTGCTTGACCCGCCCTGCCTGGCCACGACGCACCTTGTGAGCGTTGTCTTCACGATAGAGTTGTCCGACCAAGCCGCGAAGGCCGACCAGCACGGTGTTGACAACACCTTCGTGAACCGCCCGGATCTCGATTCCGAGAAAAGACAGCCGCTTATGGATGCCTGCGAGATCTTCCATGTCGCGAGAAAGACGATCGAGCGCTTCGACGATTACCACGTCAAAGGATCTCTCCCGCGCTTGGTCCAACATCCGAAGAAGGCCTTCGCGTCCCATGACTGAGCCACCCGAACGGGCCCGATCCTCATAGGTGCTGACCACAGTTAAGCATTCGCGCTCGGCATAGCTCTGACAAAGTGAAAGCTGATCATCAATCGATCTCTCGTTCTGTAGATCGATTGAGAATCGAGCATAGATCGTCGCTCTTTTCCTTATCGTTTCGCTCGATGAGCTGTCTTTCATGATCTTCCCTCGCGGCCACACGGGCAAGTACTCGCGCGAGACGTAAGATCGCCTTGTCTGGATTTGTCTGCAAGGGAAAGTTGCGATCGGCTTCCCGCACGACCGAACCTTTAGGCCATCGCGCAGCTCAACGAGGTGCACGCACCTGCGCTGGGGCCAGTCGACAAGACGTGGGGGGAACTGATCATTTCGAGCATCCTGCTCGGATGAAAACTAGGTGCAACGGCCGCTATGAGCTCGTCGTGCAATCGGATGCCCAGGCGAAGAAAAAGAGAGGAGCCAATGGCTTTGCTTAGGCGGAATTGATGCCGCTGGGAAGCGCACGCCCTCTCCATCTACCGAATACCTGAGTGGAAACTCAAGGCCTCGCCAGAGTCGCGAATCAGATCCGTGCCTACTGTGAACAAGCCAGAAGCTCCTCACGGCCCCTCGCGACAAGCGGCGTCAGGCTTGGATTCGGGGACAGGAGTGGTCGGCACAACGACTGGTTTTCACTTCAGTTTCTTCTTGGTAACTAGCTCAACCGACCAAATCTGGCGGGTGCCTTGCGGGACTTCTCTACGATAAAAGGCAGAGCGCCCCGGGCAGTCGCCCAAGGGTGCTAGGTGGCAGCGTTGCAGTACCGTGACGCTGGCGAGCGAAGTGGCGCACGTGATAGGGACAGCGCTTTCCAAGGGCCTCTTCGACGAGCGCCGAGTCACATCGTCATTTAACTCCGCTGGCAGCGCGGAGCCGGTAGTTTCAGAGCTTTAAACAGCGCGGAGAGCCGGCCCGCGCTGCCTCCCCCGCTAGACCTTCCGGGCTCGGAATACTTCAAAACATTAACAGGTGAGCCATGCCCGATCCCTGCCCGTCAATTCCTGTCGGCCAGAGCCTTGAGACGCTGAACGGCGGGCAGCCAGTTACGGTGCGGTGCGTCACTCTCGCGATCTGCTGCAAAAGTGGGCGGACACGTTCCTTGGCAAGCGACATCATGAGCCGAGGCGGCTGCCGAACGATACCTAGCGCCGCTGATCGCTTCTGTCACCAATGGACAATGTCTGATCTTGATCAGCGACGTCGATTTGCGCCCTCTCAGATCGATAGGTCACAGCTTCCTTGACCCCGGCTAAGCTGCAGAGGACGCCGAATTATGCTGGTGCCGCCAAACGCCGCCGATTAATGCGCGCCTTTGCGATCCGGCAGGCGAGCGGATCTTTGCAGCACAGACAGATATCACAGATGAGTCGGGATTTTTGGCGAGAGCGAAGAGGCAAACGCGCAGAATAAATAGTCTACCGCAGCATTGCGCAGCTACAAGCTCCTTTCCGATCGTCGTCGCCAAGCAAATCTGCAGATCCTAAGGCCGACGACGGCGGCAGCGCACTTCTCTTCCGCGCCTAGTTCCGCAGCCGATCCCTCACATTCACAATTTGCCATATTCCCAGTTATTCCGCCGAGCCCCGACGAAGCAAAATGGTGGCAAAGCGTTGACGAACCGGCAGACGCGACTTTCAAAGCTAGCTGAGCACAGATAACATCAAGACTGATCGCCTCCCAGCCTAACAAGTTGAGGCCGCGCCAATTCTCGCAATCCATCGCGAAAGATCCTGCGGGGCTTCGGAGCCACGCGCTTGCAGTACGCACAAGGCCCGGCTGCATTGCGGCACGCGAAGCCGTCATCGCGTTGCTGGCGTGGCTTCAATTTTGGGAACGAAAGCCGTTTCGGTCGACCGCGAGAGAAGGGATTGACCGATGCTTAGTGATAAGAAGGGCATGCAGAGGCTTGCGCCTCTCTACAGATCAAAGGCTCTGCTTGACAACGAGCTGTTTGCCGCGAACTTCATCGCGCAACTGCGCTCCCTAACGGCAGGAAGCTTGCCCCAGAAGCCAGCTCGGGGGACAAACGCCTCGAAGCCAACGCTCGCCGCCGCAAGCCGTGGTGGCCGTACCTTGGTCTCTCGCAAGCAAAGGGAGCGAGGCGCTGGGGAACGAGAGGTTCGTCAGAATCGCGAACAGCGCCGGGAGCTATATCGGCGCGAGAAAGCCGCGGTGTAGTGGGGGGCTCCAATGCTTCAAAGATGCTCTGCAACGGCGTAACGGAGCGCCTGATACCCCCGAACCCGGCATGAAGCATGCTGCCGTCATGCAAGGTCAGAAGCTCACAGTGGACGGCATGAGCCACATCGCCGCGGTCTCGTTACCGGCCGCGTCTTCGCTGGCGCTCGACGAAGACATTGGTTTATGAACCGACGCGAACTAAGAAGCTTGCTGAGGCGACGACGAGACCCGATGTCGCGACGCAATTGAGACAGCGTCGCGACAGTGTCACGCCCGCACCGATTTTCGACCAGCCAACCTGAGGCTGAGAAATCCTGACGCGCCTGAAAAGTGTGATTTCGTTCTTGGCTGAGCACCCGCTTCGAAGCGAAGCCAGGACCAAAGTCTTGCGTGATGACGCAATTTCCAGTTCCCTGAAAACGAGTTCGCGAGTTTGAGGCGCGAATCATTGTCTTCCGCGAAGACCGAACAATCGGAGCCGCCACTACGGCTATATCGTCGACGCGGCGCTTGGCGAGGGTTACGACCGTGAGCTAACCGCCAACTTTCACGAGCGCGATCTCGTCGGCTGCGACGCGACGAGATAGACGCGCCGCATACGCGGGTCAGCTTTGACTGTGGCAGACAAGGTATGGGTCGAAACCCGCGCGCAAAATTCCGGCTTCCGCCAAATGCCTGAAACGCTCGATGGCGTCGTCAAGATCAAGCCGAACGATCGCGGCTACTATGGCTTCCTGCACGCCGATGGCAAGACGCGCAATTATTATTTCACCGACGGAACCGTGACCAATTACGGCGTCCCGCTTGTGGTTGGGGCGCGAGTGCGGTTCTGGTATGACAGGCGGCGCAAAATGGGCGAGCACACCGCGTGGTCGAAGAAGAATAAAAGCCATGGCCCAACATCCTAAGGTCCGCCCGAGCATCCGTTCCTCAAGCCCGTAGCGCCCGGGGAAGGCGCTGCTCTGCATTCATTCAATTATGCCGCGCTGACATAAGCGCGCTGCGATCGCAGCTTGCATCGCTAACAAACGAAGGATGCCGGATAATAGAAAGCTTATACCTAGTCGGAGACCGCGTCATTGGTGCCGAAGAATGTCGACAAGAATTCTATCGCTGCGCCGATCGAAGATGCGCGAACCGTCATCGCTGGTGGCGAGTGATCCAGGGGTGCGCAAGATTGCTCCCATAGGTGGCACTAGGCGGTCGACGCTAAACGCCCTCCGCTTGTCGAGGAGCGGCCTCAAGTCTTGTTACCGTTCCTAACTTGGACCGCTTCACGACGGCAGGACATGCCAGCTCGCGCCATCCGCGTTGTGACGAAATGCTGCGGCTGGCCGATGCTTTAGGGTGCGCTCTTTTTTTACTTACGGCAGCCAAACCGAGAGGTGGCGAAACTGGGGGACCCTGGCGTCGTCTGATCGTTCGGAGGACTGAGCGGCGTTAACTCGCCCGGTCTTCAAGTTTGACCAACAGTTTTTCCATTGCTGTGCATCACTACCAATGCTGGTAGGTCACCCGACGCCGCTCTCTCGCTAAATTCCCACTGCCCTGAGGCGACGGGCCTCACGGGAAAGCCGGGTGGGTTGGCCTTGTGATCCCCGAGGCCGACTACTGAGCCAGCGGCACGTGATAGGGACGGCGCCTTCCTTCCCTCCCATGGAGGGTGCCGAGTCATGTGGCCCCAAGGTTTCCGGCGAAGCGGATGCGGCAAAATAGCGCATTTATCCACCGTCCCCCGGTGGACGTAGGCGCCGAGTCGCATCCGCGCTGCTTTTTCTCGAACTCGCCAATTGCGTCTAGTTTTCGCGCCCTACCGGCTGATCGGCGTGATCGAATACTGCACGGTCGAAGAGCCGCACGAGCCAGGGGGCGTGAGGTCATAGCGGCGATCAGTCACAAACGTGCTGTGGATTGGCTGAGCGTCAATCCGGCGCGTAGCGCCGGTGCGGCTGCCGCTGATCGCAAGCGCGCCGAATGGCTATTGTCCGAGGCGTAAACGTCGATATTGCTGCCGATGGCAAGCGGGCCACATGGCCCTTCATTTTGTAAACTGCTGCGCAGCTCTGTCAGCTTTCGGTAAGCCAGCCCTGATAAGAAATCGTTGGTTAACGGGGGCGTGGCAGGGACAGCGCATGAGCTGAAGGACCACCATGTGCCGAGTCACGCTTCCGTTAAGCTCATTGCACTGCGGATGCGGCAGGATAGTGCCTCATGATGCCCCCAGACCGTCAGGCGCCGAGCCGCGTCCGCACTGCTTCCAACTCACGGATTAGTTCTCGTTCAGTCGATTTTGCTCGTTTTGCGAGCGATAAGCTCCCGATCAGCTTCTTGCCGTCACTTCAAGCTGAGTTTGGAGCAGTTAGCTGGGTGGCAGGTACAGCGCTGCCCCTGTGTATGCGTGGCGGACAAGCGCTGAGTCAAGTTCTGCTAAGTTCAACTGGCAGTGCGGGCGGGGTAGGGACAGCGTCTGCTCCAGCGCAACCAAACGACGCCGAGTCGCGTCCGCACTGCTTCCGATAATCATCAGCAACGCTCAGGAGGGAAACGAGATTGCCTGGCTGAATTCCGTCCGCTGTTGTCTTGATGCAATTGTCTCCGCCATGTGTGGCCGATGACGGCGCCGACAGCCTCTCCGATCAAGGCAGTTCTCCCCGTCGCGGCTTTCGAGGTCTCGGATATCTTTCCAACGGACTGCTCCTATCGCGCTTCGTCTGGATTTACTCCGCCAACATTCTTGGGTCTCTCATGTGCGTTTGGCCTATCATTCTTGTTTATGCAACGCGCACGTGTCTGGAAATGCTGGTGTCTCCAGTTTCTTCGAGGCAAAGACCCAGCTTAGAGAGTCGCCGATGAGGACGGGACCGACCGGTTTTGGTAGCTGCCCTTTGTTACTTCTCGAAGATACAGCTTAGTAGCCCTTGAGAATTTGAGCCTCTTGGGAGCAAAAGGGGGCCAGCCCCAGTCTGTGCGACCGGGTTGCACCAACGCTTGCGACACCATGCCCAGGGCAGCTACAGGTCAATAAATGCATACATTCGAGCGGCATATCGCGTCCCTGCGGTCGCAAGCGCTTGCGGTACTTGTAGCCAATCAGGTCCGTGCCGCCGATCAGTCGCTGGGACTATCAGATCGAAAGGTCGCGACATTAAACATCGACGAAGTTCGGGCGATGCTAGCCATACTCGATTGCATGAAGCCTAACCTGCGGCCCAAGGAAGCACGGCAGATCGCTGCGCGCATACGCGCGCTTTTAGAGGAGCCGCCTGGGTGTCAGCCGGTTCGGGTAGGATGTCTGTGAGACCACTAGTGTGAGCTTTCGGTAGGTTGTCCAACCGGTCCTGAACGAGGGAGCGCAGTTGTCAAAGCTTTAGCCCACTCCCGGAGGATCGATGGGCACCCATAAGGATGCGCCTCTGACGCCGAAAGGCTATGGCGCGGAGCGTCATCGTAGATGGCCTGACAAAGGCTGCAGCCGCGCTGCACTTTGTTATTTCGGCGAAGACCGTCGCCAGGTGGGTCAAGCGTTCCGCGAGGCAGGCGTCGATGGACCGTGATCGCTCCACAAGACCTCTTTCATGCCAAGCCAAACCCTGCCTACCACATGCGCCGAAGGTGTGCGACGACAGCGCCACACAAGCAAATAGATCGCAACCGAGGTCGGCTTGACGCCGTAGCCCTATCCAGCGGCCGCTAGGATTGAGCCGATCGCGCACCTTGACCCGGCCGTGCCGGTGCGGCGCTATGAACGTGAACATCCCGGCGATCTGATCCAACGAAATCAAAACAAGCTCTGCAAGTTCAACCGTGTAGGCCATCGATCTACATGTGGCGGGACTCGACAGAGCAGCCTGCGGCTCGCCGCGAAGAGCCTGGCGGAGATTATATCAAATGTGTCTCGACGATGCCTCCCGAAATTCCTTGATAGGTGATGAGGAGCGAGCGACAGGGCTGCCCCGTGGTCTGCGTTAGCCACAGGCCTCCGCGTCAAGGTCAGCGCGTCGTGACCCTGGCTGTGTGAAAAAGCTCGAGTCGGCTCGGATTCTTCCGTTTCCTGATGGGGGATACGGATGGGACGCTTCAGGCGCGGACAGATCCCAGCTGACGCTCTTGCCGGAATGTCTGGAGGATTGGGTAAGCGAGGAGACAACGCGGTCAATGTAATCGATGTTTGTCGAGGCGCTCGATCAGGGCGGCGGCAAGAGAATCGAGATGGTGCGTACCCTCGTGGATTGCGAGATTCCTGTGACGGGTCATCTCGGTCTAATGCCCCAGAGCATCAATGCCATGGGGGGTTCAAAGTACAGGGTCGAAAAGCGGATGAGGCGCTGCGTTTGCTCGATGATGCTCACCGTCTGCAGGAGGCCGGCTGTTTCGCTTTGGTATTTGGAGGGCATTCCGGCCGATCTTTCTGCTCGAGCAATCAATTCCTTGACAATACCGACGATCGAAATCGGCGCCGGCCCGGACTTGTTCAGGCCAGGTGCTCGTGTTTCACGACGTGCTGGGCGGAAGGTCATCGCCCCAAATTCGTTCGCGCCTATGCAGAAGGCTTTCAGCAGTTGCGTGATGCGCTTTCGCGCTGGGCCGCGGACGTCCGCGGTGGTGCATTCCCGAGGTCGCAAGAGTCCTATAGGCTTCCCGAAGGCGTCGGCGAGGCAATTACCAACTGGGCGCCGTCCAACCCAACTTGATGTAGAGCTCGTCATGCAAACGATCACGAGGGTCGCTGGCCGTACTCTCGCAAAATCCCGCGGTGCCGATCAACGGGTCGGATTGGTGCCAACAATGGGCTATCTCCACGATGGCCACATGGCCCTGATCGCGGCGAGCCGGGCGCAGTGCCACGTCACGGTAGTTAGCATCTTCGTCAACCCCACTCAGGTTCGGACCAAACGAGGATCACAACACCTATCCGCGCGACTTCAATGCGCGGTCGTGCGTCGGATGGTTATTGATCTCAATCTCCCGATCGAGATCGTCACTACCAACCGTTCGCGAACAGGATGGGCTCGTAATGATCAGTCGCAACCGCTATCTCAGCTAAGAAGAGCGTCAGCGGGCCCTTGCGATCAATCGTGGACTATCCGCAGCGCTCGACGAATTTCGCTCGGGAGAGTGCAACGTAGAGAAAGCTGATTGCGGTCGCCAAGGAGCATTCAGAGGCAATTGACCGCCTGCAGTATCTTGAACCTGTCGAAGGTGACACGCTCAAACCCGCCGACAGTCCACTGCGGCGCCCGCGGCGCTTTGTGCGGCAGCCTACGTCGGCTCAACGCGGCTGGTCGACAACATAATACTGGGGTTGCGAACTCGGTAGCGCTATGCGTGGCTAAACCGCGCGCAGCATATTGACCGGCAAGAAATGCTCAAGGCACTGCTCGGAAAAGGGGCGTCGAGCTCGTAGCCAAGGGCAAACTCCGAGGCGACTTTGTTTAGCGACTTAGCGAAGCGATAACGCGTGCGTACGGAATATTGTGGGAACGAGAACTTTGCGCCTGGTAACGTCAGAAGTTTCGCGCGGCTGCGACCAGCGCTCATTTCGACAAACCTTGGTATAGGGTTTTGCAGCCCATGCTATATTACCGACTTACCTTTGTAGAGTTGAGCACCGGTTTGGTCGTTTGTACTTTCGATGTCGAACCTGGATCCTTCGATCGACGGGGCGGCGCAATACCTGAAACTGATACCTTGCTCGAAATCGTTGCGTTCCAATCAGGTGCGAAGACGAGAGGCAGGGGGCTTTATCTTTAGAAGGTGCCGACTATTCGAGATCGTGATCGGCATCAGAACAGCGGAGTCAACATTCATTCGAGCGACGAAGATGGAGAAGCGGACGATTGGGCGCGTTATGCTCAGGAACGCGTGAGCCATTAGAGTAGCCGATAACGCTTCCCTCATACCACCGGCTTAGCGCAGTCGCCGCATTGATGATCGTTGCCGTGCGCGAGTTGCTGGCGAATTTGCATCCCCCTTGAAATGCGAGTCGAGATGGCATTTACTGAGCTTTTCATCAGACGTCCGGTATTGTCTATTGTCATCAGTTCCTTGATTTTGCTGATCGGCTTGCGCGCGGCCACCGTACTGCCGATCCGGCAATATCCCAAGCTATCCAATACGGTCGTCACTATCACGACTTCCTATCCTGGCGCCTCCGCCGACCTGATCCAGGGGTTCATCACCACTCCCCTGGAGCAGGCAGTCGCCTCCGCCGAGGGCGTCGACTACATCAGTTCCTCATCGGTGCTCGGTACCTCCACGATCCAAGTCTACATCAAGCTCAATTTCGATCCTAACGAAGCACTCACCGAGGTGCTCTCCAAAGTTAATTCAGTCAAATACTTAATCCCGAAGGAATCAAACGATCCGGTCGTCACTAAGTCGACCGGTCAGACCACCGCTGTCATGTATATCGCCTTCTCCAGCGAGGAACTGGCGGCCAGCGCGATCTCCGACTACCTCACGCGCGTCGTGCAACCCGTTATGTCAACCGTCGACGGCGTCGCAGCGGCAGACATCCTGGGGGGCCAGAGTTTTGCGATGCGGCTATGGCTCGATCCTGGGAAAATGGCAGGCTACGGCGTGTCGCCAGCCGAAGTTTCGGCTGCAATCGCGGCTAACAACTTCCAGGCCGCGGCCGGTCAGACCAAGAGCTACTTCACAATCTCCGATGTCACGGCAAACACGGATCTGCGGAGTGTCGATGATTTCAAGCGCATGATCGTCAAAGCCAATGACGGTGGCTTTGTGCGCATGGAGGACATTGCGGTAATCGAGCTTGCCGCACAGACCGCAGACACTAGCGTCGCAATGAACGGCGAGCACGCGGTCTTTATCGGCGTTCAGGCGAGCCCGCAAGGCAATCCGCTAAACATAGTGCGAGGCGTTCGGGCGCTGTTTCCAGAAATGGAGCGTAACCTGCCGCCGTCACTGAAGATGAAAGTGGCATACGACTCCACCAAATTCATTCAATCGTCGATCGATGAAGTGGAGAAGACGCTCATCGAAGCCGTCGTACTCGTGGTGGTGGTAATCTTCCTATTCCTGGCCTCGCTGAGGTCGGTCATTATTCCTGTAGTCACTATTCCGTTGTCGCTCGTTGGTGTCTGCAGCATGATGCTGGCGCTGGGGTTCTCATTCAATCTCCTGACTCTCCTTGCGATGGTTCTCGCGATCGGTCTCGTGGTCGATGACGCGATCGTGGTGGTGGAGAACATTCATCGTCATTTAGACGAAGGTGCGCCGCCCCTACAGGCTGCTATAAGGGGCGCGCGCGAGATCGTCGGCCCCGTTGTATCCATGACGATTACCTTGGCTGCGGTGTATGCCCCAATCGGATTTCTCGGCGGCCTCACTGGTGCGCTGTTCCGCGAGTTCGCGTTTACGCTAGCGGGAGCGGTGATCATGTCGGGCGTGATCGCTTTGACGCTGTCGCCGATGATGTGCTCCCTCTTCCTGAGGCGCGCTGACGGGGGGCGGTTTGCAAGATTTGTGAACCGCGGGCTCAGCGCCATGACACGATGGTACGGCCACAAGCTCGACCGCTCGCTCGACTATCGTCCGATTACCGCCCTGTTTGCGCTGACTATGCTGGGCCTCGTCGGGTTTCTCTATATGCATACTTCCAAGGAACTCGCACCCGAGGAGGATCAAGGTATCGTATTCGCTCTAACCAAGGCGCCGAAATACGCCAATATCGACTACCTCGACTATTACGGGGCCAAGCTCGAACACGCGTTCCAGAAATTTCCAGAGACTGACTTGAGCTTTGTGATCAATGGCGTTAGCGGCCAGCAGACTGGCATGGCCGGCATGCTGCTCAAGCCCTGGGACGAGGGCAAGCGATCATCGATTGCGCTAAAGTCCCTTGTCCAGGCTGAGCTGTCCAAAATCGAAGGCATTAACGCGTTTGCCTTTAGCTTGCCGCCGCTTCCTGGCGGTTCGGGTGGCCTACCAGTGCAGATGGTGATCAATTCGACGCTTGGCTTCCAATCCGTCTACGAGGAGATGTCGAAGCTGAAGGCTGCCGCGCGGAACAGCGGTCTGTTCATGGTGAGCGACTCCGACCTCGAGTTCAACCAGCCGGTGGTACGAATCAAGGTTGATCGATCTAAGGCCAACGAGCTTGGCATCACCATGCAGACAGTCGGTAACGCGCTCGCCACCTTACTTGGCGGAAACTACGTCAACCGCTTCAATTTACAGGGCCGCTCCTACCAGGTGATCCCGCAGGTGCCACGCGAGGTACGCCTGGCGCCGCAAGCAATCGGGAGCTATTATGTGAAGGCTGCGACGGGCTCGATGGTCCCGTTGTCTACCGTAGTCTCCATTGAGGCTGCGACCGATCCGAACGCGCTCACCCACTACAACCAGCTCAACTGCGCGACCTTTCAGGCCGTCCCGATGCCCGGCGTCACGATCGGGCAGGCCGTGGACTTCCTGGAAGCCGAGGCGAAGAAACTACCCGTAGGCTTCAGCCACGACTTCCTCGCCGACGCCCGCCAATATGTGCACGAGGGTAACCAACTGGCCATTCCATTTGCATTTGCACTCATAATCATATTCTTGGTGCTTGCGGCAGAGTTCGAAAGTCTGCGGGATCCCCTCATCATCCTGATCAGCGTGCCGATGGCAATCGTCGGCGCGTTGATCCCGCTATTCTTTGGCTGGGCGACGATGAACATCTACACCCAGGTGGGACTGTTGACCCTGGTCGGGTTGATTTCCAAGCACGGCATCCTGATGGTTGCGTTCGCCAATGAGCTGCAGCTCAAGGAGAGACTTGACCGTCGCTCGGCTATAGAGATGGCGGCGCGCGTCCGACTGCGTCCAATCTTGATGACAACTGCGGCAATGGTCACGGGCTTCATACCCTTGATGACCGTAACGGGAGCTGGCGCTGCGAGCCGCTTCTCGATCGGGCTCGTGCTCGTCGCGGGCATGTCCGTAGGCACGCTGTTCACGCTCTTCGTGCTGCCGGCGGTCTATGTCGCGATCGCGTCCGATCATCGTGCCGATGCGAGCTCCGGCCGCGCGAAGATCGCCGCTGAGCTCGACCTCACCGGCGCTGCTGATGCCCAGATGGTCAAGCAATGACGATAAAATCAATCAAGGACGCTCAGTGTAGTGAGCGAAGCAGCCTGTGACCGCTTCACGCTCCCTTACGCATCGAGATCTTCACGCCCGTGGTGCCGAGCTTGGCGACCATCAGGTGCTCGGTGAAGAACACGTGGGTGATCCGCGCCTGCTCCGCTAAGGTGAATTGCACCGGACTTAACGGCAGCGGGATGCTAAAACTCGACCTCGCCGAGGAGAAGAGAATTCATGCTCTCCTGTAAAAGATGGCGTTGCCATTATGCCAAGGGCTCTTGAACGACAACTACTTGCTTCCGTCTGATCGCTTGCGTTGCTGGCTGAAAAAGATGACGCTGTCCTGGACGAACGGGTCAAGAACGGTCGCCGTCAGGAGCCCCGTATACATGACCGACGCAGGTCATCATTGAGGTTTTCGTCAGCGTCTACGTCCTTCTCGTCGATCTGAAGGGCGTGCCGGCGTTTGAGACGAGTGTTTCCCATCTTGCTTCTCTTGCCGGGCGTTGCGCTCGGCGGCCATGCCTTGACCTCGCTCCAGCCGGGCTGGATGAAATTCGCCTACACGATCATTTTGTCCCTGATCGTGCTGCAAGCTGCGGGTTGACGCCGCCCCATCGAGCCAAGCTGGCGGATCGGCCTGCCATTCGGGTGGATGCTGGGTATCCTCTCGTTCGGTGACGACTATCTCCGGCCCTCCCTTAGCATGTTGTTTAACAATCAGGGCTGGCTAAACACGAATTTCGCGCCGGCCTAGCCCTGGGTTCGCGTGGTGGAATCGAGCGTGCCCCCCTTCGTCTACTATCACCTCGGCTCGTTCCCGAGAGCGGCAGCTTGCTCTATTTTTTATACCCAGTGTCATGCCTGACATCCTGCTGGGCTCCTACCTCATGCGCCGGCTTGATCCGGAGATAATTCGACGCATCTGCATGAGCTTTGATGCGGGCGTCGGTTTGTCACTGGTGATGATCGAGCTCGATCTAGTGCAGCGCGCCTGGGCTTATAACGTGAGGGGCGGCGATACTGATGGATCCCGCTACACTTGCTCCTTACCACCCACAGTCCAATTTGGTCGGAGCGAGGCGAACTGCGGATATCAGCGCTTGAACGATGCCGGCTGGCACCTCGGTATCGAATGCGCGCGCGTCGTGGACCTGAGCGACGCCGACCTCTTCCCGGCCTGGCCGCCTGAAACCAGGAATAATCGAATTTCAAAAGTACGGGGCCGACATTGACGGCTTCCGCGTGATAGCGGTCTTGTATTGGTCCCCCGAGTCAGCGCCGTTACACATGATGAGAGCTCCCGATTTGCAAGAGCTGTCGGAAAACCTACGGCGGTGTTCGCGCCAAGTACACAGTGGCGTCCGGCACCGTTGGCTTTGCGGGGTTTGTAGCATTTGCGACAAAGCCTCAGTGAGCGTTGCGCCTCCGGCCGTTGTCGCAGATCAGCAAAAACTGTCACCCTCTTATGGCCAGCTTAACCGGGAAGGGATAGCCGAAACACCGTATCCACGGGCTCGACGATCACCGCCCGCTCGCCTAGTGACGTAGTCCCAGTTGTTTTTATGACGGCATTGCATTTGCAGGGATAAAGAATGCCGGCTTGAGGCCATCATTGTCGATAGCGTCGCTTTAGGCGATGCGCGCAGGGTGAGGGGCGTCGCGCTCGCGAGCCCGTTCTCTCAGGAGCGCCCGTGATACTTCCTGGTAATTGGTCAGCCGGCCTGCTTGGGACACGGCTCGCATTTTTTGTGGCCGGAGTCGGTCTCGCGGCTTGGGCACCTTTGGTGCCACTCGCCAAGGAGCGGCTCGCGGTCGATGACCGCATGCTTGGTCTTCTGCTGCTCTGTCTCGGAACGGGATCCGTCATCGCGATGCTTTCGACCAGCGTATTGAATGCGCGGTACGGCAGCAAGCCCATTATCCTCGCGGGTGGACTTGGACTCGCGATCATGTTGCCGTGCCTTGCAATTGCCGACACACCTGTCAGGCTCGGTGCTACGCTGTTTGCTTTCGGCGTTTCACTCGGCTCGATCGATGTAGCAATGAACATTCATGCGATTGAACTGGAGCGCGACACGGGCCGTCCATTGATGTCTGGCTTCCACGCTCAGTATAGCATTGGGGAATTCACCGGCTCTGCCGCCGTGACCTCGTTAATGTCGCTGCAGCTTGGCCCGCTTTTTTCGACGTTGGTCTGTTCGGCGTTAATGACGATCGCGATTGTATCGGCCTGGCCGGGGTTGCTCGCGGTGGGGTCGGGGCAGCAGGGGCCATCGTTTGTTTTGCCCCATCGCAGTGTGTTGCTAATAGCGGTGCTCGCGGCTATCACCTTTCTTGTCGAAGGTGCAATGCTCGATTGGAGCGCTTTGCTTCTCGTCGAACGAGATCTTCTCGCGGAAGCGCACGGGGGCATTGGTTGTATGCTCTTCTCAATCGCAATGGCCGGAGGGCGTCTCAGCGGAGATGCCGTGGTGGCGCGAATCGGAGACCGTGCCACATTGATGCTCGGGACTCTGCCGATCGTAACAGGCTTCTTGGCTGTGGTGGCGGCGCCCGTTGCGTTGATTGCTATGGCGGGGTTCCTGCTTATTGGATTGGGTATTTCAAATGTTGTACCTGTGCTTTGTCGACGCGCCGGCAAACAGAAAATGATGCCAGCGGGCGTTGCGATCGCGGTCATCACGACAGTCGGCTATGCGGGTATACTCGTTGGGCCCGCCGGCGTTGGGCTCGTCGCACACATGTTTGGCTTGCGCTTGGCGTTTGGGGTGTTGGGCGCGCTCATGTCCATCGTTACGCTGTCGGCGAGGATGATGATGACAGACCATCGCTAAGGCGTTGGCCGAGAGGAAAGGGACACCAGTACGCTTCCGGCTAATGACCGTCCAGCGGTCGGCGCTTAGCGGCTTAGAGACGATGAGCTCTCAACCTCATGGCAGCAGGTCTCGGTCATGGCCATTCTCCTTTTCCTGCAAGTCGTTGGCTGCGTAGTAGGTAGGATACACCGCGTCACTTGGGTTTTGGCGTCCGACCGAGGCCGGTCGTTGACAATGAACGACTCGTCAATTGCGAAGCAAAGTTGGTCGTTACGTGGGCGGCAAGTCCGCTAGGCTAGACATTGACCGCTACCTAGGATTGTCCCGTTATTCCGGAACAGGCAGATGCCGTCCATCGCTGTCGGCGCGATATGCCCGGTATGCCAGCTGAATGCCGTCCTCAAGCGAGGTCGTGGCGCGCCAGCCGAGCCCGGACAGCCGCCCGACGTCGAGCAGTTTGCGCGGCGTGCCGTCAGGGCGCGACATATCAAAGCTGATCTCACCGCGAAAACCGATAGCGGCCGCGACCATGAGTGCTAACTCGGCGATGCTGATGTCCTCGCCGGTACCGATATTTACAAGTTCCGGTGAGGAATAGGTCTTCATCAGGTGAATGCAGGCGTCGGCGAGATCGTCAACGTAGAGCAATTCGCGGCGCGGCGTGCCGGTGCCCCAGACCACCACGCTTCTCGAGCCTGCGAGCTTCGCCTCGTGGAAGCGGCGGACCAGGGCGGCAACTACGTGGCTGTACTCGGGATGATAATTGTCACCGGGACCGTAGAGATTGGTCGGCATCACGCTGATGAAGTCGCTGCCATACTGCCTGCGATAGGCCTCCGCCATCTTGATGCCGGCGATCTTGGCGATCGCGTAGGGCTCGTTGGTCGGCTCCAGCGGGCCTGTCAGCACCGAGTCCTCGCGCAGGGGCTGCGGCGCGAGCTTCGGATAGATGCAGGACGAGCCGAGGAACATCAGCTTCTCGGCGCCAGCTTGCTGCGCGGCCTGAATCACGTTCGCCGCGATCGCGATATTGTCGTAGATAAACTCGGCGCGCAGCGTGTCGTTGGCGACGATGCCACCCACCTTCGCGGCGGCGAGGAATACGACCTGCGGCCGAACCCGCGCGAACCAGTCGAACACGGCGGCCTGGTTGCAGAGGTCGACCTCACGCCGGTCCACCGTGACGATCTTGACGTCCTCGCGCGCCAGCCGGCGCACTAGCGCGCTGCCAACCATGCCATGATGGCCGGCGACATAGACGCTCTTGCCGGTCAGCTCAAACGCTGCGCTTGCCATGGACCGCGTCCCGTTTCGCCTCGGCAAGGTCGCTCGCCATCATCTCCTCGACGAGCTGGGCAAAGGTCCGCTTCGGCTTCCAGCCGAGCTTCTCGCGCGCCTTGCTGGCATCGCCGACCAGGAGATCGACCTCGGTCGGCCGGAAATAGGTCGGATCGATCTTCACCACGGTCTTGCCGCTCTTGGCGTCGACCCCGGTCTCATCGACGCCCGTGCCGCGCCATTCAACGCGGCGGCCGACCTGCGCGAAGGCAAGCTCGACCATCTCGCGCACCGATCGGGTCTCGCCGGTGGCGAGCACGAAATCGTCCGGCTTGTCGGCCTGGAGGATCATATGCATGCCTTCGACATAGTCTTTCGCGTGGCCCCAATCGCGCTTGGCCTCGAGATTGCCGAGATAGAGCGTCTGTTCGAGACCCACCTCGATGCGGGCGACACCACGGGTGATCTTGCGGGTCACGAAGGTCTCGCCGCGAATCGGACTCTCGTGATTGAACAGGATGCCGTTGGACGCGAACATGCCATAGGCTTCGCGGTAGTTCACCGTGATCCAATAACCGTAGAGCTTGGCGACGCCGTAAGGCGAGCGCGGATAGAACGGCGTCGTCTCCTTCTGCGGGATCTCCTGCACGAGGCCGTAGAGCTCTGAGGTCGAGGCCTGGTAGAACAGCGTCTCCTTCTCCATGCCCAGGATGCGGATCGCTTCTAGGAGGCGCAGCACGCCGATCGCGTCGGCATTGGCGGTGTATTCGGGGCTCTCGAAGCTGACGGCGACGTGGCTTTGAGCTGCGAGATTGTAGATCTCGGTGGGGCGGATCTGCTGCATCAGGCGGATCAAATTGGTCGAATCCGTCATGTCGCCATAGTGCATCAGGAACCGCACGTTGCCGGCATGCGGATCCTGGTAAAGATGATCGACGCGCGAGGTGTTGAACGAGGAAGACCGGCGCTTGATCCCATGCACGGTGTAGCCGAGACCGAGCAAATACTCGGCGAGATATGCGCCGTCCTGCCCGGTGACGCCCGTAATTAGCGCAACGCGCCGCTTTGAGTCCTGAGCCGCCATGGTCTCTCTTAGTTGCGCCGCAAAGAGCCTCGCTGTGAAACACCATGCGAAGCCGTTTCTCGAAAAATCTAGATGTGCACGCGCGCTCCACCCGCAATTAAAGGAAAGCGATCGTTAGCTCCAGTCATACACACCATGCAGGAATGCACACTATATACATTGATTTATATTTGGATTGAAGGGTGCCAACACATTGAGCGTCAAAAATGAAGCCCAGTAACCCTAGCAGCGCGATAGTCCTAAGGCGAGATGGATGGCAAAACGCCCTTACGCGCGCCCGGGGCGCGCTTGCCCCTGGGCGGTATTTCAATGAGATAGAAGCGTTGGTCTGTGCTCCTTATCATCCTCAGGCGCATGTGTGCATTCGCGTGGGCTCATCATGGCGTGGGAAAGCGACGAGCTGAGGTCGTATTCGTCAATGCATTTGTCGGAATGACGGCATGCAAGGCAGCACGCAGCCATCCTGCTCATAGAGCTGCAGTCTACAAAGCGCTATTAGCGTCGGAACATAACACGCAGTCTTGTAGGTCGACTCATCAACCACGATCAGCGCCGTTGCCAATATCCAACTCGCGGCAGGCAGTGGACGGTTGACGCGAGACAAAGTGAGAAAGAGTAGCAAACGTTGGTATAGATCGTCGAACGTTTCGATATCGAGAGCTTACTTTCGTACAATGGAGCTTCGACGGCAATCCTTTAACCTTGACCGAGCGTAAGTTGCCTTGGTTCGAGTATGATAAGTCTCTTTAACCCGCGCCGGAAAATGTCTCCAGTAAGACAGGACAATTCAAGCTAGAGCTGCTGTGCCGTTTGTACTCGTTCGGCAGGCAAAAGCGGAATGTAGCCGACGAAGCGATGATGGCTGAAAGAGATCTAACTCACGCTTGTGAATGCGGCGGCGATACAGGCGGCCGCGAAAACCGAACTAGACACCCGTTACCATCAGGCAAGCGGACTTCATGACCGGGTTCCTGTAGAGGGACGTCGGACTCCTTAAACTTGGGCTGCATTGATCGATATGTGTGGAATTGTAGGCATTTTGGGGCGTGGTCCGGTCGTTGGGCAGTTGGTCGCGTCGCTCAAGAGATTGGAATATCGTGGCTACGACTCCGCAGGCCTCGCGACTCTCGAAGGTCTCCGTATCGAGCGCCGCCGCGCTGAAGGTAAGCTGAGAAACCTTGAGGAGCAGCTGCGCTGCTATCCGCCGTCGGGTCATACCGGCATCGGTCATACCCGCTGGGCGACTCATGGAAAGCCGACCGAGAGCAATGCTCACCCGCACGCGGCGGAAAATGTCGCGGTCGTTCATAACGGGATCATTGAGAATTTCCGCGAGCTGCGAGCTGAACTGGAGCGGAATGGAGCCCATTTTAGCTCGGAGACAGACACGGAGGTGGTGGCGCATCTCGTCGAATCTTATCTCAAGAAGGGTTACTCGCCGCAGGATGCGGTACAAGCGTCGCTGCCGCGGCTGCGCGGTGCCTTCGCGCTAGCATTCCTTTTCAAGGCCCACGATGATCTTTTGATCGGTGCGCGTAAGGGGTCGCCCCTTGCGATCGGACATGGCAAGGGCGAAGTGTATCTAGGATCGGACGCGATCGCGCTCGCGCCGTTGACCGACACCATCACCTATCTTGAAGACGGCGACTGGGCCGTGCTTACGCGCACGACGTGCGTGATTTATAGCGCAGACGGATCTGTCGTCGAGCGGGAAACATCAAAGTCTGGCGTATCGTCACTCCTTGTGGACAAAGCGAATTATCGCCACTTCATGGCCAAGGAAATCCACGAACAGCCGACAGTGGCCGGCAAGACATTGGCGCATTATCTCGACATGGCGGCCAAGCGCGTCGTCCTGCCCCTCACATTGCCGTTCGACTTTAAATCCATTCAGCGCATCTCAATTACCGCGTGCGGCACTGCAAGCTATGCCGGGCACATCGCCAAATACTGGTTCGAGCGGCTGGCGCGCTTGCCTGTCGAGATCGATGTAGCCTCCGAGTTCCGCTACAGAGAGGCGCCTTTGCGCCGGGGCGATCTCGCGATCGTCATCTCGCAGTCGGGCGAAACCGCTGACACGCTAGCTGCGTTGCGATACGCCAAGGACCAAGGCATGCACACGATATCTGTAGTCAATGTCCCGACGTCGACGATTGCGCGGGAGAGCGAATCCGTTCTGCCGACGCTGGCGGGGCCAGAAATCGGCGTCGCCTCGACCAAGGCATTCATCTGCCAGCTGATGGTATTGGCGGCGCTTGCCGTGGCAGCAGGCAAAGAGCGCGATAAACTGTCTGAAATCGATGAATCGAAGCTTGTGCGTGAGCTTATCGAAGTGCCGCGGTTGATTGCTGCGGCGCTGTTGATTGAGCCGCAGATCGAGAAGCTCGCGCGTTATATCGCCGAGACAAGGGACGTGCTCTATCTCGGTCGTGGCACATCGGCCCCCCTGGCGCTTGAGGGCGCACTCAAGCTGAAGGAAATTGCCTATATCCACTCAGAAGGTTATGCGGCCGGCGAGCTCAAGCACGGACCGATCGCATTGATAGATGAGGCTGTGCCTGTGGTGGTGATCGCCCCTTATGACGGGGTCTTCGAGAAGACCGTCTCGAATATGCAAGAAGTTGCGGCTCGGGGCGGCAAGATCATCCTGATCACCGATTCGAAGGGTGCTTTAGAAGCGACGATGGACACACTCATGACCATTGTGCTGCCGGAGATGGTCGCAAGCTTTACGCCGATGGTCTATGCCATTCCGGTTCAGCTCTTGGCTTACCATACCGCGCTCGTAAGGGGCGCGGACGTGGATCAGCCGCGTAATCTAGCAAAATCGGTGACTGTGGAATGAGGCGGCAGTTTGAAGCATCGAGGCCACTAATGGAGTGGGCGAGCTCAAGGAGAGCGATCCCAGTATCGATAAGGTCAATCATAGACCGGTCCAGCTCGATGAGCAGAGTCCTGCTTGCGTCATCATCGTCAACCGACTAACGCCAATGGAGGCGAGCGTTACCTTCCTGTCGTTCGAGAGGAACGGTCGATAACAAGTGGGAATTACTGACCATTGGGAGATCCAAGTCGGCTCTCGGTTACCCAGCCTGCCATCTGCTTTGCAGGGCCAAATCACCTGAAGCTCGGTACACAACAGATACCCTCTAACTTATCCTCCCACCTTGGCGAAGCCGACGAGCAAGTCGGTGCACACACCAGCTTCGGGCCGCTCCGTCGCGGCTTATTCACTGGCAGCGCATACGCGCGACAGGCTCCTCTCTGTTTATAGCGTTTGCGGCTGAGAGTTCCTCTGAGTTGGCTGAGAAGACTGCCCCCAGAGTGCTCCTTGGCCTAGCGGTTGCTGAGTTGTGTGAGCGTTGGAAGTAGGAGCTCACTGCGCAAGGCAATTGCGGCAATGCTCGCCGCGGCGAGGACCTGCATGGGGTGCCGCCAGAGTGCGTCCGGCCGCCGAGGGGCCGGGCGTGTTGCGCCGAGCACGTTGGACGGTTTGGAGGCAGAAGTCTTCTACAGATCGCGGCCTACGAAGTAGTGACGGCGTGGGCGCCTGCCGTGTGTCGGTGGGCAAAGAAATGTACAGCGAAGCGGCGCTCGATGGACAAGACGGCCGGCATTCGTCAACCGATATATAACGACGCCGTGAGCACGAGGATCGTGCAGAGCTCTTTCACCAGAAAAGCCTCAACACACACGCGAGGCGGTTGTCCTGGGCGAAGCTCAGTTATCATCGTCACTGCAGTCGGGCTGCGAACAGCCAATCTCTTGCTTTGTCGAGCGCTCTCGCGCCAGCTCCGCTCTGCAATGGAGTATATAACCTCGATCTAGACGAGTTAAGAAGTGCTTAGGGTCGTCGATTGCTTTGGGTCAGCATTATCTTTAACGTCGACCTACAGAATGAGTCGAGCTAGCCTGCCCTTCCGGCCCTCGCAGCGATAAGGTTGTTCTGCACCAATGTAGCCGCCCGGCGATAGTCGGTGAAGCATGTACAAGGCAACAATTGGCCTCTCGCTCGCGTTTTAAAGCAAGTAGCATGTTTGACCGCGAAGGGGTTGATCGGTGGCGAGATCGACCTGTGGACCGTTTAGATCGGACATCATTTCAAGCCGCAGGTTGATTGCATCAGATGCCGCCTCGGCCGTCATACGCGTTCAGTGCGTTGTCGAGGCACTCGATTAACGCTTGTCCGGTAAAGGGTTTGGCGAGGAAGCCAATCGCTCCGGCGCCCAGCGCTGACGCGCGTACGCGGTCGTCGGGGAAAGCCGTAATGAAAATGAATGGTGCGTCGTAACCGCGTGTCCGCATCTCCGCCAATAGCTCCAGGCCGCTCATAGCCGACATCTGTACATCGGTAATCACACAGGATGTCTCGTCCAATTGCGGGGACCTCAGGAGTTCCTCGGCCGACGCAAATATTTGGGCGATGTAGCCACGCGATTTCAAAAGATTCTCTGTCGCCACACGGACTGAGGCGTCGTCGTCAACGACGGAAATCAAAGGCGTGGACAAGACGAGCACTCCTGAACGGGGAATAGCGGCTGCAAGCATCAGCCACCTTCGGCGAAAAGTGGGCTCGACTGATAAAATTGTAAAATCATACTTGGGTTTGTTCAGGACGATTGGCGCGAATTCCCAACGTCTCAGTCATTCTAATCAAGTCGGCCAGCGACCGTGCACGCATCTTCTTCATTACGTGTCCCCGGTAGATCTTGACCGTAATCTCGGCCAGCCCAAGCTCGGCGGCTAC
>NZ_JACIHD010000028.1:0-67275 GCF_014198235.1 Bradyrhizobium sp. ERR14 | reverse complement strand
TCGAACGCGTCGCCACTCGGCCATTGGATATCTCAGTCCGATCGAGATGGAGCTAGAAGCAGCTTAACCCTGTCCATTTTTTTGGGGGAAGATCATATATTCACTCGACCTCGTGGTATTCGGCCCGGTCGAAACCCGAGCCGAACAGCGCTGCTGCGGCGTCGTAGAGCGCGACGGTATTAACGGTTGACTGCATGGCGTACTAGGCGCGCAATGCCTCGATCGCCGATGCATGGGCAATCAACTGTCGCGACGGCGTTTGGCAATCGAGCATCTCTAGCTTGGGCTCCTCGCGCCTCGTGCCGCTCTCGATGATATTCCGATCGATTGTCATTTCTCTGCCTTCGCCGTCCTGGTTGGTCCGCCAGACTCTATGCGCTCGCTACCAGCCTGCCAGTCTGCGCCGTGTTGACGGATCATTTCGCTATGGGACCGTTTAATGAAGGCGCGCTCGGCGCAAAAACCGGCGGTGACTGAAGCGGCTACCGCTAGGCCGCAGGCAACGTAGTCATCCAGCAAACTCCAAATTATGTTACTGCCGGCGACGACGACAAAAGTGAGTGCCATGACGGTATTGCGAAATGCTTTAACCATGCTTGTTCCCCCAGCCGATCGGCGAGGGATGTTAACATTGCAACCAAGACGTTCTGCGGCGTTTGAGAGGCATGGTCCGTCGCATTTCTGCTAGATCAGCTTGTGGTCGTGCGCGATGTCGCGCGCGGCTAGACAGCACTCAGCGGTGCGCCATTCGCGCGGGGGAATCTACAAGGCGATCCGCGCTCATCGAACCTTTCGCCGGCTTGAAAGGCACAATGATGCCATGTAGCCGCAGGCCAGACGAACGACTCGAAAGAAGTGGCGGCGGACGAAGTCGAAAGCCGGTGACTGACACGGGATTTGATCACCCGCCACGGGGCGCGATCGGATGGCTGAGAAGTCGCCGACCTCTAGCGTCGTCACGACGGGGGAGTGGCTCGCGCCGCCCCTTCTCCAGACGGGGGTGAGATCCCGCGCGCGAACGGGATCGAGGGCTCGATCCCCGCCACATCCAGGCCGGCTGCACCGCCGGCGTGAGTGGCCGGATCCCATACGGGACCCGGAAAGCCCGTACCGACGAACCACAAGCGGCGCTCCCCACGCCGTGCGGCCCGTACATAGCTTGGCTTCAGCTTCGCTGAAGCCCTCACACGGCTGTCCGCCGCGCCACCAACAAGCACCTAGTATGGTCCCTAGGAGAGCCAATCGCCGTCCTGAGGCAGTGTGCTTGGATCAAATAGCGTTGGATCGGAGCGATGAGCCTTTGGCCGACCACCAAGACCGCCGCGGTGACGGCAGGTCCCGTCGAGACTGCACACGCGTCGATGAGGAAGCTGTCCGAGCGCGGCGTCGAAATTCCGTCTCACATTTCGGCCCCGATTACTGCAGTGCAAACCACGAGCAGCTTGGTCCAGTCAAGCGCCGAGACCCAGTCCCGGTTCTGGGCCGCTTACAGCGCGCTCAACTCCAGGATCAAATCGCCGGAGGAGGCGAGGGACCACTACCGCCGGTTTTTTTACGTAATCCTCGCCGCCTTGCTGCTTTTGCAGCTTTACTACTCCGCGTTTTTGTCGGTGCAGAAGGGGTTGTTGGAGGTCAACAAGAGCATCGAGGCCGCTGAAGTAGCAGCCATCGTTGCTGCACCAGCAACTGCACCTGCACCGGCTCCCGCCGTAGCGCCAACGCCTGCTCCAACGGGTGTCGCAACCGCCAAGAACGAAGGGCTGGTCGGCAAACGGCAGACGTATCTCCACGCTGCGGACTATCTCATGGGTATCCCACGCAAGATGGCCGGCTTTCTGGGCATCATAGGGCTCGGCTCAGGTGACAATAACAGCAGCGACAAGGCGGAGGTCGTGGCGCAAGTACAGCTGGACCTCGCCACATCGTTCGTCGGCGGGTTTCTCTTGCCGGTTTTCTACGGAATGCTTGGCGCGATCGCCTTCGTGCTTCGGCGCCTCTCCGACGAAACCTCGTTCGTCGAGGAAGCGACGGTCCTCAAACGTAAGTTTTCCTTGCGCGTCCCGATTGGCGCGCTGTCTGGCTTGGCAGCCGGCTGGCTACTGCAACCTTCGACGGGGGCCTCGGTCACCGCCTCCCTGTCGCCTTTCGCGCTCGCTTTCGTCGCCGGATACAGCGCAGACCTCGTGTTCACGGCGCTGGATCGCATCGTGGCGGCCTTCACGGGGCCGCCGTCACCTCAAACACCACCGATTGCTACTCCGCCGGAACGGTCTCCCTCGCCAAGCGAGCCTATCAACAACGAAGCCCGTCCCTCAAACGACGCGCGGCCGCAAGCAAATCCTGACCCGAGTGGCGATCCGTCGAGCGCAAGAGAAGTGACGATGAGTTCGAGAGCTCAAGCAAACCAAGACGCATAAAAGCCGGAGGTCATTGCCATGAAGATCGACTTCGCCGAGGTCCAGTCCCTGGGGCCTCGCATGATCGACGAATACGCAGCCGCATTCCGCTCGAATGACGCGAATACCGTGCTGGAAAAATACGAAATTTCGGCAAACCGGTTGAGGTTGGCGCATTTCTTTGCTCAGATGCTGCAAGAGACTGGTGGCTTCAAGATCCAGACGGAAAGCCTCTGGTATTCGCCTTCCCGGCTGATGCAGGTTTGGCCCCGTCGTTTTCCGACATTGGAAATTGCGCAACAATATGCGCACAACGAAGAGAAGCTCGGGGAGTACGTTTACGGACATAGGTTGGGGAACGACAGCCCGGGAGACGGTTTCAAATACCGCGGTCGTGGCCTTTGCAAATGACCGGACGGTCGGCCTATGCGAAATACGGACGGGACCTCGGCATCGATCTCGAAGCGAATCCCGAACTTGCATATCACCGGGATCATTGTTTGGAGATCGCAGCGGCCGAATGGAACGCCAGCGGCTATCACGGCAAATCCTGCAATCAACTGGCGGATGCGGATGATATTGTAGGCGTCACCTACGCGATCAACGGCGGACAGACCGGAATCGAAGACCGCCGCTTCTGGCTGCGCAAGACGAAAGGGGTTTGGTCCGATAGGCCGGCTCCAGATGCTGTTCGCGAACAACTGGTCAGCCGTGCGAGTGCAAATCTCGAACTTATCGCCGACACCTCTACGGCATTCGCCGTTCAGCAAGCCGATGGGCTGACCATGGACGCCGTGGCTCCAGCTGGCTTCGGCGCCCGGGCGGCGTCCATTGCGCTCGACGAGTGGCGGAGGTTCGGTGAGCAGACCTACGATATTCGCGGGCATGCGATCAATGTCGGGCACAAAGAGGGTGAGACGCCGTATTGGCATTATGTCGGCGAATATTGGAAGTACGGCGTCAACAACGATACTCTAACCGGACGAGATCACAGCGTACCATGGTCCGCGGCCTTCATCTCCTGGGTGATGCGCAGAGCCGGTGCCGGCAGCCGCTTTCACTACAGCCCGCAGCATTCGATCTATATTTTCCGTGCCATCAAGGATCTGCTGCAAGGTAAGCCAGACGCTGGGTTCTACTGCTACCAGCTCCGGGAGTGCAAGCCGCAGGTGGGCGATCTCGTGTGCTGGGCTCGTCGCGACGGGATTGACTACCAACACCAGAATGGCGGCGATTATCCAGGTCACTGCGACGTCGTGATCGACGTCGGGGCCGACCAGATAGAGATCGTCGGCGGTAACGTTGGGGACTCGGTTACGAAGCGTCCCTTGAGATTGAACGATGCGGGATTCCTGGAAGCCACCAATCAAGGGGGCGAAAACCTCTTCGGGATCATGAGATGCAGGCTCTAGACGGAAGCTTAGTTACTTGAAGAAGACGCTAAATTTAGGAGAGCAGCTGGTTGAACACCATAAGGAGGTCGACGCCTCGCCGGAAGTTGCAACCGGCAGGGCAATGCCTGGTTATGGCAGCTACGTGGCCGCGATGAAAGAGCGCGTAGAGGTGGGCTTGCCTGACGAGCCCGATCGTTCGCCCTGCCCCGAGACTTCGAAGTGAAGCTCCGCCTGTTCCCGGCGCGGCGCCTCAGGGCTTCAAAATCACGCTCCTAAATGCTTGTTCGTTTCGCGGCGCATCCTTGCATTCCCCGGCACCAACCGTGAGCGACCCATCGTCGCTGAGAACCTGAACTTCTCCGGTCCCCGGAATCTCGAACATGGCTTCCGGAAAAAGAGCGTTCATGGCGGGAGTCTCGAGCTTCTCAATGCCTTCACCGGACTCCTTGACTGACCATCGAAACAGCACGAAGTCTTTTTTCCCGTCGTAAGGGCCCGCGACGATCAGGTAGCTACCGCCCACCTTTTCGATGCTACGTACGCCGCGACCCTTAAGGTCCAACTCGATCGGGTTCCCGAACTTGGCTTCGCCTTTTCCTTCGATCAGGTCGGTCGGGTTTTCCAACGTAACGACCAGTGCCTTGTTTTCCGGGAGTGGATTACGGAAACCAATGAGCAGCTTGTTGTTGCCGCCGTCAGCCAATCCCTCGATATTGAACGCGCCATTCGTCTTCGGTGGCTTCGTTGCGGCTTCGGCCAGCTTGTACTTCGCAAAGCGCGGGTCCGATGAGAGATTCTCCACCAGTTTCGAATAGGCCGCACCGATCGGCTTCAGGCCGGGCGGTGACGAGGTCGTGTCAACTGTCGTCGCAAAGAACCTCCGCCGTCGGTCTTGGACTTTTCCGTCCTTGTTCGTGCCGTGCGATGAGATCCAGTATATCGTGTCTCCGATCCGCGCTGCACCTTCAAGGTCCGATTCCTTGTCGGGCTTGGTGTCCAGGAATTTCGACAGGTCAACCTGCTTGATTGAAGACGACTGCCCTCTCTTATAGATGCGAAGCGTGTTCATTTCGTCGTCTCCGACAACGAAATGGTCCTTGTCGAGCGCAACCGCCGCAGAAGCGTCGCACATTTCCTTGTAGGTCACGATTTCCGCTTCTGCTGCCAAAGCTTTGGTTGAAATCGCACTCACGGCGCAAAGGAAACCGACGAACATCACTCATTTTCTCTCCTTGATGGCTTGGCTGCGTTCAAAGTTTGTAGTTCAAGGCAACGAGATACTGTCTTTGCTTTATCAGCGTGTCCTTTTCCAGGCCGTCAGTATAGCTGACCGAGACGGATGCCGCCCCGTCGGGCGTTATATTGAAGCCGACCTCCACTCCCCACAGCAAGGCATCGATACGGCGGTTGAATTCGCGGTGATAATTGACCGTCACATCGGCGTAGAAGCGGCCGATGAGGTCCGCAAAGACTGGTTCGGCGAATGGGTCGTAGATGCTGCGATCGGGGAACGGGGTGAGATGGAGGCGCGCCACTGCTCCACCCCAGGTATAATCGCCTCTGGTCAGTGCCGTTGCGCCCACCACATCCACACGCTTGATGTCCGCTTCGGCCCGAAGTTGCCAAAACCAGTCGAGATATTTCGTGGCGGGTGCCCCGATCGTCCCTCCCAACCGAGCGTTCGGAGCGAAAGGCTCCCACGCGGCAGTGAAACCGTATATTCGTCCCTCACCGCGAAAGTCGGTCTGCGCATACGGGCTTACGATCACGTATTGCAGATCGAATAGAGGCCCACCGGCAATGGCAGCCTGCGCATCTATGCCGGTTTTCACAGCGCTCTTTTCGCTTTTGGTCCTGGGGGCGTTGATCGTGCCTTGCGCATCCGTCCACAACGCCACCGTCGTCCCGAACAACGACGGAACGTTGAAGTCGCGCTTCGCGTACGGATCGTCCGGCAGACCCGTGAAGCAAGGGCTCATGGGGTCATTTTGCGACAGGACGTACGACACGCGCCCGTTGACCGTCAGGGATTGAGAGCGGTCGAGATCGTCATGCGCAAAGCTGGCGGAGGCTCCCTTCGCTTTGGATCTCGGCACAAACCCCGTGACGAACGTTCCCTCCCGGTATTGATAGGTATCCAGCCTGTCGCGGCGGATGAACAGCCTTTGTTGCTCCTGGCAGCCGCCTTTCGGAGGCTTGACGTCCGCCGGAATGGCAGGAGGCGGCCGTGTCGATGCCACCTTGTCAATATCGGCGATCTTGCGGTCCTTGAAAAACAACACGTCATTCGCCACCGTCCGCGATCTGGTCCCGAAGCTCGCTTCGTTTTCCAACCTAAGCTTTTCTGCTTCGGACGGGTCCAGTTTGCCGTTCAGGTTTACATCGTACTTGGCGAGCATCGGATCTTGGACGTGCAGCCGCCAAACTAATGCCTCACGCTCGTCCAATACGCCGTCTTTATTGCGATCGTATTTCGCCGCGGAGAGCGTTTCGGCCGCCAGCGAAGATGACGTGAGAACGATCGCAAACGCGGTCGAGATAATGTGCTTCATGCTGAAGCTCCCCTCAGCTTACTCGCCACCCGAAGTGCTCATATGTAAGGACCGCGGAGTCGATCAGATTCCCGAACGACTGAATGTCTCGCAGACCGATGGCCACATCGGGCTTCGACGTCCACGGAAACTGCACGCCATGGAATAGAGCGCTACGCCAGGCGGGGACGTAGGTTGGGCTGATTTTGTTGATGTTGACCCATAGTATTTTGCGCCCCGTCGCGGGGTCCATGCCCTGGAAGAAGGCGTCGATCGGCGAATTTGGATCGATCGTGTGCGGACCGCGGGGATTATGGCTGTGATCGAAGTACCATTCCAAGCGATGATAGATTTCGTCGCGCGAGATGAACCCGCCGGTCATTGCCAAGAATTCTGCAACGGGCTCCGCTGCCGCAGCGACCTTGAGCTTCTTTCCCTTCTTGCCCATCGAACGTCCTCCCTTGCGGAGGAAATGTTGGCCCAACGGCACCGCGAGTATACTAGGGAATACCCCGGGAGCTGCACGAAGTGTCGCATTCGTCACTTCTTTATCCCCACCTTAGGGAGTTCCCCAGTACACCGCGTCCGCCCTATTTGCTCCGATGCCCTCGCAATGCGGAGCGCATCGATATGATCGAAGCCTTTTCAGTAGCGACGGCGCATCACTTCCAAGACGCGTACGCATCTCAAGCTCGGCTAAGGTACGAGGTCTTCGTCAAGCGTAGAGGTCTCGATCATACTCACTGGGATGGGCTCGAATTCGACGAGTTCGATACGCCCGCGGCGATTTATTTGGTCTGGCGTGACAACAATCTGGTGGTTCGCGGGCTCGCCAGGCTGTTGCGTACGACTGGTCCCTACATGCTTCGGAAGTACTGGCCATACCTTGTAGAGAAAGGAGATCTGCCCTCATCTCCGGCCGTATTCGAGGTAACGCGCGTATGCGTCGACAAGACGGTCAACCCAAATATGCGACAGCGGATATTCCCGGAACTCCTATGCGCGATCCAGCAGTTCATGCGCATTAGCGGCGGCATCGGAATGATCGGAGTTACGCGCGAGCATCTACTCGCGCACTTCCTTCGGTCCGGCATTGAGTGGTTGGGAAGGGAGCATATCATCGAGGGCGAACTCGAGAGAGCCTTCTTCGTGCCGACCGATCGCATTCGACCAGAGTGGCACTGCCAAAAGTTGGCGATAGGCGTCACCGTGTTAGGGGCGGAAAGGGCCGAATTCACGAGGGATGCGGCATGACCGAGCTCACCGTCCGCGGTAGTGAAGAGCATACCGCCCGGAACATGGCTGACGCTCTAACCTATCTCGGGCGCGTGGCAAGCGACGCAGGGTACCACTCCGTCGTTACCGATATCCACGTGCTCCGCGACCGTTTGGCGTCGATCGCTCGCGCCGAGGAGGAGGCAAAACGTGGAATGGCAAGTGCATGAAAGAGGCGCCGTTCTCGCATGCGAACTTCTTCTCGAGTCACGCATCGCAGGTGCGCTCGTATTGCCGGAGGGTGCCCGCTCTTCTCAAGTCCGCCAAAGGCGCCATGATATGGGATGTGGCAGGCGTCGAGTACGTAGATCTGTTAGCGGGGTGCTGCCCCTTGTATCATGGTCATAATCACCCGCATCTGCGCTGAGCGGGCGTGGAGTATCTACTCGCTGATGCATTGCGGTGGGTTTGGATTTCCACACCGATGCTAAACTCCGCTTCATGACCAAACTTGAGAACGGGGTTCTCGCTGCCCACGGTCTACGCTACCGGATGCAATTTCCCGGCCCTACGGGCACGAACTTCGTTGAGGCTGCCATAAAGCTCGCGCGCAGGGTCACTGGTCGACAAACAATCGTTGCGTTCTCAAACGCGTTTCATGGCGTTTCGATGCGCTCGCTCGCGGCGACGGGGTGGGCGCTTTGCAGGACAAGCGCAGAGGGCTTGCTAAACGGCATCCACCGATTGCCGTTCGAAGGCTACCTTGGGGCGGGCGAGAGTGACCTATTGCGGTTTCCCCACATGACATTGGACGCTTTAGGGGGCATTGATCCGGTTGCTGCGATCCCGGTCGAGACCGTGCAGCGAGAGGGCGGGCTCAACGTCGCCTCGAACGAGTGGTTGCAAACCCTCTCTAACGTCGCGAAGACCGCGGCGCTCTCCTCATCGTCGACGACATCTTGGCGGGCTGCGGCCGAACCTGGCAATTTTCAGCTTCGAGCGGGCGAGCATAGTTCCGGATATTGTCTGTCTGGCGAAGTTAATCAGTGGATACGAGCTACCGATGTCGCTGATGTTGATGAAGCCGGAGCACGACGTTTGGAACACCGGCGAGCACAACGGCACGTTCAGAGGGAATTTGCTCGTGTTCGTGACCGCAGCGGCAGCTCTGGACCTTTGGACTCAGGGTTTTGCGCGGCAGATCGATGAAACCGCAGCTATACTTGAAAGATGGTGCCAGGCGGCCGCCGATCGGCATTTGGGTCGAGTAAAGGGGGCGGTATTAGCAATCCGGCCGCTGCAAACCGGGGACCTCGCAGTGAGCCGCCGCATCATAGTCGAGTGCTGCGGCCCGCGAGACGAAGTCCTGATGGTCATGGCGCCTCTCAACATCCGGGCCGAGCTGTTCAAGGGCGCATTGGCTCGGTTGGGCGAAGTGGTCGACGAAACCATAGCAGCCCATGGTCATGCGCCGTCTCTACAACTGGATGATGCCGCTCTTGATCCCCATGATTACGGCGGTGATTCGATTACTCGCCCCGAGCTTTTTCATCGTGTTGCCGACGTGGAATTCGACCGTCTTCTGTGAGATACTGAGGATCTCTCCAATCTCCCAGTTCGTCTTGCCTTCCTTACACCACTTTAGACACTCGACTTCTTGAGCGGTCAGCCCGGCGTCCAGGCTGCGCCTTCCGTCGGCCAACTCGCAGTACTTCAGCCAGTACTGCACACAGACCATGTAGACGAAGCCTGTTTTCTCGTCGGCAGGGGCGCCCTTCTCGCGGAAACTGAGGCTGATGAGGTCCGTCTCGCGGGCCGGGCCTCGCATCGGTATGGTGATCCCGGAATGTACACCCAGTTCGCGGCAAGACTCGAAGAAGTCCCGGTCGGTTCGCGAAATCTGTTTGGGATCGCAGGTGTCCGACCATCGAAAACTCCCCCGCGCATAATGGATCTTCTGTACCACGGGGTCGATCCTATCCCATTGCATGGCTTTGTAGTTGTCGAGATAACCAGGTGGAAACTCGCTCCACGGAATGGAAATCAGGCGCTTGTTTTGAGCCCGTGCGAAAACCGCGTTCTCATAACCGACGGCCCCTATGACAGGCAGGAATAGGTTCTTCAGCTCGGCTTCGCTGTTCGCCTGCTGAGTCCGTTCTATGAAGTCTTCGACAGTCGTGATCATGGCGCCCCCCATCTCCAACGACACCTATCCAGCGTGGACCAGAAACTCCTTCATTCGCTCGTTGAACATCGTCGGAACCTGCCAATGAGGTGCGTGCCCGGCGTCGATCAAGACTGGCTTCTTCGTCCAGAGGTTGCGGTACTTGAGCTTGGATAGGTAATTGAGATTCACAAAAGGGTCTTGGACACCCTGAACGATTGCGATCGGGCGCTCATCGGTCTCGACGGTATCGACCTCGTCGACGCCGACCCCAGCCATGCCATTCTGGACCATCCACTTCCGGGCGTTGCCATCGGTGCGCAGCGCGGCAGCCAGATGCTGGTCCGAAGCACGCGGGCAGCCCATCATCGCACGGACATATCTGCGGCAATCGTCGTCGGAAAAGTGGCGTCGGCCAGCAAGTGCGGTTGATGGCGTCCATCGAAATCCGGCACTGATGCCGGCAGGATCGAGCCTCACGGGCGGAGTTCCGGTGAGCAGAAGAGAACGAACCTCGCGGTATCGGGCCAGCATCTCCAGGCCGATATGGCCACCCAATGACCACCCGACGATGTGATAAGTCTTAAACCCGAGCTCGCCCATCAGCTCATGCAGGATGCGCGCGTACCCTGGAAAGCTATACGTGGATCGCGGGGTATTCGACCATGCCGATCGTCCGTGGCCGGGAAGGTCAGGGGCGACGAGGCCGAGACCCATCCGCGTCAATGTGCCGAACTGGGCATAAAATGCAGAACTTGACGAGGAATTGCCGTGGACAAGAAGCACGCCCACGCGCGCCGGCGATCCAGTAAGGACGCTCAAACGGTGGGCTCTAATTGTGCGCTCACGCAAACGAATATTGTGAGCCAAGGAACGACGCTCGGCCATCAGAAAAGCTCAAGTACCGACGCAACCAGTATGACTCGCACGGAAATATTACCCGTATTAAGCCATCAACAACCTGCGCGGTCAATATGTTATGAGGTGTTCCCGCATGGGCTAGAGGGCATACGGACGTCCGGCACTCTGTGGGCGGGCGGTAGCGGTCGGCGGGACGAGCTTGCAGCGCGAATGCATCGCAGTCGATCCGCTGCATGATGGAAGATGCCGCTGTCGGCCCCGAACAGGTAGCCTTGTCCGACGTCGCACCCCGTCGCAGCGAGGACTTTGGCCTGTTCGGAGGTTTCGATTCCCAGCCACCACTGCCATTCTGAGGTCGCTTCCGAACTCGACGATTGCCCTCGCCCATCAGAAGCTCTCGGTGAAAATGATCCGGCCGTTTGCGACATAATCGACATTGGCGAGCGAGCCGTTCTTGCCCAGCCTCAGTATCGCAAACCCGTGTTCGTAGACGCCTTGCTCCACCTTGAGCTTCGTTCCTTCGATCAGCAACGGCGGATCGACGCCTTCCTCCAGCAATTGATACGGGTTCTCACCCTCGAAGATGGGCACGGCACCGTGTCCGATGCATCTGCCACGTTCGAGGTCCAAGTGGGGCTGATAGATGCACAAATTATGCTCATGGCCCCAAAACCAGGCTGAGATGCTGCGACCTGTGGACTTCAGGCGTTTGAACAGCGACAGCAGGTTCGGATTGTGGGTCGTAAGACGGCCATCCGCGGCAGGCTTTCCTATCTTCGAGAATGCAGAGAACAACTGGTGGTGGGATAACAGAATCGACTTACCATCAAATTCAGCCACGCGTGCTTCTAGCCAGGCTTGCTCCTCCTTCTCGACGAACGTAAGTGCATCTCCTACCGAAAGAGGGCTGTAGTCGTGCAGTCCGGTGTCCATCGCAAGCAATTGCCATTGAGCATCCGACGACCTCAAGCAGAAAAAACTACTGATTTGCGATTGACGTCCTCGATTAAGTCTTCTGATCAAATCGTAGTAGGCGATTCCTCCGCTGTACATGTCGTGGTTGCCCGCCAAGGTGAAGACCGGAAGTGGATTGTCCTTTCGATCGAACACATCCTCGATTACGTCCTCGAAATTGACCGCGCATTCGGCCTCCGTGCCCGAGTAGTAGATATCGCCCAGATGAACGAGGATATCCGGAGAGAACGCCTTGATCGACTCCAGAGTCTTGCGTGCCGTCTTGGTCCCCGCGGCCCAGTCACCGAATAGCGCGATGGTGGCGCCAGTCTTGATCTCAATCGGACGAGAGGCCTCTGTGGGCTTGAGGTATGGAATCTGGCGTCGTGTGCCATCCCAACCAAAATAGTCACTGTATTCGCGAAGTGTCCGACCCCACTTCGGATCGCATGTGCTGACTTCCATCTGTTCAGCAAGCAAGGCTGCGCCAGCTTCGTCTCCCGTAACCAAGGCTTCAAGATAGCGTAGACCAAGCGCACTGCAGACTCTGGCGATATCGCCAAATCCCTCTTCGATCACGTCTGAGTGGGCCTCCACCGTTTGCTGCGCTCGTTGCGCTGCAACCGCGGCCGCTGCCATCGCAAAACTTTGCCCCTCGCCAAGGCCCTCCTCGACGATGTCGGTTTGAGTCGTCCGCTCGTATTGAGCAGCGGCAGATTGGAAAATCGACAGAAAATGGTCGCGGAAGGTCGGCATCTCATCCGTCACGAGATCTCTCCATCGTTGATCGTTCAAGCGGCAGTTTCCGCCAGTGGCACGGGCCGGACACCCGGTAATCTCCCTAGGTGACAGTCGAGTCGTTTGACCGCTTTGTCATCGGGTTCTACCTCGAAGTGATTTCCAGAAGATGTCGATTAATCAGAGCTACGGCGACGATATCCTGCAGGACGCCCAGTCGGGCTGGAAACCGCTAGTCCTTACCGTGTCGAGCGCCGCTCAGAAAAGCAGTTGGCAAGACGCCATTCACCGGGTCCTGAAGCCGCATTTCGTCTGCAGGGGTTTTCCGTACAAGAACCTTGGCGGCCGACTTTGGCGTCCGAACATCATCATCGATCTCCGGTGCTGTCTAGCGGCCTTTGCATTAATAGTCTCCAGCTTCTTGGTCGAATGGCCGCTTTACGTCGTCACAGCTACGCTGGCCGTCGCGGCAGCGGCTCTCGGAGTGCAGCTCGCCCGCCGTTATCGTGCCGCATGCGCGAACGTGATGGCCGTCTGGATGACGGATCAAGGAGACGTTCAGCCACACGTCGTTGCCAACGGTTTCGGATCGTATCTGGTCGGAGCGGCGCTGAGCGATCCGCGTGGAGTTAAAGTACGAAACACCATCATGAGAAGCGCGCCGCTACCTCGGCAATATCCATGGCTCCAAATCTTGCGACGGGCCCGGGACATAAATGTGCGAAGCGAAATAGTCCGAGCGAATCTTCTTACCCGGTTGTTCCGGCTGCTGCCGCTGTTTTGCGAGGACATGGGCGACGCCGGAAGTCACGGATTTGATCACGGAGACGCGGTCCATACGGCCGGGTCGGATGGATATTGCGAACAATGCCGACTGAAGGCATTCGCGCCCATACACAACGTCACGCTGGATCTGATCGATGGCCGCGAATCCGAAGCCAGGCTGTATATCCAAGGCTATTGGCTTCCGTTTCTTTGGAATATTCCGATTTACGAGTACCAAATCCTCCTGAGCCATGGGCAGCGTATTCTGGAGCTACTCAGGGCCGGCCGCTTTTCGGAAGCTGAGGAAGCGGCCGGAGCGGTGCTCGATCGGGAATTCGACTGGACGGACGAGCGACCTTTGCGACAGTGGATCAGGACGATGGTGAACAACTACCTCGGCTTCGGGGGGCAGATGGCCCTAGCCGACGACGTTGTCCATTTCGTGAGCGACAGGTTTCTTCCGAACATCGCAATTGCCCACGAGGAGTCACTCAAGTCGGACGAACAGAACGAAAAGGTGATACAGTCTCTCAATCCACATTTGGCGATGGCTCGTCTGGTCGAAACAGCTGTCCGCCAGCAATGGACGAGGCGATGAACGATCAAGTGTTGGACCGGGCGCTTGCAGTTTTGTCTTCGGACCCGAAGGATCAAGACGCTTGGAGAAAGCTCTTCCGGGCGCTGTGGCCGTTCGTCATTGCAGTGGTCTGGCGTCGACTCCGGGATCGCACTCTAGCCGAAGACGCTGCCCAGGAGGTGTTTCTGCGCCTCGTACGGACCAGCCCGTTCCCGGAGATTTCCAATGCTGCGCAGCTACGAGCATACGTTTGGAGGGTGGCGATAAACGTCTCTACGGACCTGCTGCAACGGCGGCGGCGTTTGATGCGAAGCGACAGAGCGCTCAGCGATCTCCACGAGCCTAATCTAGCTTCGGATACGCCAAGCGAAGAACGGATCATCTTCGGAGAGGCGGTTGCGCTGACGAAAGACGCCTTGGGTCCGGAGGAAAGCGAATTATTGCTGCATTTCATCCAGGGACGTACTATTGCCGAGACGGCATTGGCGCTCGGCCAAACATACTCAAATACCGCAGTGCAGCTGCACCGTCTTCGGCGAAAGCTAGCTAAGCTCTTGTTATTACACTAGAAATAATTTTTCGATCTGGCCTGTAAAAATTCACGTCGAGAAGCGGTCTATTTATGAACCCGCAACTTTGAGTAATTCCGATGGTTGACAGAAGTTTTGCATCGTCTCTGACCGCGCCGCGACATTCTATCGTAGCTCCCTCTGGCCTGGAAGTGCGCCTTCGGCGGCGCGCTGACGAGCTCGGCATGTCGGTCTCCCAGATGCTCGAGCACGACGCTCTCGCCGCGTCGAGAACCAACTATCCGACGCCCGAGTGCCTAGACCCTCTCGAAATCGCGCAGATCTTCTCCGACGATCTTTCTCCGGCGAAGCAGGAGCATCTGTCGAAATGCCCGATGTGCAGCGCCCTGGCGGAAGCGGCGAATCCTCCGGAGGCATGGTTTAAGGAGGTGCTCAAGACTGAAGCAGCCGCGGCTTCAGAACCGAAGCGTGCGGCCGCCTCATCGACCGCGAACCGCTTTTTCCTGGCAGTCTCCTACGGCGGTGCCGGCGTGGTGGCGAGCATCGTCGCATTCGTCTTGTATCAGTACGCCTTCAATGATGCCATTTTGTCTGCTTTGGTCCGAAATGGCGCCCTGCGGATTTTCGCCCAATTGGCTTTGTGCAGCGCGGCACTTTGTGCCGTGGCGTTCGTTTCCTCCCGCTACATCGTTTCTCCCACGGTTCGTCCTAGTGGAGCGATGGCGATCGTGGTTGTGTTTGCCGCAGGACTTACGATTCTTATCGCACGCGACTACGCCACTTTTTCCGATCAGTACGAGGATATGACGGCGACACAAGCGTCGCTTGTCAAGCAGATTGCCGCAAGCGCTCGTCTCCCGCTTCCTGCCCAATTGACCGAGGAGGCCCCTGGTGCCTTGCCTGGCTGGGTCATTGTAAAGAAAGATCACAATTCGGAGTTCTCGGTTCTCTGGAACAAAGTCGCCGTGGCCGCCGACTCTCATGCAATGCCGATCGCCAAGATTTACGAGGGGCGGGTACAGCGTGTTAACAATGTTCTAGAAGTCAGTACGAAGTCGAACGGTAGTATGAAGATCTCGGCGCGCGCGATGGATGCGTCCATAAAGGTCGGGGACCAAGTCATGGCGCTAGTCCCGAACAATTCGTCCAATGTGTCGCAGATATCGGCCGTCCCGGCAGCTAAGTAAGGTGCGAGACTGAGTTTGATCCCGATGAATGCGGGCCGTCGTTTACCGCGCCGGCAAAGGCCTTCCTTTCAGAAGTAGTAATTCGGATGTGTGATCGGTTTTCTATCCGCGCGGACAAGTACAGCCATGCTGACCGCGCAGGAGCGTGAATACATCGAAGGCAGATTGCTCGACCTCGTAGCCAATCTTCCGGCGAGAATGACGCTCCTCGCGGGCATGCCTCAAGCCCTCAAGCTCAGGCTTAATGAGGGGAAGCCGCCGTACCTCCTCGTCAAGGAGGCAGTCACGCTCTGCGAGGAGGACGGATACAACATCACCCCGCCGACCCTCTGTACGTTTATCACAATTCTAATTCCAAATGACGAAACCATTAAGAGCATATGCACCCGTATTCTGCTTCCACCGCCCGCTTCCGTCGTCGCCGATCCCTTCGAAGCCGTTCTGTTGGGGCGGCTCCCCTTCTTGGGACGCCCAACCGCAAGAGCATATCTGCGAAGCCTTCTACAAGACCTTCCGAGTCAGCCGATCGTCGTCATCAACGGCACTCGCGGAGCAGGAAAGACGTATACAACCGAGTTGATTGATCATGTCTGCCGAACGCATCAGATCATCAATTCCTGCCATGTAGAACTTAAGCCGGAGCAAGGCCCTTCCATCGGCCCCGCCGAACTCGCTGGGGATATCGTGACCCTGATGGGAGGAGACACTTCGCTGATCCCCAAGCAAGGTGTGACAAACCTGGAGCGATGGACACAAGAGCTGGCCAATTGGGTGTCGCTAGTGGCGAAAAACTCCGGTTCTAAACATTGGATCGTTCTCGACGGTTTCAGCAACGGTGAATTGCGGCAAGACACCCTCCTTTTCATCGTGAAGCTCGCGCACGTGCTCACCTCCGGGGTGGCGAGGCGCCTTCATCGACTGATCCTGTTGGACTTCGATCACACGGCGCTTCCTGTCCCTCCTGGCAGCATCGCGCACGAGACGATACCCGGTCTTAGTCGAGCATTCGTGACCAATTTCGTGAACGATCTCGTTGCTCGGTCCGCTGGCGGTCTGGACGCGCAAGCCATCCTTACCCAGATAGCGGAAGGCCTCGCAGACCCGATTTCGGATCTGCGGGAATTAGGCAAACGTCTGAACGATTTGATCGAGGTCGTGGGATGATCGCATGAGCAGCTCTGTAACCCGCTCGACAAGCGACGTCGTCGCCGAGCTGCAGAAGCGCACACTGGCGCGAAGCAACGCAAGCATGGACTTATCGTCATCGACTTATCTCTTTGCCGCCGCGGTGCTTCACGTTTTCAGCCCATCCAACCTTAAGCCTTGGCTCCCGCTTTCCTCGCCGATCAATCCCGCCCCCGATCTATTCGGAGCTTCGGTGGTGGCGGTTGGTTGGCGGCATCTCGGGCTCCGGACCCTGAAGCCGGAAGAGCGACGGTCCGCCTTGTCATTTCTTTGGAAACTTGGAGGAAGAGAGATTCTGCGGTCCGTTCTGGCCGCCAATCCGGATCGATTGATGACGCCGATCCAACGGGCTTTCGATAAGTGGCTGGCTGGAGACCAGTGTGATCTATCCAATATGAGCTTCGACGACCTGGTGTCGACCGGACAGTTGTATGATTGGGGTATCGCCGAATTTGGGGGGCTGCCGGATCGAGCCAAGTTCGATGTTGCCTTGCGCCGCCGGTCGGCCGTATCGCTTTTCGAGCACCTCGTCGACGACAGTTTCGTCGGACGAGAAGAAGAACTGCAGATACTTCGGGACTACGTTGGTGTCGTGGAGCCCTCGCTCTGGCAGCGGTTGCGGGGCTTCGTCGGGCCCGGCTCCCGCCCTCCACTAGTTCTTTACGGTCCAGGCGGCGTCGGTAAGACTGCGCTTATCGGGAAATTTCTGCTTGAACATGTAAACGCTCCGACGAAGGGATGGTTTCCTTTCGCCTATTTGCCCTTCGATTCCTCGTCCCTCGATGTGAGCGAGCCGTTCACCATCCTCGTAGCGGCCTCGACCCAATTGAGCGCTCAGATCAACGACGAAGCCCGGAGCGATAGATCGACTCAGGAGTTCAGCTTTCTCGTTTCAGAATATCGCGATGAACGGGCACAGCTTAGGCAGCGGGCCTCCAACATCTCGGCGCAGCAAGAAAGATTGGCCAACTACAGTGGTGCCGAGGAGCGACTCTACGTGGCATTCGGGCGCATGCTCGAACGCATCGCATCCGCAGCGGGCCGCCAGCAAAAAGCCGGAGCCGTGCCCGTCGTGCTGGTCTTCGACACTTTCGAGGAAGTTTACTACCGGACCAAAGAAGATCTGTTCAGTTTCTGGCAGATGCTGGCGGTGGTACAAAAGATATTCCCGTCTCTTCGCGTCATCATCGCGGGACGGGCCAAGCCGAATCCATTTACTGTTAAGGGTGAGCATCCAGAGGAATACTCGCTCGGCGATCTTAATCAACAGGACGCCACGCGGTTGCTTTCCAGCCTTGGCGTCGATGGTGCGAGCGCAACTGTAATTGCAAGACAGATCGGAGGCAGTCCGCTCTCCCTTCGCCTGGCGGCAAGAATCGCGCAAAGCGAAGATGCATCTCGAGGAATCACAGGCCTCCAAACGAAGCGGTATTGGCTTTTCGATGTGGCTCCGGAGGTCGTTCAAGGGAGTCTCTACACGCGTGTGTTGGACCATATCCACGATGAAGACGTGAGGGCGCTGGCCCACCCGGGGATGGTTCTTCGACGTGTCACCAAGGAGATCATACGCTTCGTGCTCGCGCCGTTGTGCAAAGTTACCGTCTTGAACGACGAGCGAGCCGAAGAACTTTTCGAAGAACTCCGAAGAGAACATACCCTGGTCAGCATCGAGGACGACGAAGCGTTGCGCTACCGCGAAGAAATTCGACGCCCCGTTCTGCTCCTGATGAAGAACCAGCGCCCCGATCAGGTCAGAACACTGCAGTCGGCGGCTGTTCACTACTATGAAATGGAAGGCGAAACGCTCGTCGAGCGCGCGGAAGAGATCTATCACCGTCTCATGCTTCACGAAGATTCTGAAGCCATAGCAACCAGGTGGCTATCTGGAGTCGAGCAGTATCTCTCATCGGCCATTGCCGATCTCGAGTCGGAGCAGCAAATCTGGTTGGCGGAAAGAATGAGTATCGAGCTGCCGGCCGACGTCTACGACAAAGCGGACTTATCGAGTTGGGAACGGCTGATCGGAAGGAAGGCTCTCGAGACATTCCGGTTTGCCGCTCCGGACCAAGTTCTTGCGCTCGTCAGGCAGCGGTCCGAGCGCACAAGTGACAGTCCGCTTTTTGCCATCGAAGCCCGAGCCCTCCTGGCTTTGAATAGAACCGATGAGGCGGAACGGTTGCTCGAAAGGGCTCTTGACGGCTATCCACTTATGGCCAACAGGGGCCGCTTGGCCGAACTCCTTTGGCTCCAGATTCAAGTCAATTCTCAGCGCAGGCGAGCCGACGACGCGCTCGATCTGCTGGTTCGCTTGCGCGAAGTAAGCGACACATTGCGCTCCCCTCTGCCGAGCATTCAGACGCTGACCGAGACAATCATCCGTAGCCCTGAATCCGCCAAAGCCAGCTTGCGGCTTGCCTTGGTGAACAAGCTGGCCCTATTGGGGCCAGCCGAGATCGATAAAGAAAGGTCTCTGATCCGCCTGGCGCTCGTGAGTCTCGGCGTTGAGTATCCGCAGACGATCGCCAAGCTGCTGCCCCTCGTTATCCACGATTTCTATTACCTCATGCGGCGCTCGCGCGCCGATATTGAAACGGCTCTGCGTTCCCCAGTCGTGATCGAAAACCTGGCACCTCACGGGCTTCCAAACGATCCGCCGACTGCAGCACTCCAGCGCATCCTCGAATACTTCATCTCGAAGCTGATTGAGGGGGAACAAGAACCCCAATTAGTCGAAGCCATTATTATGTTGCTTCGATTGGAGGAGGCATCGTTGTCCGGTGCAAATCTCGGCGGTCTTGATGAATACCGCGAACCCTGGGAATTGAATGTCGTAACGGAGGTTGCGATCTGATGGAGCATTTTAGCCAAGACGAGATCCAGAAGATCGCCGAGGTGACGATGGAAGTCTTCGGGTACGATCCTCCCGTCAGGGCGGCGTTGCTTCAAGGCATGCCGCGACGGTTCGCTGGGTTGCTGCCGGGGGGAATGACGGCGCCCACGATCGGGTTGAAACTGGATCTGGATTATCTGAACACCGTCCCGCGTCTCGATGACGGCAACATACCCTTGAAGAGTTGGCTGAGAAATGCGTCCTGGCTCGCAGCAGGTAGGGCGGACGCAGAGCCGCTCCGCCGATTTCATGAAGCGATCGACGAGAAGGTCACAGGCAGTCCACCCATCAAGACGGTAGGTTTTACTGAACTCCAGGAAGTCGTAGTCCATCACGACGACATGTTGCCCTACGCATATATGAAAGCTGGTGTGTCGGCCGGCGAGGCGGTGGCAAAGCTTCTGGTGACGCGGTATTTGAACAGCGAAGTTCAAAAGAATTCATCGGGTAACCCATCCAAATTCCTGGGTACGGGCTGGCTGGTGGCGCCAGGGCTTATGCTGACGAACAACCACGTTGTGAATGCGCGCGAGAAAGGCGAGCCGCCGGCGTCGGACTCAGATTTCGAATTGCAGGCGAAGTCGACGGTCGCACTGTTCGACTACGACGCGGACGGAGCTGCTGGTTCGAGCGCCAATGCCATCGAATTGATAGCACGCGACCGAAGACTGGATTACGCGCTTTTGAGAATAGACAGCGGAGCCCGAAAGCCACTTTCACATGGCCAAAAGCTTGCAGCCACAAGCAGCCAGGAAGACCGATTGGCACTGAACATCATCCAGCACCCCGATGGAGACCCCAAGAAATTCGCCATAAGAAACAATCTGTTAACGGCCGCAACGGATACTGAGCTGCGGTATTTCACGGATACGATGGCGGGATCGTCGGGCTCGCCTGTTCTTAATGACCTTTGGGAGGCTGTTGGGCTGCACCGGGGAGCCACCCGTGTAACCGGGGTCAAATTCAATGGTCGGGATGTTGCGTACGCCAACGTCGGGACACAACTAAGTGCCATAAAGACTGATCTGGCTCAGCGCTACCGTGGCAAGGTTCCGGAACTCGGCATATAGTAGTCTAGCGAAGCTTCAAGGAAGTCATATGCGCCCCTTCGACGATTTCGGTGGCACTTTCCGTGACCTGGTGAGCCGAGTGGACGAGTCCGCTCTTCCGAGGCTCATTGGCGCAGCCCTGCAGACGTCGCAGGTTGGCGATCTACAGTCGGTGGTCGTCGGACTCGAGAAGAAGGGCCTGGCCGAAACGGTGTCGAGCTGGGCAGAAAAGGCGCCGACGCCGTTTTCCGCGAAAGAAGTGGAGGCCGCGCTCGGAGCGGACAATATCGGACGTGTTGCCGTGACGCTCGGTATTCCGACCCAATCTGCCGCGGAGCTGCTCGCCGAAAGCCTCCCTACGGCGGTCGGCGTCGCTACGCGCAGCGGCACGGTCGTACTTCAAGGGTCAGTCGGGAAAAAGAACGCCCCTTAGTCCTCGCCATTTGCCTGCGCTCTGCAGCGCTTTGGCCGCGGGCCATACTCGCAATCTTCGGCTTCTGCGTGCCAGTGAGGCTCGGTCCACGGTCGGGCGGCTTTTTGCTGGCTGGTATCCGTCGAATATCGATCGCCGTGCAATGGTGCGAATACGGCACCCCCGACCTGGGGAGTGGTCCCGCCGGCCTATTTCATTCCGGAAGGGTATGATCCCCATTTCTGCGACCTGTCCGAGTTCGTGATCGAGCGCGCCCTGAAGGACTGGCATTATCTCTTGGAACGGCAGAGCGCGATCGATCTGTCGATCAACCTGCCGGCATCGTATCTGAGAAAGCCGCAGGTCGTCCGCGACCTCTGCCGCCGGATACCGATGCATCCAGCCTTCGGTGGGCTGACGATGGAAAATCGCCAGCGTTGAGGCGATCGTCGACCTCGATTTCCTGGCCGGGATCTCTCGCGAGATGAGCTTCCACAATATCGGCCCGTCGATCGACAAGCTGGGTGCCAACTGGCCGGAGCTGATGGGACAGGACAGGATTCCCTTCATCAAGCTGAAAGCCGACCGGCAATTTGTCGATTGCTGCGGCAATGACCGGCTGAAACGCACGGTGTGCCGCCACATTGTCGAGCTTGCCCAGGGTTAAGGCGCGCGTGCAGTAGCGGAAGGCGTCGAGAGCGGGGCCGATCTGGTGGCCGTGAGCGAGCTCGGCTTCGACCTCGTCCAGGGCTATTTGTTCGGCAAGCCGATGCCGCTGAAGAAGTTTGCTAGACGCGCTCTGATACGGACCGTGATGGAGCAGAGTGAGGCCCAAAGCCCCCGGGCATAGCGCCGCGCGTCTTGGTCGCAGCCTTTGCATACAGCGCGGCTGAATTTACGGTCTCATCAAAGTTGATCGCTTAGACATATAGCTCCACTTCTAGGGCCGCGCTCACCAACAATCGAGTTCAGCTTTTCAGGCCGCCGCCGGGGTGATCTGCATTCCGCGGCGAGTGAAAATTTTTGAAACCGAGGGATTAAGTCCGTGGTTAAGCCGAAATGGAAGTTACAGCCTTGCGTTGTTGCGCAGCTCTCTTGCTCGGCAAAGTCATGAGAGCAAGCCCAATAGATCCGCTGACGAACGAAGCAGCACATTGAAAAACGCGAAGTCGCGGAAAAATGATTGTGAACGCGTTGAAGTAGTCATTTTGACATGATACATCTATAGGTAGATTTCGGCGCTTGTCCTCCGCTGCAAGCCCAGGCGCGAACCAGATCCATTCTTCATCGTGCGGATGAGGCCATGCGGGGTGGGGTGACGACGCGATCGTTATTCGAGGATTTTCCAAACACGAGTTCTGAGACGAGGCGAACGTTGCGCAAGCTTGGAAAGAAAGCTGGTTTCGTTTCATGGACTGGACATGGATTGCGTCTATGATCGGCACTGTTGGTTATGCGGCAGATCGATCTGGTTGCCCCATATGCGAGTGTCTTCGCTACGAACGGCATTGGCCGCGCCGACACGCCGAGGGCGTCAGATCCTAAGATGCTGGTGGTGTGCATCAAAAATCGGTCGCCTAATTGTGGGTGTGGTGATCCCCACGCTCAGACGGTGCGGATGCGTGTCCTCAAGACGGCCTTGCCGCGTTTGTCGCCAGACACAACCACCAGACACCGGGCTTGTTTAGGCATCCACATGAGAGAGGCGCCGTCATGAGTGGCACAATGGCCGTCGATAACGTCATTTCGCGAGCAGACATCATCAAGCACGCAGATCGGCTTGGTGCCGAAATCAAGAACATTAGGCTGTCGGACGATTTGCCGAACGAGGCCATGATAGCCCTTCACCGGCTGCTGCTAGAACACAAGGTCATCTTCTTCCGTGATCAGGGAGATCTGGATGATGCCCAGAAACAGCGTTTTGTGCTCCGGCTCGGCTCGCTGATACCGAATCTCGCAATGGTGGACACAAGGGAGCGCCTCACAATCCAGAAGACGCTGCCTGATCCCGCCGGCAATCATCTCGACCTTAATGACGATAATGACGATCAGGGCGCCTTCTGTGCCGGCCAGCCGACAATTTCAGTGCTGCGGGGAGCAGCAATCCCCATTTTTGGCGGGGACATCGCTTGGTCGAGCAAGGCGGCCGCTTATCTTGACCTGCCTGCCCCCCTGCGGATGCTTGCTGATAACCTCTGGGCTGTGAGCTGCGTCGCATTCGATCTCACTGCGACAGAGGTGGCTACCGAAGCCCACAAGGAGCCATGGGGCACCGTATCTACCGGAACGATCTACGAAACGACACATCCGGTCGTTCGTGTTCATCCCGAGACCGGCGCACGCATGCTCGCGCTCGGTCGCTCCGTGCGGAACTTTGTCGGCCTGCAGCGCTACCCCAGCCAACGACTGTTTGAACGGTTGCAATCATACCTCATCGCGCCGCGGAACACCCTCTGCTGGAGCTGGAAACAAGGCGACGTCGTAGTCTGGGACAATCGCGCGACTGAGCCGTACCCCGTCAACAAAAACGGCAGTCCTCATTGGGCCGTGGACCAGCTTGCGATTGACGCCGGCGTACCGCACATGAAGCCGAAATCACGCGCCGCTAAGGCGGCTTGACCCTCTGCGAACCTAGCGATTTGGTAAGACGCTCGGCGACTCAAGACAGCCCGCAGGATCGGCTGAGGGGCGTAACCTGCCAAATTAGTTCACATCGCCCAGCGCCGGCAGAAACCATCCCGGTCGTGTTCATGCCGCCGTCTTACGTGTCTTACGGACAAGCCGCCAGTCTAGCCTTTCCAGTCGCACCTACAGTTGCGTCCCGGCAAGCGCATCACACCCATCCTCGATCTTCGGCCAGCAGGAGGTTTCATCCTGGAGCCGTACACGGCTTTGATCCTCACGACTGCTCTGGAGAACGGATCTTTCCAATACTATCGCGCACTAGGGTAGCACGTCCCTCCATACCATTGCAGAAGTCCCGGTTGGCGCTCCTATCACCAGATCCGAGACAAACCGCAACAGACCCTTTGAAAACCTCGGGCTCAAGCGGCGGTCCGTAGGTTTACGCGAGCGGCGCACGCGTTCATGCACCGCTTATAACAGGCCGCTCCGGCGGAGGCGGCTCAGCGCAACCCTGCTGGGCCGACATCGGCTGGAGCAGGAGACCGAATCTAGATCAAACGAGGAGGTGGGCCCCCTCAGGCTTGCTCGCTCCCGTCGTAGCTGAAACATGGCTCTCTCGACAACTACGTCCTCTTCCGGCCAAGGCGCGCCGGCTTGCGTCCTCTAGACATCGGCTTAGGGGGCGCCTCACCCTTGGCCGGCTCAGTGAACAGTTCCGACAAGTGAATACCCAAGGTTGCGGCGATACGGTCCAAGAGATCAACAGTCGGGTTCTCTTTCTTCTGCTCAATCCGGCCCATGTATGAGCGGTCGATCCCGGCATCATAGGCCAGTTGCTCTTGCGGAATGCCGCGCTTTACGCGGATCCGGCGCACATTCCAGGCCACAAGCGCACGAGCGTTCATGCGCGAAGGCAGCCATTTGGATGATTATGAAACCACTGGTTATAGCCAGACTATTACGATAAGCTCGCATCCAACCAGTAGCTGTCCTCCAATTGCTTCGAGGAAGCGGGTGAGGGTGAGATGCAGACGCCTATAGTGTTTGTCGTCTTCGAATCTCGCCGACCATCTCGAGCGTTCCAGCGAGGCAAATAGCTTTCCAATGGCAGAGAATCGCCGCTCAGAGGTACAGCGGCATTTTCCGGGCATCGCGACTAAATAGGAGAACCGCTCGCCTGGAGCTCCAAAAGGGAAACGAATATTCTCCGGTTGGCCTGTTCCTCGGCATTGCCTTCACGAGTGCAAGGGGCCGGTCCACCATAGGTCACCGGGTCTTCCGCTAGGAACAAAGCAAATCCGCGATGAGTTCGATTATGGACTGCTGTGAAACTGGGAAAGCGCAGAATGGAGCCGCCAAGTCACGGTGGGCCGATATGCGATTGCCGTCTTGGAGCGAAAAGGAGGTCGGCGTGCGACCATTGGCGCGGTACCAAAACGACCTCAAGATGGATATCGTTGCTCCGATTTCGATAGGTTTTTCAGCTGGCTAGGAGTTTCAGGGAGTGCCGGCCGAGCCGAAGATCGCAGACTTGGCGCCCAGCGCGCACGAGCTCACGTCCTATGACAAGGAGCACGCTGTTACATACATGCGGCTTCTCGATGCTACTGCTGATAAAGCGGATTGGCGCGAAATCGCGCGTATTGTGCTTGGGCTTGACCCCGCTGTTGAACCTGATCGTGCGCGACGCACGTTCGAAAGTCATCTGGCTCGGGCCAACTGGTTGGCGGGCCAGGGCTATCGCGATCTGCTAGGTGGCGGTTGGCCAAAACCATGAACAGCGCTGATGTCAGAATCCACGGAATTCCTAGCATCGCAAAAGTTGATCATTCCATCGATTAAGTGCATTCACGGCGCGCACACGGTGCGCAAGCAACCGGAAACGGCCACAATCATCGGCTGCATTCGCCCCGTTTGATATCTTGCGGGAAATAGGGCGATGCCGAATACTGACTGGAGATCTGACGAAGCGTACAGCGGCCTGAAAAAGGCAGAAGCTGCCGACTTGGCCTGGGAGTGGCTGCGCCGGGATCCCAACTACCAAGAGGATTATAAGCGGCTATCTCGCCGCGAACGTTCAAGCGCAGCGGCGGGCCAGTTCCGACGCAAGTGGGGGCTCTCGTTTTCCAGCTGATCCGCAACAGACTTTCGACGAGCAAGTAGTCTTCTGGGCGCCCGAGGTGCTGTCGACCGTACTGGCTGTGCGGGCGGCCAACCACATTGCGCCCAAAAGCTACCAGCTCGATTTCGCCAATCTGCCGGGCAGCGAGCTTCGTCGCGCGCCGGATGGATGGCATGCGATCGTGCCGCTCGGTGGCACGAAGCATCGACTTTGGCTAAGCGAGCTTCCGAGGAGCGCATCTGCTTTCCTCGTCCATCTACCGCTCGACTCCAATTTTGAGCTTCGCGTGGGGGCCGCACGTCGACTTTGGCTCGCCCTTGAGGGTCGGCGTCTCGGAATGCCTCCTCTTGCTTTGCCTGCTTTGAAGCAGCGCCGGCTGATCCTTGCGCTGCGCGCATTGGATGGATGGCAGGAGGGAAATAGCTATCGCCAAATCGCGCAAGGCCTTTTTGGAAGGCATCGTATCGCCGAGCGCGGCTGGAAAACAGACGATTTGCGCAGCCGAACCGTTCGGCTTGTCAAGCTAGGCCGGCGCCTCCTGCGCCTTCGCTGCCGCGCATTCCTCGACAAAGCCCGACGTAAAGATGACAGTTCATGACTTCTCAGGCAGACTTGGCATGGCTCCGTTCTATGCAACCTCTTCTGCTGGATCGCAGGATAGGCGATTGGATAAATTCCTGCGCTTCTGGTTTCTCGCTCCGTCCTTTGTCTTCGGGAGCGCTGCACAAGGCGTTATCTTCGTCGGGAGATCCCAGGAGCTTTGTTCAGAGTGTCTTAAAGGTTCAGTGCCCCCGGTCTGAATGGGCGGTACTTAGATCTCTGGTCGACTCATCGAACTCACCTGGGCATGCATTCAGCTACCCTGCGCTAGCGTGGCCTTCTTGCAAAGACGGGCGACCCACCGGCAAAAAGAGCGAGCGATCTCGGGCTGCGCGCTGCGATCCATAGCATAGGCGCGATATTGCATGCCACTTGGAGCACGGGAGCCGGGGAGGACTTGCAAAGTGCCCCCTCGCACCAGGTTACTGACGATGATTTCCGGTGCGACAAGAAGGCATTTTCCCGTCATGACTGCCGGCAGAGCAAGATAATTGTGATCGTACCGCGCGCCCGCTCGTACATCGTTTGGCGACAGGTTCATGGCCCTCAGCCATGTTGGCAAGATATCGGGACGAGATGTGATGTTCAGGATCGGCGTTGATCGCACGATCGAGAGCTCTCTGCCACCAACCAGATTGGGTGAACCCACGCATACCAGCTCCTCATTATAAATCTCCCAATTATCGGCAGGTTCGATGACGGAAAGATCGCGTGTAATCAAAACATCGAAATCGTCTGAAGATCTCGGCGGCGAAAGGGAACTAACGACGTCCACGATGACGTCGCCCGCTTCAGAAGAGAATGCCTGCAGATTTGGAATCAGAAGAGAGAACGCAAACGTCGACAATGATGTGCGAACGACAATCCGATTGGTGCCCGCGGCCGCTCGCCGCCGCATTCTCTTGGCGGTGAAGGCGACTGTCTCGAGCGGTTCAGACACTGCGTTAGCAAATAGTCTTCCGAACTCGGTCAAATCACTGCGCCGGCCGCGCCGCTCGATGAGGTCCGCACCGAGATAGTCCCGCAGGACGGACAAATAGCGGCTGACCGAGCTCTGCGTCGTTCCCAAGCTGCAGGCGGCGCGCGTGACGCTGCCTTCGCGTGCGACGGTCACAAAAGCGCGGATGGCATTTAAAGGAACTTCATCGTCTTGAGCCGCCATTGCCTGCTCCGGCACCAGAATGAACATCCATCACATTATTCGATGTTTAGGGCGGGTTGCCGCGTATCAAGGTTCGGCTGCGCATAAAATCCGCGTGGGAGCGCATTGATACCTGGTCCAATACCGCACAAGATCTGCGTCAATAGCTCGGTGCTGTCAGGGGGCTAGGTCCTTTTGCGGCTTGCCGGCTTTGGCTTGCGACCTTTAGGTAAGGTGGCGGGCGGCGGCGCCCCCTTGGATGGCCGAACAAACAGCTCGGAGACAGCAACGCCGAGCGTCTCGGCAAGGCGATCGAGAAGATCGATTGTCGGGTTCGCCTGTTGGCGCTCAAGTCCGCTCATATAGGAGCGATCAACACCTGCATCGTAGGCTAATTGCTCTTGCGGAATACCGCGCTCGACGCGGATCCGGCGCAGATTGTAAGCCACAAGCGCACGAGCTCTCATGCGCGAAGGCAGCCATTTCGATGGTCATCAAACCACAGGCTATAACCGAACTAAAAACATCGAAGATTTTAGATCGAATTATCCGATGCGTGTCACCGCATCGCCCTTCCCGGACGCTACTGGGGGGCCGTACAAGCGCTGGTATGTCGACCGTCCATCAATTCGCGGCGGCGCAGGTTTTCCGGGCGCTGGCCGAAGCTTACCCGAACTGCTGCCTCGGCGGGGTTCGAGTCCGCTGCCCAACTCGCACAAACGGCCTCGACGCAACCGATACTGCTATATGTCCGTGCGTTCAGGGCCGAGAACGGCGTGCCAGAGGAAGTGCTGATGGACAATCCACGCGTGCTCGTGGTGCGCCACGACGCGGTCAGCCGCTCGGTTCAGTTTAACGACAAGCTCATCGCGTTCGCGAAGCGCCGCGAATGCCCGAGCGTCGCCACGAACACAAATGCTTTGATCTTCACCCCGCCGATCGCGACCAGACGCTCGCCCAAGTCGATCTGCAGCTGCCGGCCCGGGGGCGTCTCGAACCGCTCGTCGCCAGTGCTTCGGCCTTCAGAGCCCGCCGATAGGAGGCTGCACGGCGCGTTGCAACGTTCGCCGGCTGACTGCCACGCCTTGCTCGGCCAACAGGTTCTGGCGCACCACATCCGCATTGCCGCGATGCGGAATGAACCTCTCGCGCAGTCAACCTCGAGGCCACGGCGTCGTTTCGGGCGCTCAGGCGACCCGCCACGTAGCCCTTCACTGTGTGATGGCTGCAGCGCAGGCTGCCGCACAATCCGCTGCAGACCCCGACGAGCCTTCCGCGATTCGTTCCTCGTTCATCGCTCTCCCCTCGGCTATCCAAGGAGGGGGAATTCCTCGTGACGCCGAAGGCAGTTTTCCATGGCGCGTGACACCCAGAAGCAGTCCACGATCTAGAGTACTCTCCGTGCATCAAGTAGCGCTTCGCTAAACCAGTTGTCGATACCTACAAGGAGCAGTCATGAGGCAGGCAAAGAGGCGAAACGATGCTCAAATTCCTGTCGACCAGCTTGTGTCACCCAAGTGTCTAAAATTGCACACGCAGAATGACAAGCTTGTTCGCAACGTTTCTTATGTGCCCGATGAAAGCGATCTCGCGACACTCGATGCGCTGCATGGTACGAGCATCGATGTCATCAGCCGCGCGGAAGGCGGCGCCGCGAAGATGGCGGGGCTTATCGCAAGCTCACGCACCGGCCAGGCATCTGCTTTGTCACCCGACGGCCTAGCGCGACCAACGCCAGCCATGGCGTGCACATCGCGATGCAGGAGTACCCCCGATAACCCTCTTCGAAACCGGGCATTCCCTTTTCGGCAGACCAAACGGCGAAAGCCCATACGGAAGTATTTGGGAAAGTGCCCCGCGAATTGCAGGGCTCCTTTTCAGATGTATTTGCAGGATTGCGTCAAAATTCGTCTACTTTTCGCCGACTTGGCGCGTCCGCACACTGTTAAATTTAAATGGTTGCGATTCCGGGTCCATGGTTACGATTCCGGGTCCATTGCCGTTGTGGCAACAAAAATAGGAGAAGCTGCTCGTGCCCGCCTTTAGTCAACGAGAATATCGCGAGCGCACCACTCGGCTGCGCCGGCTGATGGAGGAGCGCGGTATGGATGCGCTAATTGTCCTAGACGAATCAAATATGAACTATCTCACCGGATATGATGGGTACTCGGATTACGTTCCGCAGCTCGCTCTGGTGTGCCAGGACGAGGAGGATCCGCAGCTGATCTTGCGCGAGATGGATGTCGCATGCGCAACGGCCAGTTCTTACCTGCCGCAATCGCGCGTTCTAAGTTATTCCGAAAAATACATAGGTTCGAGCCAGTTGACGCCATGGCTGCCCATTGGTGATCTGATTCGCGAGCGCATCAAGTCGAGCCGCATCGGGATCGAATTGACGGACAAGATGTTGGGAGTGAAGGGCCATGCAGTCTTGAGCAACCGCTTAGACTTGTCGAAGCCCATTGACGCCGATGGCATGATTTCAAAGCTGAAGAGAGTAAAATCATCAACTGAGCTCGCCTACATGGAGCAGGGTGGAAAGATCGTAGAAAAGGCCATGCAGGTAGGTCGGTCGGCGATCTCCACTGACGCTCGCGAATGCGACGTGGCCGCTGCAGTAACACACGCGTTGATCAGTGGCACACCGGAGTTTCCCGGCGGTCCCGGTGGACCTATTGTTATGCCGGTTGGTACTCCCGCCAACGCGCCGCATCTCAGGTGGACTGACAGGCGCTATAAGATGGGCTGCCAGACCAATTTCGAGCTCGGCGCCTTCCGCCACCGTTACGCCTGCGCTTTGGCGCGCACAATTTTTTTGGGCGAGCCACCCGCTCGGGCGCAACACCTACATCAAGCCGCCTTGGACGGCTTCATTGCCCAGCTCGAAACAATACGGCCGGGAGTAAGATGCTCCGATGTTTCGGACGCGTTTCAGCGCGCTTTTAGACCTTATGGCGTGCGTAAAGAATCCAGGAGCGGTTACTCCATTGGCCTCGGTTGGGTTGACGGTGGATGCAGCTTCCAGGCGGACGACGACACCATAATTGAACCCAACATGACCTTTCACGTCCTCATCGGAATTTGGGAAAAGGACGACGGCTACATCTTCAGTGAGACCGTCCGCGTTACCGATAACGGCACAAAACCGCTGAGCAGCATGTCACGCGACATGCTGGTCAACTACTGACCCCCAGCCGTTTTCGAGCGGATGTCGAAGTGCTGCTCAGCGTCAATGCGCCGACACACAGCATCGATAGCGAGTCGTCGCGACACCATGCGAGAACGCTCCAACGACGGGCCTCTCCAACCCAAATGACTTGCCGCAGTAGGACCAGCGAAATGAATTTCGATATCGCCAATCAGTGCGTCGCCACCATTTTTTCTGATAGCTACAGGGAAGCACGCAACAAATTTCTGGAAGTCACCCCGGGGTCACGAGCCTATAAGTGCAGCTCAACAGGACCATCTGGCGAGGAACTGTTCACCGATGTCGCTTACTTCGGCCCGACGCGGGCCGAGCGACTCCTCGTCCTGATTTCCGGCACACATGGTGTGGAAGGTTACTGTGGGTCCGCGGCACAGCTTCTATTCTTACAGGCCAAGTTCCACGAAGTGCTGCCACCTTCTACAGCGCTGCTCGTTGTACATGCGCTCAATTGTTACGGGTTTGCCTGGGACCGCCGAGTAACTGCCGAGGGCGTCGACCTCAATCGGAACTTTATCGACTTTGCCGAGCCACTTCCTCAAAACCCGGGATACGACGAATTGGCGGAACATTTCGTTCCCGTCGATATTTCGGAGGAGGGCGTTCGACGCGCGGAAGCTGCGCTTGCGGCCTATGAGAAGGCGCACGGCGAGCTCGCATTTCGCAAAGCGGCATCGAGTGGGCAATACACCCAACCGGGCGGCGCGTTCTACGGGGGGACTGAACCGACCGAAGCAAGGCGAACGCTCGAGCAGATCGCGGCTGATTTTGACGTGGCACGGCGTAAGCGAGTCCTTATTCTCGATTACCACACAGGACTCGGCCCATACGGGCATGGGGAGTTGCAATGCGAGCTGTCGTCGGGCCGCGAAGGGTATGAACGTGCCGCTACGATCTTTGGCGCTTCAGTGACCTCGCCAGTGCTCGGGACTTCTTCCGCAGTCTCCATTCCTGGTACACAAGATGCGTTTTGGCAGCGAACTCTGGGCGACCGCCACACATATGTCTGCCCTGAGTTTGGGACCTACCAGCCCCCGAGGGGCCGATTGGTACTCCGCGAAGACCTTTGGTTGTTCATGTATCGGCCCGACGTGGTCGCTTCCGAAGCTGGACGTCAGATTCGCCAAGCGGTCAAATGGCACTTCTATCCGCAAGCGGCAGATTGGAAAGAGATGGTGCTTTGGAGATCACACCAAGTGCATAGACAAGCGTTGCATGGGATGGCGTCCGCGGACTAGTAGTTGCAGCGCTAGCATCGCATGCAAACTCCACGTCTACTCGCGCCGGAACGAATTGCGCTCACAGCTCCGCGGCTTGCCGAAAGCTGCCGCAGTCGGCCGGGCCACCGCCCCTCGAAGGCGTTTCGCTCGAGCGCTTGGCCGCGGATCGCCGAATAGCTTCTTCTCTGAAAATTGGTCATTCTTGGACTCAATGCCTTGCCAGCCTAGTGGCATCAAGGCGTCGAATGTTGGCGTGCTCCGCTTAGAATGCTAAGCGGCCGCTCGCACAACTGAGCCCAGAGCACCGGACTAGATACGCGGCCGCGCACTGCGGATCCGGTGCAAGGCAATGCAGAGAAGTCGACTCAGCGCATCCGGTGCGCAGGTGTTTCTGGATAGCCGGTCGACTACTATTGTCGAGATTTTGCTTCAACGAGCCGCACGACAGCTTGGCGCGCCCGCCAACACCAAATTGTGCTCGGACATTATCCGAGGTGTGCGGATTCCGACGAAGTCGCCCACTCTTCCGATTTGATCTCGCCCAGCGGCGAGGCGTCCTGGCCGGCTGGTTCGGTCAAGCGCCGCGTGGTCAATCTGGAAACGCAACTTGAATCTGTTTTTCTTCTGCTGTGCTGTGGCCATGTGGGCAACGCGATCGCGTTGTGCAAGCGCAGCGGCATGTCCACGGCGCCACGAGCTTAGGACTTTCGGGCGGGGTGACGGGGTTCGGCTCGGGCTCTCGCCGGTGAGGTCGAGCCGATGGGCGTTGTGGACGAGGCGATCGAGGACCGCATCAGCATAAGTCTGAGCTCCAATAGGCCACGGAGAGTTGGCTGGTGACGAGGGTGGAACGTCGGCCGTAGCGATCCTCCAGGATCTCCAGGAGATCGTGGCGGGCGCCGGCATCGAGGGGGGCTAGCCCCGGTCATCGAGGATGAGCGAATCGACGCGGCCAAGGGCGTGCAGCAGGCGCGGATGACGGCCTTCGCCGCGTACGAGCGCCAGGTCGTCGAACAGCCGCGGAACACGTTGATGGAGCACGAAGCGATTGTCATGGCAGGAATTGTGATCGAGCGCTCGAGGCGAGCCACCTCTTGCCGACGCCGGCCGGGCCGCAGATCAGCTGGTTGGCATGGTGGTCGATCCAGCGGCCCTCGACAAGCTCGGCGAACAGCGGGCCGTCGAGGCCGCGTGGGGTGCGGTAGTCAATGTCCTCGACGCACGCCTGCTAACACAGCTTCGTGTAGCGCAGGCGGGTGGCGAGGCGCTTGTCGCGGCGCAGCGAGGCTTAACGTTCGAGCAGCAGCGCAAGCCATTCGGCGTGAGGCTTGCGGCCTCGCCGGTTGCTACGATGTCGGCGAAGGCCTTGACCATGCCGTGGAGGCCGAGGGCGTTGAGGCGATCGAGGGTTGGATGGGTAGCAAGGGATGGTCTCCTGTCCGCGGATGTTGGCGTGCAGCATCGGCGCATCGTTCGGGGAGCGCTGATGAGCGGGACGCCGACCGAGGTTGTTGGCGAGGATCGACCTGACCAAGCCATAGGTGCGCGCGCCGATGTCGATCGCCCGCGAAGCCGCGGCGTCCAGTCGTTAGCGCCCATAGGGGGCAGCGAGCCTGCGGATGCCGAGGCAGGCGCAGAAGCCTTGCTCGGGGTGCGAGCGCTCGTCGAGAATGAGGTCGTACAATGCGCTGGTCGCCCACCGAATGGCGGCGTCCTGATACGGATACGTGCGATGGTTCAGCCGGCGTAGCGCCGATAATTAGAGGCCATGTGCTACGGCACGGTCGTGTGCTTGTGCTTGCCGCTCATGCGCTGATGCGCGGCGATCCGATCGCCCTTGTGGAAGATCTCTAGGTGCGGGCTGTGAACCGCACCTCGACCTCGGCCCGGGCGAAGCGATGCGGAACGCTGTAGTAATGCTTCTCCATCTCGACGTGGTAGTCGAGGCTACGCGGCGACGCCACTCGGCGGGCGCGTAGGAACTCGCCGGCAATGGCTTGAGCGCCGGCCGATCGACCTCCTCGAAGGCGGTGGCGCAACGCGCCAGCCTTGAGCACGGTTGATCACCGGTCTACTTCATCGTCGTTCCTTCATCCAAGCAGCGGCGGGCTTTCCGGTGATGTGACGATCACGTCGCTTTGTGCCGCCTTTCCCCCAGGGCCAAACACCGGTGCGCTTGCGTGCTCGCTGCGCCACAATTTGAGACGACGTTGAAGAGTTCGGAGTACCTTGCGCGGCTAGACCCCTGGGTTTTCTGCGTGAAGCTCTGGACAGGAGTTCGCTGCTGGTCCGCCATGGCTCGGCCTCGAACCATTCGCGGCTGTGGCGTAGCCTTGACGAGCGGATCAGGGCGTCACCGCTCACGCTTCGGCTTCGCAACGGGCCTTTCGGTCGAGCGTTCCGCTCCATCTTGCACGCGATTCGCAAGCTCGACAAGAACTGTTCGATCGGCGGGATAGCAGTTGGATGGCGTGCTGGGGCGGCGTCGGTGAGATTGGCCAACTGCTCCTATACGGCTCGGATATCGTGCAGTAAGGCGATCGGGTCCAGGCCAGCAGAGATTTCGTGGACGCTGGCGCGGACGGCATCAGGTGTTCTTGCTTCGGCAACCAGCCGCTGATGTGGGGTCGCGGGGGGCGCTGTACGTTTTGTGCGTCGCAGAGCACTTGCTACAGAGCGACGGCGCTGCCGGCCGCTTTGCTCAGGAACGCTTCGAAGCGCCCGATCGATCGTCCCCGCACTCATCGACAACAATTTGGCCCGAACCTCTGGCGTCAGGTCGATACGGCCGTGACGCTCCATCGATTCAATCAAGATCGGCAGCTGGGCCTTCAGACGCTTGCCGCACACCCGGTCTGCGGCCTCACAAAATAGTACCAGCACAATTCTCTCGGACTCTTGGTAGATCCGCGCACGATTGCGACGCACTGCTGTCTGGCCGCCAGGGTCGCGGCGCAGCAGCCGCATCGCATGCTTCCGATGCAGGCCAGTAAGCGCGACGAACTCGTCTAGAATACGGCCCTTTTCGATATGGCTCGATACCCCTGTAGCGCCGCGCCAATGCAGATTTCAATTCCTTGCGCCTCGCCATACTCAATCGCCTCATCGTTGCCCCTGCGCTCCCTTGCCATTTGAGGCAACAACTCAGCATTCAGGAACATTTTTGGCGACGCAATGCGAGACCAGTTCAGACAAGTGCCTCCTAGGTTGGCAAAACTCGAGCACTCGCCATCCATTCGAAATCTTTCGCTATATCGAATCGTGTATTTCTGCGCTGTTTACCCATCTAAGTTGCAGGTTCGCACCGATCTTCGATAAAGAGCGGCTCACCAACTGCAAATGAGGATAGGTGTTTAAAGGAAATCAAGACGCACGAATACCGCGTCGGACTGACAACCGGGGCTGTCCGCGAATATGTTGCCGCCGGTCACAATGTCTTGGTTGAGTCGATGCCGAGCTGGGATTGGCGCCAGTGATGACAATCATCGTAAAGCTGGGGCAACCATTGCGGTCTCTGCTCACGAGGTGTTTGCGCCGAGCGCGATGATCATAAAACGGAGCCTCAACCTTCCGAATGAACGCAGTTGCGCGAGAACCAGATTCTTTTCATCTACCTGCATTTGGCGCCATACCCGGAGCAAGCAAAGGGCCTTATAAAGTCGGGGTGCACTGCAATCGCCTATGAAACTGTGATGACGCGCATGATGGCCTTCCTCTCCTTGCTCCGATGAGCGAGGTTGCCGGTAGGCGTGCGATCGAAGCAGCCGGTGCGGCTTTCAAGAGGTATGCAGGTGGACGGGGCGTATTGATTGGCGGTGTGCCAGTTGTTCAACCGGCCGTATTGTGGTGATCGGAGGCGGCGTTGTAGGAACGCATGCCGGGCGCATGGCTGACGGCCTGGGTGCAGTCCTCGACCGTTCGATCCCGCGGCTCCGCGAACTGGATAGTATTTGCGGCGGATGTGTGGTCGGTGCGGTGTCATTCCCGGCGCGAGCGCACCGAAGCTCGTCAGGCGCGATATGTTGACTTCGATCCGCCGGGCTCTGTGATCGTTGACGTGACCATCGATCAGGGTGGATGCTTCGAGACATCGCGTCCGACGACGGATGCCGATCTGACTTACGAAGCGGATGGCGCCATCCATTACTGCGTCGCAAATATGCCGGAGCTGTGCCGCTCACCTCGAGCCAGGCTCTGAACAACGCCACATTGCCTTTTGGTTTAGCTCTCGCGAACAAGCTTTGCTGCGGGGCTCGAAAATCCGCATCTTCGCGCAGGCCTCAATGATCAGGTTGCGGCCTGATTCCCGAGGCCCTCAACAGGGCGTTTCCTCCCTGTCTTGAAAGAGCCACTCCTCGTGAGCGGCCCTTTGTTTAAGAGGGACTTTAAGAGCCATATGCTCCACTCTTAATGCATACCGCTATCTGCATCATTCTTCAGGCGGGATCTCAATCGGAATAGCAAACCCTGACTTGACTCTGTCCATAACAACCATCGTCTTGAAACCCTTTATGTCTGGATTCTCATAGAAGAATCTCCTCGTGAATTGCTCGTAATCCTCCATGGTGCGAGAAGTGATGTAGAGGACGAAGTCAGCGTCGCCGGTGACGTAAAATCCATTGACCACTTCAGCCGACGCCTTGATGGCCTTCTTAAATCTATCAATGATGTCGGCGCGCTCACGCTCGAGGCTCACGAGCACTAGCATTTGGATAGGTCTTCCTACCGCTTTCGCCGAAACAATCGACACATCGGCTTCAATAATGCCGTCAGAACGGAGCCTTTTCAGTCGTCGTTGACAGGCCGTAGCGGAAAGCCCTGCCAGTTCGCCGATCACCTCGGAAGTTAAGCGATTGTTCTTTTGCACAATCTCCAGGATGCGGGCGTCTGTTCGGTCGTATTGCATTATGGGGGCTCCAGGCGAATTTCACCGCAAAATCTCTCTGCGACGCTGGAAACCGCCCGATGGACAGTCAAATGCGACGCAAAATCCCTGTCCGACATTAGTATCCTGAATGACGAGAAATTCAACAAAGGGCGCCAGGACTTTTCTGAAATGGACGTACAATCTAATCGGCAACCCAGGTGTCCGCATTTGGCTGGACTCGCTGCGAGCCATCTCCAGACTTTGCGTCGGCGCGATTTTGTCGCGGGAGCGGCGTTGATCGATGGCCGATGGATTGCGGGCGCGCAGAGAGGAGCTGTTGTTGATCCCGCGACCGGGGAGCTAATCGCAGAGGTTGCTGGTTGCGGCCCCTCCGACATGGAGACAGCGATCGCCGCAGCCGAGAAATCCTTTGTTGCTTGGCGAGATCTATTACCTGCTAGTCGGGGGCGCGTCCTTAGGTCGTGGGCCTCGCTCATGCGCGACCATTTGGAGGAGCTCGCCATCCTGGTTACGAGCGAGCAAGGTAAACCGCTCGCAGAAGCTCGGTACGAGATTGCCTATGGCGCTGGGTTCCTCGAGTGGTTCGCTGCGGAGGCGGAGCGTGCATATGGCGAGACGATTCCCGCCCACAAACCTGGCAGTCTGCTTCAGGTCCGAATGCAGCCAATCGGCGTCGCGGCGGCAATTACTCCATGGAATTTCCCTGTTGCCATGATCACGCGAAAAGCGGGGGCGGCTCTCGCTGCTGGTTGTCCGGTCATCGCAAAGCCTGCGCCCGAGACCCCGCTGTCCGCCCTCGCTCTGGCCAGGCTGGCTGAAGAGGCCGGTGTCCCGCCGGGCGTGTTTCAGGTAGTGACCGGCGACCCGATCGAACTTTCAGCGCCTCTCTTGCATGACCCTAGGATCAGGGCTCTTTCGTTCACGGGGTCTACCCAGGTCGGTCGCCTGTTGCTGGAGAAAGCTGCAGCGACAGTAAAGAAGGTGTCGCTCGAGTTGGGGGGGCATGCGCCCTTTCTCGTGTTTGATGATGTCTGCATCGACAAGGCAGTCAAAGGGGCGATGGCCGCAAAGTTTGCTACCTCTGGCCAGGATTGCTTGGCGGCTAACCGCATCTACGTCCAGCGAGGAATCTATGGCGCGTTCGTCGAAGCGTTTGCCGCGGCCATGGCTGAGCTGAAAGTCGGTCATGGGTTGGACTCCGCGACAGATATCGGACCAATGACGAAGCTGTCGGTGGCCAACAAGTGCAGGGCGCAAATCGAGGATGCTGTCGCAAAGGGGGCACGTAGTTCTTCAGTGAGGCAAGACGAGCGCCTTGGTGCAAACTTCGTTGTTCCAACGCTGCTAAGCGATGTCACTGACAACATGCTGATTGCCAGCGAGGAGACTTTTGGCCCGGTAGCAGCGGTGCTTCCTTTCGACTCCGAAGAAGAGGTCATCAGTCGCGCAAATGCCAGTGAAATGGGACTAGCCGCCTACGTCTACACCGATAGCCTGCGCCGGGCGCTCCGACTCTCTGAGAGCATCGAGTGCGGCATGGTCGGGATCAATACACCGTCGTTCACGGGGCCCCCCATTCCGTTCGGAGGCTGGAAGCAATCCGGTCTCGGTCGGGAAGGGTCCCGGCACGGCATCGAGGAATACATGGAGCTGAAGTACGTCTGCTTTGGCGATTTGGCGGCCTAGGAGAACAGGAATGATTGATATAAAAACCATCGCCGAACAAGATCGCTCAAGTGTTCTGCATCCCTTTACTCAGCTCAAGGACTTTGCCACTGGCAAGATCGGTGATCCTACGATCGTTACTGGTGGTAAAGGCATTCGCATCGAAGACGCGCAAGGACACAGTTTCATCGACGGCTTCGCCGGCCTGTACTGTGTAAATATTGGATATGGTCGAACCGAAGTAGCCGAGGCCATCGCGCGTCAGGCCTACAAATTGGCCTACTATCACACTTATGCCGCCCACACGACCGAAGAGCTTGCGACACTGTCGCATCGTCTTGTGCAGATGGCCCCTGGCAAGGCAAGCAAAGTGTTCTTTGGGCTGTCCGGATCCGATGCCAACGAAACTCAGGCTAAGTTGGTCTGGTACTACAATAATCTGCGTGGTCAACCCAAAAAGAAGAAGATCATCTCGCGCGAGCGCGGGTATCATGGCTGCTCGGTAATGTCCGGTTCGATGACGGGTATGTCGTTCTACCATGATCACATGGACCTTCCTTTTCCAGGTATCCTGCACACGGGTACACCGCACCACTATTGGGGTGCAGAACCGGGGGAGACGGAAGAGGCATTCTCTCGACGGCGAGCCCGTGAGCTGGAAGAGCTAATCACAGGGGAGGGACCTGAAACGGTCGGCGCCTTTATTGCCGAGCCCGTTCTGGGTACAGGGGGGATCACGCCACCCCCAGAGGGCTATTGGCGCGAAATTCAAGCTGTGCTCCGCCGTTATGACGTCCTTCTAATCGCAGACGAGGTGATTTGTGGATTCGGCCGAACCGGAGCCGACTTCGGCAGTACGCTATACGGCATGGAGCCAGATCTAGTGACGGTGGCCAAAGGCCTGACGTCCGGTTATGTCCCTCTCTCCGCCTCCATCGTCGGAGATAAGGTTTACAGGGTTATGGAAGAAGCGGCAGATCGAGTCGGAGCGTTTTCGCATGGATATACTTACTCCGGCCATCCGATTGCGGCTGCTGCTGCCAACGCAGTCCTGGACATCGTTAAGAATGAGCGACTAAGTGACCGCGCGCGCATTGTCGGCGCGCACTTTCAGAAGCGCCTCAAGGAGAGGTTTTCGCAGCTGGAAATCGTAGGGGAAGTACGCGGCGTCGGCCTGCTCGGTGCCATCGAGTTCGTCGCCGATCGTCAGACAAAACGTCGATTTGACCCGCAACTCAAGGTGGGAGCCCGGATCTCAAAGGCTGCTCGTGATCGCGGACTTATCGCACGCGCAATGCCGCATGGAGATATTCTCGGCTTCGCACCGCCCCTCGTCGTGTCCGAATCTGAGATAGATGAGATTGTCGACCTGGCGTATCGTGCGACGAAGCAAGTGATGGACGAGCTCGCAAAGGATTAGCAGTTCGTTCGAAAGCGGATTGACCGACGTCACTAAGTATCTATCGAATCATTTTGATGCGCTCATAAACTGCCCTTTTAAAATGCGAACAGGCAACTCGGGTCTGACGATCGGCCCGGTTTCTGCATTCTAGCCCAAGTAAGATGACGTCCCGTCGGTCCGTGATCTGGAAGACGCAGACGACTGCGGGAGTTCGAAAAGCGTTCCGCTCTTAAGGAGCATTCGCGCGATCTCGGGCATCCCGCCTATTGAGGATATCTGACATCGCCGCTACCGGGGACTTGAGCTTCATGATCGTCCTCGAGGAGGGAACACCCGCCAAGCGCCGCCGATTAAGACGAATTGGCCGAGGATGGAATCAACGGTTCGTCGCGAGCGATTTGGACGTTCATTTGGCGAAGGCCATGACCTTGGACACGTCTGCTCTGAGCGCCAGCGTCCCCGCTGATGGTCGTCACACGACCGTTCGATCCTCAGCGTGTTGGTCTTCAGAGCGGACTTTAGAAACGTGGTTGCGCCGATCCGGTTCACGGCGAGTTGGTGCGGATGCGAACAGCTGTTGGCACCGGAAGCTTCCATCCGCTGCGACAACCGCATGATCCGTCGCTTCTCGACAAGCCGATCAACGCCAGATGCTGCTAAGCCTAGATCTTAGGGCCGGGCCACTACTCACCAATCGAGCAGGTTTTCGCCAAGCTCAAGTCCGCGGCCCTTGAAGAGGCATTGCCAAAGCCGACAGCTTGGCCACGAGCGTGGACCGCCCCGAATCGTTGGTTGAGTACCGCTCAATTCCCAATTCCCGCTCCACCTAAGTTACCCGCTCCAGCTCAAGCTGCACGGTTACCCTATCAACGGTATCCTCGGTCAGGTGCCTGGTCTGGCCGACGTCGGGACACACTGCCGAGGACAGTCCACGTCGCGAAACTGCCGCATTAAGGGTATTCGCGAGCAGATAGGCGACAGTCATGGGGCCAACCCCGCCCGGGACCGGAGTGATATAACTGGCCCGTTTACTCACTTCAGCGAAAGCAACATCTCCGACCAATTTTGCTGTTCCATTCGAGTCGATCACACGATTGATGCCGACATCAATGACAATGGCGCCAGGCGTGATCCAGTCGCCCCGGACAAGGCCAGCGCAGCCGGCAGCAGCGACGACAATATCTGCCTTTCGGCAGTGTTCCGGTAGGTTGCGCGTCTGAAGCTGTGCACCGGTCACTGTGCATCCGGCATCGCCAAGCAAAATTGCCAGAGGCTTTCCAACGATATTCGAGCGGCCGATTACAACAACGTCAAGGCCGCTCAAATCACCTGCGACGCTCTTGATCAGATGCATGACTCCGAGGGGCGTGCAGGGCGCGAGACTTGGTTGACCCGCCGACAATCGCCCAACATTGTAGGGATGAAACCCATCCACATCCTTGGCCGGATCGATGGCCTCTAGCACGCGCCAACGGTCGATGTGCCCGGGTAGCGGAAGCTGAACGAGGATACCATCAATGGAGTGGTCAACGTTAAGTGTCTCGATTACCCTCAACAACTCGGTCTCGTCGACCGTGCACGGCAGCAAAAATTGTTCGGATCTGAACCCGACGGCCTGTGCCTGTCTGGCCTTGTTCTTCACGTAAACTGAACTGGCCGGATCCGTGCCCACAAGAACCACTGCCAAGCCGGGGGTAAAATTAAACTCGGCTCGGAGGAAGGCTACATCACGCTTAACGCATGCCTTAAGCGCGGCAGCGATCGTCTTTCCATCAACAGCTATAGCATTCATGGTTCGACTCCTGAAGACGCGTGCGCCTTTGAGTGGTCTGTTCAAAATGAGCAAGACATGCATGCATGTGCGCGATCCAAGTAAACTCGATCGTGCCGTGCAGAGCGCTGTCCTTCAACTTGGCAGGCACAACGTCTTCAACGTCGGCAGTCCATTGTCGATGGGGCTCCTTCTAAACGGAGGAGCGGCATAATTTGCGACGCAAATATTGAATTGGCGCAGTAATCCAACAATTTTTCGTCCAAAAACGCACACTGGTCGCCCCAGGGACAACCAAACACTTCTCTTCACCAAACTGGAGGGCCTTGCAATTCAGAAACGCATGAGTCCGTCGAGGACTGCGTTCGAGATGTCCATGCGCCCCGACGAGAATTGAAGATCGCCATCCGACCACGTTTACGAAATTACTGACTAGCTCGCGGATTTGTAAGTCGCTCCAAACTGTGCCGGGAAAGCGCCGACAGCGTTATGAAAGCCGATGCGATCATCTCGCCGCTAGAGAGCGCGGACAGTTTCGGCGGCGCCTATTGAGCAAGCATACGGCGCCGAACCAAGTCATGGTTGCACCGAACTGCCCGAACGCAAGCTCCGATGTGGCGCGTAGGGAGCTGATCTGGTTCGCACTTCAAAGTCGGCAGAGGCCTGTTTGGTCGTCCAGCGCGAAGTCCGTCGGTTCCGGTTTGAGCAATGGCAACCCATCACCGGTCAAGCTATTCCGGACCGGAACTTAATCCAGTGAAAGCTCGCCGCTCATCAGTCCCAAGCCTCGTTCCCATTCCAAGTGTTGTTTCTCAGCCTATTTACTTGGCTCTCGTCTGTCCTCTAGGCCGCGTCCTTTTTTTGCGGGCAAATGCGACTGCGGGGCTACGCTGAGCCGAAACTCAATGCGCTGAAGCCAAATTACGAAGAAATTCGTCGGGTATTCGCCGTTCTTCGCTTTAAATCTGCGCCGATGAGCCGACAGAATGCTATCAATATCCATAGACAAGGGAGGTGAAAAATGAGGGGACTAGAATTCAGCAGGCGAGCCGTGTTGGCTGGAAGTGCCGCTCTGGCATTGCTCGGTACTGGAATCTCTGCCGCTTATGCGCAGTCGATCACGGATCGCGTGCTCAAGGAAGGTAAGATTACGATCGGCATCCATAATCGGTCGCCGTGGGGATTCAAGGCCGAGGATGGTAGCGCCACCGGCTTCCATCCGGACTTGGTCAAGGCGGTCCTCGGTCCACTCGGCGTCAAGAATGTCGACTTCGTCATCATCGATTGGCAGGCACTGCTTCCAAGCCTGCTGTCCAAGCGAATTGATGCAGTCGCGACTGGTATGCAAATTACCCAGCAGCGCTGTGAGACCGTGATTTTCAGTAATCCGGATCTTGCGATCAAAGATGGCCTCGCCGTTCGACCTGGCAACCCTCATAATATTCATAGTCTTGCCGACGCGGCGAAAAACCCGGCCCTCCACCTGGGCATTCTTCGCGGCAGCAGCGAAGTAGAGCGCGCCGTTAAGGCTGGTGTTCCCAGAGATCGCATTCTCTTGTTGCCGGACTATAGCGCGCTTGTCAGTGCAATGCTGGGTGATAGGATTGAAGCGGCGATATTACCCCCCGCATCCGTAAACGAGCTTCTCAAAGACCCCAATTTGAAGGGGAAACTTGAGCGCGCAGTGCCGTACGTTGGATTGGTCGAAAATGGTCGGGAGTTTGCCGGCTACCAAGCAGTCGTCTTCAGGCAGGAAGATTCGCAACTGCGCGACCTCTACAATGAAAGTTTGGCAAAGCGTAAAGCGGAAGGAACGGTAAAATCGATAGCGGAGCGATACGGTTTCACCGCGGGGGACATCGCACCGGACGACCGCACAGCTAAAGATATGTGCGGCGCCAACTACCGCTAGATGCTGCCGGCAGATCGAATGAGCTTTTTTGAGATCATGCGGGAAATATACCAAGGTTTTGGGGTGACCGCGTCGGTCACCCTTCTTGGAATCCTCTATGCAATACCATTCGCTCTGCTCGCGGGTGTGATCCAGCACTTCTCAACCGGCTTCTACCGCGGCCTGACTACCGCAGTAATCGAATTCTGGCGCAGCTCACCGGTCATCGTGCTTCTCTATGCCTTCTACTATGCATTACCAGCCTTCGGCATCTATCTTTCCGCTATTGCGGTCGGCGCTATGGTACTCGGGCTAAATATTGGAGGATATGGTAGCCAGTCCGTTCGTGCAGCATTGCAGGCGCTTAATCGCGGGCAGCGTGAAGCGGGGTTGGCCTTGGGGCTGAGCCGCTTTGACGTACTTCGCTTTATTGAATTACCGCAGGCAATCGCGGCGATGGTTCCAACATTTGTCAACCAAGCGATCCAATTGATCAAAGGAACGTCCTTGGTCTCGCTGATCACTCTCACGGACATGACTCTGCGCGCCAAGGAAATCGCCGAATCCAGATACGATCCCGTCCCAATTTATTCAGGCCTGCTGCTCGCCTATCTGATCATTTGCTATCCAGTGACTATTGCGGGGCGTCATCTGGAGAGATCGCTCGGAAAAGGACGGCGCGCTCATGAGTTTTGACTTTGCGTTCGCCGTGCGGATTGTGCCGTTGGTCTTGCAGGGCGTCGGGAACACGATTCTGGTCACAATCCTCAGTTTCGTCGGTGCAACTGTATTCGGAGGCGCCTGGGAGATGCTGCGACGCTCTCATCCGCTTATGCGCCCGGCCACTCAGTTCGTTATCGACGCAATTCGATCTACACCTCTTCTGGTTCAGATCTACTTCCTATTCTTTGTCCTACCCTACTACGGAATAACGCTACCTGCATTGTTCGTAGGTGTGTTCGGTTTGAGTTTCTATTATTCAGGGTACCTGTCGGAGGTCTTCAAGGCCGGAATCGACGCAGTGCCCAAGGGACAAGGTGAAGCTGCTCAGAGCCTTGGGCTTAGTCGCCTTGACACTGTGGTGTTTGTTATTGCGCCACAGATGTTGCGAAACATTGCAGCACCACTTGGGTCCTATTCGATCTCCATCCTCAAATCGACGCCACTCCTTGCCGTGATCGCGGTGCCGGAAATGCAGGGGAGCGCCTTTGATGTGGCGTCGGATACTTATCGGTATGCCGAGCCGATGTTTGTTGCCGAGATTCTCTTTCTTATCTTGGCCCTGATCGCGGTTGCTTTAGTCACTAGCCTTGAGCGGCGTCTCGGGCTCACCGCGCCGTCTCACTAAGGCGGGCACCTAGATAGTCGCGAACTAAACACGGAGCCGACCGCGTAACGTGGTAGCGGAGGAAACAATGAAATCCGGAATAGTGCAATGTAACACGAGAAACAGCGACCTGCAGGAGATGAGGATGGCAGCCCCTGTTGCAGTGCAGATTGAAGGCGTTTCGAAATGGTACGGAAATTTCCAAGTCCTCCGTGACGTTACTCTTGACGTGCGCGTTGGAGAACGGGTTGTGGTGTGTGGTCCGTCAGGTTCGGGAAAGTCCACTTTGATCCGGTGCATCAATCAACTCGACACGCATCAAAAGGGTAGGATTGTCGTAAACGGCACGGAACTGCGCCCCGGCATGAAAGGGCTCGAGGAAGTTCGACGTGACGTTGGGATGGTTTTTCAGCAATTCAATCTATTTCCGCATTTGAGTGTCATCGATAACTGCACTCTGGCCTTAGTTCGCGCGAGAAAAATGGCGCGCGATGCGGCTGAAGAAGTCGCGATGCAAAATCTGCAAAGGGTCCGCATACCCGAGCAGGCGAGAAAATATCCAGCCCAATTGTCAGGTGGTCAACAACAGCGTGTCGCGATCGCTCGCGCGCTCTGCATGAAGCCGAAGATCATGCTGTTTGATGAACCAACTTCGGCGCTTGATCCGGAGATGGTGAAGGAGGTGCTCGATGTGATGACTGGTCTCGCGAATGAAGGGATGACGATGATTTGTGTCACGCACGAAATGGGCTTCGCGCGCGAGGTTGCCGATCGAGTGGTGTTTATGGATGGCGGCGAAATCATCGAGCAAGCAGCGCCGGCGCGATTCTTCAAGCACCCAGAGCATGTCCGCACCAAAAGATTTCTCAGCCAATTATTGACAAACAGCCTTTGAGCAAAGTGCGGCGCCTAGCGAAGAGAGCGATTGAATAGAACCGAAGATCTCTGCGGCGGACCGGCTTATGATAGCGCTGTTGGAAGCATCACCGAGACGACCAGCAAAGCCGGGTGGTGGTGAGGGGTGTTTTACTGGGTCTTCTGGGGTGAAGTAAGCGCTTTGCACTCGTAATGAGTCGTTCCGCGGCTCAGGTGCGGAGCCATTCTGGCTTCTACCGGCATGACGTAGTCCTTTTTATAGAAGGCGGCTGCGAGTCAAGGCTCAAGACCTCTCGGAAGGTGTTCGCGGCTGACAGGCCAATCTGGCGCCCAGATGGCCGAAGGCGAAATGAAAATGCTATGGTTCGCCGGATGCGCCGTTATTCTCTAGATATGCGGCAACCAGCGCAGGATTCGGACGCTATTCTGGGTTCTATTGAGGAAATCGTGCATATAATTGGTCTATGCTTAAGTCGTTGCGCGCGCTCGCCTTCTAGATTAGCGGCGTTCGCAAACAGGATGAGGTGGCATCCAAGGAATTGGATGCTACGGGATTGTTGGTGCAACGCGCAGTTGATTGTGAGTGAGCGCCAGCTTGTAACTCAATGTTGTTGACAGTCCGATGCGCTATTCAGGTTTTGCTCTAATCGCTCAAGCCTTGAAGGGGCATACCGGCTGGCGGCCGGCTTGGCGTGAGGCTTCGCCAAAATCCGAATACGATGTCATTGTCATCGGCGGCGGAGGGCATGGTCTTGCGACCGCTTACTATCTCGCTAGCCGTTACGGCATTAACAAAGTAGCTGTGATCGAGAAGGGCTATATCGGTTCGGGCAATGTCGGCCGCAACACGACGATCATCCGCTCGAATTACCTGCTACCCGGGAACACTCCCTTCTACGAAATGTCGATGAAGCTCTGGGAGGGGCTCGAGCAGGAGCTGAACTACAATGCGATGGTGAGCCAACGTGGGGTATTGAACCTCTTTCATTCGGACGCTCAAGGGGACGCCTTGGCAAGGCGTGCCAACGCGATGCGGCTTGGCGGGGTCGATGCCGAACTCCTCGGCGTCGAGCAGCTGCGCGCAAAGCTGCCCTTCCTCGACTACGATACCGGGCGCTTCCCTATTCGGGGCGGGCTGTTGCAAAGACGCGCTGGTACCGCCCGCCACGATGCGGTTGCATGGGGTTACGCGCGAGCCGCTGATGGCCGAGGGGTCGATATTGTGCAGAATTGCCAGGTGACCGGTATTGCCGTCACGGATGGTCGTGTCACGGGAGTTGAAACTACGCGCGGGCACATCAAAGCGAAAAAGGTTGCGCTCGCTGTCGCAGGTAACTCTTCGCGCGTTGCGGCAATGGCAGGAATGCGTCTACCGATTGAGAGTCACGTCCTGCAGGCATTTGTCTCCGAGGGGCTCAAGCCTCTCATCGACTGCGTGGTTACCTTCGGTGCGGGCCATTTCTATATCAGCCAGTCAGACAAGGGGGGGCTTGTCTTTGGTGGCAATATTGATGGCTACAATTCTTACGCCCAGCGCGGAAACCTCCCGGCGATCGAAGATGTGATGGAAGGGGCGATGGCACTGTGGCCGGGCTTGGGTCGAGTGCGATTGCTGCGTCACTGGGGCGGCCTCATGGACATGTCCATGGACGGCTCTCCGATTATTGATCACACGCCGGTTCGGGGGCTCTACCTCAATGGCGGGTGGTGCTATGGAGGCTTCAAGGCGACGCCGGCGTCAGGCTTGTGCTTTGCCCATTTGATCGCCAACGACGAGCCGCATCCCGTGGCAGCTGCGTACCGGCTCGACCGCTTTGCCGCCGGTCGCCTGCTCGACGAAAGAGGCGTCGGCGCTCATCCAAACCTGCAATGATGGGTCCTCAGTAAAATGCGCATTGCTTGTCCCCATTGTGGGTTACGCGACGTTCAGGAATTTACTTATCACGGTGATGCCAAGCCGCGGCGCCCCGATGGCCTCGCTGCAACCGAAGCTGTGATGTTCGAGTATGTCTATTTGCGCGACAATCCGCCCGGTCTCCATCAGGAGCTCTGGTATCATGGCAGCTGCCGAGCTTGGCTCATTGTGCACCGTGATACGGTCACTCATGCAATCGAGTCGGTGATGCTGGCCAAGGACCTCAAGGTAGGAGGAGCGGCATGAGCACGCAGCCGTTCCGTCTCGCCACTGGAGGCTTGGTTGATCGCACCCGGACGCTCTCGTTCCGCTTCGACGGTAAAAGCTATCACGGGCAGGCCGGCGACACACTGGCCTCGGCACTTCTCGCCAACGGGGTGCGGCTCGTCGGTCGCTCTTTCAAATATCACCGCCCGCGCGGCCTGTTATCGGCCGGCTCTGAAGAGCCGAACGCGCTGGTCGAATTACGCACTGGCGCGCGTCGCGAACCAAACACACGGGCAACCATCGTCGAGCTGTTCAATGGGCTTGACGCAACTAGCCAGAACCGCTGGCCGTCGCTTGCGTTCGACTTGCTGTCCGCAAGTAGTCTCGCTTCGCCCGCCCTGGTCGCTGGGTTTTACTACAAGACGTTCATGTGGCCCGCAGCATTTTGGGAAAAGCTGTACGAGCCGCTGATCCGCCGCGCCGCTGGCCTCGGGCGCGCCGCCGGCCTTGAGGACCCCGACCATTACGAAAAGGCGTTTGCCTTTTGTGACCTGTTGGTGATTGGCGGTGGGCCGGCCGGCCTGTCAGCCGCCCTCACTGCAGGCCGCAGTGGCGCACGAGTAATTATTTGCGACGAGGATTTTCGGCTCGGTGGGCGTTTGCTCGCCGAGAGGCGCGCGATTGATGGACGACCCGCGGTCGATTGGCTCGCCGATACACTAGCTGAGCTTGCCAGTCTCTCGGAAGTGCGCCTTATGCCGCGCACCAGCGTGTTCGGGCTCTATGACCATGGCATCTATGGTGCCGTCGAACGCGTCAATGACCATGTTGCCGTCCCGCCAGCGCATCAGCCCCGCCAGCGTGGCTGGCGAATTTACGCGAAACGCGCGATCCTCGCCTCCGGCGCGCTCGAACGCCCGATCGTTTTCCCCGGTAACGACCGGCCAGGCGTTATGCTCTCAGGCGCCGTCCGTGCGTACGTCAATCGCTTCGGTGTTTTGCCCGGCAGCGACGCGGTCGTTTTCACGGCCTGCAATGACGGCTGGGCGACGGTGCGCGATCTTTCGGCGGCTGGCGTCCGCTTGGCCGCAATAATCGACTCCCGTAGCGAGGTCCATCCAGAGTTTAGAGTGCTCGCCCAGCGTACAGGTGCTCCCTTGTTCACGGAGGCCGCTGTCGAGGCGACTCATGGCGGCCGCGCGTTGCGCGGCGTCACCATTCGCGACGGCTCTGGCAAGCGTGCGACACTGACTTGCGACTTGCTCGCTGTCTCAAACGCCTGGAATCCGACACTTCACCTCACATCGCACCAGAACGGCAGACCGGTTTGGGAAGAATCGATTCAAGCGTTCGTTCCTGGTGCGCTGCCACCCGGCCTTGCCGTTGCCGGCAGCGCTGCGGGCCGCTTTACGCTTGCCCAGGCCCTGCAAGATGGAACTAAGCTCGGCCGGGAGGCGGCAATCGACACGGGCTTCACTCCGGCGGCGGCAGGGTCGGTTCCCGCCACCGACCCTGAGACAAACGACCTAAAGCCAATTTGGCGCGTCAAAGGCAGTGGCAAAGCCTTCGTCGATTTGCAGAACGATGTCACCGATAAGGATGTCGAACTCGCGGCGCGCGAAGGCTACCGCTCGGTTGAACATCTCAAGCGTTACACAACACTCGGCATGGCCACCGAACAGGGCAAGACCTCGAATCTTGCCGGTCTCGCCATCATGGCCGAGCAAACGGGCAGGACGATCCCCGAGACTGGAACGACGACTTTCCGCCCGCCTTACACGCCGGTGGCAATCGGTGCTCTTGCTGGGCACCACCGTGGCAAGGAGTTCCGCCCGGCGCGCTTGGCACCCACACATCAATGGTCGCGAGAACAGGCGGCCGTCTTCGTCGAGACTGGCCAATGGCTGCGCGCGCAGTACTATCCCAAGCCAGACGACAAAGATTGGCAGGCGACAGTCAATCGCGAAGTGCTTGCCGTGCGCACTGGGGTCGGCATCTGCGATGTCTCGACGCTCGGAAAGATCGATATTCAGGGCGCCGACACCGCCGAGTTCTTGGAGCGCGTGTATATCAATGGCTGGAAAACGCTCCCGATCGGTAAGGCTCGATACGGAGTAATGTTGCGCGAGGACGGCTTCGTCATGGACGACGGCACCACCTCTCGCCTCGGTGAATATCACTTCCTGATGACCACTACAACGATCAATGCGGGCAAGGTGATGCAGCATCTTGACTTCTGCCATCAGGCGCTTTGGCCGAAGCTCGACGTGCGGATGGTTTCCGTTACTGAACAATGGGCGCAGGTGGCGGTCGCAGGGCCACGATCGCGCGATGTCCTGCGCGGAGTAGTCGACGCCGGGTACGATATTTCCAATGAGGCCTTCCCGTATCTCGCCGCGAGCGACGTTACGGTCGGTGGCGGCATCCCAGCGCGGCTGTTTCGAATTTCGTTTTCGGGAGAGCTAGCCTATGAGCTCGCTGTACCAGCTGATTACGGTGAGGCGATGATGCATGCCCTAATGGGCGCAGGCGAGCCGCACGGTATAACACCCTATGGTCTGGATGGGCTCAACGTGATGCGCATCGAGAAAGGCCACGCCGTCGGCAGCGAACTCAATGGCCAAACGACGGCTCGCGATCTTGGACTCGGCAAGATGATGTCGTCCAAAAAGGACTTCGTGGGCCGCCTCATGGCGAAGCGAGAAGCGCTCATGCAACCTGATCGACCCAGTCTCGTGGGTTTCCGGCCGGTCGATGCGAGCATACGCTTGTGGGCCGGCGCGCACTTCATCGGCATCGGGCGCACGGCCAACACGCAAAACGACGAGGGCTACCTGAGCTCCGTCACTTACTCACCAAGTCTCAAGCACTGGATCGGCCTAGGCTTCTTGAAGAATGGGCCTGCTCGCATCGGTGAGCGAATCCGTGCCGTCGACCCGGTCCGCAATGGCGAGGTCGAGGTTGAGATTTGCTCACCCGTCTTTTTCGATCCTGAAGGTACACGTCTCCATGGTTGAACAAGCGACTCCCCTTTGGCGTCCTCGCGGTGCGTGGGCCGGTATTGTCGAGGCTGGCCAGATTGGCGCGAGCGGCAAGTCCGGCGTCATCGCGACGACCTTGGACGGTATGGGGTTCGCGACCGTAATCGCACCAGCCGGCTCAGCCGATCTGGAGTCTGCGACCAAGCGGATGATCAGTCTCGATCTGCCCCAAAAAGGTGCCACTACGCGATCGCACACCCATGCGTTGGCTTGGGCTGGAGCGGCTCAGTGGCTGCTCATTGCACGACAACGAGCCGGTTTGACAGACCTGCTTCGGGCGATTTCAAACCATGCTGCTGTCAGCGACCAAACCCACGGCCGCGCAGCGATACGAATTTCCGGCGCGCGAGTGCACCAGGTTCTCGCGAAAGGCTCGATGGTGGATCTACACCCCTCTGTCTTTCCCGTAGGCGCAACCGCACTGACGATCTTCGCACACATCAATGTGCAGTTATGGCGGGCCGATGATGGACCTGACGGTCCGGTTTTCGAGATCCTAGTCCCGCGCAGCATGGCGACCAGCTTTTGGTCTTGGTTTACGGCTTCCGCGGCGGAATTCGGTTGCCAAGTTCTTGGTCGCGACTGATACGTCATGCGTTGCGCTCCCTTCAACCTTCCTTCAACGTAACTTACGAGAGGCCGCTATTTGGCGGCGACCGGTATGTCTGATCGTTCCATGATTCTCGCTCTGTCGTGCCCTGATCGCCCGGGCATCGTCTCGGCCGTTTCCAGTCTTTTGTTCGAAGCTGGTTGCAACATCCTTGACGCCCAGCAGTTCGATGACACCGAAACCGATCGGTTCTTCATGCGAGTGGTGTTCTGTCTCCTCGAGCACGCGAAATCAGAGGCGGACGTCGCCGCATCGATCGAGGATCTCGCTAAGCGCCTCGACATGACATTCACTCTACGGCAAAGTTTCGCAAAGAAGCGTGTAATGCTGCTGGTTTCTAAGTTCGACCATTGCCTCGCAGACTTGCTCTACCGCTGGCGAATCGGCGAGTTACCTATGGAGGTGACAGCGATCGTCTGCAATCACAGTCGCGAGCATCTAGCTTCTTCCGATATCGGCGATCTGCCATTCTATTATTTGCCAATCACCAAGCAGACGAAGATGGAGCAAGAGGCTCGAATTTGGGAGCTCGTGCAGGAGACCAATACCGATCTTGTTGTCCTTGCGCGCTACATGCAGATTCTCTCGGATGGTTTCTCAGCCAAGTTGTCGGGACGCTGTATTAATATTCACCACTCCTTTCTGCCGGGTTTCAAGGGTGCCAAGCCCTATCATCAGGCCCATGAGCGGGGCGTCAAATTGATCGGTGCCACAGCACACTATGTGACCTCCGATCTCGACGAAGGTCCTATCATTGAGCAAGATGTTGAACGGATCACGCATCGTGACACGCCCGATGATTTGGTCCGCAAAGGCCGCGACATCGAGCGGCGCGTACTGGCTAGCGCTGTACGCCATCACATCGAGGATCGTGTGATGCTGAATGGCCGGAAAACTGTCGTATTCACCGGATAAGCGGCACTTGCCAGGAAGCCTACGAATTGGTCGGTCGCTCGTCGATTCAAGGTACTGACGCGATGGCCGGCCTAGTCAGTGCGAATCGCCGATCCCCCGCTGAATGTAGGTGCATAGAAGCGCCTCTCAGAGGCCTTCGTTTGGTCGCCCGCTTTGTTGTCCCTGGATAGCTGACGGCTGACTGTCACATTTTGGCCGCCCGAACGTGAAGGCTCGGATGGCGCCGCCCCGCTCGACGGATTTTTGGAGTACAGAAGTCGCAGAACATCAAGCTAGACCCGGGATAGCGTCGCGCGAGCGACTCTATGAAAAATTCGTCCGGCAATGCCGATGATCCAACGCACAAGGCTCGCTATGATGGCACGCTCAGAAGGAGGTTGAATGCCTCAAAACATTTCTCAGGAGTGTATGGCCCTGCTCGGTAAGTATCGATTCCGGATGAAACTGAACGCCGAATGTTGAATGATCACGGTGTGCGAGGGCCATGATCTCTCCCTCTTCGGAATGCGCCGTCACGATGAGGTCCGGCGAGCATGACCCAACAAGTTCGACGATGAGAGAATGATAACGTCCGACATTCAGTGGAGATGGGACTCCTTCGAAGAGACCCTGGCCGTCATGTGCAATCCGTGATGAGCGACAGTGCATCGGGCGCCGTGCTCGCGTCACATCTCCGCCGAAGACGCTTCCAATGCACTGGTGCCCAAGGCAGATGCCGAGAATCGGGATACGTCCTGAAAGTTCGCGGATCGCGCTCGTAGATATCCCTGCCTGGCAGGGGGAACAGACCAGTGCGCGCGGCTCGAGAGCAAGAAGATCATTCACCGTTATGGCGTCGTTTCGGATCACCTGCGTTGCTTCGCCAAGCGTATGAAAATAGCGGGCAACGTTGAAAACGAAAGAATCGTAATTGTCGATGACAATAATCAAAGGACAAGGGGCATCTCAGTACGAAAGGCATCAAAGACTCCCTTTAGCCAGGGTCTCCTCGTACTCGGCTTCTGGCTTCGAGAGCGCGGTTATACCGCCACCAGCCTGAAACACGGCTACTTGGTCATCGATCATCACAGTGCGGCTTGCGATGTCCGTGTCCATGTGACCGCTGAAGCTGATAAACCCTATCGCTCCGCAGTAGATGCCTCGTGCCGCTCGTTCTAGTTCCGAAATGATTTCCATTGATCTCACCTTGGGTGCGCCAGTGACGGAGCCGACAGGAAAGCAAGCTCGCATGAGACTGACCGCGTCATGGGTTACTGCAAGCTCGCCGGCAATCATCGAGACGAGGTGATGTACTGAATCGTAGGTTTCGAGATTGCACAGCTCTTGAACCCGGATCGAATTGGGCGAGCAGACGCGACACAGATCATTGCGCAGGAGGTCGACGATCATCACGTTTTCGGTGCGGTCCTTTTCAGATGCGAGTAGGTTCAGGGCGCGACGCTGATCCTCGTTGCTATCGGCGCAACGCGCGATCGTGCCTTTTATTGGCCGCGTCTCAACCAGTCGACCATCGAGCTTTACGAATCGTTCAGCTGAACTTGATGCAACGGTGAGATCTCCGTAGCGGAGAAGTGCTGCGAAGGGCGCCGGATTCAATGATCGGACTCAGCAATAAAAGGCAAGCGGATCAAATGACGTTGCCACGCGAGTGCTAGTTGGTTTGCAAGATGTCTCCAGCCAAAATAAACTCGATCGCTCGGCGTATCGCCAAGATACTCCTCTCGGCTGAAGTTCGAGTCCCACGCCCCAAGTCCCCAATAGGATCCTTGTGCTTCATGGGCGTACAGGCAAGCGTCGAGACGAACTCGTCGGCGCGACGCCGTGCAAGGACGCTCCCTCGCGTCTGATCCTGTTCCGGCCATCCGCTAGAAACGACCAGCATTTCTTGCGGCAGTGGTCGAAGCTGACCACCACGTCATAAAGGTGGAGCATGGACTCGGGAAGACGCCGGCCGAGAATTACCGGGGCTGGCAATTGCTCCAATGTCCTGTTTAAATCGTAAGCCCAAAAGTCGGCCGCGCCGCCCTGGAATGGCGGAAGATCAGAGCAATGCTCTTAACGGGTATTTGGCGAGAAGAGCGCGAAGAGCCTCCCATGGATCTCCCTCAATGACTTCTCCATCACAACGCGCCTGGTGATCAACGACGGTGTAAGTGGTGAAGGGATGCATGCTAGATATGAATAGCGCCCTAGCGCCTCGTGGCGCTATCGCGAAACGTCAGATGCCGTCGATCGGTGAGACATCTCATTGCTGCGACATGCTCGATCCATTGTAACTCATGGACGTGCATTGTGCGCTCCGGCGAAGAATCGTGTTTTTGGAGACGACATGCGTTTGTGAAGTACGCATCCGGCCAGCACCCCGGACAGGCGCGCGGTCTGCCGCGGCGCTCAGGCGGCAGCCGCTTTGGACTGTTGAGTCGCCTTCCAATTCCACGGGAGCAGGTCGGCGACTCTATTGACGGGGTGATCTGGAAGCCTGGCCAACACGTCAGCGAGCCAGGCTTGCGGATCAACGTCGTTCATCTTGCAGGTTTCGATCAGGGTATAGACAGCGGCGGCACGATTGCCGCCAGCATCTGAACCGGCGAAGGTCCAATTTCGTCTTCCGACAGCCACACCGCGTAACGTTCGTTCGGCAGCGTTGTTCGAGAGGCAGATGCGGCCATCGTCCAGGAAGCGGGTGAACGCCGCCCAGCGGTTGAGCAGGTAGTTGATCGCCTTTGCAGTATCGTTGCCTGATGAGAGCAAGGTTCGCTGCTGGCGCATCCAGATTTCGAGATCGGCGACGATCGGCCTCGACTTATCACGACGTGCCGTAAGCCGCTGTTCCGGCGTTTTGCCGTTGATGGCGCGCTCGATCTCGAACAGGATATCGATGCGTCGCACGGCCTCGCTGGCAATCGGCGCCTCTCCAGATTTCGCCAGGTCGAAGAACTTTCTGCGGCCGTGGCTCCAACAGGCCGCTTCAAGGATCGGAGCTGGCTTCCTTTGGGCCTTGTAGAGCTGGTTATATCCATCGAAGGCATCGGCCTGCATGAGGCCCACATAGTCGGCAAGATGGCTTTGCGGATGTTCTCCAGCCCGGTTGCGTGAGTAGTAGAACAGGGCCGCCGGCGGATCCGTGCCGCCAAACGGCCGGTCATCGCGAACATAGGTCCAGATCCGGCCGGTAACCGTCTTAAGCTTGGCCAGCACCGGCACCGTCGTATCGTCGGCGTGGATGCGTTCCGCGCTCATGATATGGATCCGGATCGCCTCAATAATGGGATCGAGCGCCACCACGCAGGCGCCAATCCGATCCGCCAGGGTCGAGACATCGATCTCGACCCCTTCGCGGGCATACGTCTTGCTCTGCCGGTTCAATGGCTGATGCAGCAGGAACTTGTTGACCAGCATCATCGCCAGCAGGTTCGGCCCGGCAAAGCCTCGTGGGATCGGATGGGAGGGTGCCGGCGCTTCTGTGATCGCCTCGCAATCCCGGCAGGAGAACTTTTCGCGGACATGCTCGATAATCTTCCAGCGCCGCGGCTCGCATTCCAGGGTCTTCGAGACCACCTCGCCGAGCTTGTGCAGCCGCTCGCTGCCGCACTTACCACATGCGCAAGGCGCGGGTTCGACGACGCGCTCGACCGGCAGATTGTCCGGCAACGGACGTCGCGGCGGCCGTGGATTTTGCGCGCGCTTCTCCTTGGCGGCCCCTGGCGCGGCGAGTTCGGCCTTGGTTTCCTGTTCGGCCTGCGTCTCTTCGAGATCCTCGATGGCAAGCTCGAGCTGTTCGACCAGCAGCTTGCCGCGTTCGGAGGATTGCCCGAACTGTTCGCGCCGTGCCTTGGCCAGCATCAGCTTCAGCCGCTCGATTTCCAGTCGACCGACGGTCACTTCGCTCTTCGCCAGCGCCAGTTGTTCGCGCTGCGCAAGGATTATTGCGTGCGCAGCAGCAAGGTCGGCGGGAAGCGGATCGGAAGGCGTTGTCACGAGGGCAAATCAATCATATTCGCCGCTAAAATTCGCGACCGATCTCCCTCGTGAGTCAATAAGCCACAGCTTAACCGGAAGCCTGCGGACGCCAGGTTGCCTGCGGCATTCGCCAGTCAATTCCGGACAGGAGATAGGATAGTTGCGCAACGCTGATCGTCACAACGCCGTCCGCCAGCGATGGCCACAAAAAGCGGCCACGCTCCAACCGCTTCGTGAACAGACATGCGCCCTGGCCATCATGCCAAATGATCTTGATCAGGTCGCCGCGGCGGCCCCTAAAAACGTAAAGATCACCAGCGTGCGGATCACGCTTCAAGCTCTCCTGAACCAGACGCGCAAGGCTCGGGAAGCCTCGGCGCATATCGGTATGGCCGGTCGCAAGCCACACCCGCACATTACCCGGTATGGCGATCATCGGCGCTCAAGCACCTCGAGAACCCGCGCCAGCGCCTCCGGGTCGACGTGCGCATCCACCCGGATGCGTCGCCGGTTGCCAAGATCGATCTCGATCAATCCAGTACGCGCGGACGCTACGGAGCGCACCCGGCCGTCACCCGCAGGCAAAAGCTTCGGAGTTTCCTCCACCTCCGTAGCGACGATCTGCACCGGCGCAAAAGATGGTACAACCTGCTCTGATGTCCGTGCTTGTCGACGCCAGGTAAACACTAGGCTGGTCGCGACTCCGTTGCGGCGCGCAACCTCAGTCACCTTCGCGCCCGGCACCAACGTCTCCTCGACAATCCGCGCCTTGTCGTCCTGCGACCAGCGCCGCCGCCGCTCCAGCCCGCCCAAAACCTCGACCCGCATCGCCTGATGACCTTAAAGCTAGACTTAAGGTCACACGCTTCGCGAATTACCTCGCGTCACGCAAGACGGCGCCCGTCGGATGCGTACCTATGGCAGATCGGGGGCGCTGGCGGTTCTCAACAGCCTAGGCTGCTGGCGATCGTGAATTGCATGCGATCACCGCTGAACCTATTATCTTGTCCACGGCGAAATCTTCGCGAGCGTTAATGTTCGCCTTCGAGCTCGGCCGCCAATTTCCCTTGCTCGGGCATCGATTTACGAAATCGAGTCGTTCTTAAAGCCAGGAATCGAGTCGCTCTTATAGCTCGAGCAAGTCGTTCTTAAAGTGGACCAACAGGATTCCCCGCGGTACCCGTAAGGCAGCAGGAGGAGGAGAATAAGCTGGTGGCCCTTCTCGGATGCGTATCGAACTCTCTGTATTGCCCAGATACGGAAGTTCGTGAGGTTTTCGAACAGCTCAGCAGCGCGGTGGCATTCACCTAAATAAGACGCCCCTTAGGCAGGCTGATGAGATAGCTCGACCATAAGATTCGAATAGCGAGCGGCTCGCTTGATAGGCCCAAGCCGATCTGCGGACTTGCGATCGAGCGTTTGATCACGATGAAAGCGTCGTCCGTAGGGAACTGAGAAGTTTCGTCGCCTCATCGATCTTCTTTAAAAATTCCGGATCGTTCTTCAGTTCACTAAGCGTTGCCCACGGTACATTCTTTACGGATTCAACGACAGTATCGAGGTCGTCTACCAGTCCGACTTTCACTTTCTGCTGTGGGGCTGCACGAAGGCGCAACATCGCAGACTCTAAATCTCCGTCGCGCGTCATAAAATGAGAGCTTGCTACCGGATCTGGTAGAATCGACCGCAGTTTTCGCAAGTCCTTGGAATTTGTGATCCGTTTTCTCGCGACCTTGTCGACTACGGCGTCAATTACACTTGGGGTGAGGAGCTTCTTGCTAACACCTAGGAGTTCTCGCGCCCAAGTTAAGCTAGCGGCATCATCCTTAAGTCCTTTAAAGCGTTCCGACAGTTCGAACACTTCGGTGAGCTTATCGAGTTCTTTGAAGGTAATGCCCAGCATGTTCGCCGCGCTTGCCCGGCCCACGAGTTGGATCAGGCGATAGGCCACCATTTCCTTTTCTTTTGCATCCCACTCTTTGCGCTGACGATGAATATATATCCAAACACGCAGGCGATCTTCTTCGCTCAACGTACGATCAGTCACTTCGATCGGAACTTGTCGATACTGAGATTTGCCCTGTCCGACGAGTACGCGCGAATTCGCCCAGCGGCGTTCTCCGTCGATGATGCGAAACTTTCCGGAAATCTCAGGATGCGGTTCGACAAGCAGAGGCTCAAATAGACCTTCGTTGTCGTCAATTTGCCGTTGGAGCTCTTCGTCCTCTTTCGGTCCAAGGCGTGGCTGACGGTCATTGGGGATAATGTCGTCTATGTCGGCCTTCGTCCGATAGGTGCGAAGAGTAGTGCGTCCCAGCGGCCGCTCTTGCAAGCCTACCACGCGCCCCTTGGTGGGTTCGGGCATATTCGATCAATCCGTATCCGAAGTTCCGATAATGCAGTCTATCTCTTCCCGGAGTTTTGCGTGAAGTTTCTGAGACGATTTGAGCAAACCGCCACGCCTTTCCCAGATCTTGTCGTGGGCCTTCTTCTCATCGACGTCCAGTTGCAGCAGCTTCTCGTCATTTCCTTGTACGGAACCTAAGAGTTTCGCAAAACCTTCCGACACCATGTAGTCATACAGTTTCGCGGTCTTCTGGCTCCGGTCTTCCTCGCTTAGACGCAGTGTGTGATTGCGGACAATCTCGCCACGGACAATTTCAACCAGGGCCATAACGCGTGCCGGGTTGGCAGCTATAATGCCGTCAACTCCGTGGACTTGGCGCGCTCCGGCGGGAAACTTGCTGGTCGTCAGGAAGGCGTGGTCAGCCTTTTCGCTGACCATGTCCTCTCGCAACTTAATGGCGAATGATGCCTGCCAAGCGTTACGATTGCGCGAGTCATAGACGATTTTTCCACAGACCCTATTCTTGTGCTTCACAACATGAATAATGTCCGCGCCTGAAGGCTTGTTGAGCGCCGCGATTTCGTCCTTCGGATATTTCCTTTTCAACTCTTCCAGCAGCTTGATGTCCGAACCTTCGGCTTCCTCAGCATCGAGCCTACGCTGCATCGCGCTCATCTGCTCGGAGATCTTCGCCATGTCGGCCGCATGCTTGGAGGCGAGGGCGGCAATGTTCTCGTAGTTCTTCTGCTCCATTGCGGTTCGCACTTCTTCCGTTCGTGCCGCAACGAGCGCGTCCTGATCAGTCTTCATCTTTGCCAACGCAGCGAGCGCCTCCGTCCTTTCGCGCTCAGCTTCAAGTGCGCGTTGTATCGTTGCCTCCCGCTGCGCAGCCACCTCATCCATCTTCTGCTTCATCTCAGCTTCGGTTGCTTGCCGAGCGGCAGCTCGGGCCGCCGCCTCCCGCGCGATGGCATCTGCCTGAAGTTGCGCGATCACCGAAGCGTGATGCTGTTGCATCTTCTCAACCGTCGTTTTGGTATCGGCCTCTATTTGCGCGCGCGCCTCGTTCAGTTGCTCCTCCATGCGCGCCTGTAACGCTGCTTGCTCCTTCAGCGTATCAGCCTGAAAACGCGCGCGAATTTCTTCGGCCCGCTCGTTCGAGATAGGTTGTTCGCAGTACGGACAAACCTCGTCACCGACATGGACATGGGCGACGCCATCCGGGTGCAAAGCAGGTTGCAGACTACTCATCGCCTCCTCCATCTTGACAAGGAAATCAATAAGTCCTATTTTGTCCTAATTGGTCCTATTCGTCAACGAGAGTCGCCATGGGTGACTTGAAAATGGAGAAATCCGTGGAAAATCATGAGCTTGAACTCTTCATTCACGCGTGGGGCCGTAAGCCCCAAGCTGTTTTTGCAGCCGCAGAAGACACGCTGAGCGATGTACTCAGCCGCCTTGAGTTGATGCCTGCCAACAGCCATCACATCTTCATTGGCGAGACCATCTGCGAGGCAATCGAGATCACCGAAGACGTGGACGAGCATGCGACGGTCGACATTGATCTGAAGCTTGAGGTTCTCGACCTCCATAAGCATCGGCATGTCCATGTTCATAAGTGCCAGCGAATCGCCGTCACGGTGAATTTCAGCGCCGACACTAAAGAGCACAAGTTCAAGCCGAACACGACGATTGGGACGGTGACAGATTGGGCCCGGAAGCACTTCCCGTTGGATCCCGCGGTAGCTGGCGAATACGTATTGCAGATCCACGGCACTGCTTCGCAGCCCCGCTCGACCGAGCATCTCGGCGACGTTGTCAACGATGACAGCTGCTCGATCTGCTTCGATCTTGTCAAGGAAGTGACGCCGAAGGGCTGAGCATGTTGCCGCCTGACCAGCGCCTGTTCGAATCCCATCTGCTTCTGCCTGAGTACCGTGATGGTGCCGCCAAAGGCCTCTGGGGGCAAGTCGTCGGTGACGGCCTGCCCCAAGACACTGCGTGGCCGAATGTCGTTTTCTGGATGGCGGCAGCGCCACGCCAAGGCGCTCCGGATCGTTATCATGTGGCGCTGAACCTAAGCGGTTATGGCACGCAGCCGCCGACAGGGCCTCTCTGGGACCCGGTAACGAAGCAGACTCTCGCGTTCTCGAAATGGCCGAAGGGCAAACCCGGAAGCCGCTTCGCCATCGTGTTCAGGACGGACGGATTCTCGTTCGCCGGCAAGGCCCTCTATCACCCGTACGATCGATCACCGCTGTCGGACCACCCAGAATGGAGGAGCGAGCCGCTTCGTCCGGTCTGGACAAGTTCACATACGATCGTCGACTACCTCGAAGAATTCCAGTCGTTGCTGATGAGCGGAGACTACCTTGGTATGTGACGCCGACATAAAGGTCATCAAGCTACCCGTCTGGCTGTGGGCTAACGCGATGCGCGACCTGCGCAAGCGCGGTGCCGGGACGCGCGAAAGCGGCGTATTCCTGCTCGGACCGCTCGACGGCCCATATCCCCGCATCACCTCCTATCTCTGCTATGACGATGTCGATCCCGACGCTTACCAACTCGGCGCGATCGCCTTCCACGCGTCCGGATGTGCTGCTCTCTGGAAGCACTGCCGCGAACGCAAGGTGCGATTACTCATTGACGTGCACACACATCCGACACGCGATGTACGTCAGAGCCATATCGATGTTCGTCACCCGACACTGCCGGTCGTTGGGCATACCGCGATGATCGTCCCGAACTACGCCAACACGCCGTGGTGGTCGCTCAAGGCCGCGGGTGTTTATGAATACTGCGGTGGTTTCAAATGGCGTACCCATTCGCCGTTGGCGCCCGACCGGCGCGTCAAACTTTCCCTGTGGTGATGGTTATGAACGCCTTTGACAGCGAGATCTCCCGCATCTCGAAACTCAGCATCGACCGCGATCAAGCCGATCCCGCCGAGGTGCTTGCGCGGCGGCAAGCCTTTGCTTTGACGCTCTGTTGTGGCGATGATGTTGCCGCCTCATACACCCTCCAGCTCGCGGTACTGACCGCGGCAGCTACCGCCAGCCGTTGCTTTCCGGGGGCGGTGCGCGCCGCTATTTCACCGGCGCTCGCCGCAGCGCCCCTTCTCGTTTGGCCATGGCTCGGTCTTTCGTTCGGCCAGGCTATCATCGACGTTCTGGGCCCACAGAGCATTGGCGCCAGCCTTTCATCAACGCCCCGAGCGTTGGTTTTCGGCGATGCTCCTTTCGGTCATGGGGCCCTGCGTGTGACGTTCGATGGATGGATCGGGCTCGCAGGACCTGCGCGGACCGTCGGCCGCTTGCCGGAGCGTCAGTATTTTCCAACCGCCGGCATTCTGGCGGCGTCGATTGCGGTGTCCGAGCTGTTTCTCTCGTTTGCCGATATCAACTTGGAAGCGACCCGACGGCCGGTTGGCTTGTCGCTGTGGCGTCCCGATCTCGATATCACAGATCCTGAAGCGCTTGGCACCCTGGTGCAGTACCTGCCACAAAGCCTTTGGGTTCTGGGTTTGGGGCACTTAGGCAATGCCTATCTTTGGTCGCTGGCGACCCTGCCTTATGCCGATCCCAAGGCAGCACAGTTCGCCTTGTTCGACTTCGACAAAGTCGTAAAGGATAATGTAGAGACTGGCGTGTTGTTCGCCTCTGCATTCATCAGTCAGTTCAAGGCCCATGCCTGCGGCCAATGGCTAAACGAACGCGGATTTGATCAGTCGCGCCTTGTCGAGCGCCGGTTCGACACGACCTTCAACCTCCAGGACGGTGAGCCACGACTGGCTCTGTGCGGCTTCGACACTAACCTCGCGCGTCGCGACATGAAGGGCGCAGGTTTTCTGCGCGTCATCGACAGCGGGCTCGGCGGGACGGTGAACAATTTCGACACCATCAGCTTCCACACGTTGCCAAATCCGCGCCCCGTCGATGAACTTTGGCCGGATCTCAGAAGGGAAGACGAGGATAAGATCGAAGCCGAGCAAGAACGGATCGCAAGTAGCAATGCCGGTTACCAAAAGCTCGCCGGTGACATCTGCGGCCGCCGCGGCCTCGCGGGTAAATCAGTCGCCGTTCCCTTCGTTGGGACCACCGCCGCCAGCCTTATTGTCGCGGAAGCGGTAAAGTTGTTTCATGATGGACCCGCTTATCACGATATGCGGCTCAGCCTCGGCAGTTTAGGCAGGCAGCATACGCTTAGTAACGGCGTCTATCGCCCGCAGGATGCGGTTGGTTTGAGTTATGTCGACTGCGGAAAGTACTTCCCATAAATCGTCGCGTCGTCTCGGAGAGTTAGCATGCAATATCTTTTCAATAGCCGAGGGCAACACATCGCCAATTTGGTGAACGGCCAGTTGCATGCGCCAACCGGCCAAAACATCGGCCACTATCTGGAAGGACAGGCCATCTTTATCGATATGCGTGGTCGCTATCTCGGTGAGATCATCTTCGAAAACCGATTATTGTCGCGGCGGAATTCGCCGCACTTAGGTCAATTACGGCAATCATGGAAATGTCGGTAACTACGGAAATCCTTACGGATCACTTGGAGTTCCCGGTGGGTTTGAAGACATTTCCGTGGAGCGACTGACGATCGAATATTACAGCTAATTCAGTAGTATAAATCTATTTTTGATACAATTCCTTGCGTAATACCCTGACATTTGCAAGGTTTTGTATCATATAGGTTTCATGAGGAAGGAAACGCAGCGCCAAGAGGATAGGGCGATCTCGCTTCTCCAGAAGCGGGGTATGATGCGGCTTTCCGAATTCCTCGAGGAAGGGATCACGGCCGCAACCATCTCCCGGATGGAGCAAAAGAGTATGGTCAATCAACTCAGTCGAGGCCTCTATCAACTCCCTGATGCCCTGCTCGACAGCAACCACTCGCTTGCTGTCGCCGCAAAGCTCATTCCCAACGGCGTCATCTGCTACGATTCCGCGCTCGCCTTTCATGAGCTAACAGATCGTATTCCTCCCTATGTATGTATGGCGATTGGTCCGCGCGACTGGCGGCCCAAAATTACACGGCCTCGCATTCAGATCACGCGTTTTGGCTCCAAAGAATTCGATAAGGGCGTCGAACGTCATACCATCGAAGGGGTATCCGTACCGATCTACGTGCCGGCGAAGACGATTGTTGATCTCTTCAAAAGCGGACAACGTCAGAAAGCGTTCTGCGACGCGCCCGCAGGTCTTGCGCACGCCACACAGGCGATGAAAGACGCGCTCAGGCTACGTAAGGCGACACCTTCCGAAATCGCAAACTATGCGGTCGAGGCCGGCATATGGAAAAAAATTGTTCAGCCGCGCCTTGAGACGCTAACCGTCAATGCATAGGCGGCTGAAGAATGTCGGAGCCTCCGTCCGCGCCCGCCTGCTCAACCTTTCGAAGGAGCGCAACGAGCCATTTGACCGCCTGCTCACGCAATATGCCCTGGAGCGGCTGCTCTACCGGCTCAGCATCAGCAAGTACAAGAACAAGTTCGTCCTCAAAGGTGCGATGCTGCTGCGACACTGGCTCGATGATCCGCATCGCCCGACCCGCGATCTCGACCTGCTCGGCTTCGGCGAAAGTGATCCGCAGCTCACGCTGGGTTGTTTCAAGGAAATCGGTGCCATCCAAGCCGACGACGGTGTCACCTTCGATACCGGATCGCTTGAGGTCGACACGGTCCGCGATGACTCTGGCTATAGTGGACTGCGCCTCAAATGCTACGCGACGATTGATGGGGCGCGCATGCGCATTGTCGTCGATATTGGTTATGGCGATGCCACCGAGCCAGGCCTCCATGAGATCGAACTCTTGCCGCTGCTCGATCAGCCGGCGCCCAAGCTACGGGCCTATCCGCCGGAGACGGTCATCGCCGAGAAATTCCAGGGGATGGTTCATCTCGGCCTTGCCAATACGCGTTTGAAGGACTTATACGATATCTGGTGCTGGCCCGTACCTACGAATTCAAGGATGACCGGCTCGCCCGCGCAATACGCGCTACCTTCGATCGCAAGAAGACATCCATTCCGACCGATCGGCCAGACGCCCTGAGCGAAGCTTTCGCAAAGGATCAGACCAAGATCCAGCAATGGACTGCTTTCATCCAGGATGTCGCAATCGATCCGGGATCCCTTGCCGGTGTCATCGAGACGATTGCCACATTCCTGATGCCGCATGCAGAAAAGGCAAGGAACCTCAAAACCGATTGACCGAACGGTTCTGCTCGCCGTGACCGACCTGGATTCTGCCGCTTCCGCTGTCAGATCGCGAGGCAGCGCCCAGAGCACAAGCTCGGCCAAAACATGAAACAGCAATCGGTAGGCGCCCGTCACCAAGTCGAAGCCAATGATCGGCTCCAACTCCCCACCTAGCCTGTTCAACTCTTCCATCGCCTCACGGCGCAAATTGTCACTGCCGCCAGTCGCGCCTCCCAACAAAGACCAGAATGAAACCTTGACCGACCGCGAACCTGACTGCCTCGCGGTGTCGCGCATTCTGGTTTGCAACTCTGCATCAGCTGTGACCTTGCCCCCATATGTGGAACGGCCCGCGAGGCAAGAGCTTTTTCAGTCGATTTCATACATTGGGACGGTGCGGTCATATGTCCGGCCTTTGCGCGCGGCACAATATGGCCGCTGGCCTCGATGAGATCCGCGGAACGAGGAGCCAAATCAAGTTTACGCGCTTGAGCGCATTGGGGGCAGTAGCTTCACTCGTTTCGGGATTTCGTCCCAAGGGTTCATCGCCTGTTTTTGCACCTTGCCCTCTGCCGGCCTGCGCCGGTCAGATCGTTTTGGTGGTCTGCGTCACCGCGGTAAGCGCCAATGGGTCGGGACGCCGATAAATTCCGCCCTTGTTCAGGAGCGCCCAGATGATCCGCGCCGTCTTATTGGCCTGCGCGACGGCGGCAACCTTGAAGGGCCGTCTGGCGAGAAGGGCCTTCAGCCACGGCCGCGCCCGAGCGTCGTTTCGGACGACCCGCAAGACGGCCGTTGCCCCGACAACGAGGAGAGAGCGGAGTTCCGGATTTCCCATCTTCGATATTCGTCCCAGCCGCTCTTTGCCTCCGCTTGAGTGAGACCGCGGCGTCAATCCCAGCCAGGCGGCAAAGTGGCGAGCCGACTTGAACCCGCCGGGACCCGGCACAAGCGCCTTGATGGTCGCCGCCGTAATGGCGCCGACGCCAGGGATTGTGGTCAACCGACGCATGTCCTCGTCGCGCTTGGCCTCCACGACGATTGCGCGCTCAAGCCTCTCGATCTGGTCGGCTGAAGCTTCAATCTCGTCGGCAATAGCCATCAGCGCGAAGCGCGCTGCTGCGGGCAGGCGAGCATGTCTCATCCCGTATGATTGCGACCAGCGCCTCAACCTTTGCCAGGCCGGCGGTGGCGATTGATCCCCAATTCTGCCAGATGCGCGCGCAACGCGTTGACCGCCTGCGTTCGCTGCCGCACTAGAAGAGCGCGGGTCTTCAGCACCATCGCGGCAGCCTGTTGCTCAGCCGTCTTAATCGGCACGAAGCGCATGGTCTTTCGGGTCACCGCTTCGCTGATGGCCTCCGCGTCCGCCGCATCCGTCTTGCCACGCTTGACGAAGGGTTTGACATAAGCCGGCGGAATGAGCCGGACCTCATGACCGAGAGCTGCGATCTCGCGTGCCCAATAGTGGGCGCTACCGCATGCTTCCATTCCCACCAGGCATGGTGGCAGCTTCTTAAAGAAACGCAGAACTTCGCTGCGCCGTAGCTTCCGGCTGAACACGGGCGAGCCCTCGGCATCCGCCCCGTGAACCTGGAAAACGTGCTTGGCCAGATCGAGCCCGATGGTGATAAGCTGTTTCACGGAACGGTCCCTCCTTTGTGGCGTTCGAACAACGACCACGTTCTAGCACTTTGATGCTGTTGGAGCGGGCCGTTCCACCACATCAAGTTTTATCCAATCCTGAGTTCGCTCCGGTCGTTGGATTTTCCCGGTTGGGCGGTGGGAGCGACGGGAGCTGGCGCGGAGCCTTCGGCATAGCGCAGCGCCAGATTCCGGCGCGGGTGACAGGTGAAGGCGAACTCAGAGGGCGTTTTCCATCCGAGCTGCGAGTGGGGTCGGGCATCGTTGTAATCGGCCCGCCAGCATCCGAGTGCGACGCGAGCCTGGGCCACTGACGTGAACAGTGTCTCGTTCAGCAATTCATCCCGCAGCCGGCCGTTGAAGCTCTCGATGAACGCATTCTGCACGGGCTTGCCCGGCGCAATGTAGTGCCAGGCGACGCGACTCTGATCCGCCCATGTCAGGATAGCGTTGCTGGTCAGCTCGCTGCCGTTGTCGCTGACCACCATTTTCGGCTTGCCGCGCTCGATCATCAGCCGGTCAAGTTCCCGGGCCACGCGGATGCCGGAGCGCGAGGTATCGGCCACCAGCGCCAGGCACTCGCGGGTGCAGTCATCGACCCCGGTGAGGACGCGGAAGCGGCGGCCGCAGGTCAGCTGATCCGACACAAAGTCGAGCGACCAGCGCTCGTTCGGCGCCATCGGCGCCCTGGTCCCGATGGCGCGCTTGCGGCCGCCACGGCGGCGCACTGCAAGCTTCTCTTCCCGGTACAGCCGGAACAGCTTCTTGTCGTCTAATCGCTGTCAACTGCCCTGGGTACCGGACCTTGTCGTCTTCGAGGTCGGAAGAATGTGCCGCCTCATCATGGCCCTCGCCAGT
>NZ_JACIHD010000027.1:0-67961 GCF_014198235.1 Bradyrhizobium sp. ERR14 | reverse complement strand
GGGCGCCAACTACAGATCTCGGCCTGACGATCGGCGTCAACACAGCCCTCTCTCCTTACGTCTCCTGCCTCAAAAGGCCGTAGCGCAACAGGCCCACAAGGGGAGAGGGATTCAGAACTCGTCACTACATCCCCAACAATCGCGGCAGCCACAACGACAGGCCCGGCCAGTACGTCACCACCACCAGGAATCCCAGCATCGTCAGCAGCCATGGCCACACCGCGACCGTGAGCTCTGTGATCCCCATCTTTGCGATGCCTGACGCCACGTAGAGATTGAGGCCGACAGGCGGATGGCAGAGGCCAACCTCCATGTTGACTGTCATCAGGATGCCGAAATGGATCGGGTCGATGCCGAGCTTGATCGCGACCGGGAACAGGATCGGAGCCATGATGAGGATGATCGAGGACGGCTCCATCACGTTGCCCGCCAGCAGCAGCAGCAGGTTGACGAGGAGCAGGAAGCCGATCCACCCCAGGCCCTGGTCGATCATCCATTGCGCCAGCGCTTGCGGCACATTCTCGTAGGTCATCAGGAACGAGAACAGGACGGCGTTGGTGATGATGTAGAGCAGCATCGCCGAAAGATTCGCCGACGACAGCAGCACCCGCGGCACGTCGCTCAGCTTCAGGTCTTTATAGATGAACACCGCGACGATGAAGGCGTAGACCGCACTGACGGCGGCAGCTTCGGTCGGCGTGAACAGGCCGCTGTAGATGCCGCCGATCACGATCACGATCAGCAGGATGCCCCAGATCGACTTGCGGAAGGCATCGAAGCGCTCGCGCAGCGTTGCCTTCGGCATCCGCGGATAGTCGTTGCGCCAGGCCCGGTAAAATGTGGTGGCGCCGAGCAGCGTGGCCAGGACCAATCCCGGCACGATGCCGGCGATGAAAAGTTTGCCGACCGAGCTGTTGGTGGAGACGGCGTAGAGAACCATCGGGATCGACGGCGGAATCAGAATTCCGAGCGAGCCCGACGTCGTGATCACGCCCGCGCCGAACCGCTTCGGGAAGCCTTGCGCGACCATCGCCGGCAGGATCACCGAGCCGATCGCCACCACGGTCGCCGGCGACGAGCCGGAAATCGCGGCAAACAGCGCGCAGGCGACCACCCCCGACAGCGCGAGACCGCCGTACCAATGGCCGACCAGCGAGGTCGCGAAGGTGATCATCCGCCGCGCCACCCCGCCATGGGTCAGGAAGTTGCCGGCGAGGATGAAGAACGGGATCGCCATGATCTCGAAATTCTCGATGCCGGTGAACAGCTTCAGCGCCACCGATTCCGTTCGCACGTCGGTCAGTGTGAACATGAAGCTGAGCACCGTGAGACCGAGCGCGATCGAGATCGGCATGCCCGTCAGCATCAAGGAGAGCAGAAGCGCGAACACGATGAGGACGCGCAAGCCCTGCGGCAGCGTGATGACGTGACCCGCATGCGCGAAGCACAGCGCGACGATCAAGACCGGCAGCAGCATCAGGATCCAGCCGAGCGGGCTGCGCTCGTCCCGGACGACCTGACTATGCGTGACCGGCGCCGGATGCACCGGATCCGCCTCGACGCCCTCGACGCCCGCCATGTCGTGATGCGGCAGCTCGCCGGTGCGGTGGAACGACCAGGCGACCTGCAGGAAGCGGAAGCACATCAGGCCGGAGCCGAGCGGGATGGTGAGATACACCATCCACATCGGTGCTTCCAGATCATTGGACTGCTGGCCGGTCTGCCACATCTGTCCCACGAACGCGGCGCCGAAATAGGCGACGATGGCGGTGAAGAGGGCGCCGCACAACAGACCGAAGGTGATGACGCGCCGGCGCGATCCGCCGGGCAGGATATTAACCAGCACGTCGACGCCGACATGGATGCCGGTCCGCACGCCGTAGGCGGCACCGAACTTCGCCATCCAGATGAACATGTAGATGCAGAGTTCCTGCGCCCAGGACAGATCGAGCGCGGCAAGCCAGACGAATGCCGCGCGCGCCGGGACGGCGAGGAAGGTCAGGTTGCGGGCTTCCGCCCATTTGGCGATATCGATCGACAGCCCGGCGCCGTAGCGGTGCAGCACGGCGACGAAGATGAGCGACGTCGCAGCCGCGATCATCGTCGCGATCAGCCACTCCTCGAGATGATCGAGAAAACGATTCAGCACACGCAACAACTTGGTCCCCCAGCATCAGGTCGTCATTCAAGAGCGAAACGGCCGGGAGTGCGATCACCCCCGACCGTTGGTGTTGTTCTTATTGGGCCGCAGCCGTCAGTTCATCTTGACGTCGAGTTCCTTGGCGATGAGATCGAGCACCTCCTGCCCGACCCGTCCCTTTGCCCATTTATAAGTCGGCTGCATCGCCTCCTGCCAGGCCTTGCGATCAGCATCGGTGAGGTAATGCAGATTGGTCTTACCTGTCTTCTTGATCTCGGCCAGCGCGTCCTCGTTCTCCTGGCGGGCGATCGAGTTGGTGTAGTCGGATGCCTCCGCCATCGCCTTGTCGAGCTGGGTGCGGATGTCGGGCGGCAGGCCCGACCAGAACTTCGAATTGACGATGACCGCATATTGCAGATGCGCGTGATAGGACACAGTGATGTCCTTCTGCACCTCGTAGAACTTCTGCGTCAAGTAATTGGACGCGGTGTTCTCGCAGCCGTCGACCACGCCGGTCTGCAAGGCCTGGTAGACCTCGGAGAACGCCATGATCTGAGGGATCGAGCCCATGATGCGCAGATATTGGTCGGCGACCTTCGATCCGGAGATGCGGAATTTAAGGCCCTGGAAATCGGTCGGCTTCAGCAAGGGGCGGTTGGCGGAGAGCATGTGAAAGCCATTGTCCCAATAGGCAAGCCCGGTGATGCCCTTGGTCTCGAGCTTCTGGAACAGCCACTTGCCGACCGTGCCCTTCATCGCGTTGGAATAGGTCTGGTCGTCCTTGAACAGCCAGGGCAGGTCGAGCGCCTCGAACTCCTTGATGCCGAGCGGCGCGAATTTCGCGGTCGAAGGGGCAAGCATGTGCACGGAGCCGAGCTGCAGCGCCTCGATCTCCTCCTTGTCCTTGTAAAGCGTGGAGTTCGGGTAGACTTCAACCTTGACCTTGCCGTCGGTGTATTTCTCGGCGAGCTCCTTGAACTTCAGTGCGCCCTTCCCCTTCGGGGTGTCGTTGGCGACGACGTGGCTGAACTTGATGACGATCGGAGTTTGGGCCTGCGCAGCGGCAGGGGCCAGAATCAGCGCGGCCGCCGCGACCGCAAGAAGCAGTTTGCGCATGAAGACCTCCCAACAACCTCGACAAACCGGGTGCTTTTTTGTTTTCCGGTTTGAGTAGTGGCAGCAATCCGCAGGCCGAACAACTAGACCTAAGCCCAATTTGCCGCAGCCAAGCTATCTTGACGAGCGCTGTCTACGCAACCCGGCACCTGCTTCTGTCCAGGGGAACGAGCGCTTATGTCGCATTGCGGCAGAGCATCAGCTCTTGCGCTGCGCAACCATGAAAAGGCGGCGGAACGGGAACAGGGTCTGCCCCGCCGCATTCTTCGGATAGGCCTTCGCAACCCGCATCCCATAGGCGGCTTCGAATGCGATCTTCTCCTCGCCGGCGAGCACGTCGAGATAGCGCGTCAGCCAGGTCCCCTTGGTCCATTCCTTGACGGGGTTCTCGCCTTCGAGCACCTGCAGATATTCAGTCTCCCAGATGTCGATGTCGGCCGACATCGGCGCAAGAAGATCGTGATAGAAGGCCGGCCCCTCGACCGGCGGCGGCGTCACGAGATGCTCGAGCTTGGATCGCCACGGACCATCGAGCGCGGTCTCGCCGATCAGCACATGCGACGGCGCCAGAAAGTTGCGCGGCATCTGCACCGCAAGCATGCCGCTAGGCTTCACCTTCTCCATGACCGATGGAAACAGCGCCGCATGATTGGGCAGCCAGTGCAGTGCGGCATTGGAATAGATCAAGTCGTATTGCCTGGCGGGGCGCCATTGGCCGAGGTCCTCGTGGGACCATTCGACATCGGGTGCAGCCTTGCGGCCGGCGGCAACCATCTCGGCGGAGCCCTCGACGCCGGTCACGCTCGCCTCCGGCCAGCGCTCCTTGATGAGTTTTGTCACGTTGCCGGCGCCGGCGCCGAGATCGGCAATCTCGCGCGGGCCAAAATCCGGAATCCGCATCAAGAGGTCAACGGCGGGCCGGAGCCGGTGGCCGGAGAATTTTAAGTATTGCTGCGGATCCCAGGCCATCGCTCAACGCCTTTTTCTTTTTCGTGTTTCCTTCAAGGTCGCTCTTGGTTACCACTGCTCGTCCCGCTCAGGCAATTCGCAAGGCGCGCGGGACGGGCAGGAAACGAACAGCAATAAGCAAGAACCAAACAAGAGAGCGTGTGACCATGGACCTCGGGCTCAAATCGAAAACCGCTGTTGTCACCGGCGCGAGCATCGGCATCGGTCGCGCCATCGCCAAGGGCCTCGCCGCCGAAGGCGTGCGTGTGGTCGGCGTGGCGCGGCGCACCGATCTGCTCGCCGAGCTGGTGAAGGAGGAAGGCTCCGGGCTGATCACGCCGCTCGAGCAGGACGTGATGGCGAAGGACGCGGCAGAGCGGATCGCGGCGTTCGCGGTGAAGGAGCTCGGCCATGTCGACATCCTCATCAACAATGCCGGCGGCAGCCGGCCACTGCCGGTCGATGCGCCCGACAGCAAATGGGACGAGGCGATCGCGCTGAACTTCACCAGCTACCGCCGCATCGCGCATGCATTGCTGCCGCAGATGATCGAGCGCAAATGGGGCCGCATCGTCAACATCACCGGCAAGTCCGAGCCCGAGGGGCTCAACGCGGCGTTCGCCGCCAAGGCCGCCGTGCACGCCTGGGCCAAGGGCCTGTCGCGCGAGATCGGCGAGCACGGCATCACCATCAACTGCATCCCTCCCGGCCGCATCATGAGCGAGCAGATCCGCCGCAACTATCCGCCGGATTATCGGGAGCGTTTTGCCGAGGAGGAAATCCCGGTCGGCTATTGGGGCGAGCCGGAAGATCTGGCCGCGCTGGCGGTGTTCCTGGCCTCGCCGGTGGCGCGGTACATCACCGGGACGGTGATCCCGGTGGACGGGGGGCTGCGGCGGTATCAGTTCTAGGGCTGGGCTCCTGTATCCACGACCCGCGAACGCTCGCCATGTCCGGTTTGCCAGACCTCACGGTTTGACGTAGCTCCAGCCCTGCTCCTGCAGCTCCATGACGCGGACAACGCCGGATTTCACGACCGTTGCCTGTGGGATCAGGTTGATGTCCTTGTTCTCTGCCTTGCGCATGTTTTCCTGCGTGTTGCCGCAAGCTTTAAAGGAGATCTCGGGATGGCTCATCGCGAGCACCTCGATGCGCGGCTTTACCGGCGAGGTGTCATCGCGCAGCATGTGAAGGCCGGGACCAAAGGTGACGACCTCGATCGACACTGGTTCACCGAGATCGCGATAATATTGCGCGACGTTGCTCGCATTGTTGAGCGTGAGGTTCATCATCGCAGGTTCGTTGGAATTGACCTGCAGCACCAGCCGGTGCGACTTTTTCGCGCTCTCGGTTTTTGTAGCCTGAGCCATCTTCGTGTTGTTGGGATGATCCTGCCTGATCGCGTGAATCTGCCGCGGCTTGCTCACCTGCTTCTGTCCACCCGGATGCTTCGCGTTGCTCGCTTGGCTCTTCTCGCGCGCCTGCGGGAACCACTGGTTGTCCTGCTGCGCCTGCGCGCCTGGTCCGACCAGAAGCCCTATCGTCAAGCCGCCGATGACTGCCAGCGCCAATTTTGGATTGATCATCTCGTGTCTCCCATATCCTGACCATCACCTACCCGGCCTGGTGACGACATGTGGCCATTTGCATGCAGCCGCCATTTTCTTGCGCACGTTTTCGAATCCGCTGAGCAGGAATTGTCCGTCTTGCGCCGGGCCAGTGCGGGTGAAAAGGCTCACGACGATGTGACCGTCGTCGGGTAGTGAGCTCAACAATTTTACGACGTCGCCCCCGAAAGCGACGCCGGAGCCGAATGACGGCGACGCTGCTGCGAGTTGCATTGGAGTATCCGCATTCAGCCGAAAGGAGATCACGTATTCGTTGGCGCTGCGTGACAGCGCCGGTCCGGCGACGATGACTTCCGTGCGGCCTCTGCGGCAGTGGATTGCGAGCTGCATCGCGGCACCGTCCGAGCGGCCGACAGAAGTGGCCGTGGCAGTGACGACCGGCAGATAATCGACTGGCGAAGTCGTCTCGCTGACGATCCAGCCGGCATCCCGGCTACTCCGGCTGGACGGGGGAATCTTGCGCGATAGGCCTTGCAGACATTCCAGCCGGGCTTGTCCCTCCATCGCCGAACAAGCCCTAAGTGTTTCCATGGGATCGCTCGTACTTTGCGCGTAGGCGATACCGCAGGCGACGTTGAAGGCGACAGCGAGCGGCGGAGCGGCAGTCTTCATGGCCTCGCCTGTACGCTGCGCGCTTTGCGATCCAGCCATTCCTGCGCGGCCTGGAAGCGGGTGAGACCCGGGACGGATGCCGCAAGATTGATCGACTGCCATTTCGGATCGAAGCCTGGTGCCTGCAGCCGGTCGATCCGCGAGAACAGGTACTCGACAAGGCGAGCCACGCGTTGGTAGCGATTGGAGCCTGGCGGCCAGTTGAAAGCGACCAGCGCTGTCGGGACCGCGATGGTCGAGACCCGCTCACCCTGCTTGATCAGATTAGGATACTCATTGGCGTCCAAGGTCGCGGGCAGATAATAGTCCTCGAATTTCTTGTCGTAACGGATCGGGAGGAACTTGAATCCAGCCTCCCAGCGGCCCTTTACGAAGGCATCAACGGGTTTCGACGTGATGAACACAACGGCCGACATTTCGCCTTTACGCATCTGCTCCAGGGCAACCTGATGCGGGATGAATGTCTTTTCGACATCGATCCCGAGGCGGCTGAAGATCAGTGGCCCTGAATAGGCGGCCGCGGTGCCCAGGGTGTTGAAGTTCACCCTCTTGCCAACAAGATCCTGCAGGCTTGTGATCTCAGGCCGCGCAAAGATGTGCAGCTCGGATGGGAAGAGATTGAGCAGATAGGTGATGCGGCTCCGGATCTGCGGTACCTGAATCTTATACTCCTCGAGCGCGTCGGAATTGATGATGGCAGTATCGACGCCGCGCAAATAGAGCAGCGCGTTCAGATTGTCGGTGGCCCCCCGGGTGACGATCGGCAGAAGATGCAGGTCTGCTCCGTCGTCGACGACGCGAGCCATTTCTGCGGCGAGGCGGATCGGCGCGCCCTCGAGCAGGCCCCCGGCGAGCCCGACCGTCCAGGCGTTCATCCGGTTCTTTTCGTTCTCTTTCGGAAGCGGCCGTCGGTCGAGCTGTGCATCGGCCTTGGCATTTCTCGCCGTTTGCGCTTCCAGGCAGGCCGTTTGAAGCATCATAGCGACCGGCACCAACCAAGCCAGCAGGAGCAACGAGCGTAACTTTGGCGCATTGTTCATGTCGTTCCCTTCCGGCTCAGCCGCCGCAAGCTTTCGTCTCTCGGACTGCAAGAATCCCATTCTCAGGGTCGGAGCGCATCCAGCCGTTCCTTCGCTTCGCGAATACCACCCCTGTGTGCCTTCGCGTAGAATTCGCGCGCCTTGGCCGCTTCGCCGCGAGTCCCATAAGTACCCCAGGCGGAAAGAACCGCCGGATCATAGGTCTCGGCGAGCATGAAACTTGCCTGCGCAATGTCTTTCTCTGCTGCGAGCTCGAGGACAATGCGTGCTGCACCAATATTTCCCTGATCGAGCAGCGCCCTGGCACGCGGGAGCAAACGGGCCTCCGCCTCGTTCTGGACTGCGGCGGTCGGTGGCTCCGCCACTTCCACGCTCCGCGTCGCCGGCAGGACCGGCGCGTCATTTGCTTGCTCGGCCAGAGCGCGCTCACGGGTGGAGCGCCACCCCGATGCAAGATCTCTCTCCCTGGCCTCGGTTTTGCTCAGTTCCTGTTTCAGCGACTGTCGCAGCTCACTGATCTCTCGTTTCGCTGCCTGTCTCTGCTGCAAGACCGCATTTTCGGCATCGCGCAATTGCGCGTTGCGGGTTTCGATCTCCCGGCGCACTTCGGCAAGTTCGCTCTCCAGCGCAGCGGCGTGCGCCTGAGCCGCTTCGAGAGCGCGGCGTTGTTGATCGGCATCGGCAGCTGCTGCCTGCGCTGCTTTGGCTTCCGTGACCAGAATGGCGTTCTTTTCCTGCTCTTGCTGCAGGGACTGCCGCAGTTCCGCAATCTCCAGCCCCTCCGCCGGGCTTTCCTCCGCAGTCGCAGCTTCCGTCACAGGCAAGCGGCGAGGCATTCCGGCGAGTTCGCTCGCGAGCGCGGCGGCGCGCGACTGCGCCTCGTGGCGTTCCTGCTCAGCGCTCGCCGCCGCTGCCTGTGCGGCGTTCACCTGCCTTGCGCGGGCGGTGCTAGTTTCCCGCTCGCGCTGCAGAGACTGCTCTAGTTCTGCGATCTGCCGTTGCGCCGCTTCTCTCTGTTGCGCGGCCACATCCTCCGCCATCCGCGATTCTGCGTCGCGGGCATCGACCTGCCGGCGGAATTCGGCAACTTCGTTCGCAAGCGCAGCGTTGCGCGCTTGCTCCTGTTGCAGCGACTGCCGCAACTCGTCCGCCGCAATTTTTGCCGCGTGCGCCTGCTGGACCGCCTCCTCAAGTTCCCTGCGCGCCCCGTCCGGTTCACTGGCGCGCGCATGACTGTGCAAAGCATCTCGATCGGGCCATGGCTCAGGCTGCACCATGCCCGCCGGCACCGTGTACGTTAGGTCTCCGTTCGCTTCGCGCTGAAGGAGCGCTTGCGACCTCGCCCCTATTTCCGGCCGTCGGTCGAAGCGGAGGGCATTCTCGCCGCCGATTTGCGCCATTTCCGGCATCGTTCGTGCGCTGAAAGTATCGAACACACCCAGTAAGGCCGCTCCAACCAGGATCGCGGGAAGCAAAATGACAGCCGCCGCGAGCGGATTGCCCGATGGTTCGCCCTCTGGGTCAATGTCCTCAGCTTCGGGATACCAATGGGTCGGCTCGGCGTTGATTGGAGCACCGTCTTTGGAGACCCATTTGCCTGCTTGAGGCGACCAGCGAGCGACGTCAACGACCCCGGTCGCATCTTCCACCCAGATGTCTTCTCCGTCCCTGGGTGCAGTATCAATCGGTCGGCGCATCGATCACGCCTCTTTAGATAAAGGCTAGAGCGGCGCGATTGCTCCGCCTGTTTCGCGGTTCGGCATGGAAGAAAATCCCAAGATCGAAAGGACTTGGCAGGCATCAGCCCCACAATTAAATAATTAAATAAATTATATATTTTGAACCAAATGCGGAGTCAAATTAAATCAGCCGGGTCCGACCTGAAAGGGGCGCCAAATCAGGCACGTCTGCTTCCTGTTGGCATTGCGCGGTCGGGTACGTTGTCGTCCACGGCAAACCAACCCTCGTACATCGTTTGGAATATGGGCAGTGCACGGCGAACATGCGAAGTTAAGGCGTTTTCGCGTCTCGGAGCTGAGGAGTGACCGATGCGCCTTGCATTGCCCTATTTGGGAATTGGCGTCTGTTTGTCTCTTGCGACCTGGTTGGCGTTGGGGCTTGCGTTCGAGTGACGGTTTTCCACCCCGAGCGTTGACCTCCACATCGCTTATTCCGCCGATTTCTTACCAGCCGTCTTGTCGCGACCTCGCGCAATTCATCATTCGGAACTACCCGATCTCCCGGCCCCCTAGTCGTCAGCCTGGGCGAGCCTGCTAAGGCAATACAGTGCGGGAGTGCGTGCAGGAGGCACCGACAACAATGTCGGCGACAGCGCGCCGAGCATCTTCCTTGCCTTCAAAAGCGGCCGATGATGCTCGTAAGAGGCGCGCGCACGATCACTGATCCGCCGCCGGCTTCTTCAACCACCACCTGCGGATCAGCAGCCACTGCATGGCGCAAATCGTCACTCCCATGGCAGCAACCACTCCGTGGACGATGAAGAGCGAAACGAAATTGAACGGATGGCTCTCATGAGCTGCCATCTGCTGACGTGATCCATGCAGCGGAAATAAGTGAGCAGTGCGCCTGTCGTGCACCAGCGCCACAGCTCGGAAAGTCCGAGCCACGCCATCAATGCGCAGCGACACCGTCGACGAACGTTCAGCACTCAGCACGATGAGTTTCGCAAGCGCTCTACCATTCTGCGCGTTCGAAGGCACAACTCGGTTCCCCGCAATCTGCGCCGTTATGATACCGGAACGCCAAGTCCGCCAACGCGTTATCGCCTGTATGGAGGGAGAAGATCATGAGCGTTGAAGGCAAGATCAAGGAAGGCGCCGGTTACATCAAGGAAGAGATGAACGAGCACGGCAAGGATCCCGAGAGCCAGCGCAAGGCTCAAGAGGGGCGCGATCTTCGCAATGAGGGCCGCATGGAAGACGGCAAGCCCCCGAAGACCACCAAGCCCGGCACGGGCCACTGATCCGATTCAATTCGAAACCGCCTCCGACTGATGTCGGGGGCGGTTTTGCGTTTCCAACGAGTAGAACGCGAGGAACGCGTAGCCTCATCCCGCCGTTGCTCCAGCCCCACTGGAGGAAAAATTCATGTCCAAGACATCGCTCGCCGAGATCGCGAAGGAAATGGCCGACATCGACATCGCCATTCTTTCGACCCACACCGAGAACGGCGAAATCGCCAACCGCCCCATGAGCAACAACGGCGATGTCGCCTACGACGGCACGTCTTACTACTTTGCCCATGACCGGACCCGCACCGTCTCGGACATCAGGCGAAATCCGAAAGTCGCGCTCGGCTTTTCGTCGGAAGCGGGCCTGTTCTCGAAGGGGATCTATGTCGCCGTCGAGGGGACGGCCGAACTGATCCGGGACAAGGCGGCATTCCAACAGCATTGGACGAGCGATCTCGACAAATGGTTCGACCACGGCATCGATACGCCGGGCATCGTGCTGATCAAGGTCAAAGCCAACCGCATCACTTATTGGAAGGGCCGTGAAGAGGGTGAGGTTGCACTCTGATTGGCTCGGTACGGCGATTCGCTGATTGGTTCTTCCGGAGCCGCGAAACAGGTGCCATCACCATCGCGCAGTGGCCGAATCTTCTTCTTTGGATCGTCCTCGTTGCCGGCGTTCTGCTCTGGATCTGGCCTGCCGCAGGCAAGGTCAGCGTCGGCTTGACGATCGTCATGAAGGGCGGACTCGTCGTCTGGGGCGCCGACGAGGTCTTCCGCGGCGTGAATCCCTGGCGGCGCTGTCTCGGCGCTGCCGTCGTCGTCTACGAGTTCATGACGCTTCTGCCGTGAACCCAACTACTTCAGTCCATCACCTGATCGGCACCGGTCAGAAAACTTTCGGAGATCACGAGGTCAAGAGCCTTGGCGGGCCGGCCCGGGCAGCGGCACCGCGATCGGCGCGCGATATCGTAGGTCAGCGCTTGCCAAGCCGATACGTGGCCCGCCTTGATAGGCGGCGTCGCACGTTCACCGGCGTCGCTGGCACGTTAGCATCCTGGCAATGTTTTGCCCGACGGGTCAACTTGATCGCAGCCGCGATTACCGTCGCAAGGCGGTTCGAAAATCCCTTATCAATCAAGGCGACTTCTACTGTGCATGGGGTTGTTTTTCGACTTTTTGTCTTGGGCCCCGAGGAAAGTGTGCAAGCACCGCTCACTCCGCCTGCAGAATCTCCGCAATCGCCGCCCCTGCCGCGATCGTGCCGAGCTTGCCGCCGATGTCCCGCGTCGCCCTGCCCTCGCCAATCGCCTTCGCCACCGCCGCCTCGATCGCGTGCCCGGCCTCTTCATAGCGGACCGCACCAGTCTTCTCGCCGTGCCAGGCCAGCAGCAGCGCGGTCGACAGGATCAACGAGACGGGATTGGCGACGTCCTGTCCGGCAATGTCGGGCGCCGAGCCGTGCGCGGCCTGCGCCATCGCGTAGCGCTCGCCGACATTCAGCGAGCCGCCGAGGCCGAGGCTTCCCGAAAGTTCGGCGGTAAGATCGGACAGAATGTCGCCGAACATGTTGGTGGACACGATGACGTCGAAACGATCAGGACTGCGCACCACATGCGCCATCATGGCATCGACCAGAATGTCGTCGACGCTCAGTCCTGGATAGGCCTTCGCCGCCGCGCGGCAGATCTCGAGAAACATGCCGTCACCGATCTTGAGCACATTGGCCTTGTGCACGATGGTGAGGTGCCTGCGCCGCTTGATCGCGAGGCGGCATGCGGCATGCGCGATGCGCTCACAGCAGAGGCGTGTGATCCTTCGCAGCGAGATCACCACGTCGGGCGTGACCAGCATCTCGCCGCTGCCCTGCTCCAGGTTGCGGTCGGCGTAGAACCCCTCGGTGTTCTCGCGGACCACGACGAGGTCGAAATCACCGAGGCGGCCGGGCCGCCCCGCATAGGTGCGCGCGGGCCTGATATTGGCGTAGAGGTCGAGGTTCTTGCGGAAGTACCTCGACGGATTGATCTCGCCATGCGCCTCGTCCTTGAAGTCGAAGGTCGCGGTCGGACCCAGGATCAGGCCGTCGGCGGCGCGGACGATGTCGAGCAGCTCGGGGCGCACGGTCGTGCCTGATAGCTTCAGGCTCGCATGCCCGACCGCGTGCTCCTCCAGACGCAAATTGAGCTGAAAGCGCTCCGAGGCCGCGCGCAGCACGCCCGATGTCGCGGTCGTGATCTCGGGTCCGATGCCGTCACCGGGCAGAACGACGATTTGCATGGCGATCCCCTGACTTTTGCAGCCGCGGCGCGATCATACGCCAGCGCGAGCCGTCATCGCCTCACCTTCGCGCATACACAGCATGCAAGCATATGCCTGTGGAAGGCGGCCCCGCCGTAGTACATGCGAAATGACCGATTTGAGCCGCGCCGCCGGAGCCACGCGCCAACGCAATGACGATCACGTTACCTGCCGCCGCGCGCGAGCCCGACCACACCACCTCTGATGGCCTCCCCGCCGCGCAGCGGCGCTGGGCGATCGCCGCGATCTTCACCGCGCTGGCGATGGCCTCGCTCGACACCGCGATCGCCAACATCGCCTTGCCCGCCATTGCTGCCGATCTGCATGTCTCGCCGGAGCAGTCGGTGTGGGTGGTCAACGTCTACCAGATCGCGCTGGTGGCAACGCTCTTGCCGCTGGGTGCGCTCGGCGAGATCGTCGGACACCAGCGCATCTATCTCGGCGGCCTCATCCTGTTCACCATCGCCTCGCTGCTCTGCGCGGTGGCGTGGTCGCTGGACAGCCTGCTGGTCGCGCGCATGCTGCAGGGGCTGGGTGCCAGCGGCATCATGAGCGTCAACACCGCGCTGGTGCGCTTCGTCTATCCCGGCCGGATGCTGGGCCGCGGTTTTGGCCACAACGCGCTTGTGGTCGCGACCGCCTTCACCTTCGGGCCAACGATCGCCTCCGCCATCCTGGCCCTCGGCCCGTGGCCGTGGCTGTTCGCCGTCAACATCCCGTTCGGCCTCGTCGCGATCGGCATCGGCGTTGCGATGCTGCCGAAGACGCCGCGCGCCGATCACGGGTTCGACTTTCTCGGCGCAATCCTGGCGTCGGCCTGCCTCGGCCTGTTCATCACCGGCATCGGCAGTGCCGCGCATAATCTGTCGCCGGTGGTCGTGATCATCGAGCTGGTCACGGCCCTCGCGCTCGGCTTTATCCTGACGCGCCGGCACGCCGACCATCCGGCGCCGATGCTGCCGATCGACCTGTTCAGCCGGCCGATGTTCGCGTTGTCGGCCGCGACTGCGGTGTGCTCCTTCGCCGTGCAGGGCCTCGCCTTCGTCTCGCTACCGTTCTATTTCGAGGACGTGCTCGGCCGCTCGCAGGTCGAGACCGGCTTCTTCATGACGCCGTGGCCGCTGGTGGTCGGCATCATGGCGCCGATCGCGGGACGCCTGTCCGACCGCCACGCGGTCGGCCTGCTCGGCGGCATCGGCCTGGTGCTGCTCGGCCTCGGCATGGCGCTGCTTGCGACGCTTCCGGCCAACCCCGCCATTGCCGACATCATCTGGCGGATGGTGATCTGCGGCATGGGCTTCGGCTTCTTCCAGGCGCCGAACATGAAGGCGGTGATGTCGAGCGCGCCGCCGCACCGCAGCGGCAGCGCCTCGGGCATCGTCGCGACCGCGCGCCTGACGGGACAGACGACGGGGGCGGCCCTCGCGGCGCTCTGCTTCGCGCTGGCCGGTCACGACGGCGCAACCGTCGCGCTGGCGCTCGGCGCCGGCTTTGCCGCACTCGGCAGCGTGATGAGCTTCCTACGGCTGGCGGTGAAGTAGACCGAACGCGTTGGCGCGCCTCATTGGCCGGCCCGCCTTCACGGAGCCTTCTGCGCGATGGGACGGCTCACGATTGCCGCGGCATCGAGCGGCTCGCATTTGATCGTCCGTGTCAGCTTTGGCGGGCCTTTCCAGCCCGCGGTCTCGCTCAGGGGCGCAAACGTGCCTCCTTGCGGCGTCAGGATGATCGGCTCCGACTTCAGGCAGAGATCGGGAAATGCGAGGCCATGGCCGCCGCCTTGGCTGAACCGCCCAACCAGCGTCTGGGAGGCCTGCATCCGCGTCGCTGGCGAGGCTCGCATCGCGCGGTCGGGGTCGAAGGCGCGATAGCACGCCCAATCGGTGTGGTTCGCTTCGAACTCATAGACGACCCGGCAAGCAGCTCCGGCCGATTTCACGAACGGCGCATCCGACGGCGCGGCGGCATCGCGTTCGAAAACCAGGGTCTGCAGCGTCAACACTTCGGTCGTCGCGCGGGACACGTCGGGCTTGCCCGGTTCGATCGCTATTTCCCCACGGGAGAACACCAGCTTGGTCCTCGGTCGCGCCTCCCTGGTCTCCAGCACCAGCATGGGTCTCTCCGCCCACGAGCGATCCAGGTCCACGTCCCCGTCGCCCATCGTCAGCCGCCCATTGCCAACGGAAGGGTCGTCCTTGGCGAAATCGATCGTGCGAAGGTGCACACTCGACTTCGACGCCTCGAGGCTCAGGAATCGCAAATCATCCGCCTTGCGCGTGATCGGCATCATCGGATCGAAGCGATCGTCGATGTTGAACCGGACGATCTTCTTCAGCTTGGCCGAGAGAGGCCCTTTGGCGGCGAGCGGCGGCGCAACGTCAATCACAAGCAAGGCACCGTCGGGCGAGAAGCTGTTGCCGAAGGCGCGCTGCCAGGCGGCGGTCAACAGCGAATCCGTCCGCTGATCGATGTCCCGCGCGAAATAGATCTGCTGTCCGGCGCGAACCAGCGGAAAGTTCTGGAATGCACCGAGCGCCGCGCCCTTGCGAACCTCCGTTTCGGGGAAGGTGACGCATTTGGACCGGTCGTCGCCTCCGGACTCCTCGACCTTCCTGGATGCAGAGCGGGAGCAGAAGCTCAGATGCTGCTCCTTTGTCTTCTGTGTGCTGATCGACGTCGCGTAGACGAGATCCGGACTTCCGGGCACTTCCATCGGAAGCGGAGAGGTCGCGAACATGTCGACCTCAACCCTGCTGAGCGACGGGCCCGCATCGACGGAGCAGAGATCCCGGGCCGGCAGGGTATTGGTGAGGAGGCGCGCCGGATCGGCGCCGACGATACAGGACATGCTGTCCTGCGGGTTGTTCCGGCTCATCCAGATCAGATGGTCCTTGCCCGCTCCGTCGACCAGAAGATGCGGCGCCGCGTGTCGACGGCGCGGCGGCAACCAGACCGGCATGGTTTCGGACAGCATGGGCTCGCGCTTGAGCAGCGCTTCCGGCAACCGCGTCACGCCGACCGAGCGCAACTCGGCGCTGACGGCGTTGGGATCGGTCGTCCACTCGAGAACGGGAACACTCGCGCAGGTGATGCAGGTCACCGCAAGATTGGAGCGGACGTTCTCGAACATGAGAATGACCTGATCGGGGTCGCTGCCGTATTTGGCCGGCGCGGCCGCCTTGAACGGATGATCCACCACACGGCTGACCAGAAATCCGTTCGACCGCGACGGGTCCGAATCGAACTCGAAATAGGTCGATCGGTCCCAGCCGCGATAGGCGTCGTATCCGCCGATGCTCACGCCGGCCAGAACCATCTTGGAGTCGGTCTGACAGCGCGCCGCGCTGCTCTCCTGGCTGCCGTTTCGTATGTAGAGACACAGTCGAAAAGCCGCGTTCTGCAGAATGCGGTCGCAATCGTTCTGGTTATAGCCATAGGTCGCCAGGCCATGGCGATAGCACAGGTCGTGAAAGACGCAGGCCTGCCTGAAGCGCTGCAGGACGAGATGGCGCTTCTGGTTGGAATCCCTGCCGCCGTCGAAAAATATGTTGGCCCAGGGCGGCAGGCTGCAGTTCAGGCCCTCGCCGCTTCCACCGATGGTACTGACGACGTCCGGCCCCGATTGAAAGGCCGTGACGGTGGCGGGCATCTCGCCATCGGTGATGTCGTCGACGTTCTTGTAGATGGAATCGGCGATGAAGGAAGGCAGATATGCGAAGACCAGCACCGCCACGACAATCAGCGCAACCGACCAGCGGATCACCTTCCTGAACATGGCCCAACCCCGCTAGAGCTTTTCCGGCAATGACGTCGGTCGCAATGGCAGACGAGCACTGAGCCTCGCGGGCCAACTCAAAATGCCCGCGCGGAACGTCCAGACGCCGAAATCGCGGCGGGCCCGGGTCGTCCTGACGACGATCAGCTTGAGGTTGTCCTGCTGTCAAGCCGGGATCTCACACATGACAGCCAGTTTGATTGCCGACGGCACGCCGGGCAGCGCATCAAAGCGTCGTGGGCGGTTCCATCGCTCTCCGGATGTCAGGCCAGATGTCGAGCCTCGGTCGCGCCCACAGCTACGGCTGGACTCGGGATTTGCTCGTCCAGCGCCGCCAGGCGCGCGTCAATGGCGGCGATGACCTTGCGCGAGAACGGTCCGAGATGGGCATAGGCTGCGATCATCTGCACGGCAATGCGCGCGGATGTCGTGTCGCGCTTGGCGCAGTTCATGAAAGTTTGCCACAACGGTCCACGCGCCTCGGGAAGGGCGGTGACCACCTTGTGCACCGTCTCCATCGCACCGAGCTTGGCGCGGATATCGCCTTCGGCGAGCTCGTGGCGCTGCCGGGACCGGTCGAGCAGCGTCATGAGGCGGTCGACGCGTCCTGAATAGGCAGCCGGGCTGTAGACGTGCTCCAGCACCCGCCTGTAGTCCGTCAGGATGTCGCGGAGCGGGCGCACCGGATCGAAATTGATTCCAGCCGTGCACTGATCGGCGCCGATGGTCGGCGCCACATCGTGGCCCGCGTGGAGCCGGCCTTCGCGCTCCAGGCGGCGCGTCAGCTGCGTGTTCGGCAAGGCATAGAGTAGTCCGACCATGCTGACGGGAATCGCCGCTTCCTCGATGAAATCGATCATGGCGTCCGCCATGGAGACCTTCTCATTGTCGAAACCGACGATGAAGCCAGCGGTGACGAGCATGCCGGCGGCGTAGATCTTGTGGATGCTCTCGGCGATGTTGCGCCGGGTATTCTGCTTCTTCCGCATCGCGACCAGCGTTGCCGGATCCGGACTCTCGATACCGACGAAGATGGCGAAGAAATTCGCCGCCCCCATCAACTCCAATAGCTCGGGATCATCGGCCAAGTTGACCGAGGCTTCGGTCGACAATTCGAACGGATAGCCGTGGGTCCGCTGCCATTCGGCGAGCTTAGGCAGGAATTGCCGCAGCGACTTCTTGTTGCCGATGAAATTATCGTCGACGAAGTCGAGATGGCCGCGGTAGCCCATCTGATAGAGCCTATCGAGCTCGACGAACATCTGCTCGATCGTCTTGGTCCGCGGCACGCGGCCGTAGAGCTCGATGATGTCGCAGAACTCGCAGGTGAACGGACAACCGCGCGAATACTGCACACCGAGATAGAGATAGTCCTCGAACTTGAGCAAGTCGAAACGCGGCACCGGCGTCTTGGTCACGTCCGCCTGGAATTTCGGTGCGGTGAAGGTGCCGCTCCGCGCGCCACCCTCCCAGGCCGCAATGAATTCGTCGATGACGCTCTCGGCCTCACCGAGCACCCGGAAGTCGGCCCGCTCATAGATGTGCGGGCTCGAAGTCGGGTCGGGACCGCCCACGACGACCGGCTTGCCAGCCGCGCGGCAGAGCTCGATCAGGCGCAGCGTGTCGGCCTGCTGCGGCATCATCCCGCCGGTGAAGACGACATCGGCCCAGGCGAGATCCTCGTCATTGAAGGGCGCCGTGTTGCAATCGATCAGCCGGACGGTCCAGCTTTCGGGCAGCATCGCGGCAACGGTGATCAGGCCCAAAGGAGCGGCCGGGCGCTTTACGCCCAATACCTTGCAGGATTCGCCAAAGGTCCAGAAGGACTCTGCCGAGAACAGCGGGTACAGCATCAGTACGTTGGGACTCGGCACGTTCATGGAACTCCTTCTGGCGTCGGCGCAGTGTACCAAAGCGCCCGCGTCTTGCACCCCGGCAAAAGGGACAAACTGTCGCCGTGGCCTCGACCGGGCCTGGAACCGGCGTTCACGGCTGGCGTCGCCTCAGACCCATGGATTGGCGCCCGCGGAAGGACGACCGAATCAACCATGATGGAGGGCGAGACAAAACACCACCCTCCCCACAATCTTCCCTCAGCGGCGTAATTCTTCGCATTTCACCCCTCGGACTGTTGATTTGAACAGTTCCAGTTTGCCGGACACATTGCGCCCCTGAGTTCAATCGGTGGATTGGGCCAATCAGGGGACTTGCGATGGCAAACCTAACAATCAACGGAAAAACCTTCACTCTCGACGTCGAGCCGGATACGCCGCTGCTCTGGGCGATTCGCGAGAATGCCGGCCTGACGGGCACCAAATACGGTTGCGGCATTGCACAATGCGGCGCCTGCACGGTTCACATCGAAGGCGTCGCCACCCGCTCCTGCGGCGTCTCGGTCAGCGAAGCCGAGGGCAAGAAGATCACCACCATCGAGGGGCTCGCCTCCGGCGATGCGCTGCACAAGGTGCAGGAGGCCTGGATCGCCCAGGACGTGCCGCAATGCGGCTATTGCCAGAGCGGCATGATCATGGCGGTGGCGGCGCTGCTGAGCGAGAAGCCGAAGCCCACCGACGCCGATATCGACGAGGCCATCACCAACATTTGCCGCTGCGGCACCTTCCAGCAGGTGCGCGAAGCGATCCACACGATCGCAAGCGCGTAAGGAAATCCCCACATGAATAAGCATATCTCGCCGCGGCTCAACCGCCGCGCCTTCGTCATCGGCAGCGCCACGCTCGGCGCCGGCCTTGCGATCGGCCTCGACCTCCCCTTCGGCGGGCCCGCCGTGGTCCGTGCGGCCGACGGCTCGCCGGAGATCGGCGCCTGGGTCGTGGTCAGGCCCGACGACACCGTCGTGATCCGCATCGCCCGCTCCGAGATGGGCCAGGGCTCACTCACCGGTCTCGCCCAGCTCGTCGCCGAGGAGCTCGAATGCGACTGGACCAAGGTCACCACCGAATATCCGACACCCGGCCAGAGCGTCGCCCGCAAGCGCGTCTGGGGCGATTTTTCGACCGGCGGCAGCCGCGGCATCCGCTCCTCGCAGGACTATGTCCGCAAGGGCGGCGCCACCGCGCGCGTGATGCTGATCCAGGCCGCCGCCGATGCATGGAAGGTGCCGGCCTCCGAATGCGCGGCCGCGAACAGCGTCATCACCCATACGCCATCGGGCCGGACCACGACCTACGGCAAGGTCGCCGAGGCCGCAGCCAAGCTGTCGCCGCCGGCCGAGGTCAAGCTGAAGGATCCGAAGGACTGGAAGCTGATCGGCAAGGGCGTGAAGCGGCTCGACACCGTCGACAAGACCACCGGCGCCATGATCTACGGCGCCGACATCAAGCTGCCGGGCATGCTGAATGCCGCGATCAAGGATTGCCCGGTGTTCGGCGGCAAGCTGAAGAGCTTTGACGAAGCCAAGATCGCCAGCATGAAAGGCGTCAAGAAAGTCGTCAAGGTCGGCGATACCGCGGTCGCGGTCGTTGCCGACACCTGGTGGCACGCCAAGACCGCGCTGGAGGCGCTGCCGATCGTCTGGGACGAGGGCGACAACGCAAAGGTCTCGAGTGAGTCGATTGCGAAGTGGCTGGCCGAAGGCCTCAACAACGACCAGCCGGCCTATGTCGGCAACAGGAACGGCGATGCGAAGGCCGCGATTGCCGGCGCCGCCAAGAAGGTCGAGGCCGTCTACTCCTATCCCTACCAGAACCACGCCACCATGGAGCCGATGAACGCCACCGCGCTCTACACCGCGGACAAATGCGAGGTCTGGTGCGGCACGCAGAATGGCGAGGCGGCGTTCGCGGCGGTGCTCGAAGCTTCCGGCCTGCCGGCCGACAAGTGCGACGTGCACAAGGTGATGTTAGGGGGCGGTTTCGGCCGACGCGGCCAGACCGACTATGTCCGCCAGGCCGTGATGATCGCCAAAGAGATGCCGGGCACCCCGGTCAAGCTGTTGTGGTCGCGCGAAGAGGACATGGCGCACGGCCGGTACCACCCGATCACCCAGTGCAAGATGACCGGCGCGTTCGACGCCAACAACAACCTGGTCGCGCTGCACTACCGCCTGTCCGGACAATCGATCCTGTTCTCGCTGCGCCCCGAAGCGCTGCAGAACGGCATGGATCCGGCCGCCTTCCAGGGCGTCGCCCAATCCGGCGAAGCGGCGTTCGGCTATTCGGTGCCGAACCTGCTGGTCGAGCATGCGATGCGCAACCCGCACGTTCCGCCCGGCTTCTGGCGCGGCGTCAACGTCAATCACAACGCCATCTACATGGAATGCTTCATGGACGAGCTGGCTCAGGCCGCAGGCCAGGACCCGCTCGAATTCCGCCGCAAGCTGATGGGCAACCATCCCAAGCATCTGGCGGTGCTCAACGCGGTCGCCGAGAAGATCGGCTGGACGACGCCGGCGCCGCAGGGCGTTTATCGCGGCATCGCCCAGGTCATGGGCTATGGCAGCTATGTTGCCGGCGCCGCCGAAATCTCGGTGACCGACGGCAGCAAGATCAAGGTGCATCGCATCGTCGCCTCCACCGATCCCGGCTACGTCGTCAATCCGGCGCAGGTGGAGCGGCAGATCGCGGGGTCCTTCGTCTATGGCCTCTCCGCGCTGTTCTACGGCGGCTGCACCGTCAAGGACGGCAAGATCGAGCAAACCAACTTCGACACCTACAACTCGATGCGCATCAACGAGATGCCGAAGGTTGAATCGGTGATGGTGCCAAGCGGCGGGTTCTGGGGCGGCGTCGGCGAGCCCACCATCGGCGTCGCCGCGCCGGCGGTGCTCAATGCGTACTTCGCCGCGACCGGCAAGCGCATCCGCTCCGTGCCGCTGCGGGACCAGAATATCACCTTCGCCTAAGCACAGCCGCGGCGGCCACGACGGCCGCCGCGGCATTTTGCGGACAAGATTCATGAATGCGCCGGTGACACGGCGGAATGCCGTTCTCGGCATCACCGCCGCGGCCACATCGTTTGCCGTCCCCTCGATCCTGCGCGCGCAATCCGCAGGCCGCATCGTCGTGGTCGGCGGCGGCTTTGGTGGAGCGGCCTGCGCGCGGGCGCTCAAGCGTGCGCAGGCGGGCTTGCAGGTGACGCTGATCGAGCCGAACAAGACCTTCACGTCGTGCCCCTTCAGCAACGAGGTGATCGCCGGCTTGCGCGAGATCGACGCGCAGCAGTTCGGCTATGACAGGCTCGCCGCCGAGGGCGTCACCGTCGCTGCTCAGGCCGCGACGGCCGTCGACGCGCAAAAGCGCAGCGTGACGGCCGCCGATGGCGCCACGTTTGCCTATGACCGCCTCGTGCTCTCGCCCGGCATCGACTTCCACTTGGAAGCCCTGCCCGGCTATGACGACGCCGCATCGGAGAAGATGCCGCACGCCTGGAAGGCCGGCGCGCAGACCCTGCTGCTGCGCAGGCAGGTGGAAGCAATGGCTGACGGCGGCACGGTCGCGATCGCAATCCCCGCTAATCCCTCGCGCTGCCCGCCCGCGCCATACGAGCGCGCCAGCCTGATCGCGCATTATCTGAAGACGAACAAGCCACGGTCAAAAGTTCTGATCCTCGACGCCAAGGACAATTTCTCCCAGCAGCGGCTGTTCGAGAGGGCGTGGAAGGAGCTCTATGGCGACATGATCGAGCGCATCGCGCTGTCACAAGGCGGCCGCGTGACCTCAGTCGATCCGGCGACCATGACCATTGTCACCGAGTTCGGCAACTACACGCCAGATGTCGCCAATGTCATTCCGCCGCAACGCGCGGGACGCATTGCCGAGATCGCAGGCGTGGCGGACCACACCGGCTGGTGTCCGATCGATCCCGTGACCTTCGAGTCGAAGCTCGTCAAGAACATCCATGTCATCGGCGACGCCTGCCTCGGCGGCGGCATTCCCAAATCGGCCTCGGCCGCAAGCGGGCAGGGCAAGGCTTGCGCCGCTGCCATCGTCGCTTTGCTCGCGGGCCGGGCACCCGAGACGCCACGGCTGACCGGCGTCTGCTACAACACCGTCGCGCCAGGCTATGGATTTTTGCTTGCAGGCAATTATCAGCCGAAAGGCGACATCTTTGCCGAGGTCGAGGGCGGCGCGACGAGCCCAGTCGATGCCCCGCGCGAATTGCGCGCCCGCGAGGCGACCGAAGCCGAGCGCTGGTTTCAAATCATCACGGCGGACGTCTTTGGTTAGAGCGATGATGGGACCAAGTTGCCGCCACGAGCTAGGTGCGCTCCCTCCCCCGCTTGCGGAGGAGGGTTGGGGAGAGGGTGTCTCCACTCGCGAGACTCCCCAAGAGGAAAAAGCCCTCACCCGCCGCTGCGCGGCGACCTCTCCCGCAAGCGGGAGAGGTAAGCGGAGTTCGCGGCGGCACCGTGCACCCAGTCCGATTTCTGCGGTTGCTGCGTTCATCGCGGCGAGCCTCGCCCTGTCCTCGCTTGCCAAGGCAGACGAACTCGCGCCCTACAAGATCGTAGGCGAAGGCATCCCGGCTTCTCTCACGGGCGCGCCAGGCGATGCCGTGCGCGGCCGCGCGCTGGTGCTGGCGCGCACCACGACATGCATCCTCTGCCATTCCGGCCCCTTCCCCGAAACGCGGTTCCAGGGCGATCTCGCGCCCGACCTCGCCGGGGCCGGGAACCGATGGTCGGTGAGTCAGTTGCGGCTTCGGCTGGTCGATGCGGCGCGCTTCAACCCGGACACCATCATGCCGTCCTATTATCGCAACGGCGACCTCGTGCGAGTCGGACGCAATTTTGCCGGAAAGCCGATCTTGTCGGCGGCGGAGATCGAGGACATCGTGGCTTTTCTTGCAACGCTTCGCGACTAGGACTGTTCATGCCAACCACGCGACGACAATTTCTGAGCCTCGCCGGAGGCGTGACGGCCGCCGGGACGATCCCGATCGTCACCCTGCGTCCGCTTCACGCGACGCCGGCGATGCTCAACACCGCAATCCGCAATGTCGTCGGCGAAGCACCAATTCGCACCGGCAGGGTAAAGCTCGACATTCCGCCGCTGGTCGAGAACGGCAACACCGTGCCGATGACGGTAAGCGTTGCAAGCCCGATGACGGCGGACGACCACGTCAAGAGCATCCACGTCTTCAACGAGAAGAACCCGCAGCCGAACATCGGCAATTTCTATTTCGGCCCCTCCACCGGCCGCGCCCAAGTCTCGACCCGCATCCGCCTCGCCGACACCCAGAAGGTGGTTGCGATCGCACACCTGTCCGACGACACGTTCTGGCAGGTCGCCGCCGACGTGGTCGTGACGCTGGCCGCCTGCACCGAGGAGATGAACTGATGGCCGCGCTTATCAACGTTCCCGCGAAGGCCAAGCGCGGCGACGTCATCGAGATCCGCACGCTGACCTCGCATATCATGGAAACAGGCTTCCGCCATACCACAGACGGCAAGCTGGTGCCGCGCGACATCATCACGAGCTTCACCTGCCGCTACAACGGCGCCGAGATCTTCCGCGCCGATCTGTTTCCGGCGATCGCGGCCAATCCTTATCTGTCGTTCTTCACGGTCGCCAGGAAAAGCGGCAAGTTCGAGTTCGAGTGGATCGGCGACAACGGCTATTCCTCCACCGCGTCGGCATCGATCATTGTCGAATGAGCGTTTGGCGCGCGATAGCGGCGGCCGCATTGTTCGCCGCAGCGCCTGCCCTGCCCGCTGGTGAAGTCCCGCACGATGCGCGCCGGTCCGGCTACTCCTTCATGGGCCCGGACACGCGCGCCATGCAGGACGACGACACCTCCAATCCCGGCATGCTGTTCGTGCTCGATGGCGAACAGCTATGGGACAAGAAGACCGGCAGCGCCGAGAAAGCCTGCGCGGATTGCCATGGCGATACACGCACCAGCATGAAGGGTGTTGCCGCACGCTACCCGGCCTTCGACAAGGCGCTCAGTCGCCCGGTCACGCTCGACCAGCGCATCAATCTCTGCCGCTCCAATCATCAGCAGGCCTCGCCACTGCCTTACGAGAGCCGCGACCTCCTGGCGCTGTCCGCCTTCGTCGCCCATCAATCGCGCGGTGTCGCGATCACCGCCGGCGACGATCCGCAAGCAAAGCCCTTCGTGGAGCAAGGCCGCGACCTCTTCATGCAGCGCGAGGGCCAGCTCAACCTCGCCTGCACCAATTGCCACGACGACAATTTCGACAAGCGCCTTGCGGGCGCGCCGATCACGCAGGGACAGCCGACCGGCTATCCGCTCTACCGCCTCGAATGGCAAACGCTGGGATCGCTGGAGCGACGGCTGCGCAGCTGCATGAGCGGCGTCCGCGCCCAGGCCTATGATTACGGCTCGCCCGAGCTGGTCGCGCTCGAGCTTTATCTGATGTCGCGGGCGCGCGGCTTGCCGATGGAGACGCCGGCCGTCCGGCCCTGAGACTAGTGCTTTGAGGCTTCCGCTTGCGGCGAGGTGGCTTCGGCCGCAGCCGCGGGTGTCGCGACCGATAGTCCATGGAGCCTCCAGCTACCGCCGACATCCTGAAACATCAGATCGAAATCGATCTGCAACGGCCTCGTCGGAATGGTGCCGCTGAGCCGCAGCATGCCGCGGCCATTGACGTTGGGTGCCGCCGACAATCGCGGGGCGAGAAGTGCGGCTCCAAACAGGTCGAACTTGCGGGCCCGCAGGTCGGAGAACGCAAGCGCGAGATCGGCGGCACTATTCCTGGCCTGGAATTCAGGTGCGGCAAGGTCGCGCAACACCGAATAATTGCCGGAGCGATTGGCGTCATTCAACGTCAGTAGCGAGGAGCGGATCAGATAGAGTGCCTGCTCGACGGTGACCTGCGGCCCGCCCTGTCGTGTCGGGGCCGCGGCGGGGTGAACCGCCCAACGATCCGCAAAGCCGGAAGGCGGTGATTGCGTCTCCGCACGCATGGGTGCGCAGGCTGCGATGAGGATCATACCTACGATCAATCGTGGCGATACGACCATGCACTCACCAGCCCATGCGCAAGCCGACGCGTCCGCCGGCGACCCGCTGGTCGGGTCCGTAACCTATTCCGCCGTTGAACTGCATGTTCTGATTGAGACGTAGTGCCGCGTTGAACGCGAGACCGTTGGCCCGCTCGAAGGTCCCGTAGTTCATGGTCACGGCAAAACTCTCATTCGGCAGCAGCGTCGGCACGCCGGCCATGGCAAAGGCCATGGCGACGCCGCTGGTCACCTTGCTGGTCCGGCTGCTGAGGTCGTCGAGGCGGCCGTTGATGCTGGCGAGCTGGCCATTGATGGCGCTGAGATCGCTGGCCGAGGCGATGCCGAGATTGGCAAGCGTCGTGGTCGCGAGATTGCCGGCGCCATCGGAAGTGACAAGCTGGGTCGTGCCGCTCTGCGCAGCCTTGCTGGCCGAAGAGGTGATGCCGGCCATAGTGTAGGTGTTGCCGGCCGTGCCGAACGTCTGCTGGTTGGCGCGGGTCACTGTGGCGCCATTGCCGAAGGCGGCGGAATTGGCAAAGCCGGCGCTGGAATTGTTGCCGACAGCGAAGGCATTGGCCCCAGTGACCGAAACGGTGTTGCCGATTGCGATGCCGCCCGCGCCGGTCACGGTCCCCGCGTTCGCCATCACCAGCGCATTGGGCGCATTGACGGTGTTGCCGGAGCCGAACACGGAGGATCCGGCAGCGCTCGCCGTGCCGGCCACCGCGTTGTTGGAGCCGACTACATTGACGTTGTCGCCCCGCCCGGCCTGATTGGTGCCGTTGACGGTGTTGTTGTCGCCCAGCACGAAGCTGCCGTTGCCATTCAGCGTATTGGGGTCGCCGATGGCGTAGCTGCCATTGCCGCGCACGGTCTGCCCGGTGCCGAACGCGCCGCTGTTGTTGCCGGTGACACTGTTGCTCGCGCCGACCGCGGTGCTGTTGGCACCATTCACTCCGGTATTGTAGCCGACCGCCGTGCCGTTTGTGCCCGCTGCATAAACGTTGGCGCTGGCACCTATCGCCAAGGCGTTGTCGGCGAGCGCCCGACTGGCGTTGCCAACCGCCGTGCTGGCAATGCCGCCTGCTGCCGCTCCATAGCCTACGGCCGCACTGGCAAAGGCGCCAGCGGCCGCCTGGTAGCCGATCGCCGTGCCGGCAAAGCCTAACGCGGAACTCTGGTAGCCGAAAGCCGAAGCGTTGGCGCCGCTGGCCGAACTCGAGGCGCCGGCCGCCGTGCTCCAGAAGCCGCCCGCATAGCTGTGATAGCCCAGCGCCGTGCTCATGCCGCCTGCGGCGAGGCTTCCGGCACCAAAGGCCGAGGCCTCCGAACCGGCAGCGCTCGAAGCGCCGTATGCGGCGCCCTCGGTCGTCGCGCTTGCATTGGCTCCGCAAGCGACGCTTGAAAACGAGCTTGCGGTTGCACCGGCGGCACTGTTGCTGGCATCGACGCAGACGAACTGCGCCCGCGCGGATGAGGCATCCAGCCAGGCGAAGGCGAGCGCGATTGCAGCAGCCGCGAAATTCCCGAGCAAGGGCCGGCCGCACCCGCGGCGCGCAGCCCCCCTCGCGGCCGACGTCCTTCTCTCGACGATCCGACCCTCAGCCGGCTTCAACGCAACCGCCATCCCCTGCTCGCTCATCGCTCACCTTCAAGTCATTAGCAAATTGCGCGGGCCGGCAAACACTCACGTCTGGCCCGCGCGCGATAATATGAATATTCATGTCCGTAGACTGCGGTTCGACGACGTGGAAACTTGCCTGATCGTCCCAATTTGCAGACCAACTGCCGGAGGGAGCGGCCTGGCATGACGAAAATTCCGTATCTGCGGTTCGATACAGCGGAGCTACCCGCCGCCGAGCGGCTCGATCGCTACCGCGCGATTCTCACCCATTACGAGGTGTCGGTCCCCGAAGGCACGTCCAGCGACGACTTCGAGGTTCTGGCCGAGGCCTGGCTGCTGGGCGGCCTGGTGACCGCATCCACCAGGATGGGGCCCGTGCGCTTCACCCGAACCGCCGCGCTGGCAAAGGCCGATGGCCGCAACTCATTCGCGCTGCTGCTGCTCCGTCGCGGCGCCTGGAGCGGCGAGGTCGACGGCGAGCCGATCTCGGCCGGCCCCGGCCAGGTGCTAGTGCTCGACCTGACCCGGCGCTTCGACGGCATCGCCACGGCGACCGACACGATCAGCCTCGACGTCGAGCGCGATGCAATCGTCAACGCCGCGCCCGATGGTCTCGACCTGCACGGGCTCGTCCTCGACGGCGCCGCCGGCCGCGTGCTCGCCGATCAGATGGGACTGCTGCGACGACGGCTTCCGGCGATGGACGGGAACGAGGCGCCCGAGGCGGTCCAGACGACGCTCGGGCTGCTGCGCGGATGTTTCGGCATGGCCGCGCGGCCGCGCGAGCAAGGGCTCGCCCGGCGCGACATCGCCATCCTTCATCGCGCCAGCCGTTTCATCGATCAGAACCTCGGTCACCCCGATCTCTCGGTGGCAACCATCTGCCGCGAGATCGGCGTGTCGCGCTCGGTGCTCTATCGGGTCTTCACGCCGCTGGCGGGCGTCGCCGATTACATCCGCGGACGGCGGCTCGAGGCGATCCATGTGCTGCTGGATGACGCCGACGAAGACCGCTGGAATGCGGAGATCGCAGCTGAATTCGGCTTCGTGAGCCAGGCCCATTTCAGCCGCAGCTTCCGGCAACGCTTCGGCTACTCGCCGCGCGCAGCGCGCGACTCCCGCGATCTCGCAGCTGCCGTCGACGCTGGCCCGGAGCTATTCCGCGAGTGGATCAACCAGCTCGGTTGACTTGCCTTGTCGTGCGGCTTGAAAGGCAACGGCCGGGCAGCATATCGCCGCCCGGCCGCAATCTCCGCTTCGCTTCTCCTATTCCGCCGGCGCGGCCGACATCTCCGGATGGGCGGCATAGTGTCCGCCGGCGCCAAGCTTGCTGGCCGCGAACAGGCCGGCGGCCATCGCGGCGTAGGCCAGCGCAACGGCGGGCGTGACACCGAATCCGCCGCCGATGCCGACGGCCTCGCCATGCATGAAGCCGAAATAGGTCAGGACCGCACCGACCAGCGCGAAGCCTGATGCCTTCTCGAAGTCGCGCTCGATGATGAAGACGCCGATCGCGCCCAGGATGAGGCCGCCGAGGATGGAGCCGCCGCCCATCACCTCCAGTCCGTGGTAGAACACGCCCTGCTGCGGCAGCGCGGCGATCGCGGCAGCCTTCACCGCGTCGGCCTTGTCGGCCGCCATGCCGCCGACGGTTGCCGCCGCATTCATGGTCGAGCCCAGCATCGTGTCGATCTGCAGCTTGGCCCAGGCGGCCAGATGCGGCGTCAGCGCCAGCACGATCGCGGGCGCGTGCTTGACCGGCGTGGTCTGGAACGCCTGGGCGCCGATCAGCATGCCGATGTAGAGCAGGATCGGCGAGATCGCGACCACGGGCACGAGGGCCAGCAGCACCGAGATGATGCCGAACCAGGCCAGCACGATCACCATGATGCCGGTTGCGGCGGAGTAACCGATGCGGCCGCCCATCGCCTTCCAGCCGGGATGGCCGATATAGACGGCGTTGATGAAGGGATTGCCCATCAGGCAGCCGATCAGGCTGACGACGCCGTCCGCCGTGAGGACTCGCGTGGTTGGATATTCGTCGCCCGCTGCCTCCGCGCTCTCGACATTGTCCATGGCTTCGACGAGGTCATAGATGCCGAACGGAATGGCGGTGACCAGGATGATGCCGAGGAATTCGAAGCCGGAGAACACGTAGCCCACGGCGGGAATCGGCACCGAGAAGCCGAAATTGGCGAAGGCATCGCCGACACCCTTGACGCTAAGTCCACCGAGGCCAAGACCGAACAGGTTCGAGCCCCAGGCGATGATCATGCCGACTGCGATCGCGACGAGGCCTGCGGGAATGCCGCGCGGATATTTCACGCCACCGAACCAGCTCACCAGGATGATGGCGAAGCAGACGAGACCAATCTGCGGCGTCATATACATCTCAAGCGCCGGCCGCATCGAGATGAAGGTGACAGAGACGCCGGCAAGCGTGCCGAGCAGCGCCGCGCGCGGCGTGATCTTGCGGATGAACGGCGCTATGAAACCGCCGATCATGAGAATGAAGCTCTGGAAGAACACCCAGACGAGGCCGGCCGACCAGCCCTTGAGCGGGTCACCGGTCTTCAGCGTGATCGGCAGCATGATCACGAAGGTGACGATGAACATGTGCGGCACGCTGACGCCCGAGGGCAGCGCGCAGACGTCGTTGCGGCCGGTCTTCTGCGCCAAACGGTAGGCGAGGTAGGCGTAGTAGAAGGTCGAGAGGCACATCATCAGCCCTAGCGCGGGCAGGATGCGGCCGAACACCAGACTGTCCGGCATCTTCAAGACGAAGCGCAGCAGCCCCGTGAGCACCAGCATGTTGACGAGGATGTTGGTGCCGAAGCCGAAAAACGCGTTCCAGTCGCCCGATGTCCATAGCGCCGGCTTGAACTCGGACTTGTTCAAGTCAGATTTGCCGGCCGTCCCCGTCAATGTGCTCATGACAATACCCCTATGTGGTCGAAACCTTCATTGCCTCCAGAACTGCGGCTGAGGTTGCGACCCAGCCGAAGATGCCGCCCTGGGCCTTGATCATCTTCAGGCCCATCTCGTGAAACTCGGGGAAGTAGGATGCGCAGCCGTCCGACATGACGACGCAGCGGTAGCCGCGGTCATTGGCCTCGCGCACTGTGGTGTTGACGCACACTTCGGTGGTGACGCCGCACACCAGCAGATTCTCGATGCCGTATTTCTCCAGCACGTCGCCGAGCTCGGTGGCGTAGAACGCGCCCTTGCCGGGCTTATCGATCACGATCTCGCTGTCGAGCGGATAGAGCTCGGGAATGATGTCGTGACCGGCCTCGCCGCGAATGAGGATGCGGCCCATCGGACCGGGGTCGCCAATGCGCAAAGACGGCGCGCCGCGCTCGACTTTCGCCGGCGGCGCGTCGGAGAGATCGGGCAGATGGCCCTCGCGGGTGTGGATCACCAACATGCCGGTGTCGCGCGCCGCCGTCAGCACGGTGCCGATCGGCTTCACCGCGCGCGCAAGCTGGCTGACGTCGTTGCCGAGCGTCTCGCCGAAGCCGCCGGGCTCCATGAAGTCGCGCTGCATGTCGATGATGAGAAGCGCGGTGCTCGGCCAGTCGAGCCTGATCGGCTCGGGCTCGGCGCTGATGACGCCCAATGTCGACTTGCTCGAGTCCAGCATGACGCCCGCCCCTCGCGAGAACTCTCTTTGCCGGAGTTCTGCAAGCGCCGTGCCATTGTGTACAATTGCGGTGGAGCGCCGGACGCGAGGGAATTCGTTGTGTAGTCAGAAGGTTACGCAAGCGATCGGCGTCTGCATATTCCCTGTGCGACGGCTTCGCCGCGTGCATCTGCTTAAAGGATGGGCGGCCGATTGGCAGCATTCTTCCCTTCTCCCCTCACAAGGGGAGAGGGTGCAGCCATCGCTCCTACGCCCCATACAGCTGCCGATACTCTTCCTCGTACGGCGCATAGGAGTCCTTCATCGTCGCCATGTTCAGCAGCATGGTGGCCACCATGGTGCCCGCCTTGTCGAACACGCGTGTCCTGACCCAGGCGCTTTCGGTGCGGCGGCTGCCGGAGAGCGCGACCACCTCGCGCTCGACTTCGTACTCCTCGCCCTCGAAGAGCGGGCCCTTGATCAGCCGGATCTCCTGATCGGCGAACAGGCCGACGGCCGGGCCCTTGGCCGGGAGCGGATCGTCCTTCGAGCGATACTGGAACAGCACGCTCAGCATCTCCATCGGGATGATCGGTCTGCCCCAGGGGTTGTCGGCGCCGGAATAGTACGGCGAATTCTCGGTGATGACGGCGAGCTTCTGCCGCAGCGAGAACGGATAGAGGTCGCCCATGGTCTGATCGAACGCCATGCGGACCGTCTGCCGCTTGCCGGTCTGCGCCACCTTGACGTCGCGCAGGATGACGGGATCGGCGAGCGGCTTGAGCTCGGCGAGGCGCGCCTCCAGCGCAGTCGCTGCGTGCGGTTCACCGACCGAAGCCGTGCCGCGCAGCACCTCGGTGCCGTCGCGCTTGACCATCTGGATCTGGCACTGGCTTGTTCCGGGCAGTGGCTTCGACAGAATCGCCTGCACCTCCTCGCCCTCATAGCAGACGCTGCGATAATGCGCGGACAGGCAGCCGGTTTCGAACCAGGTGTGTCCCCACAGCTGCGCGCAGAGCGGAGCGAACTGGCTGAAATGCGTCGGGCCTTCGATGGTGCCGCCCTTGAAGCCGAGCTTCTGCGCGGTGGCGTCGTCGTGAATGGACGCGTGCGCGTCGTAGGTTTGCGCTTGCAGCATCTGACGCGGCTGGCGCCACGGTCCAATCAGGGCCTCGGCCGTCGCTGTGATCTCGGTGTCGAATGCGTTTGCAGCCATGATGTTCTCCACTGGAAGCCATGACTAGCAGGAGCGCCACGGATGCGGCCAGCGATATTGACTTCGCCGGCCCATGCTCTTGACTGGCATCTCTCGCTTCGCAAAGCCGCAAGCCTCCCGCGGCGCAAAATCCCTCGCCGGACTACCACACAAGGACTGCCGAAATGACGCTGTTGCAGGTCGAGCTGGACGACAAATACCGGCTCGAATCGAAGCGGATCTTCCTGTCCGGCACACAGGCTCTGGTTCGCTTGCCCATGTTGCAGCGCGAACGCGACCGGCTCCAGGGCCTCAACACCGGCGGATTCATCTCCGGCTATCGCGGTTCCCCGCTCGGCGTGTACGACCACGCGCTGTGGCGCGCGAAGTCGCATCTCCAGCAGCATGACATCGCCTTCGTCCCTGGCCTGAACGAGGATCTGGCGGCGACTGCGGTCTGGGGCAGCCAGCAGGTCGGCTTGTTTCCGGGCGCCAAGGTCGATGGCGTATTCGGCATCTGGTACGGCAAGGGCCCAGGCGTCGACCGCTCGGTCGATGCCCTCAAGCACGCCAACGCCGCCGGTACCTCGCTCAACGGCGGCGTGCTTGCGCTGGCCGGCGACGACCACGGCTGCCAGTCCTCGACGCTGGCGCATCAGAGCGAGCAGGTGTTCGCAGCTGCGCTGATCCCCGTGATCAATCCGGCAACGCTGCAGGACTATCTCGATCTCGGCCTCTACGGTTTTGCGCTGTCGCGCTTCTCCGGCTGCTGGGTCGGCTTCAAGGCGATCAGCGAAACCGTGGAGAGTTCGGCGTCGATCGACAGCGACCCTGAACGCATCAAGATCGTGCTCCCTGACGATTTCGAGATGCCGCCCGGCGGCCTCAACATCCGCTGGCCCGATCCGCCGCTGGAAGCGGAGCGGCGCCTGTTCGGCCCGAAAATGGCGGCGGTGCAGGCCTTCGCCCGCGCCAACCAGCTCGACCGCATCGTGCTCGATTCCAAGCCTGCGCGGCTCGGCATCGTCGCGACCGGCAAGGCCTATCTCGATCTGCGCCAGGCGCTGGCTGATCTCGGCATCACCGACAAGGACGCGCAGGACCTCGGTCTTCGCATCTACAAGGTTGCCCTGACTTGGCCGCTGGAAGAAAGCGGCGCCAAGCGTTTCGCCGAGGGTCTGCAAGACGTGCTCGTGGTCGAGGAGAAGCGCGGCTTCATCGAAGACCAGCTGATGCGCATCCTCTACAACATCGATGCATCGCGGCGCCCGACGATCACGGGCAAGCGCGACGAAAGCGGCGCGCCGCTGCTCCCGAGCGAGGGCGAGCTGACGCCGACCATCGTCGCCGGCGCGCTGGTCGCGCGCTTACGCAAGCTCGGCCATCACAGCCCGGTGCTGGAGCAGCGCCTCGCGCGGCTCGAGGCCTTCGACAATCCGGTCACCACCGGCACGCAGATCAAGCTGGCTCGCACGCCGTTCTTCTGCTCGGGTTGTCCGCACAACACCTCGACCCGCGTGCCTGAAGGCAGCCGCGCCATGGCTGGCATTGGCTGCCACGGCATGGCCCTGAGCATGCCGACCCGCCGCACCGATCTGATCTCGCATATGGGCGCCGAGGGCGTGAACTGGATCGGCCAGTCGCCCTTCACGAGCGAGACGCACATCTTCCAGAATCTCGGCGACGGCACCTACACCCATTCCGGGCTGTTGGCGCTCCGCGCGGCATCGGCCGCCGGCATCAACATCACCTACAAGATCCTTTATAACGACGCCGTCGCCATGACCGGCGGCCAGCCCGCCGAAGGGGCCTTCAACGTCGCGCAGATCGCGCATCAGGTCTGGGCCGAGGGCGTCAAGCGCCTGGCAATCGTCTCGGACGATCCGGGCAAGTACCCGCAAGGAAACTACTTCCCGCAAGGCGCGACCATCCATCACCGCCGCGAGCTCGATGCTGTCCAGCGCGAGCTGCGCGACATCAAGGGTCTCACGGTCGTGATCTACGACCAGACCTGCGCCGCGGAAAAGCGCCGACGCCGCAAGCGCGGGCTTTATCCCGATCCCGCCAAGCGCGCCTTCATCAACGAGCTGGTCTGTGAAGGTTGCGGCGACTGCTCGCAGGCCTCCAACTGCGTCTCGGTGCAGCCGCTGGAGACCGAGTTCGGCCGCAAGCGCCAGATCGACCAGTCGAACTGCAACAAGGACTTTTCCTGCGTCGAGGGCTTTTGCCCGAGTTTTGTGACCGTCCATGGCGGTTCGCTCAAGCGCATGAAGACTTCGGCCGTCGATTCCGGCCAGCTGTTCGCCGATTTGCCGCTGCCGCCCGCACGCGAGCTGGACGCGCCCTACAACATCCTCGTCACCGGCATCGGCGGCACCGGCGTCATCACCATCGGCGCCCTGCTCGGCATGGCGGCCCATGTCGACGGCCGCGGCTGCTCGGCGCTCGACTTCACCGGCCTGTCGCAGAAGAACGGCGCCGTGATGAGCCATGTCCGCATCGCACGGAAGCCTGAAGACATCTCCGCGGTCCGCATCACCACCGGCGGCGCCGACGTCATTCTCGGTTGCGACATGATCGTCTCGGCCGGCCCCACCGCGCTCAGCCGCGCCGAACGTGGCGTGACCAAAGCCTACATCAACGCCGATTTGCAGCCGACCGCGAGCTTCGTGCAAAACCCCGATCTCGACTTCGAGATGGGCACGATGCAGACCGTGCTGCGCGACGCCGTCGGCGACAAGAACCTCGATATTATCGACGCCACGGGCATTGCCGCCGCGCTGATGGGCGACAGCATCGCCACCAACCCCTTCATGCTCGGCTTCGCCTTCCAGAAGGGCGCGATCCCGCTGTCGCTGGAGGCGCTGCTGCGCGCCATCGAGATCAACGGTGCCGCGATCGAGATGAACAAGCTCGCCTTCACCTGGGGACGCCTGGCCGCCCACGACATGTCGCGGGTGCGCAGCGTGCTGCAGTTCAAGAGCCGAGCGTCGGCGCCGACGAAGTCGCTCGACGACATCGTCGCGACGCGCACGGAGTTTTTGACCAGCTATCAGGACAAGGCCTATGCCGACCGCTATCTCGCGGCCGTCGCCAAGGTACGCAAGGCGGAAACATTCGCCTCTCCCGCGTCAACCGAGCTGACCGAGGCCGTCGCGAAAAATCTGTTCAAGCTGATGTCCTACAAGGACGAGTACGAGGTCGCCCGGCTCTACACCGACGGCAGCTTCGCGAAGAAGGTCTCGGAGAGATTCGACGGCGACTTCACCCTGAAATACCATTTGGCACCACCGATCTTCGCCAAGCGCGACAAGTCGACGGGCCGGCTGCAGAAGCAGGAGTTCGGCGGCTGGATGATCCATGCCTTCCGCGTTCTCGCCAAGCTCAAGTTCCTGCGCGGCAGCGCCCTCGATCCGTTTGACCGCACCGAGGAGCGCCGGACCGAGCGCAAGCTGGTTGAGGATTATCTGGCGATGATTGATCAGCGGATGGCCGGGCTGAAGGCAGAGCAGATCCCGCTGCTGGCACGCCTCGCGCGCGTGCCCGAGACGATCCGAGGCTTCGGCCACGTCAAGGAGACCAACATCAAGCTGGCGGCGGCCGAGACGGCACGGCTGGAGGCGGAGCTGGAGAACAGCCGTTTTGCGGCGGCGGCGGAGTAGCGGCTAAGAACGCAGGCTCTCTCCCCGTCATTGCGAGGAGCCATGCGACGAAGCAATCCAGAGTCTCGCCACATACTCAGTGTCGTCGCCCGGCTTGCCGCCTTCGCTTAAGCTTCGGCGTGCCAAGCGCTCGTGTGCTCGTGTGGGCCGCGGCGTAGCCTTGGCGGAGCCGGGACCGGGCGATCCAGTACTCCGAGGCGGTTGTGATTGAACCGATGGGCCGCGGCGTACTGCATGCCCCGCTTTCGCGGAGCATGGCAGCGGTGGAAATAGCTAAACCGACGCCGACACGCCTGCAGCGGTCTCACGTGTGACGCTTCCCTCCGCCAGATGCCTTCCTGCGATATATCCAAACACCAGTGCCGGCCCCAGCGTGATGCCCGGTCCCGGATAATTCCCGTTCATGATCGAGCCCATGTCATTGCCGCAGGCGTAAAGGCCCGCGATCGGCGTGCCGTCCGCGCGCAGCACCCGGGCTTGCGGATCGACCTTCATGCCGACGGCCGTGCCGAGATCGGCCGGATGGATGCGCATCGCGAAGTACGGGGCGCGGAGGATGGGCGCAACGCAGGGATTAGGCTTGTGAGCGGCATCGCCGAGATGGCGTTGATAGATGGTGCTGCCGCGGCCGAATTCGCCATCGCGCCCCTCCTTCGCGCCTTCGTTGTAGCTCGCGATCGTCGCCGCCAGCACCCGCGGCTTGATGCCGATCTTCGCCGCGAGGCCCGCGATATCAGGCGCCTCGATCAACTCGCCGCTCGCCACATAGCGCCGATAGCTCCGCGTGAACGGCCTGATCCGGCCGAGGCCGTAAGCCCACAGGAACCGACGATCGCAAATCAAATAGAACGGCCGGTCCGCTTCGCCATTGCTGTCGCGCAGCATGGCCAGCACGAATTCGTGGTAAGACAGCGCCTCGTTGACGAAACGTCGGCCCGCTGTGTTGACGGCGATCACGCCGGGCTTGGCGCGGTCGGCCACAAGGTGCGGGAACACGCCGCGGCTGCCGTCGGCGCGGCGGAATAGCGAGGCCGGCACCCAATAGGCCGGGCTGGTCGCATCCGCATTGAGCGCGGCGCCTGTCGCTGCCGCCAGCCGAAGTCCGTCGCCGGTGCTGGAAGGGTTGGTCGCCGAGACGAAGCCAGCCGCCGCCGGGAAAAAGCGCTTGCGCAATACGGCGTCGTGCGAGAACCCGCCGGTTGACAGCACCACGCCGCGGCGCGCTGCGATCGGCCGGTCGCGCGAGCCATGACGGATCACCACGCCACTGACGCGGTCGCCCTGCATCGAGAGGTCTTCGACGTCGGCGCTGAAGAGAACTTCAACTTGCCGCGCCAGCAGCGAAGCATAGAGCTGCGCGGCAAGTGCGTTGCCGAGATACAGCGACGTGCCGCGCCGGCTCCGCAGCCGCTGCAGCGCATATCGAGAGATCAGCCGCGCCGCACGCAGGGTCGAGCGCAGCGATGTTCCAACACTGCGCAAATGCGAAACGTCGCGAGGATCGACCATCATCCCGCCGAACAGCGTGAACTCCGGCAACGGTGGCCGCAATCGCGCAAAAGCGCCGCCGAGCCGCCTGCCGTCGAAACCGACCGACTCCAGCACGCGGCCGCCAGCGGTTGCGCCCAGCCGCTCCGGATAACAATCCGGACAGGCCTTCACCGGCTGGAGGCGAACTTCCGTGTTGGCTTCGAGATAGGCGATCGCCTCGGGCCCGCGTGCGAGGAAGGCGGCGCGCAGGCCGGCATTGGCGGGCTCGGGCACCGTGCTCGACAGATACTGGACGGCATCCGCGACGCTGTCGGAGAGCCCGGCCTCCCTCATCCTGGCATTGGCCGGAATCCAGACCATCCCGCCGGACCAGGCGGTGGTGCCGCCGACGAACGCGGTCTTCTCGATCACCAGCACGCGCAGGCCTTGCGCAGCGGCCACGGCCGCCGCCGTCATGCCGCCGGCACCGGCGCCGATGACAATGACGTCGTAGGTCTCATGCGCCGGCATCATGCGGCGGGTTTCCGAAGGCGAGGCATGACACCGTCATACCTCGCCTCGCCCCTTCGGCGCTAGCGCTGCGGCTTGCGCTCGATCGGGTCGATATCGATCGCCCGCAGGCGGCCGAGCCGCAGCACGTTCATGGCGAGCCGCCGGCCGATGCGGTCGCGGTCGAGCACGCGGATCAAATCGTCGACGCCGTTGATCTCAACGCCGTCGAGCCTGATGACGACGTCGCCAGGCAACAGGCCCGCCTTCGCCGCCGGACCCTCCGGCTCGATCTGCGCGAGCAATGCGCCCATCTTGTTTTCGATGCCGGCCAGCAGCGCATGCCGCCGTGGGATCGGCGCGGTCTGTCCGGCGACGCCGATATAGGCGCGACGGACATAGCCGTGACGGATGATCTCCGACAGCACGAATTGCGCGGTGTTGCTGGCAACCGCGAAGCAGATGCCTTGAGCGCCGTTGATGATGGCAGTGTTGATGCCGATCACCTCGGCATTCGACGACAGCAGCGGGCCGCCGGAATTGCCAGGGTTGAGCGCGGCGTCGGTCTGGATCACGTCCTCGATGGTGCGCCCGCTCACCGAGCGGATCGAGCGGCCGAGCGCCGAGACCACGCCGGCGGTCACGGTCGATTCGAAACCGAGCGGATTGCCGATCGCGATCACGAGCTGGCCGCGGCGCAGCGTCTTGGAATTGCCGAGCGCGGCATAGGGCAAATGGCGCACGCCGTTGGCGCGCAGCAGCGCAAGATCGGTATCGGGATCGACGCCGAGCACCTGGGCTTCGCCGACATGGCCCTCGACGTCGCGCAGCCGGATCTCCTTCGACATGCCGACCACGTGGCTGTTGGTGAGGACGAGGCCATCAGGCGAGATCACGATGCCCGAGCCGAGCCCGCCGCGCTCACGGCCGTTCGGCACTTTTGGCCCGGTCTCGACACGCACGACCGCGGGGCCGACCCGGTCGGTCACATCGATCACGGCATTGGAATAGGCGTCCAGCAACGCCCGGTCATCGGCCGGCGCAGATGCTGTCGTTCGCGATGACGCGGCGTCATCGACGATATCAGAGGTGAAATCCAGCATGGCAAGAGTCCTTGAAGGCTCACACAGATGGTGGCCTGTGCCCGGCCGCGCAAGGTGCCCGTCGGGCGCGCAGGGCTGGACTGCCCAGATGGCTAGGGCGCCCGCCGCAGCGTGCCTGCCCTCGCCTTCACCGGATCGAGCAGCGACCAGTCCCCATCCGGAAGCACATGGCCCTTCGGGAATGGCGCCCGTAGCTCGATCCCCAGCGAACCCAGCACGCGGTCGTCGCGGTAGTAGCATTGCAGCACGACACGGACGAGCGTCGCGGCGGCGACGCCGCCGTGCTTGCGAAACTCCTGCGCCACCGCATCGCGTCTGGTGGCATCGAGCTCGGCGAGCGGCGCTCCTGCCAGCCGCGCCAGATCATCCAGCGCGGCCGCGACCAATTTGGTATCGCGGCCAAGCGTTGCGAGCATATCTGCCTGGATCGCGGGATCGTCCGCGCCGGGCACCTTGTACTCGTCGCTGGCGGGAACGATCATCGCGGCGATGCTGCGGAGGTCGTCGCGTTGGGTGCGCGTGAGATTGTCTGCGGACATGGCGGCCTTAATCAAACAAATTGGCGAGGCGCTGCTTCATCTGGTCGGCGATGTAGAGCGCGAGGGCCTGGATGGTGGAGGTCGGGTTCACGCCGCCCGACGTGACGAAGATGCTGCCGTCGACGATGAAGAGATTCTTGACGTCGTGCGTGCGGCCCCATTCATTGACCACGGAGCGCTCCGGGTCGGTGCCCATCCGCGCGGTACCGAGCAGGTGCCAGCCGCCCCAGGGGATCGGCGAATTGATGCAGATGTCGGTGGCGCCCGCGGTCTCCAAAATCTCCCGGCCGCGCGCCAACGCATGCTCCATCATCTTCCGGCTGTTCTCGCTGATCGTGTAGTCGATCTTCGGCGCGGGAATGCCGTGACTGTCTTTCAGGACCGGGTCGAGCGTGACGCGATTATGCTCCTCCGGCAGATCCTCGCAGATCGCGGAAAATCCGAGCCGGTGGCCGTTCAGCTTGCGGAAGACGCGGTGATGATCCTCGCCCCAGGGCAGAATGCCCTTCTGCTCGCTGACGACAGCCTCGAACACCGGTCCGGCCCCGCGCACGAACTGAACGCCATAGCCGCGCACGAAGCCGCGCGAAGGGTCGGTGTCGTACCACTGCTTGCTCCACAGGCAGGTCGGCGGCGCGCGGTTGCTATCGGTCGGCTCCTTCACATAGCCGTAGATCTGCGCATAGGGATGGAACATCAAATTCTTGCCGACGAGGCCCGACGAATTGGCAAGGCCGTTCGGAAAGCGGTTTGACGCCGAATTCAGCAAAAGCCGCGGCGTGCCGACGCCGTTGCAGGCGATGATGACGACATGCGCGGGCTGGAACTGCTCGACGCCGTCCTTGTCGTAATAGACCACGCCGGAGGCCATGCCACTCTCGTCGGTGGTGATCTCACGTACCCGGCAATGGGTGCGCAGCTCGACGCCGGCACGGATCGCCTGTGGCCAATAGGTGATGTCGGTGGAAGATTTGGCGCCTTGCGCGCAGGCCGGCGTGCAATGGCCGAGATTGATGCAGCGCGCCCGGCCCTCATAGTCCATCGTCGCGACCGTCGTATCCGACGGCCACCAGTGCCAGCCGAGCTTGTTCATGGCCTTGCCGATGATGGCGCCGGACAATCCGAGCGGCTGTTGCGGCATCGGCGGATGCGTCAGCGGCGAGAGCGGATCGCCTGACAAGCCCGACGTGCCCATGATCCGATCGTTCTCCTCGAAGAACGGGGTCAGCGCGTCGTAATCGATCGGCCAGTCGTCGGCGACGCCGTCCAGCGTCCTCACCTTGAAATCGGAGGGATGCAGCCGCGGCCAGTGCGCGGTGTACATCACCGTGGAGCCGCCGACCGCGTTGTAGTTCACGACCTTGATCGGCGAATTGTCGTCGTTGATCGGATAGTCCTCGGGCCGGCCGCGCACGTTCGGGCTCGACGACCACTCGCCGTAGAACTTGGCCTCCCAGTCCCGGCCCGTGCTGGGATATTCCGCCGGGTTCATCCAGCCGCCCTGCTCCAGGCAGAGAATGTGCATCTTGGTCTCGGCCAGCGACCACGCCACCGCCGCGCCCGAAGCGCCGGCGCCGATGATCAGGACGTCCACGGGGTCTTTCATCGCAACCTTTTCCTCCCGCCCTCGCCGCTTCCCGGGCGATTCGGCCTGCACGGTCCGCAAGGCCTGCGAACGATAGGGTCAGAGCGGGCGGGGAGTAAAGCCGCGGGGCCGGAATGTCGCACTTCGCAGGGTGCAGACCATTGGTATCGCCACATCCGGATGCTAGGAACAGGCGCACGAGCAATCGATAGCGAGACCGCATGTCCTTCCGAAATGTCTTTGCCGCCGCCCGCGCTTTTGCGCTCGTTTTGTTTTTCGCCTTGTCCGGAGTCCTGGCGTCTTCCGAGCCGGCTTCCGCGCTGACCGCCGCCGCGACAGTCCGCGACGGCAACTCCATCCAGCTTGGCGACGTCACCTACCGGCTTGACGGCGTCGACGCGCCCGAGCTCGACCAGGTCTGCATCGACGACCACGCCGATTCCTGGACCTGCGGCATCGAGGCTCGCGACCAGTTGGCGAAGCTGATCAACAAGCGCTCCGTGCGCTGTGACGATGTCGGGCCGGAGAAGAGCTTTGGCAAACGGCACCGGGCGATCTGCACGGCCGAGGGCGACAAGGCCAGCCTGAACGAGCAGCTGGTCAAGCTCGGCTTTGCCGTCGCCCGCGAGCCGATCAAGGCGAACGTCAAGCCGGCCGTGGCCGAGGCCAAGTCGGCCGCCGCCGGGATCTGGAAGGGCTGTTTTGTTGCGCCGCAAGACTTCCGCGCGGGCAAGAAGGACGGCGCACTGCTGGGCGCCGCCTGCCGTCCGGACCGCGACAAGGAAATTCGCGCCGTGCTGTTCCCGGAGGAGCTGACGATGCCGCCGAGTTGCAGCATCAAGGGAAAGCTCGCGGTGCGCGCACGCGTCACCGGCAACATCGGCATCTATCATCTGCGGGGTTGCCCGAGCTACCCCGCGACCACCAAGCCGGACCGCTGGTTCTGCTCGGAGGACGATGCCCAGGCGGCCGGCTTCCGCAAGGCCTACAATTGCCGCCGGCCGAAGTGAAAAATTCCCTCACGCATCCGTGAGTAGTAGTCCATGACCGTATTGATCCGGAATTGAACCCCTTCGCGAGTTGCTGCACTGATAAAGGTACGCAAGCGCTTGCGCGGGCGTTTCCTTGGCAGCAATCCGGCTCCGGCCTGATTGCCTTGCTTGGGCGTTTCCTCCCTAGACTTGGGCCGCTTGTCACAACAAGCGGCTCTTCTTTTTTGGGCGGTGCTATCACTGCATCCGCATGATCTGGTCCATCGGCGGCATGTTCGCGTTCAGATGCGCCATGATCCAGACCGTGCCGCCCACCACCAGGAAGACCACCAGCAGGCCGAAGGCCAGCGCCAGCACGTTGTTGGTGTTGTCGGGACCGGTCGTGATGTGCAGGAAGAACACCAGATGCACCCCCATCTGCGCGATCGCCAGCACGATCAACGCGACCGGGATGGAGGGCTGCCAGACCAGATCGGTGCCGGCGATGAAGAACGACGTCGCCGTGAGCAGCAGAGCCAGGACAAGGCCGACGACGTAGCCGAGAATACGGGTGCCGACACTGTGTTGCTCTTCCTCGCCCGGCGCGAGGTCGTGGTCGCTCCGCGCGTGGCTCTGATCGCTCATGCGGCACTCCCAAGCAAATAGACGACGGAGAACACCCCGACCCAGACGATGTCGAGCGCGTGCCAGAACAGCGCAAAGCACATCATCCGGCGCAGGACGTCGGCGCGGAAGCCCTTGGCAAACACCTGGGCCATCATGGTGAGGAGCCACAGCACGCCGGCCGAGACATGCAGGCCGTGGCAGCCGACCAGCGAGAAAAACGCCGTAAGGAACGCGCTGCGCGACGGGCCGTAGCCGCGCGCGACGAGATCGGCGAATTCGCGGAACTCGATGACGAGGAATATCAGCCCGAGCACGCAGGTCACGGTCATCCCGAGATAGAACCAGAACCGGTTGCGTACATCGGCCGCAATGCTGGCCATGCCGCAGGTAAAGCTCGACAACAGCAGGCACACGGTCTCGATCGCGACGTTCCTCTGCTCGAAAATCTCCGAGCCCTTCGGGCCGCCGGCCGTCTGCCCGGACAGCACCGCGTAGGCCGCGAAGAAGCAGGAGAACATCACGATGTCGGAGAGCAGGAAAATCCAGAAGCCGTAGGCGGTCACGATCCGCTTCGAAGCGGGTCCGGGATGCTCGATGACGAGCCCGATGTGATGGGGATCGGCATGCGCGTGGCCGGCGGTCGCAGTCATCGTCATCAGACCGCCCCCGCCATGCTGACAAGGCTGCGTCGTTCCTCGAGATTGATGCGGTCGATCGCTGCGACCTCCTCCGCGGGAATGACGTATTCGTCATGGTCGCGCCAGGCGAAAACGACGAAGGTCGCGAACGCGCCGAGACCGCCCAAAATCACCATCCACCAGATGTGCCAGATGACTGCAAAGCCCATGACGGTGGCGAAGAACGCGCAGACGAAGCCGGTCGGGGAATTCCGGGGCATCTCGATGTCCTGATATTCCGGCCTGTCGCGTTCGAGCGATTGCTGCTGGGCATGGACTTTCATGTCCCAATAGGCGTCCTCGCCGCGCACATCGGGATTGAAGGCGAAGTTGAACACCGGCGGCGGCGACGAGGTCGCCCATTCCAGCGAGCGGCCGTCCCAGGGATCGCCGGTACGGTCGCGCAGCGCCTCGCGGTTGCGGATGCTGACCACGAGCTGCATGATCTGGCAGATCACCCCGATCGTGAGCACGGCCATGCCAATTGCTGCAACGATCATCCAGGGCCGCCACGCCGCGACGTCATAATGCTGCATCCGCCGGGTCATGCCGAGCATGCCGGCGATGTAGAGCGGGATGAAGGTGATGAAGAAGCCGAGAAAGGTGAACCAGAACGCCAGCTTGCCCCAGCGCTCGTCGAGGCGGAAACCAAACGCCTTGGGAAACCAGTATTCGAAGCCGGCGAAGGCGCCGAACAACACGCCGCCGATGATAACGTTGTGGAAGTGCGCCACCAGGAACATGCTGTTGTGAAGCATGAAGTCTGCGGGTGGCACCGCGAGCAGGACGCCGGTCAATCCACCGATGATGAATGTCACCATGAAGCCGACCGCCCACAGCATCGGCGTCGCGAAGCGGATGCGGCCGCCATACATCGTGAACAGCCAATTGTAGATCTTCACGCCGGTCGGCACCGCGATGATCATGCTGGCGATGCCGAAGATGGCGTTGACGTCCGGCCCTGCCCCCATCGTGAAGAAATGATGCAGCCAGACCATGAAGGAGATGACGCAGATGGCCATGGTCGCAAGCACCATCGAGCGATAACCGAACAGCGCCTTGCCGGAGAAGGTCGAGACCACCTCGGAGAAGATGCCGAACGCCGGCAGCACCAGGATGTAGACCTCCGGATGTCCCCAGGCCCAGATCAGGTTCATGAACATCATGACGTTGCCGCCGGCCTCGTTGGTGAAGAAGTGGAAGCCGAGGTAGCGGTCGAGCAGCAGCATCGCGAGCGTGGCGGTGAGGATCGGGAAGGCCGCGACGATGAGGAGGTTCGAGGCCAGCGTGGTCCAGCAGAACATCGGCATGCGCAAATAATTCATGCCCCTGGTGCGCAGCTTCAGCACCGTGGTGACAAGGTTGATGCCGGCGACCAGCGTGCCGACGCCGGATATCTGCAGCGACCAGGCGTAATAGTCGACGCCGACGCCCGGCGAATAGGACAGCTCCGACAGCGGCGGAAAGGCGAGCCAGCCGGTGCGCGCGAACTCGCCGATCACGAGCGAGAGATTGACCAGCAGCGCACCGGTCGCGGTCAGCCAGAACCCGACCGAATTGAGCGTCGGGAAAGCGACGTCGCGCACGCCGAGCTGCAGCGGCACGATCAGGTTCATCAGCCCGATCACGAACGGCATCGCCACGAAAAAGATCATGATGGTGCCGTGCGCCGAGAAGATCTGGTTGTAGTGCTCCGGCGGCAGGTAGCCCTGCGACTGGTAGGCGACGGCCTGCTGGATCCGCATCATGATGGCGTCGCTGCCGCCGCGCAGCAGCATCACCGAGGCCAGCAGGATGTACATGACGCCGATGCGCTTGTGATCGACGCTGGTGATCCATTCGCTCCAGAGATAGGGCAGATGCCCCTTCACCACGACCCAGGTCAGCACGCCGAGGATCGCGACCAGCACCACTGCGCCCGCGACCAGCGGGATGGGCTGATCGAACGGAATGGCCGACCAATCGAGCTTACCGAGCATCATGGCCTCCACTGTGCGGACGGCCTGCATCGGAGAGCAGCTCCGGCCCCGGTCCCGGCGGAATGTGCTGAGTCGCGATCAGGTCGAACAGGCGGGGATCTTCCAGGCGATAGATTGGCCTGCCCTTCTCGACGCCCTGCTGCATCAGCTTCTTGTAGCTGTCCTCATTCAGCACGGCATCGGTCTTCGCCGTGGTCGCCACCCATTCAGGAAAGGCGAGCGGCGAGACGACGTTGACGTCGAACATCATGTCGGGAAAGCCGTCGCCGGAGAAATGCGCGGACAACCCCTGCAGCTTGCCTTCGTTGTCGGCGCGCAGGTTCAGCTTCGTCACCATGCCGTTCATGGTGTAGATCATGCTGCCGAGCTGCGGGATGAAGAACGTGTTCATCACGCTCGACGACGTCAGCTGAAAGTTCAGCTCGGCGCCGGCCGGCACGGTCAGCGTGTTGACGGTGGCGATGCGCTGGTCCGGATAGATGAACAGCCATTTCCAGTCGAGCGAAACCGCTTGGATCCGCACCGGGCTTCCGGTCCCCGGCACCGGTGCTGCGGGATCGAGTTGATGCGAGCCGATCCAGGCGACGCCGCCGAGCAGGATGACGGTGAGCGCAGGGATCGCCCACACCACCATCTCGACGCGGCCGGAATAGACGAAGTCGGGCTGGTAGCGCGCTTTTGGATTCGAGGCGCGAAACCAGAACGCAAAGCCGAGAATCGCGAAAATGGTCGGCACCACGATCACGAGCATGATGAAGACGGAATCGACCAGAATGGTGCTGTTGGCCGCAGCCACGGGCCCTTGTGGGTCGAGCAGATTCATCGGCAAGCCACTGGCGGTTGGGAAGCCCCGGGACAGAGCCTAGCGCGGGAAAGGCTCCGCAACAAACGCGGCGGCCTCAGAACGGTTCCTGAACCGCAAGGGCCAGCCATGCGCGTTGGGCCCGCGCAACATGCAATTCCATGCGATGTCAATGACATGAACGCAGAAGCCGCGCCCTTCTCCCCGGTCGGGACGATTGCTAATCTGCACGAAAATAATGAGAAATACGGGATCAGGGAGTGAACCGAGATGCGCTTGAAGGACAAGGTCGCCATCGTCGTCGGAGCCGGGCAAAGCCCCGGCGAAGGCATGGGCAATGGCCGCGCCACCGCGCTGACCTTCGCGCGCGAAGGCGCAAAGGTCTTGTGCGTCGATCATCATCTGGAATCGGCGCAGGAAACGGTGGCGATGATCACCGCGAAACATGGCACCGCCGCGGCCTTCAAGGCCGACGTCACGAAGTCGGCCGACATCAAGGCGATGGTCAAGGACGCCCAGTCGCGCTGGGGCCGGATCGACGTGCTGCACAACAATGTCGGTGTCAGCCTGTCCGGCGGCGATGCCGAGCTGCTGCAACTGACCGAGGAAGTGTTCGACCGCGTCGTCGCCATCAATCTGAAAAGCTGCATTCTGGCGGCAAAAGAAGTGATCCCGATCATGCGCGCGCAAGGAAGCGGCGCCATCATCAACATCTCCTCGATGGCGGCGATCACGAATTATCCTTACGTCGCCTACAAGGCGACGAAGTCGGCGATGATCGCCTTCACCGAACAGCTCGCCTACCAGAACGCCGAATACGGCATCCGCGCCAACGTCATCCTGCCCGGCCTGATGAACACCCCGATGGCCGTCGACACCCGCGCCCGCGAATGGCACAAGACCCGCGCCGAGGTCGAGGCCGAACGCGACAGCAAGGTGCCGCTGCGCAAGAAAATGGGCACCGGATGGGACGTCGCGAACGCTGCGCTGTTTTTGGCGTCGGATGAGGCAAACTTCATTACGGGCGTGACGCTACCGGTGGATGGTGGGGCCAGCGTGAGACGGGGTTAGAAGCTGCCGGTGCGGTGCGCCACCCTCTCCCGCAAGGGGAGAGGATGCACCGTCACTGCGGCGCGTGCGTCACCCGCCAGATCGTGCCGTTGCCATCCTCCGAGATCAGCAGCGATCCGTCCTTCGCCACCGCGACTCCCACCGGCCGCCCCCACACTTCCATGTCGCTGACGACAAAACCCGTGACGAAATCCTCGTACTCACCCGTCGGCTTGCCGTCCTTGATCCGGATGCGGATCACCTTGTAGCCGGTGCGCTTCGACCGGTTCCAGGAGCCGTGCTCCGCGGCGAACGCGTCGCTCTGATACTCGGGCGGAAACTGCGTGCCCTGATAGAAAATCATGCCGAGCGAGGCCGAGTGCGGCTGCACCAGCAGATCGGGGACCGTCACCTTGTCCTTGATATCCGGCCGCGCACCGGCGTGGCGTGGGTCTTCGTTGGCGCCGATATAGAACCAGGGCCAGCCGTAGAACGCGCCTTCCTTCACGCTGGTCACGTAGTCGGGCACGAGATCGTCGCCGAGGCCATCGCGCTCGTTGGTCGAGCACCAGGGCAGACCGGTCTGCGGCTGGATCGCAAGGCCGACGCAATTGCGGATGCCGGTGGCGTAGATCTTCCGCTCCTTGCCATCGGGATTGAAAGCCAGCACCGCCGCGCGTTCGGTCTCACTGGCCCAGGCTGCGCCGAGCGGTTGCGTTTTCGCCCACGCCTCCATCCCGCCCGGGGGCGTGCCCATGCCTTCCGCAACGTTGCTGAGCGAACCGACGGAGACCAGCATGCGCTTGTTGTCGGGCGTGAAGACGATGTCGCGGGTGGAATGACCGCCGTCATGCGGCAGGCTCGGCACGATCGTCTCGGCCTTGCCGCGCGCCTTGAGATCGCCGGCCTGATAGGGAAAGCGGACGACGCTATCGGTGTTGGCGACATAGACCCATTGCGGATTGTCCCCGTTCGGGAAGAAGGCGATGCCGAACGGCTGCCTCAGGCCGCTGGCAAACACCTCGTTGGTCGCGAGCTTGTTGCCCTCCCCGGCCCGCAACACACGGATGGTGCCGGCCCGCGTCTCCGCGACGAAGACGTCGCCATTCGGCGCAACCCTGATGATGCGTGGCGCGCGCAGTCCTTCGGCGAACAGTTCGATCTTGAAGCCCGCCGGCACCTGGAGCGCAGCCTCGGCCGGGCGCGGCACCACGCGCGACGAGCTCGCAACCGACCGCGTGGCGCCGGGCCTGACCAGATCCCGCGGCCGGATCAGCCTGACCGTGCCGGGCTTGTCGGCCCGCCAATCGCCATAAGCGTCCTTGCCCTGCAACACCGGCTCGGCCTGCGCACCGGTAGCAATCAGTAGCCCCGCGAATATCGCGACGGACAAAATTCTGCTCTTCAAATTGTCCTCCCGGCCTGCAATCTCGACCATCGATACCACCGCGGCAGGTCGAAGCTCTGCCGCATCCCACGTCAGCTGATGCCCGCACGATGTGCATCAGCTGCGCCCATCGTACTGGAAAACACCGCGGATAGGTGCGACACATTGTATGGGCGGGGGTTGCGGTCATCAAAGCTGCGGCATCGCTGTCGCAATCGACGGGATGATCATGTGGGGATCCATCATATCGGAATGGGCGAGCCTGCTGCTGCGCTGGCTTCACGTGGTGGCGGCGATCGCCTGGATCGGCAGTTCCTTCTATTTCATCGCCCTCGACCTCAGCCTCAGGCCCAAGGGCAACCGAACGAGTGACCTGCCCGACGGCGTCCAGGGCGAAGCCTGGCAGGTCCATGGCGGCGGCTTCTACCGGATCATGAAATATCTGGTGGCTCCCAACCAAATGCCGGACGAGCTGACCTGGTTCAAATGGGAGGCCTACACCACCTGGCTGTCCGGCTTCGCACTGATGGTGGTGGTGTATTATCTCGAGGCCGATCTGTTCCTGGTCGACAAGTCGATCCTCGATCTCACGCCGTTCCAGGCCGGCCTGTTCAGCCTCGCGAGCCTGGCTCTGGCGTGGCTCCTCTATGAAGCCGCCTGCCGCACCGGGCTCGCCCAGCGCGAGCTGCCCTTCGCCATCGGCGGCTATCTGTTCCTTGTCGCGCTGACCTTTGCCTTCACCCATGTGCTCAGCGGCCGTGGCGCCTTCAACCAGATCGGCGCCATCATCGGCACCATCATGGTGGCCAATGTCTTTGCGCTGATCATCCCCAACCAGAAGAAGATCGTGGCCAGCCTGATCGCGGGACAGGCGCCGGATCCGAAGCTCGGCAAGGCCAGCAAGGAGCGCTCGGTCCACAACAACTACCTGACGCTGCCCGTGGTCGTGCTGATGATCAGCAACCACTATCCCCTGCTCTATGCCACGCGCTTCAACTGGATCATCGTCGCCATCATCCTGGCGCTGGGGCCGGTGATCCGCCACTTCTTCAACGAGCGCCACGCGGGGCGGAAATCGCCATGGTGGGTGTGGGGCGTCGCGGCAATCGGCGTGATTGCGATCCTCTTCCTTTCCGCCGCAGGACCGCGCGAGGTCAAGTCCGGCGCACTGCCGACACAGCCGACCCTTGCCGCTGTCGAGGAGATCGTGACGTCCCGTTGCAGCATGTGTCACGCGGCCGAGCCGGTCTGGGCCGGCATCGTGACCGCACCGAAGGGCATCCTGCTCGATGCGCCCGAGCACATCCATCGCAACATCCGCCTGATCGGCCGCGTCGCGGCCTGGTCGAGCGCGATGCCGCCCGGCAACATCACCGAAATGACCGGCGAGGAGCGCGCGATCCTCGCCGCCTATCTCGAGCAGGCCCGCTGATGCTGCCCGCGCGGCGACAGATCATTTCGCGGAATGAAATTCCGCATCTCCCACTGAATTGAAAATGACTTGACCGCCTATCCGGCGTAGACAGGACCAGCGGCCGCCGACGCGGCCCAAAGTCATTTGCATGCGCGGGGAAAGAACAGTGGCCCTCAAGAACGTCATCGGTATCGACCACGCTGTGGTCATGGTTCAGGACCTCGACAAGGCCGCCGAGAATTATCGGCAGCTCGGCTTCACCGTGTCGCCGCGCGGCACCCACAGCGCGCATATGGGCACCGGCAATTACACCATCATGTTCGACCCCGATTATATGGAGCTGCTCGGCGTGCTCGTCGCGACCGAGCACAACGCACCGGCGCGCGCCTTCCTCGACAAGCGCGGCGAAGGCATCGAGCGCATCGCTTTCACCGCGGTCGATTCCGCCGCCGGTGCCGAGGAGATCCGCGCGCGAGGCCTGGCGCCGATCGGCCCGACCGATTTCGAGCGGCCGGTGACGCTGCCTGATGGCACCGTCTCGGCGGCCAAATTCCGCACCTTCATGTGGCCGACCGCGGAAGCGCCGGGCGGGGTGCGCATCTTCGCCTGCCAGCACAAGACGCGCGAGACCGTGTGGATTCCCGAATTGATGAGGCACGCCAACGCGGCAAAGCGGATCAGGCAGACGCTGATCGCAACCCCGGAGCCGGCGAAGGACGCCGCGCATCTCGGCCGGCTGATCGACCGCGAACCGACCGCCGAGGCCGACGGCGCGGTCACGGTGCCCTCCGGCGGCGATCGGGCCGACTTCATCTATCTGACGCTGGACCAGCTCGCCAAACGCTATCCGGGCGTGCCGCTCGCGGGCCTTTCCGAGCGCGGCGGCGCGGCGCTGGTGCTCGCCAGCGGCGACCTGGCAGCGACCGAGAAGGCACTGGGTTCGGCAGCTGTGCGGAGCGGAGCTGCGCTCTGTGTGCCGCCGGCCAAGTCCAACGGCACCCTGCTCGCCTTCATTGCCGGCTGATTTGAACTAATTCTTCAACGCGTGTTTACCCGGCGGCTCTAGGATTCCCTGCAATCCAAGCCACCGGGGCCAAACGCATGTTCAAAGAGGGATCGCCGATCGCCTATGACGCGCCGGCCGAACTGAAGAAGTGGCCGTCGCTGAAGGGCGAGAGGCAGAAGGACCGAGGTCCGCCTTATCTCGTCTACAACGGCACGCTCGCCGACTGCGTCCGCGAGCTCATGGGCAAGCCGATCAAGGGCATCTCGCTCTACGACATCATGACGAAGCCGCAAGCGGCCTTCGACCAGACCGTGCTGTCGCCGGGGGATGCCGCCGAGATGGCGATGCGCAAGGATTTCCCCAAGGACTAGCAAGGACTAATTCGCGGCGCGCTTGCCGGCCGTCTTGCCCTTCTGCTTCGAGGAAGATTCCGTCGGCGCATCGAGGAAGACGACGGGCGTGCCGCGCTTGACGTTCTCGCCGAGCACACGGGCGTCCCAATTCGTGAGCCTGATGCAGCCGTGTGAGGCCGACTTGCTGACCCTGTCGGGCTCCGCCGTCCCGTGGATGCCATAGCCCTGCGCCGACAGGCCGATCCAATACGAGCCCACGGGATTGTTGGGACCCGGCTTGATGTCGAAGGGTCTTTTGGATTTCACACTCTTGAACTTGTACTCCGGATTGTAGTGATAGGTCGGCTGCTCGTTGGTGCCGGTGACCTTCAGCGTCCCCGTCGGCGTCGGGCGATCCGGACTGCCGATTGATGCCGGGTAGAACGCGACCAGACGACCAGAGCCCTCGTAAGCCTTCAGCGTCGCGCGCGTCTTGTCGATCTCGATCCGAGCGATGCGCGGCAGCTCCCGCCGCGCCGGCACGTTGGCCACGGCAATCGCCTCGCCAGCCTTGTCGAATGACTTGCCCGGATTGAGCGCCTTCAACAGCTCTCCGCTCATGTGGAATTTTTCCGCGAGCCCTTCGAGCGGGCTGGTGTAGCTCAGCGCCTCCAGCGACTTCATGTCATCGAGCTTGGCCGGTAGCTTCTTGAGGAACGGCCCCTTCACGTCCGCGTCGGTGATCTTATAGTCGACAACGACAGGCCCCTCACTCGCTGCGGTCAGCTTGTCCCAGAGTTCAGGGGCAACGACCTTGTCGAAGGCCATTCCGTTCTGCTCGGCGAACGCCTTCATCGCCTTCTGCGCGTTCTCGCCGAACTTGCCGTCGATCTGGCCAGGAGAGAATTGCGCACGATCGAGCAGAATCTGCAGCTTCGTCACCGGCGCGTCGACCTTGTCCGCGGCCGGCTGCTTTTCCGGCCGCGCGGCCTCGTTCACCGCTTTCGCATCGAGATGGCCCGCGAGCACCGGGCAGACGAACCACATCGACATCACCGCGCCAAGCAGCCACCGCCTCATGATCGCTCGTCCCATTCCAAAAATAATGATCCGCAAAACCGCGGGCAGTTTCTTCTTGGGAACACCGTAGTAACACCGAAGGAACCAACGAGACCGCAGCTTTGCCGCAATCAGACGGTTAAGAACTCCTTATCGCCGGCGCACCGCTGGCCGTTCATCCCACAGTTCGAGGTTGTCTCCGCAAATGCGATTTGTCATCGCGGCTTGCGCCGCGTTCATGATTCTGATGTGCGACCTCGATCCGTCGGCGTCCCGGCAAACATCAACTTTCGACCGCGCCGTTATTCAGAACAATCGGGCCTCCCCACTTGTTCCGGTGGTCGAGCTCTTCCTCGCAAGTGTGCAGGCCATCGAGCTCGCCAACGCGCGTGCCGCCTATGAGCAGGTGATCGAGCCGCCCCGGGCGGACGAGCCAGCCCTACAGGCGCCGGTTTCCCCGACCGAGCGATTTTGCCACGCGCTGCGCGAGGCCGCCGAGGCCAGCGGCATTCCCGTGCCATTCTTTGCCCGCCTGCTCTGGCAGGAGAGCCGCTTCAAGTCCAACGAGGTGAGCCAGGCCGGCGCTCAGGGCGTGGCGCAGTTCATGCCCGGGACGGCCGCCGAAGTCGGGCTCGACGATCCCTTCGATCCCATGAAGGCGCTGCCCGCATCGGCAAAATTCCTGCGCAAGCTTCGCGACGATTTCGGCAATCTCGGCCTCGCCGCGGCTGCGTATAATGCCGGTCCCGGCCGCGTTCAGAAGTGGCTCGCCAAGGAGAGCGAGCTGCCGCGTGAGACGCGCGACTATGTCCGCATCATCACCGGCACCAAGGCTGAGGACTGGACCGAGCGGTCCGAGGCGCTCGCGATCAGGATCGACCTGCCGCGCGAGGCGCCATGCGAGGGCATCGGCAGCCTCTCCAAGGCCAAGGATATCGCCTGGGTTCCGGTCAACCTGACACCTTCAGTCGCGACCATTATTCGCAAGGCCGAACAGCTTGCGGCGCGCCTGTCGACAAACCGGACGCGCAAGCGGTTCGTATCCCTGCTCCACAAGAACGCCTCGGCCCGCGGCAAGGCGAGGAGCATGATTGCAGTCCGCGCGGCGAAGGGCACCAAGGCTCGGGCCATCCGCATCGCGGCACGCGAACGTTCGGCGATCTGACGCACAAATCGAGAAGCCGCCCGATGGGCGGCTTCCGACGGCTGAGAACTAGTCGATCTCCTCGATCACGCGTCGTTCGCGAGGCTCGATGACATAAGTCCGGGTATCGCGATGGATGTAGCGGTACTCCCGCAGGTCGGGCGCATCCCGATAAACCGTGCTCGGAAATTCCTCGACCTCGACGCTATCAGGGACGCGATCGCCGACATGGATCTCGGTGCGCGCTGTGCTTCCGGTGGTCTGCCGTTCGCTCCGGCTCTCGGGACGCGCTTTCGCATGCTTGCGGATCGCATCGCGATCGCGGTCAGAGAACTTGCTTGCGCTACGCTCGCGGGTGGTCGACGTCGTCGTTGCCGTGGATTTCCCCGAATACGGCAGCACCGTCACGATCTTGTAGGTCGCCGGATCGACCACGACGATTTCATCCTTCACCAGCGCGAAGCTGTAGCCGCGATATTGCGGCACGATCTCGACCACGTCAGGCGGAAGGGTCGAGAGGTGCACGTCGCGCGGCACGACCGTGCCGACATTCAGCGAGAAATTGACGCTGGTCAGCGGCCGGACGTTCAGATGCGAGATCGAGGTGCTGATCTTCGTCTCCTGCTGGCGGTTCAGATTGACGTTGGTCTGCGCGGCCGCCTGAGAGTTGGTTCCGGACCGCTCGCCCTGCGCCTGATTGCCGGCTGGCGCCGTAGGCGCCTGCTGAGCCTGGTTGGTCCCGGATGCAGCGGGCGCCTGCTGCGCCTGATTGCTATTGGCCGGTGGCGGATTGGACCGATCCTGCGCCTGGTTCGTGTTTGCCGGCGGCGGGTTGGCGCCCTGCTGGGTGGCGGGCTGGTTACCGGTCGTGTTCGAGCTTGCCGTGCCGCTCTGCGGCCGCGAAGTGTCCGTGCTGCTCGCAGCATTGTTGGATGTGCCGGAATTGGCGGCCCCGGAGGATGGCGCGGTGCTCTGCGTCGTCTGTGCCGAGGTTCCCGTCGACGGTGATTGCTGAGGCTGCGATGTGGTCTGCTGCGTGCCGGCCGCGCCGGATGGCGAGGTCGTCGCAGGCGCCGTGGAATTGGATTGAGATTGCGGCGTCTGCTCGGACTTGGTGGGCGATTGCGCGAAGGCGGCGTTCGCCAGCACCAGCCCCAATGCGGTGGTTGCCAACAGGCGGATCATGGTTCACTCCCTTTTATCAAATGAACGTTGGCTACTAACCTGCGCTAAAACGGCCGGTTCCACTTTTTCCCGAGACAAAGCGGACCGCTTCTGCACGGAACCTGCGATGCCATCGAAGAGTGCGGGGATCATTGCCTATCGCAAACGCCGGGCGATCGAGATCCTCCTCGTTCATCCCGGCGGGCCGTTCTGGCGCAACAAGGATCTCGGCGCGTGGTCGATCCCCAAGGGCGAATATGCGGACAAAGACGATGCGGAGGCGACCGCGCGACGGGAATTTTCCGAGGAGCTGGGATTAGAGATGTCCGTGCCGCTGGTCTCGCTTGGCGAGGCCAAGCAGCGCGGCGGCAAGGTCGTCACGGCGTTCGCCGCCGAGCTCGATATCGATGTGCGCAGCATCCGCAGCAACACGTTCGAGATGGAATGGCCGCCGCGCAGCGGCAAACGGCAAGTCTTCCCGGAAGTCGACCGTGCCGAATGGTTCACGCTCGAGGAGGCGCAAGAGAAGATCAACGCAGGACAACGCCCGCTGCTCGATCGGCTGGCGCAGCTGGCCGGCGGTGAATAGCGATGGAAGCAGGTGCGCTTCCTACTCCGCCTTGATGTCCGCGGCAGCGACGACCTCGGCGAGCTCCTTCGTCTCCTTCGCGATCTTCGCGGCGTACTCGGCCGGGGTCAGCACGCTGACGACCCCCTGCGAGCCGAGCTTCTCCGCGACCGCCGGATCCTTGGCGGCCGCGACAATTTCCCGGTGCAGCGTCTCCAGGATCGGCGCCGGCGTCGGCTTTGGCATGAAGAAGCCGACCCAGAACGAGATGTCGAAACCGGGATAGCCGGCTTCCGCGACGGTCGGCACATCGGGCAACGCCGGCAGCCGCTCGGCCGACGACACCGCGAGCGCGCGCAACTTGCCGGCCTTGACCAGCGGCACAGCGGAGAGCGGATCGAACACCGCCAGCACCTCCTGGGCGAGGATGCCGACCTCGGCGGCCGAACCGCCGCGATAAGGCACGTGGATCAGCTTGATGCCGGCCTTCTGGCTCAGCAGCTCCATGGCGAGATGGGCAAGGTTGCCGTTGCCGCCCGAACCGTAGGCCAGCGCGCCGGGTGCCGCCTTCGCCGCGGCGACGAGATCGGCGACGGTCTTGATATTAGCCGTCTTTGGATTCTCCGGATTGACCACCAGCACCAGCGGCGCCGACACGACGGTGGTCAGCGGCGCGAAGTCCTTTTCCGGATCGTAGCGGATATCCTTGAATAGCGTCTTGTTGAGCGTGATGGTGGACGAGTTGCAGGCGAGCATGGTGTAGCCGTCGCCTTCCGCATGGGCGACGCCTTCGGCCGCGATCATGCCGTTGGCGCCCGCGCGGTTCTCGACCACGAAGGGCTGCCCGAGCTTGTTGCCCAGGCGATCGCCGACGATGCGCGCGACGACGTCGACCGGCCCGCCGGCGCTGAAGCCGACCATGACCTTGACCGGCCGCACCGGATATTTCTGCGCCATGGCCTCCGTCGACAGTACAGACGCACACAATCCGGCGACGACGGCGAGCAGGCGGGCGGTTCGTTGCATTGGTTCTCTCCCCAGACATCAGCAGCGCCGCTTGTGCAGGCTTGTTGGTGCGACGCATGTGAAGATCATGAATAGCGGCCATCCCGGATTTCGCAATCGCGTTTGGTCGCCGGCATTCCGCCCCACGGCACGTGTGCATCGCCTGCAGACAAAAAATGCGAAAACAACCCCATGCACAGTAGACGGCCCCTGTCCGAACAAGGACTTACGCCAGGCAGAAACTTTCGGATGTTGCGAAATCGATTTTGACTCGTCGGGCAAAACAGGGGCATAATGCCATCATCGCGATCCGCGTGAGCAATCGGCCTCCACAGCCATGTGGGCCTCGCTTCGATCGCGAACAAGCCCAGCATCGACATTTGAATACGCAACCGCCGCACGGCAACTGAGAGGTCTTCTCGCACCGGAGAGGCCTGCTCGCGCGTGCCGTGGGCTCAAGGGAGACATCGACATGACAACAGCCATGACACGCAACAGCACGACGCCAGTCGTCAGGTACGGCAGCAGGCCCGCCCCGCGGGTCAAGCTCACCGGACAACGGATCGCAATTCAGCATCCCGACGCGGAGACCGGCGAGCACTTGCTGGGCGAGGCGCTCGGTGCCGTCGATCAAGACGCTCTGCATGGCATCCTCAAGCAGTTGATGAAAGCCAGCGTGATCCTGCAGAAGCCAGATGAGGACAATCTCGCCTTCATGATCTCGATGATGAAAAGCATCGCCCCGCGGGATTCCCTCGAAACCATGCTGACGGCGCAGATGGTGTCCGTCCACGTCGCGACCATGCGCTTTGCCTGCCGCCTCGCCTTCGCCGAAGGCATCCCGCAGCAGGAAGGCGTCGCCCGCACATTGACCCGGCTGGCTCGCACGTTCGCAGCCCAGATGGAGGCCCTCAACCGCCATCGCGGCAACGGTGAACGTCCGATCACGGTGCAGAATCTGTCGGTGCAGGACGGCGGCAGCGCGATCGTGGGGAATGTCACGCAACAGGCACATCTGATCGCTGCCGAGCCGGGCACCGCGACAGAGGCAGGGCTGGCCCCGCTCCGCGACGCCGGCGAACGCGACCGGACCGAGGCGTTGCGAGGCACCACCGCATGAGGGCCGGTCACATCCGCAACACGCGCGCGATGGCGGCGAGCCCGCGCTGCGGCGCCGACACACGCGGCGGGTTCGCCTGCCGCGCGCCGGCCATGCGCGGCAAGCTCCGCTGCCGTATGCACGGTGCCGCGCCCGGATCGGGCGCGCCACCTGGAAACCGCAATGCGCACAAGCATGGCGCCTTCACACAGGAGCGGATCGCGGAGCGAAGGGCGATCCGGGAACTGCTCGATGAGGCGGGAAAGCTGCTGGAGGAGATGGCGTCAGACGATCGGAGGGATCAAACCGCTTAGTCCAAAAGCCTGCCGTCAATGGACAATCATTGCCCTGCATCATGACTTCGGGAACTCGTCGCCATTTGCGACCTGTTCCTGAGGAACGACCGCCGGCGCATTTTGTTGGCGGCCTATCAGCGATGGAGATTTCCATGAGAGTCAGCGATGTCATGACTCCCGACGTGCAGCTTTGCACCCCACAGGACACCATCAAGGACGCAGCCGAGGCGATGGCGGCGCTCAATGTCGGCCTGCTGCCCGTGGCTGAATATGATCACCTTGTCGGTATGATCTCGGACCGCGATATCGCAACGCGAGGGGTCGCGATGGGCCTGGGGCCGGACGCGCCAGTGCGGAACGTCATGACCACAGACGTCAAATACTGCTACGAGGACCAGGACATCGAAGAGGTCACCCGTAACATGGCCGACATTCAGGTGCGGCGGCTGCCGGTGCTCAATCGAGACAAGCGGCTGGTCGGCATCATCGCGCTCGGCGATATCGCCGGGTGCAGGTCCGGCGACGGTGCGGCGAAGGCGCTGCACGGAATTTCGCGAGCAGGCGGACAGCACGCAGGCGCGATCTCCGGCTGAAGCAGGCCGTCGCGCCTTGGAATGCCGGCGTCCCGAGCCGTACGTAGGCCGCAGCCAACCGCAATCGGACTGTGTCACAAAGGAACTGCACAGGCCGCCCGGCTGCGCGCCGAGCCAAATCGACGAGCGTAGGAGAACCGACATGACCTGGGTCGGCGATTGGCGAAATCAATTCGGCTCCATCTTACGCATCACCGATGATGCGAACGGCCGCATCGAGGGGAATTTCGAGACCGCGCTCGACGACAGCGGCTTCTACGGCCAAGCAGTGCCCATCACCGGGTTTCATAAAGGCAATTGCATCGCCTTTGTCGCAGTGGGCTCGTCTGTGACGGGCGACCGCGCCGTCTCCTATACCGGATTGCTGCGTCACGGAAAGATGGAGACCGCCTGGTTCGTGATCGCAGACCAAGCGCTGAGCGCGTCCAGAGAGGGCGCCCCGGCGAAGCTCAAACCAGTAAACTGGTGGCGCGCCGTGACAACGAACGTCGATACGTTCGAACGAACCTGAAGCACGAGGAAGCGGGTCCCGTTGGTGCCATTGCCGCCCGTCCTTGGGCGCCCGTCCTTGCCGTCGACAATTGCGCGAGGCGTTCACCCCGCACATCACCGGTTGCCAGCCGAAAAGCTAGCGCGGCGCGCTTGTCGGATCGACTGGGGAAATCTGCAGCCCTGCCTCATCCAGCGCCTGGGCAATCTGCTTCGCCAGCAGCTTGGCCTCTTCGGTCCCGATCTGCGCGTCGGGATGTCCCTTGAAGAACGCGCAAATGGTCGTGGCGATGATGGTATTCACCTGGTGCAAATCATCCATTTGATGCACGCGAAGTTGCCAAATGCTTCACCCAGACAGGTGGCGCGTCGCGCTAGTAGAAAAGAAAGCGGTCAACGCAAGCCAAAGAATGACAGAATGGCCGCGATCACGACGACTAATCCTATGAGGTAAATCAGGCCGTTCATTGCAGTTCTCCTTTTCTATGGAATGACTGAATCTATCCGGGGAACGTGAGGCCACTCTTGGCGCTGCACTGCTCCACCGGTTCGAGCTTTTCGAGCTGAACTTCCTTCTCTATGGCCGTCAGAGAGTTGCCGATCTTTTCGACGATCCTGATCAGATCGGCATCGGAGATCTTGAGGCGCCTTCGAACGGACTTGACCTGCTTTGCGTCCGCAAGATCAAGCGTCGTGCGAATGACCCGTGGCGGCCTTGAGCACAGCATGAGCAGGTCTCCTTGCTAGAGTAAGAGCGATGATGTCCGTTTTGTTCCGATTCTTCCCGAACAGCGCCGGCACCGAATGATGGAATAAGCGAAACGGCGACGAGAGCGTCACGATCGACAGCAGGATGTGTGTCGGGGCGGAGAACTTCGACCGCGCCGGAAGCTCATGCACACAAGCAGAAGTTGATCCAGGCGGCTCCGCCCCTCGATCCGTTGGCATTTGCGGGCCGATGCGTCGCAGAGATCGACAGCGGCAGCTTCAGAGGGCGCCTCATCCTCGCGGCGCGCCCGCCGCGCCTCGAACGGTTTCGAAGTTGGCACGCTGCAGCGCGGCTCGTCTCTCCGCGATGGCGCTGCTCAACAGGCCGAGCACCAGACCGAATGCTGCGAGTTCCTCCTCTTCGATAGCGCCGTCGTCGTAGCATTCGAGCGTTTCAGCTATGATGGCGTCGGCCTCGCGCTGCAGAACCAGAAGCTCCTGGCTCGATCCCGCGGTTCGCGCGCTGGACACCATGGCCAGGATTCTCTTGCGATGGTCGTTGGTTTCCTCTCTTTCGTCGCGATTCAAATAGCGACGCAACCAGGCGGCGGCCGAGCCGATCCCGGAAAGAAGCAGCAGCCCGAACCAGAAGTAATCGCCGTATCGGTCGAGGAAGGTACGTTCGTTGCCGTCGATGACAGCCGCCGCTCCCCGATGCACCGGTAGCTCCGTGTCCTTGTCGACATCAGGCTTGATAATATGCGCAGCACCCGGGACCTGTCTTGCAATCGCCTGGCGAACGGCAAAGAGCTGGCGGAAAAAGGCGGCGACTGTCGTTTCAGGCAGGGACTTTCTCGCGACGATGAGGTGGCTGACGCTGACGGTTTCGACCTTGTCACCCGGCCAGGCCGGATCCGGCTTGAAGACGCTGGGCGGAATTTCCTCCGATTCATACCGCGGATGCTTCAGGGCGATCGCTTCCGATGTCTCGATGGCGAGAAATCTCGGCTCGCCGCGCAGGCGCGCCGTTGCAGCCACGGCATCGGACGTGATTTTGCTGTCGAGCGGCCCGACCGCCATGAAGGCATCGATGGTGAGATCGCGTGCCAGCTCCTCGGTCTGGTCCGTGCCGAAGTGTGTCACGACGACCTTGTCCGCCTCCACTCCGGAGGCGCTCAGGATGACGCGTAGCAATGCGGCATTTGCCGGGGTCCGGCCGATCACGCCGACGCGGCGCCCTGCGAGATCGGCGACCTCCTTGATTCTCGGCGAGGGCTTTCTTTTCGAGCTCTTGCCGGCGGCTCCAGACGGAGTCCACAGCACGACGAAGTTCTTGCGCACGACGGCGACGGTCTGTGCCTCGGCGGGCATGTCCAGATCGCCGCGGCCGACGGCAAGGTCGGCCTTGCCTGCCCCAAGCAGGGCGAGAGACTCCACCGCCCCGTCGGTTTTGACGGGAAGCAGCCTGACAGTACGGCTTTCGCTCGCGAAGGCATCGGCCATCGCCTGAATGACTTTGTCGTCATCGCTGCCGGGTGGTCCAACGGCGATCCGGAGGACGTCCGGCCGCAACGCATAATAGAGCGCGCCCGCTGCGGCGGCAAAAATGAGAAATCCAACGGCGAGGACCAACAGTAAGGAACTGCTTCTTCTCCGCTCGCGGCGGGCCGCTTCACTGGTCGTTTTACTCGGACTCTCGGACGAAGACATGGCCGCCGCCAACCGCAGATCGGGGTTCTCCCTGCTCCGCAGGATACCACGTTTTCCCGGGAACAATCTCTGGCTTCCGGCCTGGTCCGTACGCGCGAACGATGACGAGGATCGCAATTGCATTGGTTCGGCCCAGGGTGTCGCTTCAGTTCATGGCGTTGCCTTTCAATCGCGTGAAGTTTCCGTGCCTTTGCGGCTCCCGCAGCGGCGTGCGGGTCGAAAAGCTGGCGGGCCCGGAACTTCCCGAGCCGGCACCGCTTTGAATTCAGCAAACGAAAGAATTCGCCATGGCCTCCGAAACGGAACTTAAATTCCGCGTTGCGCCGCGAAAATTGTCGTCAGTGTTGCGGACGGGCGGTTTGAGTGGGCGGCGCGGCGACCAGTCCGAGCAGTCGCTCGTGTCGACCTACTACGATACGACCAAGCACAAGCTCAGGCGCCATGGCCTGACGCTGCGCGTCCGCAAGATCGAGGGGCGCTACGTGCAGACCGTGAAAGCCGGCGGCACGGATGGCGTGAAGCGGGGCGAATGGGAGCACGAGGTTTCCGGTGCACGTCCCGACCTGAATAAGACGGGACACACGCCGCTCCGGGATCTTGCGACTCGAAAGCTTCCTCGCAAGCTGAAGCCGGTCTTCCAGACCGACATTCATCGCCTGGCGCAGGCGCGACGCGTCCGGAAGAGCCAGATCGAACTGGCGGTCGACCGTGGCCGCATCAGCGCCGGTCACCGGTCGCGGCCCGTCGCCGAGTTGGAGCTGGAACTGAAGTCCGGGCATGTCGCGGACCTGTTCCGCCTTGCCCGCGATCTCGAACGCAAAACCGGGGCGGAGCTCGATCTGCGTTCGAAATCCGAGCGCGGCTACCTGCTCGTCGCCGGCAGTGGCGGCGGCGCACAGCACGCCGAGCCGATCGCGCTGGAGGACGGACTCTCACCGCGCGAGGCGTTCCGCGTCATCGCACATTCGACGTTGCGTCAGGTCACCGCGAACGCCGATCCGGTGCGTGAGATGGACGCCGAAGGGGTTCATCAGATGCGGGTCGGCTTGCGGCGTCTGCGTGCGGCCATCTCGCTGTTCGCTGATATCCTTCCGCGGGCGAGCACCGCGCGGATCAAGGCCGAGCTGAAATGGCTCACGAGCGAGCTGGCGCCGGCGCGTGAAATCGACGTATTCCTGAATGAGAGCATCCGGCCGATCACCGAACGGGACGTGCCGCGACGCGGCGCCCGCGCGATCCGCAAGAGGTTCTCCCGGCAACGGGTGGCGGCATTCGAGCGGGCACGCGATGCGGTCATGTCGGCGCCTTACCGCCGCCTGCTGATCGACGTGATCGAGTGGATCGGAGGCGGACGGCCTCACGGCGATGATGACCGTTCGATCGCCGCTTACGCCGCGGCGTTGCTCGACCGGCGCATCAGGAAGGCGCGAAAGGAGGGCAAGCGCCTGCACGACCTGGATCCGATGCGGCGCCACAAGCTGCGGATCAAGATCAAGAAGATCCGCTACGCCGTCGATTTCTTCGAAAGCCTCTACGCTGATCGCGACCGCAAGGAGCTTGCAGCCCTGTCCGACCGCCTGAAGCAGATTCAATCCGCGCTCGGATCGCTGAACGACTTCATGGCGCACCGCGAGCTGGCAACGGAGGCGGCGCTGACGGCGCCACCTGCGCACCGCCGCGCCCAGGCTTTCGCATCGGGCGTCGTCGTCGGCCAGGAACGCGAGGCCGCTGACGGCCTGATGAAGGACGCAACGAAGGAGCTGAGCAGGTTGCGCCGGCTGCGCGCGATGCCGAGTGCGCGAGCGTAGGAGGGCCGGCATGGCAACTGACATCGCTTGGGTCGGCAACTGGCGAAATCAGTTCGGCTCCATCTTGCCCATCACTGACGATGCGAACCGTCGGCTGCCTGTATCTCGTCCTTCCGCGCGCTGATCCCGAGACGCCACAATCCGGAATGAGGGGGTCGCGCTGCCGCCATTGGCGCCCGCCTCGTCATCATGTACGCCCATCCAAACCTTCCGGGACGGGACGCTCATGGCCACCACCGACGACGCGGGTACCGCCACCCGCACGCTGATCTTTGCACTTCTCGCGCTCGCCTGCGGCCATATGCTCTCGACCTTGTTGCGCACTATTCCCGCCGTCAGCCTCGACCTCATGGCCGCGGATTTCCACATCGAGCCGCAAGCCCTCGCCAGCCTCACCTCGATCTATCCTTTCGCCTTTGCCGCAGCGCAGATCCCGGTCGGCGCGGCGATGGATCGCTTCGGCGTGCGGCCGGTGTCGCTGAGCCTGCTCGCGGGGACCGTATTCGGCGCGGTGGCGTCGGGCTTTGCCACGGGGGCTGCGAGCTTTGCGGTCGGGCAGTTCATGCTGGGCGTTGCCACGTCCGGCATGCTGATGTGCCCGATGACGCTGGCGGCCAAGCAATTGTCGACGGGCCGCTTCGGGCTGTGGTCGGGCGCGATCCTCTCGATCGGCAATATCGGCATGCTGCTGTCGTCGAGCCCGCTCGCTTTCGTGGTCGATGCTTACGGCTGGCGCGCCGGGTTCTGGATGTCCGCCGCTGGCGGCGTTGCAGTCGCGCTCGCCGTGTTCGCGCTGGTGCCGCAGCAGCCGGCCGAGCACAAGGACGATTCCTCGCCGCTGGCGCAGATGATCGAGGTGCTCAGGCTCGGCTTCTCGCGTCCGTTGCGCGGGCTGATCGCGCTCGCGCTGGTGTCGCTGGCAACCTCGCTGGTGCTGCGCGGCCTGTGGGGCGGACCGTGGCTGATGGACGTCAAGGGCTTGTCGCGGGTCGAGGCCGGCAATCAGCTCGGCGCGTTCACGCTGGCGATGATCGCGGGGCCCCTGTGCATCGGCATGATCGACCGCAGGCTTGGCCGCCGCCGCGCGCTGGTGGCAGGCTCGCATATGGCCGGGGCGGTGCTGCTGGCGCTGATGGCGCTCGGGGCGCCGCATTACCCCGTGTCCGTTCTGTTCGGCGCGCCCGTGATGCCGACGCAATACGACCTCGTTCTGTTTGTGCTGATCGGCCTTGCGACCTCCGCCCAGCCGCTGCTGTTCGGCATGTCGCGGCAGCTGGTCGACGCGCAGACTACGGGCAAGGCGCTGGCGGCCGTGAACCTCGCCTTCTTCCTCGGCGCGGCGCTGGTGCAGTCGGTGACCGGCGCGGTGGCGGCGCTCGCGGGATTGCCGGCGGTGCTGCTGTTCATGGCAGCAATGCTGGCAATCGGCGTGCTGGTCTTCCTGGCCTATACGCTGCCGCTTCGCGGGACCGGCTGAGCGCTTCGCTCAACCCCATCCTTGTACGCTCTCAGAGTATCCCCGCGACCAAGCTCAGTACTTGGCGACCACCGGCCCGCCGAAGCGATAATTGACCCTGAGGGTCGCTTGCTCGACGGTCAGCCGCGAGCTTGACGTCCCCGTCGCGAAAACGCCGCCGAACCCATCGGGAACGGTGAAGGCGACGCTGCGGCGACCGAAGTCGGTGTAGCGATATTCGCCGGCCAGGCTCCAGTTCGGGGTGAACGCCCACTCGATGCCTCCGCCGACGGTCCAGCCCCAGCGCGTGGTCGAGCCGTTCGTTGCCGTGAACGTTCCCGCCGGAATGCCGATGCCAGGGCCGTTGACAACGGTGGTCCTGGAACCGCCGATCTCGGCGACGGCGGCGCCGCCGGTGACGTAGAACAGTGCACGGTCCACCGTGACGCCGGCGCGGCCGCGGAAGGTGGCCATCCAGTCGATATGACCGAAATCGACCGTCACGGTCTGCGTCACCGGCGGCGCAAATGTCGGGGCGCCGAAGGTGCGCGAAGCGCTGCCGCTACTGCCGTTCAAGCCAGTGCCGACCGCGTCGGCTTCCACGCCGAGCACGAACTGCTGGACCTGCCAATTGTATCCGATCTGGCCGCCGCCGATGACACCGCTGTGGCGGCCGTCACCGGGAATGATGCCCCTCTGTTCGGGAACAATCGTCAGTACGGGTGCGACCGGGGGCGGCACGCCGAAAGCGGGAAACAGCGGTCCGAAATCGCTGTCACCGCTGCCGGGAGTCCAGGCGCCGCCGACATTGGCGCCGACATAGAAGCCGGTCCAGCTGAAGATCTGCGCAGCGACCGGCACGGGTCTCGCCTTGACCGCCATATCCGCGGCATTTGCCGCCACGACACCGAACAATAAGGCACTTCCGGCAATGGCCGCGATCCGCATCGTCGTCCCCAGCATTTCGGCAAATATCGGCGCGCCGCGGCGCCACGAAACATCCTGAAGTTAGAAGCGAATCGCAGCCGACGCTGTCACCTGACAGCAACAACCGGACACATTGTGTTCGCGCGACGCTGCGGGACCATGCGCGCATGGCAACGCAGCGCCGTCCCTCATGCGTCGAGCCCGCCTTGCACAACGGCGCGCTGCAAGGGATGCTGACAAGCATCGCGCATCAAGGGAATGAACTCATGCCTGTCGACACCAAAGCCGCCACCGACCGCCTCATGCGCTTCCTCGCCGTCGAGGGCGTGACCGGACAGGAGGCGGCGATCGGGCGTGAGATCACCGCCGCATTGAAGGAGAGCGGCGTAGCGGCGAAGGCGATCCGGCTCGACGATGCCAACACGCGTATTCCCGTGCCGACCGAGACCGGCAACCTGATCGTCGACCTGCCCGGCCGCGGCGCGCTGCACAACCAGCCGCGCATCATGTTCATGACCCATATGGACACCGTGCCGCTGTGTGCTGGGGCCAAGCCGAAACAGTCCGGGCGCAAGATCGTCAACCAGGCGAAGACCGCGCTCGGCGGCGACAACCGCTGCGGCTGCGGCGTGCTGGTGACGCTGGCGGCCGAGCTCGAGAAGCACAAGCTCGACCATCCGCCGATCACGCTGTTGTTCTGCGTGCGCGAGGAGAGCGGGCTCTACGGCGCCCGCCACGTCAAGCTGGACGAGCTCGGCTCGCCGGTGATGGCTTTCAATTATGACGGCGGCTCGGCCTCCAACGTCGTGATCGGCGCGGTCGGCGCCGACCGCTGGACCGTCGAGATCATGGGGCGCGCCTCGCATGCCGGCGTCGCGCCGGAGCGCGGCATCTCCTCGACCATGATCATGGCGCTCGCTCTTGCAGATGTGAAGGCCGGCGGCTGGTTCGGCAAGGTGGTGAAGGGCAAGCGGCAAGGCACCAGCAATGTCGGTCCCGTCACCGGCGGCGAGGGCCGCCCCGCGGGCGATGCCACCAATGTCGTCACCGACTACGTGCATGTCCGCGGCGAAAGCCGCAGCCATGACGGAAAGTTCTTCAAGGAGATCACCAAGGCCTACAAGGCCGCGTTCGAGAAGGCGGCCAAGAAGGTGACGAACGCGCAAGGCAAGTCCGGCAAGGTCAAGTTCAAGGCCGAGACCGACTATTATCCGTTCCGCATGAAGGACAGCCAGCCCGTCATCAAGCGCGCGGTCGAGGCCGTATCCGCGGTCGGCGGCACGCCGAACGTCCGCACCGCCAATGGCGGCCTGGATGCCAACTGGATGGTCCGTCACGGCATTCCGACGGTGACCTTCGGCGCCGGCCAGAACGAGGCACACACCATCGACGAATGGATCAATCTCGACGAATACGACCGTGCGTGTGCGCTGGCCGTGCAGCTTGCGACGATGCGGTGAGGCAAGGATGTAGGGTGGGTTAGCTAGCGGCTGCGCAAAGCGCAGTCCGCTGGCGTAACCCACCTCTTTACTTTCCGCGCCGACAGAAGTGGTGGGTTACGCCGAGCACATGCGCTTTGCGCATTTGCTCGGCTAACCCACCTACGAAACAAAAACAAGAAGGGAGGCCACATGCCGCACATCGCAAATATCGAGACCGGGCTCTACCGGATCCCCCTCCCCGTCACGCTCTCCGACTCCACCCATGGCGAGATCGCGGCGTTCGAGCTGATCACCTGCCGCATCCGCGATGCCGACGGCGCCGAGGGCGTCGGCTACACTTACACGGTCGGGCGCAATGGCGGCGCTGTCGCCGACATCCTCAAGCGCGAGATCCCCGCGCTGATCGAAGGACGCGAGGCCAACGACACCGAGGCGATCTGGCATCACGTCTGGTGGGCGCTGCATTATGGCGGCCGTGGCGGGCCGGTGGTGCTAGCGCTCTCCGCGCTCGACATCGCGCTGTGGGATTTGAAGGCGCGGCGCGCCAAGCTGCCGCTGTACCAATTGCTCGGTGGGTTCGACGCGCGCGTCCCGTGCTATGCCGGCGGCATCGACCTCGATCTCTCCGTGGAGGCGCTGCTCAGGCAGACCGACGGCAATCTCGCCAAGGGCTTTCGCGCCATCAAGATGAAGGTCGGCCGGCCCGATCTCAAATCCGACGTCGCGAAAGTCTCCGCGATGCGACAACACCTCGGCGACGGTTTTCCGCTGATGGTCGACGCCAACATGAAATGGACGGTCGAAGAGGCGATCCGCGCGGCGCGCGCCTTCGTTCCCTACGACCTCACCTGGCTCGAGGAGCCGATTATCCCCGACGACGTCGCCGGCCACGCGCGCATCTTGCAAGCAGGCGGCGTGCCGATCGCGGCGGGCGAGAATTTGCGCTCGCTGTGGGAGTTCAAGAGCTACATCGCCAGTGGCGCGGTGTCCTATCCCGAGCCTGACGTCACCAATTGCGGCGGCGTTTCGGCCTTCATGAAGATCGCGCGGCTGGCGGAAGCGTTCAACCTGCCCGTCACTAGCCACGGCGCCCACGACATTACCGTTCACTTGCTCGCGGCCTGCCCGAACCGATCCTATCTGGAGGCGCACGGGTTCGGGCTGGACAAATATATCGAGCATCCGCTGGTGCTGCAGGAGGGCAAGGCGCTGGCGCCGGACCGGCCCGGGCACGGCATCAGCTTCGACTGGTCGGGGCTGGCGAAGCTGGCGCCTTAGACTCGGTGTCCTAACCTCTCCCGCTTGCGGGAGAGGTCGCGCCGAAGGGCGCGGGTGAGGGCTTTCTCCTCGTCGGGAATCCCACCGCGGAGGCACCCCCACCCCGACCCTCCCCCGCAAGCGCAGGGCTATCGCATATGGCTGAGGGTGGCCAAGAGGAATGCGTTGTCCCAGCCAGCGCGCTTGATTTTACGCCGGAGGG
>NZ_JACIHD010000026.1:0-74567 GCF_014198235.1 Bradyrhizobium sp. ERR14 | reverse complement strand
CCCTCCGGCGTAAAATCAAGCGCGCTGGCTGGGACAACGCATTCCTCTTGGCCACCCTCAGCCATATGCGATAGCCCTGCCCTGGAGGGGGAGGGTAAGAGAAATCAAAACGACGTCCCCGCCCGTCTCGGCTTGGCTTCTTCCAGCTCCGCCTCGCGAGCTACCGGTGAAATACGGAGCGCGGTGATGCGGTTGCGCTCGCGGCGCAGGACGCGGAAGCGGAAGCCGTGGAACGTGAAGCTCTGGCCGCGGTCGGGGATCGAGCGCGCCTCGTGAATGACGAGGCCGGCAACCGTCGTTGCCTCTTCGTCGGGCAGATGCCAGTCCAGCGCACGGTTGAGATCGCGGATCGGCACCGAGCCGTCGACCACGACGGAGCCGTCGGGCTGGCGCCTTACGCCGGCGACCACCACGTCGTGCTCGTCGGAGATATCGCCGACGATCTCCTCCAGAATGTCTTCCAGCGTCACGAGGCCTTCAACCTCGCCATACTCGTCGACGACGAGCGCGAAATGGGTCTTGCGGCGGCGGAACGCCTTGAGCTGCTGGGATATTGGCCGCATTTCCGGCACGAACCAGGGCGGCAGCATGATGGTGGTGACGTCGATGCGCGAGGTATCACCTTCCGAGACGCGGATGGCCCGCAACAGATCCTTGGCGTGCAGGATGCCGATGATGTTCTCCGACTTGTCGCGCCACAGCGGAATGCGGGTGTATTCGGTGGCCAGCACCTCCCGCACCAGCTCTTCCGGCGGCAGGTCGGCATTGATCATCACCATGGCGGTGCGGTGAACCATCACGTCGGACACGGTGAGCTCGCCGAGGCGGAAGACGTTGTGAATGTATTCGGCCTCGCCGCTCTCGATCTTGCCGTGCACCGCGGATTCCTCGACCAGGCCCTCGATCTCGGAATCCGTCAGGATCTCGTGCTGCGAAAACTCCTGGACGCCGATCAGACGCAGGATCGCGCCTGACGCCGTGTTGAGACACCAGCTCAGCGGATAGAACACGAGGTAGGAGGCATAAAGCGGATAGGCGATCCACTGCGACACCGGCATCGGCTCCCTGATTGCAAGCGTCTTCGGCACCTGCTCGCCGATGATGATGTGCAGGGAGGAGAAAACCAGGAACCCCGCCACGAACGAGGTGAAGTGCAGCGTGGCCTCCGATAGTCCGAGCGGCTGGAGGATCGGGCTCAGCAGCGCAGACACGGTCGGCTCGCCGATCCAGCCAAGACCGAGCGAGGCCATGGTGATGCCGAGCTGGCAGCAGGCCAGATAGGATTCGATGTTTCCCATCATGGTCTGCAACAGGCGCGCGCCGAAGCGGTTCTGCTCGACCATGGCCTTGACGCGGAAGCCGCGGCTCTTCACGAGCGCAAACTCGGCTGCCACGTAAAACGCGTTGGCGGCGAGCAGGAGAAACGCAAGCAGCAGATTGATCGAGATCGAACTCATGTTTGCCTCGCGACCGCCTTGATCATCCGCGCCTCATTGCGGGCGGCCGATCCAGACGATGCCGCCATCACTGCGATAATTTCGACTTCAGGAAGTCCCGCACCGGGGCCGGCTCGACATCCTTCGCGATCACCGCGCGCCCGACGGCCTCCAGCAGGATGAAGGTGAGCTTGCCGCGCGTGACCTTCTTGTCCTGAGCCATCAGCGCCATCAGCGCGTCGGCATCGGCAAGCCCCTCCTGGGCGAAGCCGGCGATGTCCTGCAGGCGCGTCGGCAGGCCGGCTTCGATCAGATGCCGCTCGACGCGCGCCCCGTCCTGCTCGCCGATCATGCCGAGCTTGGCCGAGAGCTGCGCCGCCAGCGTCATGCCGATGGCAACGCCTTCGCCGTGGAACAGGCGGTCTGAGAAGCCGGTCGCAGCTTCCAGCGCGTGGCCAAAGGTGTGGCCGAGATTGAGCAGAGCGCGCTCGCCGGTCTCGCGCTCGTCGCGCGAGACGACGCCCGCCTTGGCGCGGCAGGAGGTCGCGATCGCGTGCTCGCGCGCCGAGCCGCCCTTGAAGATGTCGGAATGGTTCTTCTCCAGCCAGGTGAAGAAGGCCTCGTCACCGAGCACGCCGTATTTGGCGACCTCGGCATAGCCGGCGCGGAACTGCCGCGGCGACAGCGTGTCGAGCACGGCGGTGTCGGCGACCACCAGCACCGGCTGGTGGAACGCGCCGAGCAAATTCTTGCCCTGCGGCGAGTTGATGCCGGTCTTGCCGCCGACGCTGGAATCGACCTGCGCCAGCAGCGAGGTCGGCACCTGCACGAAATCGACACCGCGGCGCAGGATCGCCGCGGCAAAGCCGGCGAGATCGCCGACCACCCCGCCGCCGAGCGCGATGACGAGGTCGTTGCGCTCGATCTTCGCGGCGATCAGGGCTTCGCTGACCTTTTCGAGGCCGGCATAGGTCTTGGAGATCTCGCCTTCCTCGACAACGATGCGCGAGGTTGGGATGCCGCTGGCGGCGAGCGAGGCCTCGGTGGGCTCGAGCCAGTGCTTGGCCACCGTGCGATCCGTCACGATCGCGGTACGCACGCCGGGACGCAAGGCGGCGACCCGTTCGCCGAGCGAGGACAGCACCCCGCGGCCGATGACGATGTCATAGGCGCGATTCCCCAGCGCGACCTCGACGTTGACAGGGTCGGAATGTTTCAACGGCGCAGTCATCGTATGGCACTCGCAACGTCGGCAGGTGGTTGGGTGGCTTGCTCACCACAGAGATGCGCGCGCAGCGCCTCGATGGTCTCCTCGACGATCTTGTCGTGCGGCACGTCGCGCGAGGCGATGGTGAGATCGGCATGGCTGTAGACCGGCTCGCGCTCGGTGAGGAGGCGCGTCACGGTTCCCTCGGGGTCGGCGGTCCGGAGCAGCGGGCGGTCGGCACGGCGCCGCACCCGGCGCATGATGACGTCGTGGTCCGCCTTGAGCCAGATCGAAACCGCCTTCGCCGCAATGCGCGCACGGGTCTCCTCGCGCATGAAGGCGCCTCCGCCGGTCGCCAGCACCACCGGACCGCTGTCGAGCAGCCGCGCGATGACCCGCGCTTCGCCGTCACGGAAATACGGCTCGCCGTGGCGCTCGAAGATCTCCGGGATGCTCATCTGGGCCGAGGTCTCGATCTCGGTGTCGGCGTCGACGAAGGGCAGCTTGAGCCTGCTCGCCATGCGGCGGCCGATGGTGGATTTGCCCACCCCCATCATACCGACGAGCACGATCGAGCGCGCCCCGAGCGCCGACAGGATGTCGGCTTCGGGCGAAGCTGGTATCGGCAACGCGGCGTCGGACATGTCTTGCTCGATTGGATCTCGCTCGATCTGCCGCCCAAGGCGGCATGCTTTGGCCACCTATACGACCCCGCAGGGGGCCTCGCCAGTGGACTCTTGCCACGAAACGGCGAACATGTTGGATGATTTCATTGGTTAATTTGCCCGCCGAGACCCTAACCAAGTCCCTGAACGCCAAAGTCCCTGCAGAGACCCCAGAACGATGCCCAGCCTGTTCCGCTTCCTGACGGTCGTCGCCGTGATCGCCGGCATCGTCTATGGCGTGGTCTTCGCACTGGCCAATTTCGTCAGTCCCAAGTCGCGGGAAATGACGGTGACGATCCCGCCGGACAAGTTTCTCAAGAAATAGGAGCTAGCCTCCCGGGCATGCGCAACCCGCCCTCAGATGCCAAGCTCACCGGCCTGTTCCTCGACATGCTCGCGGCGGAACAGGGCGCCGGGCCCAATACGCTCGACGCCTATCGCCGAGACCTCACCGATTTCTCGGAATTTTTGGGCCGCGTCGGCCACAGCTTTGCCGACGCCGAGACGCAAAATTTGCGCGACTACCTCGCCGATCTCGATGCCCGCGGCTTCAAATCCACCAGCGTCGCGCGCCGGCTGTCGGCGATGCGGCATCTCTATCGCTTCCTGCTGAACGAACGCATCCGAGCTGAGGATCCCGCCGCGATCCTGTCCGGTCCCAAGCGCGGCCGCGGCCTGCCGAAGGTGCTGTCGATCTCCGATGTCGACCGCATGCTCCGCCGCGCCAAGGAATTGAGCGAGGCGCAGGATGCCTCGCCGTCGAAGCGGCTGCGCGCCTTGCGGCTGTATTGCCTGCTCGAGGTGCTCTACGCCACCGGCCTGCGCGTCTCCGAGCTGGTGGCGCTGCCGCGCTCGGCGGCCAAGCGCGATGCCCGCATGATCGTGGTGCGCGGCAAGGGCAACAAGGAGCGCCTGGTGCCGCTCAACGAGGCCTCCCGCCAGGCGATGGCGGATTATCTCGCCGCGACGGAAGCTGCGAAGACGGAGAAGAAGAAAGACAGCCTCGCCGCCTCCAAGTGGCTGTTCCCCTCGTTTGGCGAGAGCGGACATCTGACGCGCCAGCATTTTGCCCGCGACCTCAAGGAGCTCGCGGTCGCCTCGGGCCTTCAGGCGCGGCTGGTCTCCCCGCACGTGCTGCGCCATGCCTTTGCCAGCCATCTCCTGCACAATGGTGCCGATCTGCGCATCGTGCAGACCCTGCTCGGCCACACCGACATCTCGACGACGCAGATCTACACCCATGTGGTGGAGGAGCGGCTGAAGAGCCTGGTGCGCGACCTGCATCCCCTGGCGGAGAAGTAGTTGTCGCCGTAGCCCGGATGGAGCGCAGCGAAATCCGGGGTTCTCGCCCCGCGGACAGACCTTCCCGGATTGCGCTTCGCTCCATCCGGGCTACGGGCACCCCATGAAACCGCCTTGACTTCGGCCACATCTCCGCAGAAAGAGCCGGTGCCTTCGCATGATTTGACGGGCCCGCTCGCAACGCACAGGTCAACTCATTGAAGAAGCTACACTTCTTATCCTCGGTCTAAATCCGCTTCGCCGCCTCGCCCCGTCCTCCCTATATTGAGTTGATGCAAGACCAGATGCGCAGCTATCTCGACTTCGAAAAGCCGGTCGCCGAGCTCGACTCCAAGGTCGACGAGCTCAGGACGCTGGCGGCCTCCGGTACCGACATCTCCGATGAGATCGGGCGGATCGAGGACAAGGCGGCGCAGGCGCTGGCCGACCTCTATCAGAACCTGACGCCGTGGCAGAAGACGCTGGTCGCGCGGCATCCGCAGCGGCCGCATTTCAACGATTTCATCAAGGGTCTGATCACCGAATTCACCCCGCTCGCCGGTGACCGCAAGTTCGGCGAGGACGAGGCGCTGGTCGCCGGCTTCGGCCGTTTCCGCGGCGAAGCGATTTGCGTGATGGGCCAGGAAAAGGGCGATTCCACCGAGAGCCGCATCAAGCACAATTTCGGCATGGCGCGCCCCGAAGGCTATCGCAAATGCGTGCGGCTGATGGAGATGGCCGAGCGGTTCGGCCTGCCGGTGCTGTCGCTCGCCGATTCCGCCGGCGCCTATCCCGGCATCGGCGCCGAGGAGCGGGGACAAGCCGAAGCGATCGCGCGCTCGACCGATGCCTGCATGGCGCTGACGGTACCGAACGTCGCCATCATCACTGGCGAGGGCATGTCGGGCGGCGCGATTGCGATTACCACCGCCAACAAGGTGCTGATGCTGGAGCACGCGATCTACAGCGTGATCTCGCCGGAAGCGGCGTCCTCGATCCTCTGGCGCGACGGCACCAAGGCCCAGGAAGCCGCCAACAACATGAAGATCACCGCCCAGGACATGCTCCGCTTCGGGGTGATCGACAGCATCCTGAAGGAGCCGGTCGGCGGCGCCCACCGCGACCCCGCCGCCATGATCGCCACCACCGGCGATGCCATCGCCAAGGCCTTCGACGAGCTGCGCGGCCTGGATGGGGATGCCATCCGAAAGCAGCGCCGGCAGAAATTCCTCGATATCGGCCGGAAACTGGGCTGATTCGGCGGGATTCGGTGCCGTAGGGGCGGTGCGCTCCCTCTCCCGCTTGCGGGGGAGGGTTGGGGTGGGGGTATCTCCACGGGCGACACTCCCAATGCGGCGCGAGCCCCCTCCCGGCCTGCCCCCGCAAGCGGGGGAGGTGAAGACCCCCCGGTAACCGCCCGTTAACCCTTTTTTTGCCCAAATCAGCGATCTGAGTCCCGGTGGGCCCAAAAAGCCCAAGTAACGCCCAAAGTCGCGTCCATTCAGTCTTCGTTGACCATGCCGATGGGCCAACGGGCTCGTGATCCCCGCTCGGGTTGCGACCACATGACCCAGAGGTTAGAATTTTAATCAATGGCTTCAGGGCATAAGCGCTGGGGCGTGAGCTGAAAAAGCCCGTCACGACGGGTCCGGTTCTCCGGTCGGATCATGCTCCATCAGAATTGGGGTTCGCGCTCTCTGCCCGGCACGGTGTGGGGTCCATCTTGATTTCTCGTTCGCTTGCTCGCGCGCTCTTGGCTTCGGTTGCGCTGATGACGGCCAGTGTTCTGCTGGCCGGCTGCGATACCGACCAGGTCTCGCTCGCGACCAATGCCAAGGCCAATCAGCCGGTGCCACCGAAGCTGCTCGCCGCGATGGTCGAGAAGGACATGGACCTGCAATCGCCGATCCTGGTCCGCCTGTTCAAGCAGGAGGCCGAGCTCGAGGTCTGGAAGCAGGCCCGCAACGGCCAGTTCGCGCTGCTCAAGACCTATCCGATCTGCCGCTGGTCGGGCGACTTAGGTCCGAAGGTGCGCGAAGGTGACCGCCAGGCGCCCGAGGGATTCTACTCGATCAACCCGAGCCAGATGAATCCGCAATCGGCCTATTACCTCTCGTTCAACACCGGCTATCCGAACGCGTTCGACAAGGCGCTGGGCCGCACCGGCTCGCAGCTGATGGTGCATGGCGACTGTTCTTCGCGCGGCTGTTACGCGATGACCGACGAGCAGATCGCAGAGATCTATTCGCTCGGCCGCGAATCCTTCTTCGGCGGCCAGAAGGCGTTCCAGCTGCAGGCCTATCCGTTCAAGATGACGCCGGTGAACATGGCCAAGCACCGGAACAATCCGAACATGCCGTTCTGGAAGATGATCAAGGAAGGCTATGATCATTTCGAGGTGACGCGGCAGGAGCCGAAGGTCGATTTCTGCGAGAAGAAGTACGTCTTCGACGCGGCGAAGCCCGCGGACGCAAAGCGCGATCCGGTGTTCGACGCCTCGGCAAAGTGCCCGGCCTATGTGATTCCCGAGGACGTCGTCGCCGCCGTGCGGGGCAAGCAAGCCAAGGACGAGGCGGAATACGCGAGGCTGGTCGCCAAGGGCACGCCGGTGGCGCGCATGAACACCGGCATCGACGGCGGCATGAACAAGATCTTTGCCGCGAAGATTCCGGAAGGCTCGACCGGCCTGTCCGAAGGCGCCGAAGGCACCACGCTGCAGATGCTGGCGATGGCCAAGGCGCCGGGCACGATCCCTGGCCACGTCAATCCGCCCAAGCCGAACCTCGACAGCGTGGCGTCCGCGCCTGCGCCGCAGGAAGAGCCGGTCGTCGCCGTCAGCGCACCCGCGACCAGTGCCCGCGTCGCCACGGCCGCGCCGGCTGAAAAGTCCGGCGGCTTCTTCTCCAATCTCGGCCGCAAGATGGGCATGGGCTCATCCGACACCACCGCCACCACCCCGCCGCCGCAAGCCACCGCATCCGTGGCCCCGGCCACCACGACGCCGCCGACCGCCGCGTCGCGGCTCAAGGCCGCCGTGACCCGCTTCGTGCCGGGGCATGACAAGTCCAAGGATGCCGCGAAGGATGCGCCGAAGCCGGCTGCGACCGTGGCCGCCAAGCCCGCCGAGCCGGCAAAGCAGCCCGACACCCGCCTCGCCGCAACGCGCCCGGCCCTGAAGCCGTCGGTGGCGGATGGTGCGACTGAAGCGACGCAGATCATGGGCGCCGCGCCGGTGATCTCGTCGAACTCGTTCGACAGCCGCTTCGGGGCGATGAAGTAGGCGGGCGACGCCGCGCTCCTGTCTTTCACGATCGACAACATCTCACCGTCACCCCCGCGCAACGGCAAAGCCGTTGTCGCTGGAGGTGGCGGCTTCTTCAGCGGCCCTCCAAGGGCGACAGCCCGGCTGGCAGCTCGGCCGTTCCTTCGAGGCTCGCTACGCGGTGCTTATGCACCGCGCTGCTCGCACCTCAGCGATTCGAGACTTACAAGGATGACGGCATCAGCAGGGTGCGCAGTCCGAATGACGATCCATTCAATCGCCACTTCGGATAAAAATAATTCTCTTTACCCGAACCGCGACACACCCTATACTCCCTCGCCATCTCATCCTGCCGGAAGGGGCGGGTCGCGATCGTCACGGTTCGTGGGGTGAGTTGCGGTGGACGCGGGCGGTGTTGGCGCCAGATGCGGTCGCAGGGCGGGGTCTCCCCGTGAGCGATCAGCGGGCGCGGTACGACAGGCCGGCCGCGTACGGCAAAATCGTGTGGTCCTGGCGCCCGCAGGCTGGCGTCAAGTCTCCGCGGTGGTGTGCGGGCCCGACCGGGTTGCGCACATCAGCGATCTGCGAGGCGACGGGGGCAAGAGTGCATCGCTCCCCGGGGAGAGCGCGACATAAGCCGTCAACCCACTGCGCAGGGAAGGCCGGTTATCGGGCTGCACCTGTGTCTCCCCTGTGAGCGTCTATCCACGCATCATTGCACAGGGGCTCTCGGGTGCCAGCCGGTACCCGGCCTTCCCTGCGCCCTTCCGATTCGAAGGGCGCCAGAAGCGAAGCAAAACCCGGGCGCTGGAGCGCTGCGGGATCGCGATGTCATGTGGGCTGTTTGACAGTTGAAGATGATAAGACCGTGACCAGGCTTCTGGCTGACGTCGGCGAATTGCGGTGAAGTCGAGCCCACGCGACCATATCTCACCGTCACCCTGAGGTGGCCGCTTCTTCAGCGGCCCTCGAAGGGCGACGGCCCGGCTGGCCGCGCGGCCGTTCATCCTTCGAGGCTCGCTACGCGGTGCTCGTGCACCGCGCTGCTCGCCCCTCAGGATGACGGGGCAGCCAGAGTGCTCGCTGCAGAACGGGCGGTGTCAAGCAGCGTCGCCTACGGCGCCAGATACCGCATCAGTTCCGGATTGCCCCGCACCGCGCCCGCCTCTCCCTGCAGCGCGACGCGGCCGCGGTCGAGCACGTAGGCGTAGTCGGCGACGCGCAAGGCGAGGTCGAGGTGCTGCTCGACGATGATGACGGCGATTGTCTTGGCGAGCTCGATCAGGCGCTCGGTGATCTCCTCGATGACGCCGATCCAGACGCCTTCGGTCGGCTCGTCCAGCAGCAGCAGCTTTGGGTCGCCCAGCATGGCGCGGCCGATCGCCAGCATCTTGCGTTCGCCGCCGGAGAGCGTGCCGGCGGGCTGGTCGAGGCGCTGGCCGAGCTTCGGGAAGATGGTCAGCACCTGGTCGACCGCGTCAGCCTTCTTGCTGGCGAGCGAGCCGACGGCGAGATTGTCGCGCACCGACAGGCGCGCGAACACCGAATGCTCCTGCGGCACGTAGCCGATGCCGGCGCGCACGCGCTCCTGGGTGGCGCGGCGACTGATGTCGCGGCCGTCGAAGGCGACCTCGCCCTTCCACGCCGGCAATTCGCCGACAATGGTCTTCATCAGCGTGGTCTTGCCGGCACCGTTGCGGCCGAGCACGGCGACGCCGCCGCGCCAGGGAATGCCGAGGGTGACGTCGAACAGCACCTGGCTGCGGCCATAGCCGGCATCGAGATGTCTAATGTCCAAAAATTCAGGCACGGCGCAGATAAATCTCCTGAACGGCCTTGTTGGCCTGGATCTCGGACACCGTGCCTGACGCCAGCACCTTGCCCTGGTCGAGCACGGTGAGGCGATCGCAGATGTCGCGGATGAAATCGAGGTCGTGCTCGACGATGACGAGCGAGCAATGCTGCTTGATCGGCTGCAGCAGCTCGCCGGTGACGCGGCGCTCCTCCAGGCTCATGCCGCCGGTCGGCTCGTCGAGCAGCAGCAGTTTCGGCCTGCCGGCGAGCGCCATCGCGATCTCCAGCCATTGCTGCTGGCCGTGCGACAGCGCCGCTGCGGCCTCGAAGGCGCGATTCGCGAGGCGGAACTGCGTCAGCATGGTCATGACCTGATCGTGCAGCGCGCCTCTCGTGCGCGAGAACACGAGGTCGACCAGCGAGGACTGCGCCTGCAGCGCAAGCAGGATGTTATCATACAGCGTCAGCGACGGCAGCACGGATGTGATCTGGAATTTCAGGCTCATGCCGGCGCGGGCGCGCTCGGTCGGCGTGAAGGCGGTGATGTCGGTGTTGACGAACGAGACCTTGCCTTGCGTCGGCACCTCGGCGCCGGCGATGCACTTCATCAGCGTGCTCTTGCCGGAGCCGTTCGGGCCGATCAGGCCGTGGAACTCGTTGGCACCGACGGTGAGCGCGGCGCCGTCGAGCGCGGTGAGCTTGCCGAAGATTTTCGTGATGCCGGCGGCTTCAAGGAGCATCGCGATTCTCCTTGACGTTCTCCTTGAGGTTTTCTTTGGCCCTGGCGCCGAAGCTGCCGACCCGCTCGCGCTCGCCGAGCACGAAGCTGATCAGGCCGAGAGGGCGGAACAGGATGACGAGCAGCAGCAGCAAGCCCAGAATGATCGGCCAGATATCGCGATAATTGTCCGAGAGCCAGAAGCTGACGCCCTCGACGATGACGGCCCCGATGACGGCGCCGATCAGCGTGCCGGAGCCGCCGAACAGCACGTAGAGCACCACTTGCGTCGAGACGACGACGCCGACCATGTTGGGCCAGACGAAGCCTTCGTGGAAGGCGTAGAGGCTGCCGGCGAGCCCGGCAACGCCGCCGCCGATGGTGAAGATGATCGCCTTCAGGTGCTGCGCCTTGTAGCCGAAGAAGGCGATGCGCTGCTCGTTCTCGCGCAGGCCGGCGAGCGCGAGGCCGAATTGCGAGCGCACCAGGAAGCGGCAGAGCAGGTAGACCACGACGAGGATGCCGAGGACGAGATAATAGAACGCCGGCCCCTCCGTGAACTCGTAAGTCCCGAGCGACATCGGCGCGATCGAGGGGATGCCATTCTGGCCGCCGAGATAATACCAGCCGCGCGCCAGGCGATCAGCGGCGTAGGAGCCCGTCAGCGTGCCGAGCGAGACGAAGATCACGCTGGAAGGATGCCGCCCCAGCAGCAGGAAGCCGCCGAGCAGCAGCGCGAAGGTGAGGCCGATGATGGTGCCCGCCGGCAGCACCAGGAAGATGTTGGTGATATCCAAGTCGCGCGCGAGCAGCGCCACGCCGTAACCGGCCGAGCCGAAGAACAGGGCCTGGCCGAAGCTCATGATGCCGGCATAGCCCCAGACCAGATCGAACGACAGCGCGAACAGCGCGAGGATGATCACGCGCGTTGCGAACACCGTGAGATAGTCCTGCAGCACCAGCGGCGCGAGCAACGCCGCGACCAGCACGACGCCCTCCACGATCGGCAGCACTTTTCGCGCCGACGCTCGTTCCGTCGTCCCGCCGCTATCCATGGCGACGTCCGCCTCCCCCCCGATCTCGGCGGGGATCGCCTGTTTCACTGCGCCCATCGACTTCAGCATTCCAAATCAGCATTCCTTGGGATCGACGAGGCCGTTGCTGCGCCCGACGATCTCGTAGTTTCCGCCCTTGGCGACCGCGGTGTACATCTTCATCTTGCAGTGGCGCTTGCCCGGCACCATCTCGGCAGGCCCGCCCGGACCTTCGGCGATCTTGGCATGGTCGAGCGCGGCGGCGACCGACTCGCGGTCGATCTTGCCAGCCTCCTTCACCGCGGCTTCCCACAGTTTCAGGCCTCGATAGGTGCCGGTGGCGGCGCTGCCGGCGGCGAACAGGAAGTTGCCCGGAAAATCCTTCTCGTAGGCCGCCTGGATTTTGGCGTCGAACGGATTCTCCTTGGTCAAGACCTTGAAATAGTCGAGGCAGCTGGCGAGTCCCTCGATCTCCGCGGCCTGATTGATGTTGAGCGTGTTCTCGTCATAGTAGACGCAGGCGAGCCGCCCGCCGTTCTTGAGGAAGCCCGCTTCATAGAGCTGCTTGAAGAACGGGCCGACGCCCGGCGGAATGACGGTGTTGAAGACCACGTCGACCTTGTTGGAGATGATGCGGTTGACGGTCGCGGAGAAATCGACCTGGTCGAGCGGGTAGTATTCCTCGAACACGACCTCGCCGCCGTTCGCTTCGATCACCTTGCGGGCATAGACGTTGAGTGTGTGCGGCCAGACATAATTGGCGCTGGGCAACGCGAACTTCTTGCCGCCGTTCTTGATCAACCAGGGGATGAATTCGTCGCATTGCTGCGCCGGCGTCGGCCCGGTGCAGAACAGATAGGGCGTGCACTCCTTGCCCTCGTAGAGCTGCGGATAGATGTAGAGCGTCTTGCCGCGCGCCACGATCGGGTCCTTGATCGCGTTGCGCATCGAGGAGGTGATGCCGCCGAGCACCATGTCGACCTTGTCGCGCTGGATCAGCTTGCGGACATTGCCGACGGCGACGGATTCGTTGGAGGCGGTGTCCTCGATGTAGAGCTCGAGCGGACGGCCGAGCAGGCCGCCGGCGGCGTTGATCTCCTTGATCACCATTTTCGCGACGTTGGCGTCGGCGTTGCCGGCATAGGCGATCGGGCCGGTGAGATCGGTCGCGATGCCGACCTTGATCGGAGCTTCGGCGGCATTGGCCCAGGGCGCGGGGATCACCCAGCTGCCGACCCCGGTTGCGACCGCGCCGGAGGCGAAGGCGAGATTGGAGAGGAAGCGGCGGCGTGAGAGCTGAGTGCGATCGAACATGACTAAACCCCTTTTCCAGCGATGAGGCCCTGCGGGCGGAATTTGATGAAGACGATGGCAAGGACGAAGACGAGCACGTCGGCGACGACGGGCGCCATCACCCAGGGCAGCGCAGCGCTGAGCGTGCCGATGACACCCGCGCCCGCGACCGGTCCGATGAAGGAGCCGACGCCCCCGACCATCACCGCGACGAAGCCCTGGATCAGGAAACGCAGGCCCAAATCAGCGTAGAGGCTAAACACGGGAACGATCAGCGCGCCGGCGAGACCGGCGAGCCCGGAGCCGAACGCGAAGGTGGCGCCGTACATCAGCGGCGTGGAAATGCCCGAGGCTCGCGCCAGCGATGGATTCTCCAGCGTGGCGCGCATCCGCAGACCAAAGTTGGTGCGTGACAGCAGCAGATAGCAGCCGGCCATCACCAGCAGCGTGATGACGATGATGGTGAAGCGCCAGGCCGAGATGTGCATGGCGCCGATGTCGATCGAGCCGCCGATCGGCTCGGGCACGGTGAGATAAAAGCCGCCGATCAGCCCGCGCACGGATTCGCGGATGATCAGGCCGAGCGCGTAGGTGCCGAGCATCGCCACGATCGGCGCGGCGTAGAATCTGCGGATGATCAGCGCCTCCAGCACGAAGCCGAGCGCGCCGACGACGAAGGGCGCCGCGACCATGCCGGCCCAGATCGGCAGGCCCTTGGCGTAGGCGAGATAGGTGATGTAGGCCCCGAGCAGGACGAACTCGCCCTGCGCGAAGTTGAAGATGCCCATCATGCTGGCGATGATCCCGAGCCCCAGCACGATCAGGACGATGATCGCGCCGAAGCTCAGGATCTCGAACGCCGCGACGAACGCGTTAGCCATAGGGTGGTCTTCCGTCCGTCTGCATCAATACCCGCTCACATCTTCTTCCAGTCGCCGATCTGCTCGAAGGCGTGGGCGGCACGGTAGATGGTGGATTCCTCGAACATCCGGCCGACCAGCATCAGGCCGACCGGCAGGCCGTCGACCATGCCGCAGGGCAGCGACATCGCGGGATGATGGGTGATGTCGAACGGCGCGGTGTTGGAGATCATCTCGAGCGCGCGGGCAACGTATTCCTCGCGGCTGGCATTGGGCTCCGGCAGCTTGGTCGCCTTCATCGGCGTGGTCGGCATCAGCAGCAGATCGTAATCGCCGAACGCCTTGTCGTAGGCCGCGGTCAGCCGGCGCGAGATGTTGAGCGCCTTGCCGTAGAAGCGTGGACCGAAATTGTTGTTGATGTAGGTGCCGAGCATCATGAACAATTTCGTGGTCTCGGACAGCGAATCGGCCTGGCGGCGCCAGCCGCGGTGGAAATCCATCAGCGAGGTCGAATAGAGATCGCCGCGGGACAGGCCATAGCCGTCGCCGAACATCATGGTCTGGGTCAGGCCTTCGGTGCCGATCGGCGTCCAGATCGCGCCGCCCAGCAGATGCATCGGGATCGACACCGTCTCGACGGTGGCGCCCAAATCCTTGAAGCGTTTCGCCGCCTCGCGCACGCTTTCATTCACCGCGGCCTCGGCCGTCGGCTGCTCAAAGCCTTCCTTGACGATGCCGATCTTCATGCCCTTGACGCCCTGGCCGAGCGCCTTGGTGTACTCCTCGACCTTCGGCGACTTGATGCGCGGATCGTAGCCGTCGTCGCCGGCGAGCACTTCGAGCAGCAGCGCATTGTCGGCGACCGTCGCCGTCATCGGCCCGGTATGGTCGACATAGATCTCGATCGGCATGATGCCGGTGTAGGGGACGAGGCCCCAGGTCGGCTTCATGCCGTAGATGCCGCAGAACGAGGACGGCATGCGGATCGAGCCGCCCTGATCGCCGCCGATCGCCATGTCGACCTCGCCGAGCGCGACCACGACGCCCGAGCCCGACGACGAGCCGCCGGCCGAGTAGCCCATCTTGTGCGGATTGTGCACCGGCCCGTAGGACCCGGTGTGGCTGCCGCCGGACAGGCAGAAGTGCTCGCAATGCACCTTGCCGGCGATCTCGGCGCCGGCATCCAGCATGCGCGTGACGATGGTGGCGTCGAAATCGGGCACATAGCCTTCCAGCGTCGACGAGCCATTCGTCATGGGAACGCCGGCCAGCATGATGTTGTCTTTCAGCGCGATGGTCTTGCCCTTGAGCTTGCCGCTGGCGGCGCCCTTCACGGTCGACTTGCGATACCAGGCGTTGCGCGGGTTCTCTTCAGCCGAGGGGCGATAGCCCGGGGTGCGCGGATATTTCACCTCGGGCAGTTCGTCCGGCATCGCGGCGACGAGATTGTAGGCCTCGATCGAGCCCTGCATCAGGCCACGGAACGAGGTGACGTCGTCGTCGGTGAGCGAAAGGCCGCATTGCTCGGCGACACTGCGAAGTTGGGCGGGAGTGGGAAGGACAACTGTCACGGCGCTCTCCTCTGAGGCTTCTTGATCCCTGGCGTTGGACGGAGTCTCGCGGTCGCGCCTGCACAAGCGCGGGCCGTTCGGCTCCGTGGCGATATTACAGACGGAAATATTTTCCTTTTCAAGTATTATTTCGCAAATCCGCTGCGACGTATCAACAGCCGCTCCTCAAAGCGTCTTGATGATCTTGAAGTCGAGACCGTCGGCTTCAGCGAGGTACATCGGCATCTCGGCGCGCCCGTCGCGAAGAACCACGGGACCGCGGCCCGCCGAGTAAACGGTGTTGCGTGCGGCTTTCAGCAGCGGACGAAAGGCCAGCGAGCCGGCACGGTTGGCCACCGACTCCAGGAACCGCAGCCCTTCATAGTTCGATTGGCCGACCGAGCCGACCGGCGGCGCGTGCGGGCCGAACATGGCCTGGTAGCCGCTGAGGAACTCGTCATTGGCACGCGAGGCCATGCAGTTGAAATAGCCGGAGGCGCAGAACAAATTCTCGGTGTTGTCGGCACCGATGCCGAGCAGCACGGTCTCGTCCATCGCGCCGGCAAGTCGCAGCGTCGACGTCGCAAGGCTGGCTTCCGCGAAGGCGCGGTTGAAAGTGATGCTGTCGGTGCCGATCAGCGAGATCAGCACGACATCGGGCTTGGCTGCGCGGATGCGCGCCAGATGCGGCTCGTGATTGTCCTCGCCGACCGGGACGAACTCCTCGCCGACGACCTGGCCGCCGGCCTCCTTGATGTAGCGCTTCACCGCGCGATGCGACTGCCAGGGCCAGACATAGTCGCTGCCGATCAGGTACCAGCGCGCCGCCTTCTTGACGTCGGCGAGCCAGTGGATCGAGGGACGGCTCTGCCAGCGCGGCGTCTCGCCGATCGCCATCACGCCCGGCGTGCGCTCGCCGCCTTCATAGACGGGAGTGTAGATGTAGGGGATGCGGTTGCCGGTGACCTTGCGCAGGGCAACACGGACGGCGCTGATATGCGAGCCCATGATCAGGTCGACCTCGTCGAAGGCGATGGCCTGCTCGGCGCGCCGCACGACGTCTTCGATCGGGCCGCCGGAATCGTAGATCGAGAGTTCGAGCTCGCGCCCCAATATGCCGCCGCGCTTGTTGATCTCGGCGACCGCCAGCATGGCGCTGTTGGTGGAGGTCGGGCCCCAGATTCCGGGCGAGCCGGTGAAAGTGAGGAAATTGCCGATGCGCAGCTTGTTGCGGGCGCCGCGGCGTTTCATGACGTGGATGTCAAATGGCGATAGGTCGAAATCCGCTGCCGCGGACGACAGATTCCTGAACAGCAAAGACGGTGGCAACGCCGGACCGCCATGAGCCGGGAAGTTTACCGTCGCGCGCACGCCAACTCCTGTCTGGCACCAGACCTGAAAGCACATTGAGCAGGCGGCCGCGGCTTCCGCCCTTTTGTTGTGCAATGATCCTATTTTGAAAATATTGAATATTCAAGAATTGAAGTGCATATAGATGCAGCATTGATTGCAAGACATTCACTCAATTGGGTCAAGACGAAGTCTTAGCCGTGGCAAAACCGTCGAAAGAAAACACCCCGATCACCGAACACCTCGCTTACCTGCTCGCGCAAGCTAACCGGGAGATCAACCGGCAGCTCGAACTGCGGTTGAGCAAGGAAGGCGTGCCGGTCGAGCAGTGGCGCATCCTCAAGGTGCTGTCGGATGGCAACGGCCATTCGATGGGCGAGCTTGCGGGCGCCGTGCTGCTCAACCATCCGACGCTGACCAAGATGATCGACCGCATGGTCTCCGACACGCTGGTCTATCGCGTGCAGGACCCGGGCGACCGCCGCAAGGTGCTGATGTTCATCTCCGACCGCGGCAAGGTGCTGTGCAAGAAGCTCAACTCGCTCGCGGTCGACCAGGAGGAGCACATCCTCGAGAGCTACGGCGACAAATCGACGAGCGAATTGAAGCGGCTGCTGGAGAGCTTGATCGATAGTTCGAATTAGACCTCGTGAATTGGAGCGTAGGCGCCTTGCGGAGCCGACACACTCGTCTGCCATTCAATGCATGGAGAGGACCTCCATGAAAAGCACGCGCGCTGGTCACGCCGGCTTGGTGGCGCTCACAGAGCGCATCCGGGCCTTATTCAATTCTCAAGGCTCGCCCTTGAGTCCAGGCGGAATGAGCAGGCGCCGCATGATTGCATCATCGCCAGCACGAGAGGCGATAGCGTTGGCCGTTCCATGTCGTCCAGCCCACGGACTTGTTGCTGACCGGTTTGGCTAGATACCATTTATTGCCATCGGCATGGTTGAAGTATACGCCGCCCTGCGTTCCGCTGCGTGGATTTGTTAACTTCACCCATCGCGAGCCATTATCTGAGAAGTTGCCTGCCCAGCGTGCTCCCGAGCTGCTGGTGCAAGTGCCGCCGCTGCAGCTTGTCTGACTGTCATCAACGGCGGCCCATTTCATCCGGGCCGGCCGGCCGTCTATGTTGCACGACCATGTTCCGCCCCACCATCCGCCCACTTGGCTCGCAGGTGCGGAATCGCAAGCGTAGAAACTCAGGGCAAGAACACAAAAGGTGGTTGGCAGCGCGCGTTTGGACATTGTCTGGCTCCCAATTTTCGGGCCGCGTATTGTGATTCAATCAAAACACGGATCGAGCTCGGTAGAGGTGATCCAGATCACAATGAGCAGTGGCAAAAGATTGGATGATCTACCCGCAGGTGTTCTCCGAGACACGATGCCGCGCTTTGACCATCGGCTTTCGGGCTTCAGCTGCGCGGCCGGGGGAGCGAGTGGCCGCCGACAATCTGCAGCAACAGCACTCGGAAGTGATCACAGGAACAGGCGCCGCAAGGTCACGCGCATGCAACAGCGCGATGCTTCTCGCCTGTTCGCTCAGCATCGGGGCCGGTTGCCAGGTGGCCAAAGCGTGCTCAGCCGCGCGTGACGGATGCCAGACCGCCTGACAAATGTAAGCCAGCCATCCTCGATGACGTGGGCCTACCATTCGTGATGCGCCCTAAAGATCAGCAGGCACCATATGGATCGGAAGCATTTCAACCCCTCGCGAACTCGTAGGCCAATACAGCACCGCGAGTTCGCTGGGTCTTGAGATCATCGATCAAGCATACCGCCCGTGGCAGTGCTTGTACTTCTTGCCTGAGCCGCAGGGGCAGTCCTCGTTGCGGCCGACCTTGCCCCAGCTTGCCGGGTTCTTCGGATCGCGCAGCGCGGCGTCGGAGGTCTGGGCGCCGAGCGTGACGCTGGCGAGCGCCATTTCGTCCTCGCCGGTGTTCGGATCGAACTTGTGCGCCTCCATCGGCGGCAGCACGGGCGCTTCCTGCTCGGGCGGGACGATCTCGACCCGCATCAGCTGCGCCGTGACCGCCTCGCGCAAGTGAGCACTCATCTCCTGGAAGAGATTGAAGGCTTCGGTCTTGTACTCCTGCAGGGGATCGCGCTGGCCGTAACCGCGCAGGCCAATGACCTGGCGCAGATGGTCGAGCATGATCAGATGCTCGCGCCAGAGATGGTCGAGCGTCTGCAGCAGGATGGTCTTCTCGACGTAACGCATCACGTCGGGACCCCATTGCGCCACCTTGGCCGCCATGTGCTCGTCGGCCTTGGTCTCGATGCGCGTCAGCAGCTCCTCGTCGGCGATGCCCTCTTCCTTGGCCCAGTCGTCGACCGGCAGGTCGAGATCGAGCACGCGCTTCAATTCGTCCTTCAGGCCGGCGACGTCCCACTGCTCGGCATAGGCATGCTCGGGCACGTGCTTGGCGACGAGGTCGTCGATGAAGGCGTGGCGCATGTCGGTGACGGTCTCGGCGACGCTCTCGTCCTTCATCAGGTCGACGCGCTGGTCGAAGATCACCTTGCGCTGGTCGTTCTGGACGTTGTCGAACTTCAAGAGATTCTTGCGGATGTCGAAGTTGCGCGCCTCGACCTTCTGCTGCGCCTTCTCGAGCGCCTTGTTGATCCAGGGATGGATGATGGCCTCGCCCTCTTGCAGGCCGAGACGCTGGAGCATGCTGTCGAGGCGATCCGAGCCGAAGATGCGCATCAGATCGTCTTCCAGCGACAGGAAGAATTTCGAGCGGCCGGGATCGCCCTGACGGCCGGAACGGCCGCGCAGCTGATTGTCGATACGGCGGGATTCGTGGCGCTCGGAGCCCATGATGTAGAGGCCGCCGGGCTTGGTCACGGTCTTGGCGGGCTTGTTGCCCTTCGCCGGCTCGATCTCGACGATCTCTTCCGCCTTCAGCACGATCTCGCGGAAGCGCTCGACGTCGGCCTTGATCTGCTCGATCTTCCTGGCCTTCTCGGCCTCGTCCTCGATGCCCGCGGTCTCCTTCGGGATGCGCATCTCGAGCGAGCCGCCGAGCTTGATGTCGGTACCGCGGCCGGCCATGTTGGTCGCGATCGTGATCGCGCCGGGCACGCCGGCTTCCGCGACGATATAAGCTTCCTGCTCGTGGAAGCGCGCATTCAGCACCGCGAACAGTTTCGCCGGCTTGCCGGCGCGGGCGGCAGCGTAAAGCTTGTCGAGCGCGTTCTCCTTGCCGAAATCGATCTGCTTGTAGCCGTTCTGCTTCAGAAACTCGGCCAGCACTTCCGACTTCTCGATCGACGCCGTGCCGACCAGCACCGGCTGGAGCCGCGAATTGGCCCGCTCGATCTCGGCGAGAATGGCCGCGTATTTTTCCTTGTGGGTGCGATAAACCTCGTCGTCCTCGTCGAGGCGGCCGATCGGCACGTTGGTCGGGATCTCAACGACTTCGAGCTTGTAGATGTCGAAGAGCTCGTCGGCTTCGGTCAACGCCGTGCCGGTCATGCCGGCGAGCTTCTCGTACATCCGGAAATAGTTCTGGAACGTGATCGAGGCCAGGGTCTGGTTTTCCGGCTGAACCTGCACGTGCTCCTTGGCTTCCAGCGCCTGGTGCAGACCTTCGGAATAGCGGCGGCCCTGCATCATGCGTCCGGTGAACTCGTCGATGATGACGACCTCGTCGTCGCGCACGATGTAGTCCTTGTCGCGCGTGAACAGCGTGTGCGCGCGCAGCGCCTGGTTGATGTGGTGCACGACGGAGACGTTCTCGACGTCGTAGAGCGACTCGCCCTTGAGCTGGCCGGCATCGCGCAGCAGGGTCTCGATCTTCTCCATGCCGGCTTCGGTCAGCGTCACCGTGCGCTGCTTCTCGTCGACCTCGTAGTCGGTCTTGTCGAGCTTGGGCAGGAAGCCGTCGATGGTGTTGTAGAAATCGGAGCGGTCGTCGAGCGGACCGGAGATGATCAGCGGCGTGCGCGCTTCGTCGATCAGGATGGAATCGACCTCGTCGACGATGGCGAAGAAGTGCGGGCGCTGGACCATGTCCTCCAGCCGGTACTTCATGTTGTCGCGCAGATAGTCGAAGCCGTATTCGTTGTTGGTGCCGTAGGTGATGTCGCAGGCATAGGCCGCCTTGCGCTCGGCATCGTCGAGGCCGTGCACGATCACGCCCGTGGTCATGCCCAGGAAGCCGTAGATCTGGCCCATCCAGCCGGAGTCGCGGCGGGCGAGGTAATCGTTGACGGTGACGACGTGGACGCCCTTGCCGGCGAGCGCATTGAGGTAGACCGCGAGGGTCGCGACCAGCGTCTTGCCTTCGCCGGTCTTCATCTCGGCGATGTCGCCCTCATGCAGCACCATGCCGCCGATCAGCTGGACATCGAAATGGCGCTGGCCGAGCGTGCGCTTGGCGGCCTCGCGCACGGTGGCGAAGGCGGGGACCAGCAGGTCGTCCAGCGTCTTGCCCTCGGCGAGCTGTTTCTTGAAGTCGGCGGTGCGGGCCTTGAGCGCCTCGTCGGAGAGCTTCGAGACCTCTCCTTCCAGCGCGTTGATCGCGTTGACGCGGGACTGATATCCCTTCACCCGCCGGTCGTTGGCGGAGCCGAAAAACTTGCGGGCGAGCGCGCCGATCATGCCTGGTTCCTGTGTTCGCGATTCAACCGCGTTGACCTAAGAAGTTGTCACCCGCCTGCCTATCAACTCACCGTGACGCCTCGTGGCGTCAGAGCCCGGACTGCGGGGGTCATCCGCCATATGGGTGGGAATTGGGCAAGTCTGGGTTCAACGGCCAAAAACGCAGCAAAATAAACGCCATCGCCATGGTCGCGACCGGGCAGAGATATGGCCCGGTCAGGGCCTTGTCAACGGCGGGCGCATTGCGGCTAATTCATCATTTTGACAGACTTTTCGCGTTGCCAAGCCCCCCTGTATTGGGCGAGTGTCCGCCCCGCTCGAGCAGCCCCCTGCTTCAACATAAGGATTTTCCATGACCACCTCGTTCCCGGTAACCACCGGCCAGCGTTTCCGCAGTGCGTCCGCCCTGGCTGGCAGCCTCGCTCTGGCGCTGTCCCTGGCGTTCGCAGGCCCGCTCCGGGCCGCCGACGATCCGGTGCTGGCGAAGGTCAATGGCGCGGAAATCAAGAAGAGCGACGTCGCCATGGCCGAGGAGGAGCTCGGGCCGAGCCTCGCCCAGATGGACCCGGCGACCAAGGACGAGAACGTCCTGTCCTTCCTGATCGACATGAAAATCGTCAGCAAGGCTGCCGAGGACAAGAAGGTTGCCGATAGCGAGGAATTCAAGAAGCGCCTGGCATTCGCCCGCAACCGGCTTCTGATGGACAGCCTGCTCGCGGGCGAGGGCAAGGCCGCCACCACCCCCGACGCCATGAAGAAGGTCTATGAAGAGGCCTCCAAGCAGATCACCGGCGAGCAGGAAGTGCGCGCCCGCCATATCCTGGTCGAGACCGAGGACGAGGCCAAGGCGGTGAAGGCCGAGCTCGACAAGGGCGCCGATTTCGCCGAGCTGGCCAAGAAGAAGTCCAAGGATCCGGGCTCGGCCGACGGCGGCGATCTCGGCTTCTTCACCAAGGAGCAGATGGTGCCGGAATTCTCGGCGATCGCCTTCGCGCTCGAGCCCGGCAAGATCTCCGACCCCGTCAAGTCGCAGTTCGGCTGGCACGTCATCAAGGTCGAGGAAAAGCGCAACCGCAAGGCGCCGGACTTCGAGCAGGTCAAGGCCCAGATCGAGCAGTACGTCACCCGCAAGGCCCAGGCCGACTACGTCGCCAAGCTGCGCGCCGAAGCCAAGGTCGAGCGGCTGGACCAGCCGGCGGCGGACGCCAAGCCGGCTGATGCGGCGAAGCCCTCCGACAGCAAGATGGCGCCCCCTGCGAAGAAGTAAGAATTCGCTGTCACTTCGGTGACGTGAAGAGTATCTAAGCCTTTGTGATGCCCGGCCCCAAGCGCGAAGCGCGTCTTCGCACAGAGGGGCCGGGCATCTGCATATTCAGATCCCACCAAGGCGCCCCGCGATGTCCTCCTCCGTCTCCCCGCTCGCCCCGAAAACAGTTCCCGACATGCCCACCATTGCGGGCATCCGTCTCGCGACGGCCGAGGCCGGCATCCGCTACAAGAACCGAACCGACGTGTTGCTGGCGGTGATGGACAAGGGCACCGCCGTGGCCGGCGTCTTCACCAAGTCGAAATGCCCCTCCGCGCCGGTGGAATGGTGCCGCGGCAAGCTGAAGGGCGGCAAGGCACGCGCGCTGGTCGTCAATTCCGGCAATGCCAATGCCTTCACCGGCAAGACCGGCCGCGCCTCCACGGCGCTGACCGCGAAGATCGCGGCCAAGGCGGTCGGATGCAGCGAGGGCGAAATCTTCCTGGCCTCGACCGGCGTGATCGGCGAGCCGCTGGACGCGACCAAGTTCGACGGCGTGCTGGGCCGACTGGCTGAAGCCGCCGAGCCCGGCGACTACCTCGCCGCGGCCAAGGCGATCATGACCACCGACACCTTCCCGAAGGTCGCGACCGCGACCGTCAAGCTCGGCAAGGCCAAGGTCACCATCAACGGCATGGCCAAGGGCGCCGGCATGATCGCTCCCGACATGGCGACGATGCTGTCCTTCATCTTCACCGACGCACCGATCGCGCCTGCGGCCTTGCAGGCGCTGCTCAAGAGCGGCGTCGAGGACACCTTCAACGCGGTGACGATCGACGGCGACACCTCGACCTCGGACACGCTGCTGGCCTTCGCCACCGGCGCTGCCGCCGGGCACGGCGCACCGAAGATCAGCCGCGCCAGCGATCCGCGCCTGAAGGCCTTCGTCAAGGCGTTCAACCAGGTGCTCGCCAACCTCGCCGAGCAGGTCGCCCGCGACGGCGAAGGCGCGCGCAAGCTGGTCGAGATCACCGTCGAGGGCGCCAAGACCAAGGCCTCCGCGCGCAAGATCGCGATGTCGATCGCCAACTCGCCGCTGGTCAAGACCGCGATCGCCGGCGAGGACGCCAATTGGGGCCGCGTCGTGATGGCAGTCGGCAAGGCCGGCGAGCCGGCCGATCGCGACAAGCTCTCGATTTCCTTCAACGGCATCCGCGTCGCCAAGAGCGGCGCTCGCGATCCTGACTATGACGAGGCGCAGGTCTCGGAAGCGATGAAGGCGCCGGAGATCGCGATCAAGGTCTCGCTCGGCCTCGGCAAGGGCCGCGACCGCGTCCTGACCTGCGACCTCACTAAGGAATATGTCGCGATCAACGGCGATTACAGGTCGTAGGGCTCACGACGCCTTCTTCGTCATCCTGAGGTGCGAGGGATGGGGCGCGGAGCGCCCCATCGGGAGCCTCAAAGGATGCAGGGCCACCGCTACAGCCGCGTGGAGAGAGCCGGGCCGTCGCCCTTCGAGGGCCGCTGAAGGAGCGGCCACCTCAGGGTGACGGTAAGAGAGCGCGAGAGCCGTGCTTCAAATCACCCTGAAATCCGCGCGTCCGCGACAGCTTTCTTGAACAGCGCGTTCATGGCGTCCGAGATGCCTTGCGTCGGGCTCACCTCGAAATAGAGCCCGGACGACGCGCAGCTCTGCATGTTCTGCGCGATCTCGCTGTTCGGCGACGGCCCGTAGGGGCCGGTATTGAACGGAGCGATCCATTTCATGTACCAGCTGTTGGTGGGCAGCGCGAGGTACGTTGTGTACAGCACGGCAATCTTGACGCCCCGGTCCTTCATCGTCTTGCAGAGCGCAGCATTGAGCGGCGATTGGCATCGCGTGGTGCCGGAGAGCGGTTTCAGACATCCGGTATTGCTCTCGTCAGCAACCCCGTCGGAGACGAAGAACAGATATTTGAGCGGGCTGGACGGCGTGCCGGTTCCGGGGGAGCTGATCTCGCCGTTGATCGCAGGGAATATCGCGGTGAATGCCGTGTCCTGGTCGTTATTCTCGTTCTGACCGTTCACCGACATCAGGTCGATATTGCCCGCCGCCGTCTTGGCGCTGGAGAGAGAGGCCGACAACGAAAACAGATTGCGCAGGCCGAGCGTGCTTGCGGAGCCGCCGAAATCATAGATCGCCATTCTGAACTGGTTTGAATAGGTCTGGGTCACACTCGCCGTATCCATCAACGACTGCGTTGCGGTCCGAAGCACGTCGATCCGGGTGGTCACGCCAAGCTTCTTGGCAAGGTCGTAGTAATTGTTTTTGTCCTTGAGGTCGTGGCAGGCGAAAGCGCACTTGTCCGATGTGTTGTTGACCATCGTCTGCACGTCGGTCGGCGTCGCGCCGACACCCATCGACGGCGAATTGTCCAGCAGAAGGTAGAAATCGATATAGAGCGGCATGCTGGCCGTCGCTTTCGACGTACCGGACAGCGTCAGCGCGGACTTGCCAATCAGGCCGAGAAACATGGTGTTCATGGTGGCGTTGAACGCAACGGTCGAGGTGACGGTCGATCCGGTTTTGACCACGGTCGGCGTGACGCTGTTGAGAGTGTAGCCGGTCTGATTGGCGCGATTGGCGTCGAAGATGTTCTGGGCGTCGGTGACGCCGACGGAAATCGACCCATCCGACGTCATGGTACCGGCGGCCTTGAAGGCTGGTGAGGCCTTGGCGATCGAGCCGACGCTGGCGGCATCGGCCGCGGCCTGAAGCTTGGCCCGGGTCTGCGTCGCGCGCGAGTAGTCGACCGCGCAGCCGACCGCAGTGATCAGGGGGACGCAGGCGAGCGCGAAGATCACCGCGATATTGCCGCGCCGGTCGTTGACGAACCGGCGGATGATGGTGGAAAGCGCAGCGCGCATGATTGGGGCCCGGAGTGGTTTAAGCGTTCCCACTCTAGGAACCGTCGATTAAATATGACTTATGGGAACCTCGGAAACACGGGCCGCAACAGGGTTAATAAACCGTTGCGGATGATCTTCAGCGAGCGACATCACGTATGGCCGATCTGAAACTGACACTGGTTGTGGCTTGCGCGCTGATCGACGCCGACAAGCGCGTCCTGATCGCGCAGCGCCCCGCGGGCAAGACGCTGGCCGGCCTCTGGGAGTTTCCCGGCGGCAAGCTCGAGGTGGGCGAGCGGCCGGAGCAGAGCCTGATCCGCGAGCTGCACGAGGAGCTCGGCATCACCGTCGCCGAGCCGTGCCTGGCCCCGCTGACCTTCGCGAGCTACGGCTACGAGACCTTCCACCTCCTGATGCCGCTCTACATCTGCCGGCGCTGGGAGGGACAGGTGACGCCGCGCGAAGGCCAGACCCTGGCCTGGGTCCGCGCCAACAAGCTGCGCGACTACCCGATGCCTCCGGCGGACATTCCGCTGATCCCGCATTTGATTGATCTGCTGATGTGAGACCCCTGTCATTCCGGGGCTCGCGCAGCGAGAACCCGGAATCTCGAGATTCCGGGTTCTCGCTGCGCGAGCCCCGGAATGACGGTGCTAGTAGCCTAAGTCTTCCCCGCCTTCTTCACCGCCTCCGCCAGACTCGCTTTCGCCGATCCCGGCTTCAGCGGCTGCTGCTGGCTCGCATGCGGGGCCCAGCCGGAGAGCCAGATGATGTCGAAGGTGGCGCGGATGCGGCCGTCGGCATCGGCAAAGCGCTCAGTGTAGATCTCGGCCATCCGCAGCAGCGTCGCGCGCCGGCTCGGTGTTCGCCGCCGCTCGATCAGCACATTGGCAGCACCCATGCGCCGGAGATCCTGCATCAGCGCGAATGCGTTGGAATAGCGCACCACGACGCGGTCGACATCGGTCACCGGCAGCGCAAAGCCCGCCCGCTGCAGCAACGCGCCGATGTCGCGCAGATCCGCGAACGGCGCGACGCGCGGCGACACGCCGCCCTCGCATTCGGCTTCCGCGGCGGCAAAGGCCTGGCGGAGCTCGGTCAGGCTGTCGCCGCCGATCATCGCGGCGAGCAGCAGGCCATCCGGCTTGAGCGCGCGGCGGATTTGCGCGAACACGCCCGGCAGATCGTTGACGAATTGCAGCGCCAGCGCGGACACGACGAGATCAAGGCTTTCGGGCGCGAAGGGCAGCACCTCTGAACCCGCAGCATCAAGCGCGATCCGCTGGAGGGAAGGCAGCCGCGCACGCAATTCCGCCAGCCCCTCACCGGGCGTCCAGAGATCGGCCGGGGCGTGAAACTCCCGCATCACCGCAGCCAACCGGTCGGACATGTCCTCGGCAACACGATCGAGCAGGAAGCTCACGGCATCTTGCGCCTGCGCACGCCGCTGCCGCGCGTGCAGCAAGGCGCGATCGAACAACGCGGGCGGGGTTTGCGGGGTCTGGGCCATGCCGCTGGTTACGCCGATCATGCAGGTCATTGCAATCTCCCCTCTCGTGTCCCGGACGCGCCGCAGCGCCCCTGGCGATGCTTCGCATCGCCGGCGTGGCGCTGCAGATTCGGGGCACGAGAATGAGTCGCTTGAGCGCCGCCAAGCGGAACGCTAGCCTTCCCGCATGGACGCCAACGCCGCCCCCACCCGTTCCCTCGCCGCCCCCTTCCGGGCGGCATGGACGGCCGGCCGCCACGCGCTGTCGCGCGCGGCACGGCTCGCGCTCGACATCGCGCTGCCGACGCAGTGCGTATCCTGCCGCGAACCGGTCGAGGGCGAGGGCGTTTGCGCTTCGTGCTGGGCGCGGCTGTCATTCATCGAGCGGCCCTATTGCCCGCGGCTCGGCATTCCCTTCGTCTATGATCCCGGCCCCGACATGCTGTCGATGGAGGCGATCGCGAGCCCGCCGGCCTACCAGCGCGCCCGCGCAGCGGTGCGCTATGACGACGTCGCGCGCACTCTGGTGCATGCGCTGAAATACCAGGACCGCACCGATCTGGCGCCCGCCATGGGCCGGTGGATGGCGCGCGCGGGCGGCGAGCTGCTGGCGGGGGCCGACATGCTGGTGCCGGTGCCCCTGCATTGGCGGCGGGCCTGGCGCCGCCGCTACAACCAGTCCGGGGCCCTGGCGCAGATCATCGAGCGGCAGAGCGGGGTCAAGGCGAGGGCTGAGGTGCTGCGCCGGGTGCGCGCCACCGAGCAGCAGATCGGCCTGTCGCGGGCCCAGCGCGCCACCAATGTGCAGGGCGCGTTCCAGGTATCCCCCGACCGTCAGGCCGAAATCCAGGGCCGCCGCATTGTCCTGATCGACGACGTCCTGACGTCGGGGGCGACGCTGGATGCCTGCGCGCGGGTCCTGCTCCGGGCCAAGGCCGCCCAGGTCGACGTGCTGGTCTTCGCCCGGGTTGTCGAGAGCGGCCCCCGTCCCATATAATTCAATGACTTCATGACATGAGAGCGTCGGACGCCATGACTTCTGCTGTCGAGATCTACACCAGGCCGGGCTGCGGCTATTGTTCCGCGGCGAGGTCCCTGCTGACCCGCAAGAAGGCAATCTTTACCGAATTTGACGTCGCCAAGAACCCCTCCTGGCGGGAGGAGATGTACGACCGCGCCGGCGAGGGCTCGACGTTCCCGCAGATCTGGATCGGTGGAACTCATGTCGGCGGCTGCGACGATCTCTACGCACTCGACCGCGAAGGCAAGCTTGACGGCATGCTGGAAGGTGTGAAGGCCAACTCATGAGCGAGAACCGCACATTTACGGCCGCCATGGTGCAGATGCGCACGGGTCTGATGCCCGGGCCGAGCCTCGAACAAGCCACGAAGCTGATCCGGCAGGCGGCGGCCAATGGCGCCGACTACGTGCAAACGCCTGAAGTCAGCAACATGATGCAGCTGAACCGCAAGGCCCTGTTCGAGCATCTGCAGAGCGAAGAGGACGACACTTCGCTGAAGGCCTACCGGGCGCTCGCGGCGGAACTGAAGATCCATCTCCATGTCGGCTCGCTGGCGCTGCGCTTCTCGGCCGAAAAGGCGGTCAACCGCTCCTTCCTGATCGGGCCCGAGGGCAACGTGCTCGCGAGCTACGACAAGATCCACATGTTCGATATCGAGCTGCCGGACGGCGAGAGCTATCGCGAATCCGCCAACTACCAGCCGGGCGAAACCGCGGTGATCTCCGATCTGCCCTGGGGCCGCGTGGGCTTGACGATCTGCTACGACGTGCGCTTCCCCGCGCTCTACCGCGCCCTCGCCGAGAGCGGCGCTTACTTCATCACCGTCCCGTCCGCCTTCACCCGCAAGACCGGCGAAGCGCACTGGCATGTGCTGCTGCGCTCGCGCGCGATCGAGACCGGCTGCTTCATTTTCGCAGCTGCCCAGGCAGGCACCCACGAGAACAAGCGCGAGACCTATGGCCATTCGCTGATCATCGATCCCTGGGGCGAGATCCTCGCCGAAGGCGACGTCGAGCCCGGCATCATCATGGCCCAGATCGACCCCGCCAAGGTCGAGACCGCACGCCGCGCGATCCCCTCGCTCCAGCACGGCCGCCGCTTCGGCGTGTCCGATCCCAAGGCCGGGCCGGATCATTTGCACCTCGTGCGGGGATCAGCATGATCCGCTACGCGCTCCATTGCGATCGAAACCACGCGTTCGAGAGCTGGTTCCAGAGCTCGTCGGCCTATGATTCGCAAGTGAAGCGCAAGCTCGTGACCTGCCCGATCTGCGGATCCGCCAAGGTCGACAAGGCGATCATGGCCCCGCGCATCGTCGGCAAGAAGGGCCGCGGGCGCGCGACGCCGCCGCCGGAAGCGACCACTACTCCCACGCCCGAGGCCGCGCCATCAGGTCCGACCTCGCTGTTGATGGCGCAGGAGAAAGAGCTGCGCACGAAGTTGAAGGAGCTGCGCGATCACATCGTGAAGAACGCCGACAATGTCGGCGAGCGCTTCGCCAACGAAGCTCGCGCGATGCATTACGGCGACAAGGAGCACCGTCCGATCTACGGCGAGGCCTCGCCGGAGGAGGCGAAGTCGCTGATCGACGAGGGCATCGAGGTGTCGCCGCTGCCGACATTGCCGGAAGACCGGAACTAGGCCCCCACCAGCACCGCCACACCGATGATGATCAGCGCGATACCTGCAAGCTCGCGTGGTGCGATCGGCTGCTTGAACGAATAATACGCCACCGCTTGCGCGAACAGCACCTCGATCAGAGCGAGCGTGCGGACATTGGCGGCGGCCGTCAGCGCGAACGCCAGGAACCAGAATTGTGAGGCGAAGGCGCCCATGAAGCCGGCCAGCATCGACGGCTTCCACAGGCCGAGGATCGCCTGCAGCACCTTTGGCGCGCGCCAGAGCAGATAGATCGTCAGCACAAGCGTCTGCACGAACAGGCCGAGCACCAGCGTGAACGAGGCCGAGGTCACGAAGGAGACGCCGGGCACGTTGATGATCGCGCCGCGAAAGCCAACCGCAGACAGCGCGAACGCGGCAGCCGCAACGAGGCCGGTGATGGTCGGCTTCAGTTCGGCGAAACTCTTCTCGCCGCCGGGCCTGAGCGCGGTGATGACGACGCCGACGGTCGCGATCACGATCGCCAGCACCTTCAGCCAGGTCAGGTGATCGCCGAGGAAGACGAAACCGAAGATCGCGGTCTGGATCGCCTCGGTCTTCAGATACGCCGTCGTCACCACGAAGGAGCGGTCGTTCATGGCGAGCAGCATCAGGCCGGTGGCGACGATCTGGCTGAGCGCGCCGAGCAAGAGCCACGGCCAGAACACGGTCGGCGGCATGCCCAGATGATCGCCGGTGGCGACCAGCACCACGCCGAGGAACAGCACCGAAAACGGGAAGCCGAACAGGAAGCGGATATTGGTCGCGCCCCAGGTCCCCAGCGGCTTCGTCAACGACCGCTGCATCGCATTGCGCGCGACTTGGCCGAGCGCAGCAACGAGGGTGAAGGGAATCCAGAGGCTGGCGATGGTGAGCATGGGGTGGGGCGGGCATTAGCGGGAAATAACTGCGGCCAACCTGCAAGTTGAGGCCAGCGCGGTCAACCGCACGGACGTCATGGGAGCGATGCTCTCGCCACAAACTCGGTGTCGTCCCTGCGCACGCAGGGACCCATAACCCCAGGGAGAAGTCTTGCGACGACTGCCAGCCCGCGCATCTCGCACCGTCCGCCACCGATAGATTCCGCGGTATGGGTCCCTGCGTTCGCAGGGACGACAGCGTTCGCTTGGCGGCGTCACACGGTCAAACCAAGAGATCGCTGAGGTCACGTCACAAACTCCGCCGTCGTCCCTGCGCACGCAGGGACCCATAACCCCAGGGAGAAGTTTTGTGAGAGCTGCTAACCCGCCCACCCAACACCGCTCGCTACCGATAGATCACGCGGTATGGGTCCCTGCGTTCGCAGGGACGACAGCATTTTCTAGGCCGCGTCACACCGTCAAACCAACAGATCACTTAGATCCCGCCACTCGGGGTTCTCCCGCTCGATCAGCTCGATCTTCCAGTCGCGCTTCCGGCGCTTGAGCTGTTTTTCGCGGGCAATCGCTTCTTCCGCTCGCTCGAAGGATTCGGTGTAGACGAGGCGGTGCACGCCGTAGCGCTTGACGAACTCCGAGCCCTTGCCGGCGCGGTGCTGCTCCAGGCGTTTCTGGAGAGAGTTGGTTACGCCGATGTAGAGCGTCCCATGATGGCGGCTGGCGAGGATGTAGTCGTAGTACATGCTCGGGGCGCCTGATTGGGCTAACTAGACGGGCCTGTGGCTATGGGTCCCTGCTTTCGCAGGGACGACACCGGCAGAGGACTCGCAACTCGCATCTCACTCACACCATCCCTTCCGCCACCACCATGTAGTTCACGTCCATGTCCGACGAGAGCGTCCATTTGTCGGCGAAGGGTGAGTAGACCACGCCGGTCTGCTCGGTGATGACGAGGCGGTTGTCGAGCAGGTATTTTGTCAGCTCGTCGGGGGTGACGAACTTATTCCATTCGTGGGTGCCGCGCGGCAGCCAGCGCAGGACGTATTCGGCGCCGACAATGGCGAGCGCGAAGCTCTTCCAGTTGCGGTTCAGCGTCGAGACCACCATGAGGCCGTTCGGCTTCAGCATCGCGGCGCAACGCTTCAGGAAGACGCCGACATCGACGACGTGCTCGACCACTTCCATCGCCAGCACAATGTCGAAGCGCTCGCGCGGGTCGATCTCCTCCACCGTGGTGCAGCGGTAGTCGATCGCAAGATGGCCCTTGTCGGCGTGCAGCTTGGCCGCGGCGATGTTGCTCTGGGAAGGATCGACGCCGATGACCTGCGCTCCGAGCCGCGACAGCGGCTCGCACAACAGGCCGGCGCCGCAGCCGATGTCGAGCACGCGAAGCCCGCCGAGGCAGTTGAGGCTGCGCACGTTGCGCTCGAATTTGCGGCAGGCGGCGTCGCGGATGTAGCCGAGCCGCAGCGGGTTGATCCGGTGCAGCGGCGCCATCTTGCCGTTGGGGTCCCACCACTCCGCCGAGAGTTTCGAGAACTTTGCGATCTCGGCGGCGTCGACGGTCGAGCCCGGCTGCGGGCTGACGGAGAGGGAAGTATTTTGCTGCATGCTCATGGTTACGCGCGGTCCTACCGCGTGGTGATCGAACTACGGAAGGCGAGCGGCGAGGCGATGGTCCGGATGGTTTCGCGACCTTCGCCGACGCCGTTGATGGTCACGTCGCCGTAGTTGAGAATACGTCCAAGAATCGTCTGATTGACATCGACGCTCTCGACCTTGTCCAGCGCCATCTCGAAGGTGCGGCGCTTGATGAAGCCGGTCTTGTGCACAATCCTGAGATTGGTGACGTCGGTCTCGGTGGTGAAGCGATGGAACCAGCCCTTCACGGTCCAGAACAGGGCCGCCAGAGCCACCACGCCCGAGGCGATGAGACAGAGAATCAGGAGCCCATTGACCGTGGTCTGCCCTGACAGGACGAACAGGGCGAAAGCCGCGATCCAGGCCAGGATGGCCGGAAAATAGAAAATCCAGTGCGCATTGGTCGAATACAGCACCCGCTCGCCGGGCTGCAGGATTTCGTCAATATAGCGCGCCATAACCTCTGATAACCCATTGCCCGGATTGGCCGCAGCAGGAACCCGCTTGCCCCCGGCCCCGCCCCTCTGTATACGCGCGGTCGGGTGCCCGCAGCATCGTCTCGCGCGGGCCACCATACTGATCCCTTTGAAGGAATGCACGCGTCGTCATGAGCCGCCTCGTGATGAAATTCGGCGGCACATCCGTCGCCAACATCGAACGTATCCGCAACGTCGCACGCCATGTGAAGCGTGAGGTCGACGCGGGCCACGAAGTGGCCGTGGTCGTCTCGGCGATGTCCGGGAAAACCAACGAGCTGGTGGCCTGGTGCACCGAGGCCTCGCCGATGCACGACGCGCGCGAATACGACGCCGTCGTCGCCTCCGGCGAACAGGTGACATCCGGCCTGCTTGCCATCGCGCTCCAGGGCATGGGCATCCAGGCCCGCTCCTGGCAGGGCTGGCAGATCCCGATCAAGACCAGCGATGCTCACGCCTCGGCCCGGATCGAGGACATCGACGGCAGCGAGATCATCAGCCGTTTCAAGGATCGCAAGGAAGTCGCGGTCATCGCCGGCTTCCAGGGCATCAATCCGGAGACGGGTCGCATCACCACGCTCGGCCGCGGCGGCTCGGACACCTCGGCCGTGGCGATCGCCGCCGCCGTCAAGGCCGACCGCTGCGACATCTACACCGATGTCGATGGCGTCTACACAACCGACCCGCGAATCGTGCCGAAGGCCAAGAGGCTCGACAAGATCGCATTCGAAGACATGCTGGAACTGGCCTCCCAGGGCGCAAAAGTGCTCCAGGTCCGCTCGGTGGAACTCGGCATGGTCCACAACATGCCGATCTTCGTCCGCTCGAGCTTCGACAAGCCCGAGGATATCGACCCGCATGCCAACCAGCCGCCCGGCACGCTGATCTGCAGCGAGGAGGAGATCATGGAAAGCCACGTCGTCACTGGTATCGCCTTCTCCAAGGACGAGGCCCAGATCTCGGTGCGCCAGATCGAGGACAAGCCGGGCGTTGCGGCGTCGATCTTCGGCCCGCTGGCGGATGCCAACATCAATGTCGACATGATCGTGCAGAACGTCTCCGAGGACGGCAAGACCACCGACCTCACCTTCACGGTGCCGGCGGCCGACTATACCCGCGCCAAGGACACGATTACCGCCGCCAAGGGCAAGATCGGCTATGCGCGGCTCGATACCGCCACCGATGTCGCCAAGATCTCGGTGATCGGCAGCGGCATGCGCAGCCATGCCGGCGTCGCTGCCCAGGCGTTCTCGGCCCTCGCCGGACGGAATATCAACATCCGGGCCATTACAACCTCCGAGATCAAATTCTCGGTTTTGATCGACACCGCCTATACCGAGCTTGCGGTGCGCACCCTGCACACGCTCTACGGTCTCGATCAGGCCTGAAACGCGACCATCGTCGCGCTTCAGGCTGTTGTTTGAGCATGGTCTTTCCGGAAAACAGCTTCGCACTTTCCGGACCATGCCTGGACTAATTTTCTCTTAGCGGTCGCAGCAAACGCGAAGGTGTACACACCTTCGCGTTTGGCAGGCGTTTTGCTTGGCAAAACAAGCCTCAATTCGCTATACGGCGAACAGGGTGGGCTGCCGCAGACTGTGTCCCAGTTCGGGGCGGCGCTGATTCGGTGCAGGCGCTAAATCTCAAGGGGATTTTGGGCTTGTGCCGGCGCCGGACAAACAATTTGGTTGTTTTTCTGGAATTTTAGGCCAGCCGCCGGCCGATACCGCCGGGCCAGGCAGACGGAGGAGATTGACGGGACATGCGGAGCGCGTCGGGAGGTCCCCGCGTCTTGTTGAGACGGCTCCGCGAAACCATGGCGGAGCAGGTCTCGGCCCAGGAGCGGCTGGACAAGATCGTGGTGCTGATCGCCGCCAACATGGTGGCCGAGGTGTGCTCGGTCTACGTGCTGCGCATCGACAACACGCTGGAGCTCTACGCCACCGAAGGTCTCAACCGCGAGGCGGTGCACCACACCGTGCTGAGCGCCCATGAGGGCCTGGTCGGCCTCGTCGCCAGCGAGGCGACGCCGCTCAATTTGAGCGATGCGCAGAGCCACCCGGCCTTCTCGTTCCGCCCGGAGACCGGCGAAGAAATCTACCACTCCTTCCTCGGCGTGCCGATCCTGCGGGCCGGCAACACGCTCGGCGTGCTGGTGGTGCAGAATCGCGCCAAGCGCAATTATGTCGAGGAAGAGCTCGAGGCGCTGCAGACCACCGCCATGGTGCTGGCCGAGCTGATCGCCTCCGGCGAGCTCTCCGCGCTGGCCCAGCCGGGCCAGGAGCCCGCGGCGCGCCATTCCGCGCAGAAGGTCGGCGCCATCCTGTCGGAGGGCATCGCGCTCGGCCATGTCGTGCTGCATGAGCCGCGCGTCGTCATCAAGGACTACATCGCCGAGGACCTGCCCAAGGAAATCAAGCGGCTCGACACCGCGCTGGCCAAGCTCCGGGCCGATCTCGACCGCATGCTGGAGCGCGGCGACGTCGCCGAGGGCGGCGAGCATCGCGAGGTGCTGGAAGCCTATCGCATGTTCGCCAACGACCAGGGCTGGTCGCACAAGCTGCATGAGGCGGTCGCCACCGGCCTTACCGCGGAAGCCGCCGTCGAGCGCGTGCAGTCCGACACCCGCGCGCGCATGCTGCGCTCGACCGACCCCTACTTGCGCGACCGGCTGCACGACCTCGAGGATCTCGGCTACCGCCTGATGCGGCAGCTGGTCGGCCAGGACCACGCGCCCTCGCGCGAGCAGCTGCCCGACAACGCGATCGTCATCGCGCGCGCGATGGGCCCGGCGGCGCTGCTCGACTATGACCGCAAGCGCCTGCGCGGCATCGTGCTGGAGGAAGGCACCGCCAACTCCCACGTCTCGATCGTGGCGCGCGCGCTCGGCATTCCTGCCGTTGGCGAGGTGCCGAACGCGCCCGGCATCGCCGATCCGGGCGACGCCATCATCGTCGACGGCACCTCCGGTTCGATCTATGTGCGTCCCTCGCAGGAAGTCGAGGCGGCCTTCGCCGAGCGCGTGCGCTTCCGCGCCCGCCGCCAGGCGCAATATCTGGCGCTGCGCGACCTGCCCTGCGTCACCAGGGACGGCCAGAAGGTCGAGCTGATGATCAACGCAGGTCTTGCCATCGACCTGCCGCATATCGAGGACACCGGCAGCGCCGGCATCGGCCTGTTCCGCACCGAGCTGCAATTCATGGTCGGCCAGAGCCTGCCGCGCACCAGCGACCAGCTGGCGCTGTATCGTACCGTGCTCGATGCGGCCGGCACCAAGCCCGTCACCTTCCGCACCCTCGACATCGGTGGCGACAAGGCGCTGCCCTATATGGAAGCGGTGATCGAGGAAAATCCCGCGCTCGGCTGGCGCGCGATCCGGCTCGGGCTCGATCGTCCCGGCCTGCTGCGCGGCCAGATCCGTGCGCTGCTGCGCGCCGGTGGCGGCCGCGCGCTGCGCATCATGTTCCCGATGATCTCGGAGGTCGCCGAATTCGATTCGGCGAAGGCGCTGGTCGAACGCGAGCTCACCTATCTGCGCCAGCACGGCCATACGCTGCCGGAGCGTATCGACATCGGCACCATGGTCGAGGTGCCCGCTTTGCTCTATCAGCTCGACGAGCTCCTGAAGAAGGTCGACTTCATCTCGGTCGGCTCCAACGATCTGTTCCAGTTCCTGTTCGCGGTCGACCGCGGCAATGCAAAAGTCTCCGAGCGCTTCGACACCATGTCGGCGCCGATCCTGCGCGCGCTGCGCGAGATCGCACGCAAGTCACAGGCGGCGAAGAAGTCGCTCTCGCTCTGCGGCGAGATGGCGTCCAAGCCGCTTGGCGCACTGGCACTGATTGCGCTGGGCTACCGCTCGCTGTCGCTGTCGGCAACCGCACTCGGCCCCGTCAAGGCCATGGTCATCGACCTCGATGCCAAGAAGGCCGAAGCCGTGCTCGGCCCGCTCCTGGACGCGCCGGCGGGCAGCGTCTCGATCCGGCAGAAACTGACGGAATTTGCCGAGGCCGAAGGCCTGGCATTGTAGCGGGCCTGTCGCTGCTCCCTGCCGCCTCGCCTCCTTCCGCCATTTGAGACTGAACCGATGTCGTCACTCCCCGAAGCCAAACTGGACGTCCTCCTTGCACATCATGCCTCTCTTGAGGCCGAATCGCTGGGGCAGCTCGCCTCCGAGCGCTATGTGCAGATCACGCGCGAGCTCGCCGAGATCACCCCGCTGATCGAGGCGGTGAAGGCCTATCGTGCCGCGGTCAAGGAGCTCGCCGACACCGAGGCGCTGATCGCCGATCCCGCGACCGATGCCGAGATGCGCAGCATGGCGGAAGCCGAACGCGACGAGCTGACGCCGAAAATCGAGGAGCTGGTCCAGAAGATCCGGGTCGCGCTGCTGCCCAAGGACGCCATGGACGACCGCAACGTGGTGCTGGAAATCCGCGCCGGCACCGGCGGCGACGAGGCCTCGCTGTTTGCTGGCGACCTGTTCAGGATGTACGAGCGCTTCGCTGCCTTGCAGGGCTGGAAGGTCGAGGTGATCTCGGCCAGCGAAGGCACCGTCGGCGGCTACAAGGAAATCATCGCGGAGGTGCAGGGCCGCGGCGCGTTCTCGAAGCTGAAGTTCGAATCCGGCGTGCATCGCGTGCAGCGCGTGCCGGACACCGAGACGCAGGGGCGCATCCACACTTCGGCCGCGACGGTGGCCGTGCTGCCGGAGGTCGAGGACGTCGACGTCGACATCAAGAACGACGATTTGCGCATCGAGACCATGCGCGCGCAAGGAGCCGGCGGTCAGCACGTCAACAAGACCGAATCGGCGATCCGCATCACCCACATTCCGACCGGCATCGTGGTGATGATGCAGGACAGCCGCTCGCAGCACAAGAATCGTGCCTCGGCCATGAACATCCTGCGCTCGCGCATCTACGACGCCGAACGCCAGCGCGTCGATGCGGCACGGTCGGCCGAGCGCAAGGAGAAGGTCGGCTCAGGCGACCGCTCCGAGCGCATCCGCACCTACAATTTTCCGCAAGGGCGCGTCACCGACCATCGCATCAACCTGACGCTCTACAAGCTGCCGCAGGTGATCGCAGGCGAAGCGCTCGGCGAGTTGACCGACGCGCTGACCACCGAGCACCAGGCCGCGCAGCTCGCCGCACAGGGCGCGGCGGCCTGATCCCTGCCTCAGCGCACCTTTGCCAGGAACGATCGCAGGATCTTGCCCAACGCGGGTGCAGCGGCGCTCAGCTCGTCCAGGTGAATGCGCGAAAGCGAGCGCAGCTTCTGCTCACCCTTGGCCGTTAGCTTGACCAGGACGCGCCTTGCATCCTCGGGATCGGCCTCCCGAGCGATCAGCTTCAACTTCGCCATGCGGTCCACCAGCTCCACCGCCGTATGGTGCCGGATCAGGAGGAAGCCGGCGATGTCGCCGACGCTGGCGCCGTTGGGGTCGGCCAGCCCCTTGATCGCCAGCAGTGCCTGGTGCTGCTGCGGCGTCAACCCGGCGTTCTGGGCCGCCGCTTCGCTGAAGGCGAGGAAGGTGCGCAGCTGGTAGCGGAATTGGGCGAGCGCCGCGTAGTCAGCCTCGCGCATCGCGCCGCCCCTCGAGGGCGCAGCGCGCGCCGTGCGTCCGGTCTTCCGCTTCGCGTCAGCCATCCCGTGCCTTTCGACCGCCGCCCGCCGGCGGAGCGGGCGCTGCCGAGACTAGCAAGGAAGGCCGGGCGGAACCACCGACGGGCCTGGCAGATGCACAAATATAGGAGGCCTTGCAACCCTGCTATTCGAAGTTCGAGAGCAGGATCTTCACCAGGATGACCTGAAATGCGATCGGAATACGAACGCTCTTCCGCCTGATCGAGCGCTGGAGTGCACTGGCGATCTCGGCGCTGGTCAAGGCGCCTTCGGATGCATTCGTGATCAACTCGCCCCACATCTGCGACAGCGAGCCGCCGGGCGGGATCACCGGCTTGATGGTCACGCCGCAACCCTGCGCCCAGTCGACGATCTCCCGCATGGTGTGAGGACCGCAATTGCGCGTCGTCGCAAGCCGCTCCGCCGTCAGCGCGAGCAGCAGCTCGCGCGAGGGCGACCAGGTCCCCTTCGGCGGCTGCTCGCCGGTGAGCTCGACCGCGAGCTCCTTCAGGACATTCTGGGCCCGCACGCTCAGTCTCTGCATCGGCACCGGCGTGCGCTTGGCCTGAACGGAGCCGACGGCCGGCCCTCGCTGACCGGCGGACCGGCCACGCGGCTCCGGCATGCGCGAGGCATCGCCGGGCTGCGGCGATGCGCGCTGGTCGCTCCCCTCCCCGGCAGGCCACGCCGCCTCCTGCAGCTCCGCCTCTTGCGGCCAGGATCGTCGCTTCCGGGTACCCGCTACTGTCGTCTGCCGCGGCATCTCTCTCGCCGAACCCGCCAATCTCGTACTCACAAAGACTAATATATATCGTGATCCGATATGTTTTCACGCGATAATTTTCATCGTTCGACCAAAGGCGAAATTGACAGAAGGTGTTCACGAGCAATGTTTACGTCCAGGAGCTACACGCGGATGTGACGTGCCCGGTGCAGGCAGGCCCTTCGAGGCCGGTTGCCGCCGGACAGGTCGTCTTTTGCCTGCAAACAAGAACGATATCCGGAGGAAACGATCATGACGGACCATCTCATTCGCCGTGGCCTCTCGCGCCGCGGCCTGCTCCAGACCACGGCAGGCCTCATCGGCGGCTCGGTGCTGCCTGCGATGCCGGCCTTCGCCGAGGACAAGCCGGCGATCGGCTCCTATCCCGCGGGCGTTTCGGGTTCCACCGCCTTCATCGGCATCTCGGTGCCGCGCACCGGCACCTATGCCGTGCAGGGCGAGGACGAGCTCAAGGGCTATCAACTCGCGATCGAGCACATCAACGGCGGTCACGACCTGATCAAGAAGATCTCGCCGAAGACCAGCAAGGGCGTGCTCGGCAAGGAGCTGAAATTCGGCGTCGCGGATTCCGCGGCCAAGCCCAACGAGGCGGTGCAGGCGCAGCAGCGCTTCATCAGCGAGAACAAGGCGATCATGATCACCGGCGGCACCTCGAGCGCCGTTGCGGTCGCGCTGAACAAGCTCGCCCAGCGCGAGAAGGTGATCTTCGTCTGCGGCATCTCCGGCTCGAACGACACCACCGGCAAGGACTGCGTCCGCTACGGCTTCCGCCAGAACTTCTTCGGCCAGACCGCCGCGGCGGCGATCGGCCCCGTCATGGTCAAGGAGTTCGGCAAGGGCAAGAAGGCTGCGTATCTCACGCCTGATTACACCTACGGTCACACCGTCACCAAGTCGATGCAGGACTTTCTTGCGACCGCCGGCTGGACCACCGTCACCAACCAGGTCGCGCCGCTCGGCGCGCCCGATTATTCCTCCTATCTGCTGAACGTCGCGAATTCCGGCGCCGACGTGCTGATCAACGTCAACTGGGGCCACGACGCGGTGCTGTCGACGCAGCAGGCCAAGCAGTTCGGCGTGCTCGACAAGATGAAGCTGGTCGTCCCCTACCAGGTGCCCTTCATCGCGCGCGAGACCGGCGGGCTGATGCAGGGCGTCTACGCCGCCACCGACTATTGGTGGACGCTCGAGGACAAATTCCCGCTCGCCAAGATGTTCAACGAAGCCTTCGAGAAGAAGTACGGCTACAAGCCGGAATGGGGCGCGGAGAACGCCTATGTCAGCTTCGCACACTGGGCCCGCATGTGCGAGCAGGCCGGCAGCTTCAGCCCGCCCGACGTGATCAAGGCCTATGAGAAGGGCGAGACGCTGCCGTCCCTGGTCGGCGACGTGCATTACCGCCCCGAGGACCATCAGTGCGTCCGCCCGGTGATCATCGTCAAGGGCAAGCAGCAGAAGGACATGAAGACGAAGGAAGATTGGTACGATGTGGTCGAGGTCGTCCCGGGCGAAGGCTTGATGCAGAAGCCGGACGCCTTCGGCTGCCATCCCGGCGACTACAGCTGAGCTCGCGCTAACCCCCTGTGACGCCGTAGGTCGCTTCCGGCTCCTGCGGCGTCACCCATTTTTTGCGCATCGCCGGAACGCGCCGCCACAACCGTGATCCCTGCATGATTAGTTGGCCCAACCTCGTCTCGCAGCTCTTCAACGGGCTCGCGCTTGGCGCGCTGCTCGCGCTGATCAGCTCCGGCCTGACCATTATCTACGGCACGCTCGGCGTGCTCAACCTCGCGCATGGCGCGATGTTCATGATCGGCGGCTATGCCGGATTCGTCGCCTACCAGTACACGGAATCGTTCATCCTCGCCGTGATCGCCGGCTCGCTGTTCGTGATGCTGCTCGGCGTTGCGATGGAACGCGTCATCATCCGCCATTTCTATCATCGGCCGCACGAGGATCAGTTGCTCGTGACTTTCGGGCTCGGCATCTGCTTCGTCGAGATCATCCGGCTGATCTTCTCCAGCCAGTCGCAGCTGGTCCCGCCGCCGGCGATATTCCAGGGCATCACCAATCTCGGCTTCATGTTCTATCCGACCTACCGCCTCGCGGTGGTCGGCATCGTCGCGATCGCGCTCGGCGCGCTGTTCATCATCCTCTACCGGACAAGGCTCGGCATGATCGTGCGGGCCGGCATCGAGGACTCCGTGATGGTGGATTCGCTCGGCATCAATGTCTACCGGGTCTTCATGGTGGTGTTCGGCATCGGCGCGATGGCCGCCGGCTTTGCCGGCATCGTCAACGCGCCGGTAGTGTCGCTGACACCGGGCATCGGTGACGACATCCTGGTCCAGACCTTCGTGGTGGTGGTGATCGGCGGCGTCGGCTCGTTCCCAGGCGCCATCCTGGGCGGCCTGATCGCCGGCGAGATCATCAGCGTCACCTCCATGTTCAACCCCGGCTACGCCTATGTGATGCTGTTTGCGGCAATGACGCTCGTGCTCGTGGTGCGACCGCATGGCCTGCTCGGCGTCCAGGGCCGCGAGTAAGTGATCTCCTGATGCTCAAGCAACGCCCCTTCCTGATCGAAACACTGACGGCGATCGGCCTGATCGTGGCTCCCTTCGTGCTGCCCCATCTCGGCTTCGCGCCCAACACCGTGAACCGGATCCTGGTCTGGGGCCTGTTCGGCCTCGGCTTCGACATCCTGTTCGGATTCACCGGCCTGCTGTCGTTCGGCCAGTCCGCCTTCTACGGCACCGGCGGCTTCGTCGCGGCCTACCTCCTGACCCGCGCCGGCTTCGGCAACGTGCTGGGCGCGCTGATCATCGGCATGATCGCGGCGGCCGCGACCGGCTACCTGATCGGCCTGATCGCGCTCCGCCGCACCGGTATCTACTTCGCCATGATCACGGTCGCGATCGCGGAAGTGTTCTTCTTCGTCGAGTTCAATCCGCTCTCCGACTTCACCGGCGGCGAGAACGGCCTGCCGGGCGTGCCAACGCCGAGCTTCAATCTCGGCTTCACCACCCTCCACTTCACCAACGGCTGGTCGCTCTACCAGTTCATCGCACTGTGCTATTTCATCGGCGTCATCATCGCGCTGAGGATCGTGCGCTCCCCGGTCGGCGCCATTTTCAGCGCGATCCGCGACAATCCGCTGCGCGCCACCGCGGTCGGCCACAACATCCATGGCTACAAGCTAACTGCTTTCGTGATCGCAGCGGCCTATGCGGGGTTTGCCGGCGGCCTGCTCGGCGTGCTCCAGGCCTTCATGCCACCCGACGCCTTCACCTTCGACACGTCCGGCCAGCTCGTGATGCAGACCGCCATTGGTGGCCGCGGCACATTGTTCGGGCCTCTGGTCGGCGCGACCGTCTGGCTGTTCCTCCAGGATTTCCTGCAATCCGCGCTGGGCTTGGGTGCCGCCTGGAAGCTGGTGCTTGGCGTCGTGTTCGTGCTGCTGGTCTGCTTCCTGCGCGGCGGCATCATCGGCGGTCTTGCGGACCTTTATCGCCTCCTCTCCGGCAGGCGTAAGCGGAGCGATACGGAGGCCGAGCCGGACACTGACACGACACTGCACCTAGCGCCCGCGCCGATGCAGGCCAAGGAGGTCGCGCACCCCGCTTATTCCGGGCCGATCCTGAAAGCCACCGGCCTCACCAAGCGCTATGGCGGCCTCGTCGCCAACAGCGACATCGATTTCAGCGTCAATCAAGGCGAGCTGCGCGGCATCATCGGCCCCAACGGCGCCGGCAAATCGACCTTCTTCAAGATGCTGACCTGCGAGATCGCGCCGACCTCCGGCCAGATCGTGTTCGAGGGACGTGACATCACGGGATTGAAGGTCACCGAGGTTTGCCAGCTCGGGCTCACCAAGAGCTATCAGGTCAATCAGCTCTTCACCGGGCTGACGGTGCGGCAGAACCTGACGATCGCCGCGCTCGCCGAGCTGCGCGGCAAGTTCCGACTCGATCTCTTCCGCAAGCTCTCCGGCGTCAAGGGCCTGACCGAGCAGGTGGAGCATACGCTGGCGCTGGTCAACCTGACCCGCCGCGCCGACACGCCGGTCGCCGAACTCGCCTATGGCGAGAAGCGCCGGCTCGAGATCGGGCTCGCGCTCGCGACCTCGCCGCGCCTGCTGCTGCTCGACGAGCCGCTCGCGGGCATGAGCCCGCGTGAGCGGGTCGAGACCGTCAAGCTGCTCAAATCGATCGCGCGCGGCCGCACCATGATCATCATCGACCACGACATGGATTCGCTGTTCGAGCTGGTCGAGCGCGTCACGGTGCTTCAGGAGGGCAAGGTGCTGCTCGACGGCACGCCGGAGGAAATCCGGACCAACGCCGCGGTGCAGGAAGCCTATCTCGGCGGCGTGAATGGGGAGATCGCCGCATGAGCCTGATCGAGGTCAACGGCCTGAACAGCTATTACGGGGATTCCCACATCCTGTTCGACGTCGCCATGCACGTCGAACGTCACGAGGTGGTGGCGCTGCTCGGCCGCAACGGCGCCGGCAAGAGCACGACTCTGAAGAGCCTGATGGGCGTCGTGACGCCGCACAGCGGCAGCGTGAAATTCGACGGTATCGATATCGCCGGACGCAGGAGCCACAGAATCGCGCAGGCGGGCATGCAGCTCGTGCACGAGGAGCGGCGCATCTTCGGCAGCCTGTCGGTGGAGGAAAATATCGTCCTTGCCGGGTTCACCGCGCCGAAACGCTGGCCGCTCGACCGCATCTACGAGATGTTTCCGCGGCTGAAGGAGCGACGCAACAACCGCGGCACCGAGCTCTCCGGCGGCGAGCAGCAGATGCTCGCGATTGCGCGGGCGCTGGTGCGCGATCCCAAGATCGTGCTGCTGGACGAGCCGTTCGAGGGGCTCGCGCCCGTCATCGTCCACGATCTCGTCAAGGCCTGCCGGGAGCTGGCGGCGGCCGGCCAGACCATCGTGCTGGTCGAGCAGAATCTGGCGGCGACGCTGGCGCTGGCGAGCCGGATCTACATCATCAACAACGGCCACATCGTGCACGAAGGTCCGGCGCAGGAGCTCAAGGCCCAGCCGGAGCTGCTGCAGCGCTACCTCGGCGTTTAGTCGGCCGCCGAGCTCGGCTGTCAGGTTCAGCCGCCGAGCGCTGCGATCATCCGTTTGGCATGATCGGCGAGCACAGCCATATCTTCCTTGCGCGTCTGCGCCGGCAAGAGGTCGACGCCGGCCCTGACAGGCATGACGTGCATGTGCAGGTGAAGCACCACCTGCCCGCTGGCCGGCTCGCTGAACTGCTGGAGGATGATACCCTCCGCGTCAAACGCCTTCATCGCCGCAATCGCGATTCGCTTGGCCGTCCGGGCGACGGCGGCAAGATCGTCCTCCGCAATATCCAGGATGCCGCGCGCCGGCGCCCGCGGAATCACCAGCGTGTGCCCGGGCGCGCGCGGCATGATGTCGAGGAAGGCCAGGCTGCGTTCGTCCCTGAAAACCTCGAAGCAGGGTATCTCGCCGCGCAGGACCTTTGCGAAGACGTTCTGATCGTCATAGGCCGTCATGGACCCCTCCACGCTTGCGAGGCGCGATCAAACGCGCTCCTTTCCGTTGACGCAAGCGAGCCGGCCGATCTATCCACGATGCCAGGCAGGATGGCTCCATTGGCGACAAATATCTATCCCGGACATAATGTCGAGAGTGCCCGGCGCGCGCTTGCGGCACGGCTGCAAGCGGCCGGCATCGAGGAGGCGGCCCTCGATGCGCGCCTGCTCGTCGGCGCCGCGCTGGAGCTCGATCTGACCGGCATGGTGACGCAGGCATCGCGACAACTCACGCCTGAGGAGACCACGCAGCTCGAACGATACGCGCAACGCCGGCTCGCGCATGAGCCGGTCGCCCGCATTCTCGGCGTGCGAGACTTCTGGGGCATGCCGTTGCGGTTGTCCGAGGCGACGCTGGTACCGCGGCCGGATACCGAGACCGTCGTCGAACTGGCGCTCGAGATCTTCCGCGAGCTGGCGATATCGGGCCGGCGCCCGCGAATCGCCGATATCGGCGTCGGATCGGGCGCCATTCTGCTCGCATTGCTGTGGGAGATTCCCGACGCGTTCGGCGTCGGTACCGATGTCAGCCCGACGGCGCTCGATACGGCGCGCGACAATGCGGCCGCCCTCGGCCTCGCCGGCCGCGCCGGCTTCGTCGCCTGCTCCTATCTGACGGCGCTGCGCGGCCCGTTTGACCTCATCGTTTCGAACCCGCCCTACATTCCCTCCGCCGAAATTCCGAGACTGAGCATCGAGGTGCGCGACCACGATCCGCATCTGGCGCTCGACGGCGGCAATGACGGATATGACGCCTATCGCGCCCTCATCCCGCAGGCCGCCGAGCGTCTCGCCCCCGGCGGAGCGCTGATCGTCGAGGCCGGACAGGGGCAGGCCAGAAATATTGAAACCTTGATGATAGCTGGCGCGTTAACGGTGGACAGGCCACCCAAGGCCGACCTGGCGGGCATTCCGCGGGCCGTTTCGGCCCGAAAAATGCCTCCATAAAAGCCGGATTGGCTTGCAAAAAGCTCTTGGAATATCCCTTGGGAACGACTACGTTCCGATCAACACATCGGTGCCGGCCCCGTAGACCTACGGGCGAAAGCCGGGCTCTCGGGCGAGAGCTTTACTGATAAAGGTTCCAAGCCGCAGGTCCTGTGAAGCGCGATAGCCAGTGGAGCTGCGCTGCTCTCCGACCGCAAAAGTGAACGAAAGCCTGATATTGCGCTTGAAGACTTACGCAACACAGCTGGGCTTGTTTCGGCAGGCAAAATGAATGGGTTCGCTGGCGATCAGTGCTGGCGGGTGGGGAACGCGTCCTTGTTGAACGCGACGGTCGACGAACATCGGCAGGGTTCGATCCGCTCTTGCGCGCGGTGCGCGCGAGCGATGTGAACCGCTGTCACCAGGTCACTCCTGGCAATCAGTAATGCGTGCAACGTTTAGGGCTGGAATTAAAGGCAGGACATGAGAAACGGTCAGAACAAGCAGCGGATGCGCAACCGCAACAATAACAATAACAACAACAACCGGCGCAGCCAGAACCCGATGACCCGGGTCTACGAGTCCAACGGACCCGACATCAAGATCCGCGGCACCGCCTCGCACATCGCTGAAAAGTATCTCCAGCTCGCACGCGACGCGCGCTCCTCCGGCGACCCCGTTGCAGCCGAGAACTACTACCAGCACGCCGAGCATTATTTCCGCCTGATCGCCGCGGCCCAGGAACAGTTCCGCCAGAACCAGCAGCCGCGCGGTGACGAGCCGATCAGCAGCAATAGCGACGACGGCGACGACGACGGCGAGAATTTCTCGAATTTCGGCCAGGAGCCGGGCTTCGTCCCGCAGCCGCAACAGCAGCAGCCCTTCGCGCGCGACCGCGACGGCCAGCGCGATCATCATCAGCGTGATCATCAGCAGCGCGACAACCAGCCCTATCAGCGCGATCAGCAGCAGCCGCGCGAGCACCGCGAGCGCGACCATCGCCCGCAGCCGCAATATCAGCCCCAGCCGCAACCGCAGAATCAGCCGCAGCCCGTCGTCACCGACGCCGGCAGCGTCGATCGCCTGCCCTCCTTCATCACCGGCGCGCAGCCGCAGGTGAACGGCGGCGCGAATGGCGGCCAGGCCGGTTTCGAGGGCGGAGCCGGCGGTGGCGAACGCTATCCGCGCCGGCGGCGCCGGCCGCATGGCCCGCGTCCCGAGCGCGAAGCAGCTCCGGCCGCATCCGGCGATGACCTTGCGCCCAGCGAGTAAGTCTCTTCTGATCGACTGATCTGGAATCGTCCCGGCCTCGCCGGGACGATTTTGTTTTTAACGACCACCGGTCGCGGCAACGCTTGTGACCTAACTGCGCGTCGCCGTCGTCGAAGACGGGACCAGCACGGGCTTCGCGAGCGACGGAATCAGCCGTGCCCGCTCGCGCTTGGCGGGGATCGCGCGGTAGACCTGCTTGGTCGCCTCCACGATATGGACGCCGGCAAAGGGCAGCGACAATGCCGCACCGGCGCGCTCCCACATCTGCGCCGATTTCAGCACCCAGCCGCCGGCATAGGGCGGCATGAACAGCGCCTCGCCCCAGGCGGTCGGCGTGAACCAGGTCTGGCGCAGCAGGTCGGTGATCTGCGAGCGCGAATACGGCCGGCCGTGACCGAACGGCGTGCTGTCGGTGCGGGTCCACACCCCGCGCCGGTTCGGGATCACCGCGATCACGCGCCCGGACGGCGACAGCACGCGCCATACCTCGCGCAGCAGCGCGGCCGGATCGTCCGACATCTCCAGAGCGTGGACCAGCAGGATGCGGTCGACCGCGGCGTCGGGGAGCGGCAGCGAGAATTCGTCGACCAGCGAGGCCAGCGCCGGCCGTCCCGTCGGCCATTTCAGGACGCCCTGGGCCGCCGGCATGAAGGCGAGGCAGCGCTCGGCGTCTTCGCGGAACAGCCCCAGATAGGGCGTGGGATAGCCGAGGCCGAGCACGCGCTGGCCTTCCGCCCTCGGCCAGCGTTCCCTGATGCCGCGATTGATCATTTGCCGCGCCACGATCCCGAGGCGGCGGGAATAGAACTCGCGGAGGTCGACGACGTCGATGGTCATGACGGCAATGTAACATGCGCGAGACCGCCGCCGCGCGCGGAATATTGCATTGCCTGCGCAACGTTAACGCCATATTTGTCTGGCGGGGCTGAGCCCGATGGAGATGACATGGCCGCCGAAATTCGTACTTTCACCTGTTTAAACGACAATTTCGGCTATCTGATCCACGATGTGGAAACCAAGGCGACGGCGTCGATCGACGCGCCTGAGGCCGGCCCCATCCTGGCGGCGCTGGAGCGCGAGGGCTGGCAGCTCACCGACATCCTGATCACCCATCATCACGGCGATCATGTCGGCGGGGTCGCCGAACTCAAGCAGAAATACAACTGCCGCGTCGTCGCGCCGCACGACAAGACCACGAAGATTGCGGACGTCGATCTGCGTGTTGCCAATGCCGACGTGGTCAAGATCGGCAATTTGCTGGCGCGCGTGCTGGAGACGCCGGGTCACACGCTCGACCACATCTCCTACGTGTTCGACACCGAGAAGACGGTGTTCGCCGCCGACACGCTGTTCTCGATCGGCTGCGGCCGCGTGTTCGAGGGCACCTATCCGATGATGTGGGATTCGCTTCTGAAGCTGCGTGCCCTGCCCGACGACTTCAAGCTCTATTGCGGCCACGAATACACGGCCTCCAACGTCAAGTTCGCGCTCACCGTCGATCCCGACAATGCGGCGCTCCAGGCGCGCGTGGCGGAGGTGACGAGGCTCCGGGCCGAGAACAAGCCCACCATTCCCACACTGCTTGGCGACGAGAAGCGGGCCAACGTGTTCCTGCGCGCCGATGAGCCACAGGTCGCGGCGAGGCTGCACATGAAGGGCGCGGATGCCGCCGCGGTGTTCGGCGAGCTGCGCGAGCGCAAGAACAAGTCCTGAAGAACAAATCCTGAAGACCAAGTCCTGAAGACCAAGTCCTGAAGACCAAGTCCTGCAGAAGAAAGTCCTGACTGGAATCGATGCCGACTGCAGCCGAGATCATCGCGCGCCTCGAACTCCGTCCGCATCCCGAGGGCGGCCATTATCGCGAGACATTTCGCGACCAGACCACTGACGCCAACGGGCGTTCGCGCTCGACCCTGATCTACTTCCTGCTCGCACGCGGCGAGCGTTCGCACTGGCATCGCGTCGATGCGGTCGAGACGTGGCACTATTACGCCGGCAGTCCCTTGATGCTGCGCATCGCCCATGACGGCTGCTCGCAGCACCAGGTGCGGCTCGGCACTGACCTTGCGAATGGAGACCGGCCGCAGGCAATCGTGCCGGCACAGGCCTGGCAATCGGCGGAGACGACGGGCGAGTGGACGCTGGTCGGCTGCACCGTGGCCCCGGCATTCGAATTCGCAGGCTTCGAGCTCGCACCACAGGGCTGGGAGCCGTAGGCCCGCACCGTCATTCCGGGTTCGCGCTTCGCACGCCCGGAATGACAATCATCGCTTCCGCAGCACCATATCCTTCGCCGCGATCAAGCCGCCGCCGGCGATCAGGATCGCAGCAATCGCGATGTTGGCGCTGGCCTTGGCAAATCCGGCGGCGATGAGGAAGCCGGTCGAGAGCAGCGGCGTCGCGTAGGAGGCGGCGCCGAGCACGCGGATGTCACCGCGCTTCATGCCGATGTCCCAGGCGTAGAACGCGGCACCGACGGGACCGATGCCCAGCGCGATCACCGAGAGCCATTGCAGCGTGGTCTCCGGCCAGACGGTGGTCTCGAGCAGGCCGTGCATCAGCGCGGCAAGCACGGCGGTGGCCAGGCAGAATCCAGCGACCGCATCGGTCGGAACGGCCTTGAGCCGGCGCGACAGCACCGAATAGGCCGCCCAGACGAACGCAGCGATGAAGGCCGCGGCCAATCCCGGCACCTGCCCGGCCGCGAAGCCGGAGGTGTTGCCGGCGAACAGCAGCACGGTGCCGACGAGGCCGAGCACCGCGCCAACGATGTGATGGAGGGCGAGCCGCTCGCCCGGCAGGAAGGACGAGAACAGAACGATCAAGAGCGGCCACAGATAATTCAGCAAGCCGGCTTCGGCCGGCGGCGCAAAGCGCAGCGCGAGAAAATACAGTGCGTGATAGCCGAACAGGCCGCCGACGCCGACGGCCCAGACGACCAGCGGCTGACGCAGGCTCTTCGCCGCCTCGCCCCGGCCGATCCAGGTGAGCAAGCCGACCAGGCCGCCGATCGCGAAGGTCATCGCGGCGAGCTGGAACGCCGGGATCGTTCCGGTGGCCACCGTCATTACCGACAGCAGCGACCACATCAGGATCGCGGTCAATCCGATCAGCGTGGCTGTGCGCGGGGTCATTGACGAAGGCTCTGAGGACAACGATGCCCGGCACGAGGCCGGGCATTGTCGTCTTCACTATCGCCTTGTCGCGCCTGAAGCTACAGGCTTTTGACCTGAAGATATGGCGCCCTATCAGGCCTGATACTGGCCGCCATTGATGGTCATCGTCGAGCCCGTGATGAAACCGGCCTCGTCAGCCGCCAGGAACACGACCGCGCGGGCAATCTCTTCGGGCTCGCCGAGCCGGCTGACCGGGATCTGCGGGATCACGTTCTTCTCCAGGACGTCCTTCGGCACCGCCTGCACCATTTCGGTGTTGATGTAGCCGGGGCAGATCGCATTGACGGTGATGCCGCCCTTGGCATTCTCCAGTGCGAGCGCCTTGGTGAAGCCGATGTCGCCGGCCTTCGCCGCGGAATAATTGACCTGACCGAACTGCCCCTTCTGGCCGTTGATCGACGAGATCGAGATGATGCGGCCGAACTTGCGCGAACGCATGCCCTCGATGACCTGGCGCGTCATGTTGAACAGCGAGCCGAGATTGGTGTTGATGACCGCGTTCCACTGCTCCAGCGTCATCTTGTGGAAGGCGGTGTCGCGGGTGATGCCGGCATTGTTGACGAGCACCTCGATCGGCCCGAGATCGGCCTCGACCTTCTTCACGCCCTCGGCGCAGGCATCGAAACTACTGACGTCCCATTTGTAGACGGCGATGCCGGTATCGGCCTTGAACTTCTCCGCCGCCGTATCGTTGCCGGCATAGCTCGCCGCAACCTTGTATCCCGCCGCCTTCAGTGCCTTGCTGATCGCAGCACCGATGCCCCGCGTACCACCCGTGACCAATGCAACACGTGCCATGTCGTATTCCTTCCCTTGGACTCTTCGGACGTTTCTGAAGCGATTGTTTTTTAACGTTGGATTATGCGGTTGGTTTGACGGACATCAAGAACAAAACGCCCGGCGTTGAGCCGGGCGTTTGTATTTAGTCGAGGCATGCAAGATTGCGAAGAATATTTGATTTGCAACCGCTGCCTTTTTAGTCGCGTGCAACGCACTCACTGACGTGTGCAGCGCACGCGCAAACCGCGCGTAAGCTACGCGTCAGCTATCTTCAGTCGCGCGCGATGCACATTGCGATGCCCATGCCGCCGCCGATGCACAGCGTGGCGAGGCCCTTCTTCGAATCGCGCTTCTGCATCTCGTGCAGCAGCGTCACCAGCACGCGTGCGCCGGACGCGCCGACCGGATGACCGATCGCGATCGCGCCGCCGTTGACGTTGACCTTGGAGGTGTCCCAGCCGAGATCCTTGTTGACGGCGCAGGCTTGCGCCGCGAAGGCCTCGTTGGCCTCGATCAGGTCGAGATCGCCGACATTCCAGCCGGCCTTCTTCAGCGCGGCGCGCGAGGCCGGGATCGGGCCGGAGCCCATGATCTTCGGATCGACGCCGGCCTGCGCCCAGGACACGATCCGCGCGAGCGGCTTCTTGCCTTCCTTGGCGGCCTGTTTGGCGGTCATCAGCACCACGGCGGCGGCGCCGTCATTGATGCCGGATGCCGAGCCCGCGGTGACCGTGCCGTCCTTCTCGAAGGCGGGCTTGAGCTTGGCCATGCCGTCGAGCGTGGCGCCATGACGCGGATATTCGTCGGCGCTGACGACGATGTCGCCCTTGCGGGTCTTGATGGTGACGGGGACGATCTCGTCGTTGAACTTGCCGGCCTTCTGCGCCGCTTCGGCCTTCTGCTGCGAGGCGACCGCGAACTCGTCCTGCTGGGCGCGGGTGATCTGCCACTGCCGTGCGACGTTCTCGGCGGTGTTGCCCATGTGGTAGCCGTTGAAGGCATCCCACAGGCCGTCCTTGATCATGGTGTCGACGAACTCGACGGCACCCATCTTGACGCCGCCACGCAGATACTGGGCGTGCGGGGCCATGCTCATGGATTCCTGGCCACCGGCGACGACGATTTCGGAATCGCCGTTGAGCAGCGCCTGGTAACCGAGCGCGACCGTGCGCAGGCCCGAGCCGCAAAGCTGGTTGACGCCCCAGGCCGGGCTCTCCACCGGAATACCGGCGGCGATCGAGGCCTGGCGGGCCGGGTTCTGGCCCTGGGCGGCGGTCAGGATCTGCCCCATGATGACTTCCGAGACCCGGCCGGGCTCGATGCCACCGCGCTCCAGCGCGGCCTTGATGGCGACGGCGCCGAGATCGTGGGCGGGAAGGGTCGCGAACGCTCCGTTGAAGCTTCCGACCGGGGTGCGGGCGGCGCTGACGATGACGACATCGTCTGACATGGGCATCTCCTGAGGCTTGAGGTTTCTTGAAAGGGGGCAGGCGGGGCTTTGAGAAAACGGCTCGCCAGTCTCGTCAGCCATCCTGTTAACGTCGTTGAGGCATGTCAATCGGCCGGCGACCGAATTCATGCCGCAGCGCATTCAAAATAGCGTTCTTGGCGCTTTCGCAAGCACGATTTTGCTCCGCGATTAACCGTGCCGCACAAAACGGTAGCGTGAGCCCTTTGAAAATGCTTATTTTGTTGCGTTGCGTACTCTTCCCGCCCTGCGGCATAGCCCGCCGGGTTCCCGTTCTCCGCGTTCCTTGCAAGTGAGAGCCCATGGCGAAATCAGACCAACCCACAACCATCAAGAAATACGCGAACCGCCGGCTCTATAACACCGGGACGAGTACCTACGTCACGCTGGAAGACCTTGCCGCGATGGTCAAGGATGGCGAAGATTTCCTGGTCTATGACGCGAAGACCGGCGACGACATCACCCGCTCCGTGCTCGCCCAGATCATCTTCGAGCAGGAGAACAAGGCCGGCCAGAACCTGCTCCCGACCACCTTCCTGCGCCAGCTGATCCGCTTCTACGGCGACAGCATGCAGATGGTGGTGCCGAAATATCTGGAGCAGTCGATCGCGACCCTGACCCAGGAGCAAGAGAAGTTCCGCAAGCAGATCGCCAACACCCTGTCCGGCACTCCTTTTGCTCCTCTGGAAGAACAAGTCCGCCGTAACATGGAGCTGTTCCAGCAGACCTTCTCGATGTTCAAGCCGTTTGCTCCCAATGCGGGCCGTCCGGCGACCAGCCCGGAGCCGGAGCCCGACGCGAACGCCGAGGCGCCGAAGGACACCAACATCGACGATTTGCGCCAGCAGATGAAGGACATGCAGGAGCGTCTCGAGCGCATGTCGAAGAAGGACGAGTAGGACCTTTCGCGCCGACCAGCGCGTCCGCAGCGACGGACGCGCGATTGGCAATTTCGCGCGCGCCTACCATTTCTTCCTCATCGGCTTTAGCCCAGTCATCCCCGCGCAACGGCGAAGCCGTTGTCGCTGGAGGCCGCCGCTCCGCTCCGGCGCCTCAGGGTGACGGCTTGACACGCACGGAGCGCGCCATGTCCGATCGCACCATGCATTGGGACAACGTCTACGCCACCAAGGGCGAGACCGAGGTCAGCTGGTTTCAGGACAGCCCGACGATCTCGCACGACATGATTCGCGCGGCCAATCCGGATCACGACGCGGCGATCATCGATATCGGCGGGGGCGCTTCGCGGCTGGTCGACGCTCTTCTTCAAGACGGATATCGCGATCTCACCGTACTGGACCTCTCCGCCAACGCGCTCGACGCGGCGAAGACGCGAATCGGTCAGGCCTCTTCCGCGGTCGACTGGATCATCGCCGATGCCACGGCTTGGCGGCCGGCCAGGATTTACGATGTGTGGCACGACCGCGCGGCCTTTCACTTCCTGACCGAGCCCCGCGACAGGGCGGCTTATGTCGAGCGGCTGCGATCCGCGATTGCGCCCGGCGGCCAGATCATCATTGCGACCTTTGCGCCCGATGGTCCGGAGAGATGCAGCGGCTTGCCGGTGCAACGCCATGACAGCGCCAGCCTTACTGCAGAGCTCGGGCCGGAGTTCGAGCTGGTCGAGACGCGCAGCGAGACACATCATACGCCGTGGAATTCGGCGCAGGCGTTTCAGTTCAGCCGGTTTAAGCGAAGCCTTTAGAAACGGGTGTCATGCCCCGGCTTGACCGGGGCATCCAGTACGCCGCGGCTTATCGAGAAATCACAACTGGCTCTGGAGTACTGGATCGCCCGATCAAGTCGGGCGATGACAGCGGAGTCAATGGCAGCTACGCCGCCAGCTTCACCGCATGCGCGAAATCCCAATAGAGTTTCCGCGCTTTGGCGTAGAACGGGCCCGGCTTCAGCTCGCGCTCGTCGATGCGGATCACCGGGGCGACCTTGGCGAAATTGCCGGTCGAGAAGATCTCGTCGGCAGCCAGGAAGTCGGCATAGCGCAGCGTCTTCTCGACCACGGTGACGCCGTCGCCGCGAAGCAGGGTGATGACGCGCTGGCGCGTGATGCCGTTGAGGAAGGTGCCGTTCGGCACCGGCGTATAGACCACGCCGTCCTTGGCCATGAACACGTTGGAATTGCCGAACTCGGCGACGTTGCCGAGCATGTCGAGCATAAGCGCGTTCTGGAAGCCGCGGGACGCAGCTTCCGCGAGCGCGCGCGAATTGTTCGGGTAGAGGCAGGCCGCCTTCGCCTCGACCGGCGCACATTCGGCGGTGGGCCTGCGGAACGGCGACAGGGTGATGGCGTTGCCGACGGGTTTGGGCATCGGTGCCTCGTAGATGCACAGGCACCAATTGGTGGTCTCGGGGTCGAACAGCACGCCGCCGCCCGAGCCGTTCTCCGCCCAATACATCGGACGGACGTAGAGCTCGGCATTGGCCGCAAAGCGCGCAATGCCCTCATTCGCAAGCGTGAGCCAGGTGCCGGTGTCGACCACCGGCTTCAGGCCAAAATTGATCGCGGATTGATTGGCGCGGGCGACGTGACGGTCGAGATCGGGCGCAACACCCTCGAACGCGCGTGCACCGTCGAACACGATCGAGCCGAGCCAGGCTGCATGCGTGCGCGGGCCCATGATCGGCACATTGCCGTCGTGCCATTTGCCCTCGAAGAAGGTCCAGCTCGGCGAATATTCGATCGGCTTCCTGATCTCGGCCATATCAGGCCTCCCCTTGCATATCCCCGCACTATTGTCCCAATTCCTAAACGATTTGCTGCGGGGATGAGGTGAGTTACCCTCTCCCCTTGTGGGAGAGGGTGGCTCGCCGCGTAGCGGCGAGACGGGTGAGGGGTATCTATCCGCGATCTCATCTGCGGAGAAAACCCCTCATCCGGCGCTACGCGCCACCTTCTCCCACAAGGGGAGAAGGGAAGATCCATGTCGCTCGATCCGCTCGCAAAGCGCTTGTTGACCGTGATGGCTGCGGCCGGGCCGCGGGCGGGGGGCCGGCCGAGCGTGGAGGCGCGGCGGCAATCGCTGGCGAAGCTGATGCAGTTCGCACGCACCGATGCGCCGGATGTGACGGCGCGCGACGGCATGCTGCCCGGCCGCGCCAGCGAACTGCCCTATCGGCTCTACACGCCTGCAAATGCCAATGAGCGCGCGCCGGGCTTCGTATTCTTCCATGGCGGCGGCCTCGTCGCCGGCGGCATTGCCACGCATGATCGCGTCGCGGCGGCGCTGGCGCATGCCACCGGCTGCCGCCTCGTCTCGGTCGACTACCGGCTCGCGCCGGAGCACAAATTCCCTGCCGCCGTCGACGACGCGATTGCCGCCACCGAATGGGTTGCGCGCGAGGCCGCATCGCTCGGCATCGATGCGGACCGTCTGGTGGTGGGCGGCGATTCCGCGGGTGCAACGCTCGCTGCCATCGTGTGCCAGGAGGCGGCGCAGACCGCCGGCCTCGCCATCGCCGCGCAATGCCTGATCTGCCCGGTGCTGGATTTCGAGGAAACCTCGCCCTCACGCGAGGCCTTTGCCGAGGGCCATCTGATCGACCGCGTCACGATCGAGGCAGATCTTGCCGACTATCTGCCTGACGGCATCGACACCGCCGATCCCCGCGTGTCTCCCTTGCGGGCAACACGGCTGACGGGTCTGCCGACCGCGATCATCCACACGGCCGAGTACGACCCGATGCGCGATGAAGGCAATGCCTATGCCCGCAAGCTGCTCGCCGCGGGCGTCGCTGTCGAGCATGTCTGCCACGACGGCATGGTTCACAATTTCCACGCCATGGGCGCGATCCTGCCGCAGGCGCAGCTGGTGCTGTCGCAGATCGGCGAGCAGGTGCGGCGCGCGGTTGCGAGATAAGAGCGCGGATCAGGCGCGCGCATCGATAACGGCCCTGGCTGCCACAACATAGTCAGGCCAATGGGCGTCCGCATAACGTTCGGCCTGCCGGGCGCAGGTGACGTCGGGCGCATGCGCCGCGGCGATCATGCGCGCGAAGCGCTCTTCGGCAACCGTCGTGTCATCGGGCACTGGCGAAGATGCGGCCGCGACAGCGGTCGGAGCGACGGCGAGCCCCGCCATTCCGGCGAGCAGGATGCGGCGTGACGTGGTCATGGCTGTCGTCCTCCATTGTCCGGCCTCCTCCGGCCGCCGAGCGAGTCGGTGCAATCGCGACAAGGTAACCGCGCCTATCGATGCAGTCCATGGTTTGCGGATAGCGCTTGACCGCGGGAACGATCACGTTCCATCTAGCGCACGATTTCGCCATACAGTCCCCGCGCGCCGGATTGTCACGTGTCCCATCGCAGCCCATCGTATCGCCCGACCTTGCGCGCTGTCGCGATGGGACTGGCCTGCCTGATGGTTTCGGCCAGCGCCGTCTTCGCCGCCGAAGATGAAGAGGACGGGCCGGCGAAGCCAGCGGTCCCGAACCTTTATCTGGATCTGCGCACGACCTATGCGTCGATCCCGGCAGGCACGCTCGGGCTCGGCTTCGGCACCACGTCATTGTCGGCTGCGCTCGAAGCCCTGGCGGTGCGCAGCGGCGCAACGCTGCCGAACGGCCTGCCGGCCACCAAATCGATGGCTGTCGATCTGCCGCTGACCGTCGACGTCAACGACCGCGTCTCGCTTTATGGCGGCGTGTCGGGCTCGACGACCGACATTGGCGGCGGCTGGTCGACGTTCGACGTCACGAGCTGGAACATCGGCGTGCAGGCCGACCTCTATCAGCAGAATGGCGGAACGATCCCGACCATCACGCTGCAATCGACCCTGACGCAGTCGGTGCCGAACGATCAGGGCATGACGAATTCATTGAACAACATCCTGGAATTCGACTACGCGCTCGACGAGGACGAGACGCGGGGCTGGCTCGCCGGCATGCAATACACTTACACCACCATCGCCAGCCCGTTCGCCAGCATCCGGCCCAACACGATCCTCTATGCCGGCGGCTATTACCAATGGCCGAGCAATTGGAAGTTCACCGGACGCCTCGGCATGCAATCGTTCGGAGGCGCGCAGCTCGCGGGCCGGACGCTGGCGGAGCCCTTCACGCAACCGTTCCTGCGGCTCGACCTCGATCGCATGGACGACAACGACAACCGCCTGTTCGGCATCACCGCGCAGATCGCCTGGACGCCGAAGCCGTCCTACCAGGTGACCTTGCGAACGCCGCTCTATGCGGTCCGGAACTGACTGGGATCATGGTGGATAGGAGGTAAACCGAATCTCCCGTTTTCCCGACATCGGTACAGCGGTCGCAATAGCCCGGCATTGACGATGAAGGACTTTCGCATTCGCCGCGGGGCCGCCCGCGGTCCTCCCGGGCCATGGGCTACACGTCGGTCCTCTCGTCAGAGTGCCCATCCAGTTACCTCTCGGCAATATGCTTGCGACAGACTGGGCCGGAGTCACGCGGGAGGCTGCGAGTGTCCCATTTGGTCCCGGAACGGACGTTGCTTGCTGGAAAGATCTTCTTCAATTTCGGCCAGTCGTCGATCGATTGCGTCGTGCGCCGGCTGACCGAGGAGGCGGCGACGCTCGAAATGGAGAGCGGCCTCGGCGTGCCCGAGCGCTTCCAGCTCAGGCTCGCGGGGCGAGATGTCCTGACCTGCCGCGTGATCTGGCGATCGGATCGTCAGGCCGGCGTCGCCTTCGAGCAATCGGGCAGCGTCGAGCGCATCGCCGGCGAGGAGCGCGGGCGCTCGTCCGATGCGCTGATGCGCAGCCAAATGCTGGCGCTGCGCGCCGCGCTCGATCATGTGCCGACCGGCATCGTGTTGCTGGATTCCAGCCTCAGGGCGCGCCTCATCAACCGGTCGTTTCGCCAGATGTGGCGCCTGCCTGACGAGGTCGCCGACAGCAATCCATCCATCCTCACGCTGCTCCATCACGGTCGTGACACCGGCGCCTATGAGGTGCCCGACCCCGAGCTTGATGCCCTGGTGGCGGAACGCGTCCGGGTGATCGAGGCGGGCGATCCAACGCCGATCGATCTGCGCCGGACCAATGGCGATGTCGTGCGCGTCCAGGTCACGCCCCTGCCCGATGGCGGACGCATGCTGACCTATACCCCCGTCACCGACATCGTTCGCGCTTCGGACGAGCTGAAGCTGCTGCGGGACGCGCTGGAGAATGTTCAGGACGGGGTGCTGCTTCTCGACCCCGAACTGCACGCCACCTTCATGAACCGGCGCATGCGGCGCTTCTGGGAGGTCAGTGAAGCCGAGGCGACGGACCGGCCGGCCTATTCGTCGCTTGTCCGACGCCTGCACCGTGCCAGCGCGCCCAATCTTCCGACCAACGAGCTCGCGAGATTTCCAGCGCGGCGCGTCGCAGAGGTCATGGCCGGCGACCATGTGCGCGATTTGCAGACGCCGGACGGAAGGCGCATCAGGGCCCATTGCACCACGATGTCGAACGGCGGCCGCATGCTGACCTATGTCGACATCACCGACCTGACGGAAAAGGCTGCGATGCTGGAGACGCTCGCGACCACCGACCCGCTCACCGGCCTCTACAACCGCCGCCACTTCCTCGAGAACCTCGATGCGGAATGGAGCCGGTTTCAGCGCTATTATCGCTCCGTCTCGGTGTTGATGCTCGACATCGACCACTTCAAGTCGGTCAACGATCGCTACGGCCATGCCGTGGGCGACGCCGCGATCAGGGCGGTTGCGGCAGCATGCCTCGACGGCAAGCGCAAGTCGGACATCGTCGGTCGCATCGGCGGTGAAGAGTTTGCCGTTCTGCTGCCCGAGACCAGCCTGTCGCGCGCGAGGACTGTCGCCGATCGCATCCGCAAGCGCGTGATGAGCGCGCAAATCGTCGCCGGCCAGATTCAGTTCGGCCTCACCGTGAGCGTCGGCATCGCCGAGGCCGCGGTCAGCATGTCCGGCATCGACGCGCTGATGGGCGCGGCCGATCACGCGCTCTATCAAGCCAAGGCTGAGGGCCGCAACCGCTGCATCGCCTTCGCGCCCCCGCCGCCCGCAAGCAAGGCGGCGGAGTGATCGAAGGACGCAGCTTTTAGTCCGGTACCGGCACGTCGAAGGTGTTGAGCGTGACCGAGACCATGCAATAGACGCCGACGAGATAGGAGAGCTCGGCCGCGCCGTGCTCGCCGAACTCCTTCACCGCGGCGCGCCAGGTCAATTCCGGCAGCACGCCACCCCCGACCAGCGCGGACGCCACGTCATATGCGATGGCCTCCTGCCTGGTGAGATCCACCGGCCGCTGGCCGGCGACGATGGTCGCGAGCTTTTCGTCGGACAGGCCGCGCTGCTCGGCGACCAGCACATGGGCATAGAGCTCGTAGCCGGAGCGGAAATGCGAGCCGGTGACGAGGATGGCGACCTCGCGCACCGGTGCCGGCAGCAGCGGGTTCGACGCGATCGCCTTGACCAGCTCCCACACCGGCTTGCCGAAGCGCGGCTCGCGGATCCAGGGATTCCAGGGCCCGAGCAGCGCGCCGTCGTCGCGCATGTTCACAAAACCCTTGAAGTGGTCCTTGATGCCCGCTCGCATGTCGTCATAGAGCGGCTTCTGCTCGTCTGTCAGATCTTTGAGATCGAGAATGGGAAGGCGCACGGGAGATCTCCTCGTTGAGAAGGGGTGAGGCTTGCCCGCAGGTGCGCGCAACGCAAGTGAAGTTGCCGTGACATGGCACGCCAAGCGGGCATTCCGACAAAATTCGACTATGTCGTATCGGCCCTACGCGCTCTGGGGATTTGCGAAATCGTCGACGGCGAGCGTCAGCGGCTCACCTGTCTCGAGAAACGACGACAAACTGGCCTCGAACGGCGCCGGATCGAGCCCGCGCGCCTTCAGCCAAGCGGGCTCGTAATAGGTCTGGCGATAGCGCTCGCCGGAATCGCAGATCAGCGTCACTAGCGACCCTGTCGCGTTCGCCTGCCGCATCTCCGAGGCGAGCCGGCACAGCGCCAGGAAATTGGTGCCGGTGGACCCGCCCACCGGGCGGCGCAGCCGACGCGACAGCACGTTCATCGCCGCGATCGTGGCCGCATCCGGGATCTTCATCATGCGGTCGACCACACCAGGCACGAAGGAGGGCTCGCAGCGCGGACGGCCGACGCCCTCGATCAGCGACGGGCGGTCGCAAACACGAGAGCGGTCCTGCGAGCGGAAGCAATCGAAGAAGGCGGAATGCTCGACATCGGCGACGCACAGCCGCGTCGGATACTGTCGGTAGCGCAGATAGCGTCCGATGGTGGCCGAGGTGCCGCCGGTGCCCGCGCCCATCACGATCCAATCCGGCAACGGCCGCGGCTCGCCCTGCAATTGCGTGAAGATCGATTCGGCGATGTTGTTGTTGCCGCGCCAGTCCGTTGCACGCTCGGCGAAGGTAAACTGGTCCATGTAGTGGCCGTTCAGGCGCGCGGCGAGCGCGGCTGCTTCCGCATAGAGCGCGCGGCCGTCGTCGATCAGGTGGCAATTGCCGCCATAATGCTCGATCGCGGCGATCTTCTCGGCCGAGGTCGTGCGCGGCATCACGGCGTAGAAGGGCACGCCGATCATCTGCGCGAAATAGGCCTCCGAGACCGCGGTCGATCCCGACGACGCCTCGACGACAGGCGTGCCTTCGCGGATGTGGCCATTGCAGAGCGCGTAGAGGAACAGCGAGCGCGCCAGGCGGTGCTTCAGGCTGCCGGTCGGATGGGTGGACTCATCCTTCAGATAGATGTCGATGCCGGATAGCGCCGGCACGATCAGCCGGATCAGATGGGTGTCGGCGGTGCGGCACTGGTCGGCCTCGATCGCGGCCACGGCCTCGTCGACCCAGCCGCGCCGATAGGCCGGCCCGGCCGGATTGTGCTGGCGGAAGGGAAATGTCTGCATCAAGCGAATCTCTCACGACACGCATTGCGCATCAAGGGCGCGCTCAAAACTCCAGCGGCGCGTTGTCGACGACCTCCTTCATCACGAAGAAGGTGCGGGTCTGGCGCACGCCGGGCAGCGCGATCAGCTGCTCGCCATGGATGCGGTTGAAATCCTCCATGTCGCCGACGCGGATCTTGAGGAAATAGTCGAAGTCGCCGGCGACGAGGTGGCAGTCCAGCACGAATTTCAGCCTGGCGATCGCCTGCTCGAAGATGGCAAAGCTCTCCGGCGTCGAGCGGTCGAGCACGACGCCGACCATCACCAGCGTGCCCTTGGCCACCTTCTTCGGCGCGATCATGGCGCGCACGGCGGCGATGAAGCCATCCTCGAACAGCCGCTGGGTGCGGCGGTGGCAGGTGGCAGGGCTGATTGCGACATTTTCGGCCAGCTCAGCATTGCTGAGCCGACCGTTATTCTGCAGCAATCTCAAGATCTTAAGATCGGTGCGGTCGAGCCTGGCAGCCATGAAAGGAGCTTCCATTAACGGACGATATTCTGGAAGAATTCTTAGCACTTGGCCCTCTTTCCGCAAGAAGTCGCGTAATATGTGCGCAATATTCGAGAGCACATTTTTCCGACGCGATGCTAGGGAGCTGCCGACGCCAACGCCAATCGGGATGACCCATGAAGCTGGACAAATTTCCGCGCTATCCTTTGACCTTCGGCCCCACGCCCATCGAGAAGCTGGAGCGGCTGTCAAAACATCTCGGCGGCAATGTCGAGGTCTATGCCAAGCGCGAGGACTGCAATTCCGGCCTCGCCTATGGCGGCAACAAGCTGCGCAAGCTCGAATACATCATCCCCGATGCGATCGCCTCCAACGCCGACACACTGGTCTCGATCGGCGGCGTGCAGTCGAACCACACCCGCATGATCGCCGCCGTCGCCGCCAAGATCGGCATGAAGTGCCGCCTGGTACAGGAAGCCTGGGTGCCGCACGAGGACGCCGTCTATGACCGCGTCGGCAACATCATGCTCTCGCGCATCATGGGCGCCGACGTACGCCTGGTCGACGACGGTTTCGACATCGGCATCCGCAAGAGCTGGGAACAGGCGATCGAGGAAGTGAAAGCCGCGGGCGGCAAGCCTTACGCGATTCCGGCCGGCGCCTCCGTGCACAAGTTCGGCGGCCTCGGCTATGTCGGCTTCGCCGAAGAGGTGCGCAAGCAGGAGAAGGAGCTCGGCTTCAAGTTCGACTACATCGTCGTCTGCACCGTCACCGGATCCACCCATGCCGGCATGCTGGTCGGCTTCGCCGCCGACGGCCGTGCGCGCAAAGTGATCGGCATCGATGCCTCGTTCACGCCGGCGCAGACGAAAGCGCAGGTGCTCGAGATCGCGCAGAACACCGCAAAACTCGTCGAACTCGGCAAGGAGCTCGTCGCTGACGACGTCGTGCTGATCGAGGACTACGCCTACCCCGCCTACGGCGTGCCGTCGGAAGAGACCAAGGAAGCGATCCGCCTGACCGCGCGTCTCGAGGGCATGATCACCGACCCCGTTTACGAGGGCAAGTCGATGCAGGGCCTGATCGACCTCGCGCAGAAGGGCTATTTCGAGAAGGGCGCGAAGATCCTGTACGCGCATCTCGGCGGCGCGCCGGCACTGAACGGGTACGCTTACGCGTTCCGGAATGGGTGAGTGAGGACATAGCTCTCGCCCGCTATCTTCGTAGCCCGGATGGAGCGCAGCGTAATCCGGGACTCGCGAATGCGGAAAGACTGCCCCGGATTGCGCTACGCTCCATCCGGGCTACGTCATCTATTCCTACCTTGTCCTGACGATCTGCAGCAGCTCGTCGCCGTAATGCTCAAGCTTCTTGTCGCCGATGCCGGGCACGTTGCGGAGCTCGTCGAGTGTCGTCGGCCAGGCCCGGACGATGCCGTCGATGGTGGCATCGTGCAGCACCACATAGGCCGGCACGCCGCGCTCGCGCGCGACCTCCGAGCGCCATGAGCGCAGCCGCGCGCGCAGTTCAGGATCGACATCACCTTCCGGGGCGCCGGTCGCAGGCGCAAGGTCGCCGCGGCGGGATTTGCCGCGGCTTGCGCGAATGCGCGTGCCGGGCGCTTCCTCGCGCAGCCACACTTCGGTCTCACCGCGCAGCACGCCGCGCGCGGTCTCGGTCAGCTTCAGCGCGCCAAAGGCTTCGCTGTCGCTCTGCAAATGGCCCATCGCCACCAGCTGCCGCAGCACGGTGCGCCACTGCTTTTCGTTGAGCTCGCGCCCGATGCCGAACACGGACAATTTGTCATGGCCGAACTGCGTCACCTTCTCGGTCAGGCGCCCCACCAGCACATCGATCAGGTGCATCGCGCCGAAACGTTGCCCGGTGCGATAGACGCAGGACAACAGCTTCTGCGCCAGCACCTTGCCGTCGCGCATCTTCGGCGGCGTCAGGCAGTTGTCGCAATTGCCGCAGCTTTCGCCCATCACGATCTCGCCGAAATAGGCGAGCAGCCGCCGGCGCCGGCAGTGCGGCGTTTCGGCAAGGCCGACCAGCGCATCGAGCTTGCCGATCGAGACCCGCTTGAATTCATCGGAGGCGCTGGATTCGTCGATCATGCGGCGCTGCTGCACGATGTCGGAGAGACCGTAGGCCATCCAGGCCGCCGACGGTTTGCCGTCGCGGCCGGCGCGGCCGGTCTCCTGGTAATAGGCCTCGATGCTCTTGGGCAGGTCGAGATGGGCGACGAAGCGCACATCGGGCTTGTCGATGCCCATGCCGAACGCGACGGTCGCGACGATGACGATGCCGTCCTCGTTGAGGAAGCGGTCCTGGTTGCGCGATCGCACGCCGCTGTCGAGCCCGGCGTGATAGGGCAGCGCGGCAATGCCGGCCTCGTCGAGCGCGGCGGCGACCTCCTCGACACGGTTGCGGGACAGGCAATAGACCACGCCGGCGTCGCCGGCATGGCGCTCCCGGATGAACTCCTTCAGCTGCGACACCGCACTGCGCTTGTCGACGATCTCGTAGCGGATGTTGGGCCGGTCGAAGCTGGAGACGAATTGCGGCGAGTCCGCGAGCTGAAGCCGCGCCACGATCTCCTTTCGCGTCAACTCGTCGGCGGTCGCGGTCAGCGCGATGCGCGGCACGTCCGGGAAGCGCTCGGCGATGATGGAGAGGCCGACATATTCGGGGCGGAAGTCATGGCCCCATTGCGAGACGCAATGCGCCTCGTCGATCGCGAACAGCGCCACCTTGGCCTGCGCCAGCATCGAGAGGCAGCGCGGCGTCACCAGGCGTTCCGGCGCAACATAGAGCAGATCGAGATCGCCCGCGAGCAGGCGCCGCTCGATGTCGGAGGCTTCCTGGAAGCTCAGCGACGAGTTCAACGCAGCGGCGTTGACGCCGGCCTCGATCAGGCCCGCGACCTGGTCGCGCATCAAGGCGATCAACGGCGACACCACGATGCCGCAGCCTTCGCGCAGCAGGGACGGCAGCTGGTAGCACAGCGACTTGCCGCCGCCGGTCGGCATCAGCACCAGGCAATTGCCGCCGTCGGTGACGTGCCGGATGATCTCGCCCTGCGCGCCACGAAAACCCGGCAGGCCGAATACCGAATGCAGCACCGACAGCGCGTCACGGCCGTTGGCCGGCGCAGGTCGCGGAGCGGTGGAAGGGGCTGACATGAGAGGGCTGGAACCAGGGCCGTGAGATTCGTCACAAGGCCAGTCGCATGGCGGCGCGGGCGTGGCAAGCCCATCTTCTCCCTCTCCCCGCTCGCGGGGAGAGGGTTGGGATGAGGGGGAGTCTCCGCAAGGGAGGACTCGCGGAGAGTCCCCCTCACCCGGATCGCATCTTCGATACAATCCGACCTCTCCCCGCAAGCGGGGAGAGGTGAAAAGAAAGCTACGCCCCGATCCTGCGCAGCGCTTCCGCGACCGTCACGATCGGCATGTTGCGCTGTCCAGCCGCCTCCAGCGCATGACGCATCAGATCGGGGGTGCAGCCATAGGGGCTCGGCGCATCCGCGACGTCATGGCCGTAAAAGATCAGCCATCCGCCGCTCGCCACCGCCTCGTCGAAATAGCGATCGACGCCTGCCGTGTCGATCTCGCAATCGACCAAAGGCGACGCACGCAGGAACTGGAGATCGATGACGTCGCTGTTGACGCCGGGAAGGATGCCGCGCGCCGAACGGAAGGCCCTGGCGAGCTGCGGCTTGCGCCAGACAGAGGCAATCCCATAGGGATAGGCGAAGTTCTCCAGATTGATCGAGGAATCGATACTACGAAAATAAGTGCGGTTCCGCTCGATCTCGCGAGCCATCGCGGCCTCGTCGAGCTTGGCCGAGCTCTGGTGCGAGAAGGTGTGGCAGGCAATCTCGTGACCGGCGCGGTGAAGCCGCACGATTGCGTCATCCGACAGGCCGTGCCAATGATCTGACGGCTGGCCGATCAGGCTGCCGGCGAGATAGAACGTACCGCGGCCGCCATGCTCTTCCAGGAGCGCGGCGCCTTCGCCTGCAGCGCTATCCGGGGCATCATCGAAGGTGAAGCTCACGATCGGCGCATGCGCGGGCAGCCGATGCGGCGCGGCGCGGAAATGCCGGGCCAGCCGATTGCTCACGCGTCCCTGGAGTGCCGACCACACGACTGCGTTTCCCGTGATTGACGTATGTCTGTACTGAAACATTCGCGCGCTGGTCCAGGCAAGCCTAACGCTTGGGTAATCCTAACGCGGCACCAATATCGGCTAACGCGCAAGGACCGGCGCTTCGGCTTCCATACTGAGATATTGCAACCAATTGCGAAAAAGCACCGCGGCGGCGCTGCCGGCGCCGATGTCGGCGCGCAAACTCAGCCCGGGTAACTCGTTGGTGAGCGCCGGATGGCGCTGGTGCGCCGCCTTCTTCTCGAAGCGGACCAATTTCTCTTCCGTCGCTGCGTCAAAATAGCTCACGGGCAGCCGCGGATAGCTCTCACGCTCCCGCGCAAGATAGCGACCTATGTCGCGCAGATATTCGCGCTGGAGCGACAGCGCGTCATATTCCGGATGCCCCTGGAAGAACACGAACCGGCTGGCATATTGGCGCACGAAAACGTCGATGCCGGCCTCAGCCGAGCGTGTCAGCACCTGATAACCGGCCTGCACCAGGTCGCTCTCCGCGATCTCGTTCAGGCGCGAATGCGACACCTTCAAAGGCGCCGGCGCGGCGCGCGTCAGCGCATCGCTCGTCACGGCGTCGCAATCGAAGATACCGTGACATTTGGCTGGCAGCCGCCGCCGCTCGATGCCGTCGAGATGCAGCACCGCCGCATGCGCGGCAAGACACGACCAGATCGTCGAGCGCGTGTTGGCCTTGGCCCAGTCAATGAGGTCGGTGAGGTCGCGCCAGTACGGCTCCTGGTCGAGCCCGGGCGCGACCGGCTCGGCGCCCGTCACGATCAGCCCGTCGAATTTATGGCGCTTGAGATCGGAGAGGTCGGAATATTCGCTCTCGACATGCCACTTCGCTTCCGGCGAGCGCTTCACGCTGGGGAGCGAGAAGCAGTGGAAGCGAATGCGGCGCGGACCGGCCGCAGCCTGAAGCAGCTTCAAGAACTGACGCTCGGTCGCCTTCAGCGCCGGATCCGGCATGTTGTTGACGAGCCCGATCGTGAGCTCGCCGCCGTGATCGCGCGCAAGATCGCGCTCGGCCGGCACCAGCGCCGGGCTCGAGATGACTTGATCCCTGTCGATCAAGATCGTCATTGGCGCCGTCGCCTACTCCGCGGCCTCGAGGCGCGCTGACCGGCAGGCCTTGTCCAGCGCCTGGTCGATGTCCTCGATGATGTCAGAGACATGCTCGATGCCGATCGACAGACGGATCGTCTCCGGCAGCACGCCGGCGACGCGCTGCTGCTCTGCCGACATCTGCCGATGGGTGGTCGAGGCCGGATGGCAGGCCAGCGACTTGGCATCGCCGATATTGACGAGGCGCGTGATCAGCTTCAGCGCATCATAGAAGGACTTGCCCGCCTCCATCCCGCCTTTGATGCCGAAGGTGAACAGCGAGGAGGCGTTGCCATCGAGATATTTCTGCACCAGCGGATAATACGGGCTGTCGGGAAAGCCGGTGTAATTGACCCAGGCGACGCGCGGATCCTGGCGGAGGAATTCGGCGACCTTGCGCGCGTTCTCGACATGGCGCTCCATGCGCAGCGCCACGGTCTCGATGCCCTGCAGCAGCAGGAAGGCGTTGAACGGCGACAGCACCGAGCCCATGGTGCGCTGATAGACGCTGCGCGCCCGCTCGATATAGGCGGTGCGACCGAAGCGCTCGGCATAGACGAGGCCGTGATAGGAGGCATCCGGCTTGTTGTAGGCCGGGAAACGGTCGGCGTATTTCGCCCACGGGAAGTTCCCGGAATCGACGATCGCGCCGCCGAGCGTGGTGCCGTGACCGCCGAGGAACTTGGTCAACGAGTGCACGGCGATGTCGGCGCCGTAGTCGAACGGCCTCAGCAGGATCGGGGTTGCGACGGTGTTGTCGACGATCAGCGGCACGCCATGCGCATGCGCGACCTTGGCCAGCGCCTCGATGTCGCAGACATTGCCGGCGGGATTGCCGATGGTCTCGGCGAACACCGCGCGGGTATTCTCGTCGATTAGCTTCTCGACCGCCTCCGGCTTGTCGCTCTCGGCGAAGCGGCCGGTGATGCCCTGCCGCGGCAGGATGTGCGAGAGCAGCGTATGCGTGGTGCCGTAAAGCTGCGGCATGGAAACAATGTTGCCGCCGTGATCGGCGACGTTGACGAAGGCGAAATGCAGCGCCGCCTGGCCGGTCGCGACCGCGAGTGCACCGTCGCCGCCTTCGAGCTGCGCGATGCGCTTCTCCAGCACCGCGCTGGTGGGGTTGGCGATGCGGCTGTAGCGAAAACCCTCGGCCTCGAGATTGAAGAGCGCCGCGCCGTGATCGGCGCTGTCGAAAGCGTAGGCCGCGGTCTGGTAGATCGGCACGGCGACCGCGTGCGTGGTCGCTTCGGGTTCGTAGCCGGCGTGAATAGCGATCGTCTCGTTGCGCATCGGGCCACCTCCGCGTGGGGCGGGCCGCACTTATTGGCCTGTATGAGGCATGTGCGTTGTCCGCCGCCCCGTGTTAGAGCCGGGTGGTAAAGCGGACAATAATTCGCCTAGAGATCGAGGAAGTAACCCTAATGCTTGTCGGCGAATTGGCCGGAATCCGGGTTAAAGCCGATTAACGAAGTGCTGCTTTGGTGCGCCTCGCGAGGTCCCTTCCTTCTCCCCTTGTGGGAGAAGGTGGCGCGAAGCGCCGGATGAGGGGTCTCTCTCCGCGAAGTAATTTCCATAGAGTTCGCGGAGAGAGACCCCTCACCCGTCTCGCCGCTATGCTGCGAGCCACCCTCTCCCACAAGGGAAGAGGGTGAGACTGTCAATGCGGCGATAACCGGCTTGGACTAGGCCATGCTCTCCCACAGCCGATGCGCGAGCACGCCGGCGCGCTTCTCGATCGCGGCCGCTGCGTCGAGCGCGAGGTCCTCGCGATAGCGCCCGGCAATGAGCTGCACGCCGATCGGCTTGCCGTCGTGGAGGGCCACCGGCACCACGGCGCCGGGCAGGCCCAGCACGTTGATCGCGGAGATGAAACGGATCTCGCCCCAGAAGATCTCGCGCACGCGCTCGGGGCTGACGGTATCCTCGCGCGGGCCCGGCGTCGGCTTCACCGTGGTCGGCGCCAGCACGACCGGATACTCCTCGAAGAACAATTGCCAGGCGCGAATGTGGCTGTTGCGCGCGGCCGTCGCCTGCATCCAGGCCTTGAGATCAAGCACGTTGGCCTTGCCCTTCATGCCGCCCCAGGCCTTGTGGAAATCCTCGGAGGTGACCTTCAGCATGCCGGCCTCCTGCATCACCACGGTCTCGTTGGTGATGATGTCGCACCAGGTCTGCCAGACGCCGTTGATGTCGGGCACCTCGACCTCGCTGACGCGATAGCCGGAACGTTCGAGATGGTCCGCGGCCTGGCGCAGCGCAGCGCCTACGGAGGGATCGACGTCCATGTCTTCGGGGATCTTGGCCAGCGCCACCTTGATCGGCCCCTTCGGCCTCTCGCCGACCAGCGGCGCCGGCACCCACCAGGGATCGCGCGGATCGCGCCGGCTCATCACCTCGAGCGCAAGGCGAACGTCGCCGACATGGCGGGCGAGCGGCCCCTGCGCCGACATCAGATGCGCCAGCATCGGCCGCTCGGCCGTTGCGCTTGCGTTGAACGCGGGGATGCGTCCCTGCGTCGGCTTGATGGTGGCAACGCCATTGCAATGCGCGGGCCAGCGCAGCGAGCCGCCGATGTCATTGCCATGGGCGATGGTGCCAATGCCGGCGGCGACCGCCGAACCCGCACCGCCCGACGACCCGCCGCAGGTGATGTCAGGATCCCACGGATTGAGCGTCAGCCCGTGCAGGGGATTGTCGGTAAAACCGCGAAAGGAGAATTCCGGTGTGTTGGTCAGCCCGATGACGATCGCTCCGGCCTTCTTCAGGTTGCGCACCACGGGCGCATCCGACGGCGCGACCAGGTCCTTGTTGGCGGGCACGCCGTTGAAGTTCGGCCGGCCCTCGTAGTCGACGTTTTCCTTGATGGTGATCGGCACGCCGTGCAGAAGGCCGAGCTCGCCGCCCTTTGCGCGCTGCTTGTCCGCGGCATGCGCGGCCTTCAACGCCTCTTCCGAGAGATCGACGACGACCGCGTTCAGTTTCGGATTGACGGCGCGCATCCGTTCGAGATGCGCCTCGACGGTCTCGACGGCGGAGATTGCGCCGGAGCGGATTGCAGCCGCGGTCTCCACCGCCGACCATTGCCAGGCCGGTCCCTTGGGGCGGCGCGATGAAGCCGGCTTGAGCCCCGCGGCCTTCTTCGCAACGACGGCCTTGCGGCTTGCGCTGGTCTTGCTCAAGGTTTTCGCCGGTTTCTTCGAAGCAGTCTTCTTCTTGGCTGTCTTCTTGGCCGTCTTCTTCGCCACGTCGCATCTCCTAGAATTGCGCCGAGGAAGTTACGGATGGCGAAAGGAAGTGTACAGGTGCGTTTTATGCATGGGCCAACGGCGCGACGCGGCGAATTGTCCGCGGTCGCGCCGCTTGCGCTATTCCGCGGGGCAGGCCACGACGGCCGCCGGAGCGCGGTCGAGCCGCAAGCTCCACAGCGCCAGCAACAGACCGACAGCAGTGATGCCGGCTGCGACCAGAGGCAGCGCCGAGAGGCCGAGCCCGCGGTCGATGGCGACCCCACCCGCCCAGGCACCGAGAGCGTTACCGAGATTGAACGCGGCGATGTTGAGGCTCGAGGCGAGCGTGCGGCCGCTGGGACCGGCCGCTTCCAACACGCGAAGCTGGAGCGGGGCGACAGTCGCAAAGGCCGCGATGCCCAGCAGCAGGATCAGCACGATCGCCGGGATCTTGACCGGCAGCACGGCGGCGAGGCCAAGCAACACGATGGCGAGCGCGGCGAGCGTTCCGATCAACGCGCCGGCGAGGCCACGGTCGGCGAGCTTGCCGCCGGCAACGTTGCCGATCGCGAGCCCGACGCCGAACACCAGCAGGATCGGCGAGACCGCTGCTTCCGAAAACCCGGTAAAGCGCGTCAGGATCGGCTGGATGTAGGTGAAGACGACGAACAGGCCGGCAAAGCCGAACACGGTCATGGCAAGACCCAGCAGCACTTGCGGGCGGCCGAGCACCGATACTTCCTCGGCAAGCGAGACCGGCTTGTCGGCGTTGCCGACATGGCCGGGCACGAGGGCTGCGACCACGGCAAAGGCGATCACGCCGATGACCGTCACGGCCCAGAACGCTGCGCGCCAGCCGAGCATCAGGCCGAACCAGGCACCGAAGGGAACGCCCAGCAGCGTCGCGACGGTGAGACCGATGAACATGGTGGAAATCGCGGAGGCCCGCTTGTCCTCGGCGACGAGGCTCGTCGCCACCACCGACCCGACGCCGAAGAAAGTGCCATGGGCAAGCGAGGTCAGCACGCGCGCCGTCATCAGCAATTCGTAGTTCGGCGCCAGCGCACAGGCCGCATTGCCGAGCGTGAAGATCGCCATCAGCGCGAGCAGCACGGTTTTGCGCGGCATCCGCCGCGTCGCCAGCGTCAGGACGGGCGCACCGACGAACACGCCGAGCGCATAACCGGAGATGAGCAGGCCCGCGACCGGTACCGTGACATGCATGTCGGCCGCGACCTGCAGCAAGAGGCCCATGATGATGAATTCAGTGGTGCCAATGCCGAAGGCACCGGCGGTGAGCGCGAGAACGGCGGGAGGCATGCGTAGCTCCGATGGATGATTACGAGCCACGCAGATAGCCGTGCCCGCGCAAAATCATTAGAATGTCCGCAATCCAATCATTTGTGACGTGAATTCAACATGGCTCGCTTCGACACCAACCGCTCCGCCGAGATGGAGGTCTTCGTCCGTGTCGTCGATCTCGGCGGGTTCACCCAGGCCGCGCGAAAACTGCGCCTCACGCCATCGGGCGTGAGCAAGCTGATGTCGCGGCTGGAGGCACGGCTCGGCTCGCGGCTCGTCAACCGCACCACGCGCAAGCTGACCCTGACCGAGGAAGGCCAGGCGTTCTATCAGCGGGCCGTGCGGATCCTCGCGGAGATGGAGGAAGCCGAGCGCGAGGCGGCGTCAGGCGCGGCGCCGCGCGGCCGCCTCACGGTGAACAGCAACATCCCGTTCGGCATGCTGCATCTGATGCCGCTGATCCCGCGCTTTCTGAAAGAGCATCCCGACGTGACGCTCGATCTCGTGCTGACGGACACGACGATCGACCTGATGCAGGAGCGCGCCGACGTTGCGATCCGGGTAGGACCTCTGAAAGCGTCCCGCCTGATCGCCCGCAAGCTCGGCAGCAGCCGCATGGTGGTCGTCGGCACCCCCAACTATCTGGCGCGCTTTGGCACACCCAGAACGCCGGCGGATCTCGCCGATCACCGCGGCATCGGCTGGACCTTTCCGCGCATCCGCGGCGGCTGGCCGTTCAAGCGCGGCGATCGCACCGAGGAAGCCGTGCCGCCGCCGGTCGCGCGCGCCAGCGACGGCGAAGCCGCCCGACGCCTCTGCCTCGGCGGCGTCGGCCTCGCGCGCCTCGCCCTCTTCCATATCGGCGCCGACATCGAATCCGGCAGGCTCGTGCCGGTGCTGCAAGGCTACAATCCCGGCGACCGCGAAGACATCCACGCCGTCTATGTCGGCCATACCGCCCCCCTGCCCGCGCGCGTCCGCGCGTTCATCGACTTTCTCGCCGAGCACGTGCGGGTGAGCGATCCCGCGCTGAAGCGGGCGGCGGACGGGAGGTGAAAATTGGTGGGGTGAGGCGTGATGGCCGAGAGAGCGTCAGTCAATCCAGACTGATGCGATCGTGTTTCGCGTGGCTGGACCGTTGAGGACACGCCGCCGGCGCTTGCGCGAGGGTGCCGAAACCGCGAAAGTCCCAACTGTTTCAGAACTTGTCAGGGAATTCCACACACATGCAGTTCGATGACGTCATCCTCGGTCGCCGGAGTATCCGAGGCTACAAACCCGATCCGGTCCCCAAGGAGCTGATTGCGGAAATCATTGGCTTGGCGATGCGCGCTCCGTCGTCGATGAACACCCAGCCCTGGAATTTCTATGTCATCACCGGCGAACCGCTCGATCGGATCCGCGCCGGCAACACCGAACGGATGGTGGCGGGCATCCCGCAGTCGCGCGAGTTCCGCACGGGCCAGGCCTTTGCGGGCAAGCACCGCGACAGGCAGGTCGGCGTCGCCAAGCAATTATTCTCCGCAATGGGAATCGAGCGCGACAACATGGAAAAACGCCAGGACTGGGTGCTGCGCGGCTTCCGCCAGTTCGACGCGCCCGTCTGCGTGATCATCACCTATGACCGCGTGCTTGACGGCAGCGACGATACGCCCTTCGACTGCGGCGCCGTGGCGACCGCCCTGGTCAATGCCGCGTGGTCCCGCGGGCTCGGCGCCGTGATCAACAGCCAGGGCATCATGCAATCCCCCGTGGTGCGCGAGCACGCAGGCATAGCCGACGATCAAGTCATCATGAAAAGCATCGCGCTGGGCTGGCCGGATGAATCTTTTCCGGCGAATGCGGTGGTGTCGGAGCGGAAGTCCATCGAGGAAGCGACGGTGTTCGTCGGGTTCGAGACGTAGCGGCGCGCGGTCGGAAGGGCTGGAGGCACAGCAGTGATCCGCGCCATGGTCCGACGTGTATTCGTGCTGGTGGCGGCTTTTGCCACTGCCTTGACGCCGGTCATTTGTCTCGGCGAAAGCAGCAAGCCGTTGCCGGCCAAGGCAACGAGGGAACTACCTGCCGAGCTGCTCTCGCTGCTCGAACAGAAGAAGATGCCGAAATATTCACCTATCGTCGTGCGCGTGTTCAAGGAGGAGGCCGAGCTCGAGGTCTGGAAGCAGGACGCGACCGGCCTTTTCCAGATCCTCAAGACCTATCCGATCTGTCGGTGGTCGGGCGATCTCGGGCCGAAATTGTACGAGGGCGACCGACAGGCTCCGGAAGGGTTCTATACGATTACGCCCGAGCTGATGAATCCGAACTCCAACTTCCATCTTTCGATCAACCTCGGCTTCCCCAACACGTTCGACAGGGCGAACAAGCGCAACGGCAGCTTCCTCATGATCCACGGCGACTGCTGGTCGAGCGGCTGCTATGCCATGACCGACGAACAGATCAGCGAAATCTATTCGCTGGCACGCGACTCATTCCTCGGCGGCCGGCCCTCGTTCCAGGTCCAGGCCTATCCGTTCCGCCTGACGCCGGCAAACCTGGCGCGGCATCGAAATAGTCCCAACCTGGCCTTTTGGAAAATGCTCAAGATCGGCAACGATCATTTCGAGACGACGCGACTCGAACCAAGGGTGGATGTGTGCGACCGCCGCTATGTGTTCGATGCGCAACCTCCCCCGAATTCGCCGTCGCCTCCAGTGTTCAACCCTGCCGAAAAATGTCCCCCCTTCGTCGTCAACCCGCAAATCGCGCGGCGGGCGCTGGAGAAGAGGCGCTCCGACGAGCTCGAATACGCGCGATTGCTCGAAGACAATTTGCCGGCTGCCCCGATATACAGCGGACTGGACGGCGGAATGAACAAGGCATTTCTCACACAATTTCCGGGCAGAGTGACGCTTGCGAAAGTCATGCCGTATGCATCCTACCTGCCACAATTGCCACCGATCCCCTGGATCGACAATGACGGATCGTTGACGAGTAGATGGTTTGGCAGCTCACTGGACAAGCCGCCGGAGTGTAATCCGACGCGTGTCGGCTTCCCGTCAGGTCGGTGCTGAACGCTCTCGCGGCGTCCGATGGATCATCGGTAGACAATGACTGGCACCGGCATTCCGTCCAGGGAATGCTGGCGGCGTCGGAGCGAGACCTTGAAAAAAGTTCGTCCCGGCTTGCTGAACCAAAGCAAACGGCAACGAGTCCGCCTCCGCCCCGCGGGCTTCGGCGCGACAGCCTTGCGCAAACTTTGTTTGTGAGCGGCCCGAGACATAGGTGACAGAACGTACCGGACACATGGGTTACACTTTCCGCTTTTGTTCTGCGGGAGGTTGCGATGCCGTGGAGAGCGAGTTCGGTCATGGAAGAACGCCTTCGCTTTGTCGCCCGGCTTCTGGAAGGAGAAGCCATGTCCGAGGTCTGCCGCGA
>NZ_JACIHD010000025.1:0-85019 GCF_014198235.1 Bradyrhizobium sp. ERR14 | reverse complement strand
CCTCGACCCCCGCATGGCCAAGCTCGCCGGCGGCGTCCACCGCCTCGAGGGCCAGCTCATGGTCGTCCTCGACGTCGATCGCGTCCTCGAGCTCGAAACCAAAGTGCAGATGGCTGCGTGAGCCAACGAAACATCGAAGCCGGAGAACCAAAATGAAGACCTGCTTGGTGGTTGATGATTCCAGCGTGGTGCGCAAGATCGCCCGCCGGATCCTGGAAGGCCTGGAATTCGAAGTTACCGAGGCCGAGGACGGCTCGAAGGCGCTCGAGATCTGTCAGCGGCAGCTGCCCGATGCGGTGCTGCTCGACTGGAACATGCCCGTGATGGACGGCTTCGAATTCATGGGCCACATGCGCCGCCTGCCCGGCGGCGACCAGCCCAAGGTGGTGTTCTGCACCACCGAGAACAATGTGGCGCATATCGCCCAGGCGCTCAGCGGCGGCGCCAACGAGTACATCATGAAGCCTTTCGACAAAGACATCATCGCCGACAAGTTCGCTGAAGTTGGTTTGATCCCGGTCGGACAAGCCATGGTCTGAGTGTGTCTGGCCCGCGTATTTAGGCCAGAGTGTTCCAGTACAAGCTTCGAAGAGGCCATCCGTGACCCCGACCGAGTATGAGTATCTGCGTAAGTTCCTAAAGGAAAATTCCGGTCTCGATCTTTCCGCAGACAAGCAATATCTGATCGAAAGCCGCCTGCTGCCGCTGGCCCGCAAGGCCGGACTCTCCGGCATCGGCGAGCTCGTGCAGAAGCTGCAAGGCGGCGCGCGCACGGTGATCACCGACGTGGTCGAAGCCATGACCACCAACGAGACCTTCTTCTTCCGCGACAAGGTCCCGTTCGATCATTTCCGCGACACCATCATGCCCGAGATCATCAAGGCGCGGGCCGCCCGCCGCAGCATACGGATCTGGTGCGCCGCCGGCTCGACCGGGCAGGAGCCCTATTCGCTGGCGATGTGCCTGAAGGAGATGAGCGCGGCTCTCACCGGCTGGCGCATCGAGATCATCGCGACCGATCTGTCGCAGGAGGTGCTGGAGAAGGCCAAGTCCGGAATCTACAGCCAGTTCGAGGTGCAGCGCGGCCTGCCGATCCAGATGCTGATGAAATATTTCAAGCAGACCGGCGAGACCTGGCAGGTCAATCCCGAATTGCGGGCGATGATCCAGCACCGGCAGCTCAACCTGCTGCACGATTTCGCGCAGCTCGGCACCTTCGACGTCATCTTCTGCCGCAACGTGCTGATCTATTTCGATCAGGACACCAAGATCAACATCTTCAACCGGCTGGCCCGTCAGATCGAGCCCGACGGCTTCCTGGTGCTGGGCGCGGCCGAAACCGTGGTCGGCCTGACCGATACGTTCCGGCCGATTCCGGAGCGGCGCGGCCTCTACAAGCCGAACGATCCGCGTGCCGCAGCCGCCAAGCCGGCTCTGGCCGGCGCTGCGCCGCGCATGGCGGCCATGGCAGGACGATAGACATGGCCGAGGATGGCAAGGGTACGGAACGCGTGACTTTCAGTCGCGGCTACGATGTCTGCATCATGGCCATCGACGGCACCTGGCGCCGCGACTGCAAGCTCAACGCGATCTCCGATACCGACGCCATCCTCACGGTGGAAGGCTCGATCCAGGGGTTGAATCTGAAAGAGTTCTTCCTGCTGTTGTCGTCCACGGGCCTCGCCTACCGCCGCTGCGAGCTGGTCCGCGTCAACGGCGCCGAGATGGACATTCAGTTCCTGCGCGGCAAGAACAGGAAGAAGCGCGGCGCAGCCGGCGGCCGCGACGAAGCGGCGTGATCCGCCCGCATCCGTCGCCGTCTTTTCCGGTCCGTTGCTTCACATTTTCTGAAAACATCCGAATGAATTCGCGACAGGGCCTTTACGTGGCCTAAGCGCGAACCGTGTATCCATTGATGGTCCCAATCTCAGGATACTGAAATGCCCAGAAGTTCTCTTTCCCCCATCTCCTCAAACCTGCCCGACGGCGCCGAGCGGCGTGCGCTTCAGCTCCTGGTGGTCGATGACGACGCCACGCAGCGCAGCCTGATTACGGTCGCCGCCAAGCAGGCCGGCCACGAAGTCACCGTGGCGCCGTCAGTGGCGGATGCGATCGAGAAGCTCCGCGCCGCGCGCTTCGACTGCGTGACGCTCGATCTCGTGCTGGAGGATGGCGACGGCATCGACGTGCTGCGCGAGATGGCGGCAGCGAAGTTCGGTGGCGCAGTGATCGTCATCAGCGGCATGGACGGCAAGCGCCGCAGCGCCGCCCGCAGCTTCGCCCGGTCCGTCGGGATCGAGCTCCAGAGCCTGCCGAAGCCGCTCGACCTCGCGGCCTTGCGCATCAGCCTCGCCAATCTCGGCAAGACCGCGATGGGCCTTCCGGCGATCCACACCTGGGGTGGTGTCGCCACCGACGCGATCGTGGAACGACACCGCGCCTAGGACTTGCGGAGCTGCCATGCGATGGATGCGGCCGGCGTGCCGCTGATCGCGCTCTATGCCGGGGTGCCGGTTTCCGACAGACATTGCAGGGCGTGGCCGAGGCCCGCCCGGCAGGCGTTGAGAGCGGCGCTCGCCGTCGCATAGCGCGGCGTGACGTCGTCGAGCACGAAAATGTCGGCGGAACCGGCCGGATCGCCGTTATCGTCGTGCGCCAGACCCATTTCCAGCAGGCCAGCTTCCATCATGGCTGCGTCGATCAGGCGCATGCTGCTCTCGATCCGTGTGATCAGGGCGCGAAGATCGGCAGCGATCAACTGACGGCTGTCAGTTTCAGGCATCGCGATGAGCGGGGGTGTGCCAGCGAAATTTAGCATGGATATTCTCCGTACCCCGCAATTAGGCACCCTGCCGCTACTTGTGCGTTAAGTCCATGTCCCGTACAAATACGGGTGGGCCGAATCCGCGCCGAACGCCATAACGGTTTGGCGCGGACGCGAGTCCTTCATGCCAACTGGATGTGGCACATGGCCGAACAAAGCTCTCGCGGTGAAATCTTCGTGGTCGACGACGACCCTGCCGTTCGCGACACCCTGTCGATGGTGTTGAAGGCGGCGGGCTATGAGGTGATCTGTTTTGCGGACGGCGCAGCGCTGCTCTCCGTCGCGCGAAACCGCACACCGGCTGCGATCCTGCTCGACGTGAACATTCCCGGAAAGTCGGGCCTCGACATCCTGAAGGAGCTGCACGGCGAGGATTATCCGGCGCCGATCTTCATGATCTCCGGGCAGGGCGACATCGCGATGGCGGTGGGCGCGATCAAGAGCGGCGCGCTCGACTTCATCGAGAAGCCGTTCCGCGGCAGCGAGATCGTCGGCCGGCTCGACGAGGCGATCGGCGCCTATGCGCGCAGGCAGGCGGAGAACGCCTCGCCGAAATTCGGCTCGCTGCACTTCCCCGGGCGCGAGCCGCTGACGCGCAGGGAGCGCGAGGTGCTCGAGCAGTTCGCCTCCGGTGCGTCCAACAAGGAAGCCGGCCGCACCCTCGGCATCAGCCCGCGCACCATCGAGGATCACCGCGCCAACATCATGAAAAAGCTCGGCGCGCGCAACGCCGCCGATCTGATCCGCATCGTGATGACCGCGGCCCAGCGCGCGTCGTAGGCGGCTGGTTCTCTCTTCGTGCCCCGGACGCAGCGCGTCACGCAGTGATGCGCTGCAGAGCCGGGGCCCATCTCTCCAAACTCACCGCTGACAGTTCTGGGTTCCGGCTCTGCGGTGCAGCGCCAGGGCGCTACGCCTTGTCCGGGACACGGAGCTGCGCCTCAAGCGCTCAACGCCTTGCGGATGATCCGCGCGAGATCCGATTTGCGATAAGGCTTGGCCAGCAGCAGAACGCCGGAATCCAGCCGGCCGTGATGGATGATCGCGTTCTCGGTATAGCCCGACGTGTAGACCACCCTGAGATCGGGGCGTGTTTTCATCAGTTCGTCGGCGAGCTGCCGTCCGTTCATCTTGCCGGGCATGATGACGTCGGTGAACAGCAGGTCGAACGGCTTGCCGGCGGCAACAATCGCCAGCGCCTCGGCCGCATTCGCGGCCTGCAAGGTGACGTAACCCAGCGCATGCAGCTGCGCCAGCACGTAGTCGCGCACCAGCCGGTCGTCCTCGACCACCAGGATCGTCTCGTGTCCGCCCTCGATCGTCGCCGGCGTCACGCCCTCGCCGACCGCTGTCGGCGTCGTGCCGGGTGGCAGGTACATCTTGATCGTGGTGCCGTGGCCTTCCTCGCTGTAGATCTTGATGTGGCCTGCGGACTGCTTGATGAAGCCGTAGACCATCGACAGCCCGAGCCCGGTGCCCTTGCCCGGTCCCTTCGAGGTGAAGAAGGGGTCGAACACCCTGGTCAGCATGTTCGCAGGGATACCGGTGCCGGTGTCGCTCACGGCGATCAGCACGTAATGGCCGGGACGGACGTCGTTGCCGCTGGCATAGACCTCGTCGAGATAGGCGGCGCCGGTCTCCACGATTAGCTTGCCGCCGCCGGGCATGGCGTCGCGGGCATTGAGCGCGAGATTGAGGATCGCGGTGGTGAGCTGGTTGGGATCGACGATCGCGACGCAATTCTCGTCCTCGAACACCGATTCGATCTGGATCTGCTCGCCCAGCGTCGGCCGCAACAGCTTCGCGGTGTCGACCACCAGCGAGTTGATGTCGATCTCGCGCGGCTGGAGCGGCTGCTTGCGCGCGAAGGCCAGCAGGTGCTGGGTCAAATCGGCGCCGCGCGCGGCGGCCTCGTCGATCATCTTCGTGATGGCCGCAAGCTGCGGCTCCTTCTCGACGGCTTCCGCGAGGATCTCGATCGTCCCGGTGATGACGGTGAGGATGTTGTTGAAATCGTGCGCCACGCCGCCGGTGAGCTGGCCGACCGCCTCCATCTTCTCGGCATGGCGGATACGCTCCTCGGCGGCGATCTTGTCGGTGAGGTCGCGGTAGAAGACGTTGAACAGCAGGCCTTCGCGGCGCTTCAGCGCGGTGACGCTCAGCTCGGCCTTGAATTCCTTGCCGTCGCGGCGGCGGCACATCAGCTCGCGGCGGCGGTTCAGCGTCCTGTCGCCCTCGTTCTCCAGGAAGTGCTTCAGGCCGGCCCTGACCCTTTCGCGTTCGCTCTCGGCGACGATCAGGTCGATCGTGCTCTTGCCGAGCACCTCGTCGCGGCGCCAGCCGAACAGCTGCTCGGCCTGCGAGTTCCAGCTCAGGATGCTGCTGGTCTCGTCGGTCTGGATGAAGGCGTCGAGCGAGGTCTCGACGATGTTGCGGGCGAGCCGCTCGCTCTCGCGCAGCGATTCCTGCGCGAGCCGCGCTTCCGTCATGTCGCGTCCGACGAAGAAGAAGCGCTGCGCCTGCTCGGACCAGTTGCCGAGCCAGGACAGCCAGACCTCGTGCCCGTTCTTGTGGAAGCAGCGGGTGTCGCCGAGCTTGGGGCGCTCGCCGCGCCGCAGCGCGCGCATGTCCTCGCGCGATTGCGCCAGATAGTCGGGATGAATGAAGTCCGCGCCGCTGCGGCCGAGCATTTCGTCCGGCCGGTAGCCGAGAATGGTCTCGCTGCTCGGGCTGATCTGCGCGACATGGCCCCGCGGGTCCATGACCATGATCAGATCCTGCGAGGTGTCGAAGATCTGCCGGCGCTCTTCGAGCTGCTGCTGCAGCTGCCGCTCGGCCCGCCGCGCCTCGGTGAGACTGTGCGCGGTCCCGGAGACGCCGATGATCTCGCCGGACGGCCCCCTGATCGGCGAGAGGCTGAGTGAGATCTCGACCGGCGTGCCGTCCTTGCGCAGGCGCACCGTCTCGAACCGCTCGATCGGCTCGCCCCGCGCGATCCGCGCCAGATAGCCCTTGCCATGCTCGCGCCGGTCGGGCGGCACGATGATCGCGGTGGATTTCCCGATCGCCTCACTCGCCGAGTAGCCATAGAGCCGCTCGGCGGCCGGATTCCAGCCCGTGATGATTGCGTCGAGCGTCTGCATCACGATCGCATCGTCGGACGATTCGACGGCGGCGCTGAACAATTGCTCGCGTGCCGCGTGATGGCTTCGTGCGGCCTCGGTGCGGCGATGCTCCTCGATCTCGCGTTGGAGCGCTGCCGTTTTCGCCCGCGTCTCTTCGACCATCTGGGCGAAAGCTCGCGCCAGCACGCCCGTCTCGCCGCTCGCATCGACGGGAATGTCGGCTGGCCGTCCGTTGCCGATGGCCTCCACCGCCGCGGTCAGGCGACCGATCGGACGAGTTAGCGAGCGCGCAAGCAGCACCGCGAGTAAGGCCGCGGCGAGGACAGCGAGGATACCGACCAGTAACGACGTTCTTTGAATCGCCGCCGGTACGAGGCCGAACACCGGCGCGGGGATTGTCTCGATGATTGCGACCCATTCTTTGCCCACGAGCAGCGCCGGCGCGATCGCCGCCCCGCTCGGCCGGCCCGACCCGTCGGTCATGAGGCGCGTGGATCCCTCCAGCGTACCGGTCAAGGCACCAAAATACGGAAAGTCCTTGCGCCAGTCGTTGGGACGATCATGCAATGCGCCGAATTCTCGCGTGCGATCCGGATGAACGAGATAGTCGCCGCGCGAATTCACGACGTAGATTTCGCCCCCCGAGGTCGATGTCGCGCGGACGCGGTCGAGCGCCGGACGCATGTCGATATTGGCGATGATGATCCCGAACGGCTTGCCATCCGGCGTGAACAGCGGCGTTGCGACCCGCAGCGTCGGAACGTGCAGGGCGGTGGTGCCTCCCTGGCGGGTCGCGAGATCGATGGGTGAAACGTAAATCTCGCCCGGCGCCAGGCGTATCGTGTCCTCAAAGTACGTTCGTTCGCCCTTGCGCTCCAGTTCGCCGCTGGGGACGATCCGTGCCGTTCCATTCGGGCCAGAGCGGTCGACGCGGACCAGCTCGCGCTGATCGTCGTCGAGACCGATGATGCGAAACTGCCCGTAGATGGGTTTTGCCTCGATCTCGGCCGCGAGCCGCGTGGCGATACGCTCGCGCCAGGTTTGCTCCGAGACGCCGTCTGAAGGGTCAATTCCTCCGGCCACGTGAGCGCGGATCAGGCCATTGATCGCCGCGGCAGAGCGATAGCCGATCAAATCGCCGCGGGCCCCGGCAACATAGGATTCCAGATTGGCCGCGAGCAGGCGCGATTGGGCCCCGACCCGCTCCAGGACGCGCGGGATCACTGCTTGCGTGGTGTTGCGAAAGCCGAGCCATCCGACTGCGGCCACGGTGACCGCCACCAGCAGGATCATCGCGATCGCCAGCCGCGTTGCGAGGGTCAAGCGGATGTTCGCAGAGCTTCCCGGATGACCACGCCTGGTCTGGCCTGGAGCCGCGGCGCGCCCTTCATCGGTGGCCGGAGCTGACATCGGACCCCTCCGGCGCGCCTGCTTTCAGGCAGCCATCGACAGCGGCGAGCAGGGCGTCAGGCCGGAACGGCTTTTGCAGACTTGCCACCGCGCCGAGCTTGGTCGCCATCTTCAGGAAGTCCGGTTCCGCATAGGCGTCCGGCGTGATCGAGCGGCCGGAAATGACGATGATCGGAATGGCCGGAGCCAGCACCCGGATGTGACGCATTGTCTCCAGCCCGTCCATGCCGGGCATGAAGATGTCGAGAAACAGGAGGTCGAACCGGCTGGCCTCGAACAGCGCAAGTCCCTTGCGGCCATCGCCGGCGACCGTGACGTGATGACCGGCCCTCTCCAGGAGCAGCCGGATCGTGATTTGAACGGCCGGGTCGTCATCCACGATCAGGATGTTGGCCACGTCTGAATTCCTCCGGGCCGGACAGGACGTCCCCACCGGCCGCAAATCAAACCATCAAAGACGAAATTGTTGCGCGGATTCCGCCCGGCCTGCAAGCACTTCGCGAGTGCCCGGTGAATGCTCGCCCAAGGGAAGCATGATTATGCACGGTTACGTGCATAAGGGGGTTCGCCAGGCTGGTGGTCTGTCTAATCGGTCAAATATTCCGGATAATTGCTCCGGATCTTGTCGAGCTCGCTGAGCGTGCCCGATAAATGCTTGCGCAGATGCTGTTGCGCGGCGTCGGGGTCGCCGGCTTCGATCGCGCGGGTGATCAGCTTGTGGTGGCGGACGATGTTCTGGGCCTTGCCGGGCGAGGGCAAATGCAGCCGGCGCAGCCGGTCGATATGTCCGCTGCGGCTGCGCACCAGCGTCCACAGCTCCTGCTTGCCAGCCGCAGCATAAAGCTGGGCGTGAAAATCATTGTCGGCGGCGATGAAGCTCTCGAAATCGCCGGCCTTGGCGAACTGCTGCTGAAGCGCGATCACATGGTCGAGGCGGAGGACCAGGGCCTGGTCATGCTGCTCGGCGAGCAGCCGGACGATTTCGAGCTCGAGCGCCTGGCGCAGGAAATGGGCCTGCTCGGCCCGGCCGACATCGACCCGGCTGACCACGGTCGCGTGCTGCGGAAACACGTCCACGAGCCCTTCTTCCTCGAGTCGCATCAGGGCGTCGCGGATCGGCGTCGAGCTGACGCCGAATTGCGCAGCGAGATCGGTGCGCGACAGCGGCGAGCCCGGGGGCAGTTCGAGCGCGAGAATGGCGTTGCGCAGCCGCTCGAACACCTGCGGCGCGGCCTGCCGAGCCCGGTCGAGCGGCGCCCCCCGGCGGGCGGTCGCGCGGGACGCGGAATGGGCGGTTTCCATACGAGGGGCTCCGGGAGGCTTGCCTTTGATGCACTAATGCATTAGTGCATCAGCAGGATCGCTCGTCAATGGCGGCCGGAGGAAACGAACAATTATGATCAAGCCATTCCAGCGTGGCGCTGCCGCCATCGCCCTGATCGTCGCAACCGTGCTGGCGGCTTCGCCGGCGCGTGCGCAGCAGAAGTCCGAGATCGCGCTGTCGCGCCAGCCCGGCATTTTCTACATGCCGAGCCACATCATGGAGAAGCTGAAGCTGATCGAGAAGCACGCAGCTTCACTCGGCCTCGCAGGCATCACCACCAAATGGATCACCTTCTCCGGCGGCGGCGCGCAGACCGATGCGCTGCTCGCGGGCGGCGTCGACATCCTCAACACCGGCACCGGCAATCTTCTGCTGCTGTGGGACCGCACCCGCGGCGGCGTGAAGGGTATCGTCGCGACTTCGGCACAGCCGATGACGCTGATCAGCCGCGACGCCAACATCAAGTCGATCAAGGACTTTGGCCCGGCGGACAAGATCGCGGTGCCGACCGTCAAGGTCTCGACCCAGGCGATTGTGCTGCAGATCGCAGCCGCCGAGGCCTTCGGCGCCGACCAATGGTCGAAGCTGGATGCCAACACCGTGCAGCTCGGCCATCCCGATGCCTATGCGGCGCTGTCCAATCCCAAGCACGAGGTGCACAACCACTTCTCGATCCCGCCCTTCACCTTCCTGGAGCTGAAGAACGTGCCGGGCGCGCATATCGTGCTGTCGTCGCCGGACGTGATGGGCGGGCCGCTCAGCCAGGCGCAATTCTTCACGACCACGAAGTTCGCCGAGGCCAATCCAAAGATCATCCAGGCGGTGCGCGACGCGACCAAGGAAGCGCAGGCCCTGATCCGCAGCGACACGAAGCAGGCGGTCGAGATCTACAAGGAGATCACCGGCGACAAGACCTCGGTCGAGGAGTTGCTCGATCTGCTCAAGGAGCCCGGCATGATGGAGTGGAATCTCGAGCCGCAGGGCACGATGAAGTTCGCTGCGCATCTGTTCAAGACCGGCACGCTGAAGAGCCAGCCCAAGGCCTGGACGGATTACTATCTCCCCGTCGCGCACGATCTGAAGGGCAACTGATGGCGCTGCTCGACGTCAGCTCCGTGACGCTGCGCTACAAGACCTCCAGCGCAGTCGTCACCGCCACCGAGAGGGTGAGTTTCACGGTCGACAAATCCGACCGCTTCGTGCTGCTCGGTCCCTCCGGCTGCGGCAAGTCGACCCTGCTCAAGGCCGTCGGCGGCTACATGACCCCGAGCGAGGGCCGCATGACCATCGGCGATCGCGAGATCCACGGTCCCGGCGCCGACCGCATGATGATCTTCCAGGAGTTCGACCAGCTCCTGCCCTGGAAGAGCGTGCTCGCCAACGTGATGTTTCCGCTGCTGACCGCGCGAAAACTGTCGCGCAGGGACGCCGAGGCCAAGGCACGGGCCTATATCGAGAAGGTCGGCCTCACCCGCGTGGTCGATGCCTATCCGCACACGCTGTCCGGCGGCATGAAGCAGCGTGTGGCGATCGCGCGCGGCATGGCGATGGAGCCCGACATCCTCTTGATGGACGAGCCGTTCGCGGCGCTCGACGCGCTGACGCGCCGGACCTGCCAGGACGAGCTGCTCCAGCTCTGGAGCGAGACCAAATTCACCGTGCTGTTCGTGACCCATTCGATTGCGGAAGCGATCCGCATCGGCAACCGCATCCTGCTGCTGTCGCCGCATCCCGGCCGCGTCAAGGCCGAGGTGATCGACGTCGACAAGGTTTCGAACGAGGACGGCAGCGCCGGCCGGCTGGAGAAGGAGATCCACGATCTCCTGTTCGCCGGCGAAGCCACCGCGCATTGAAGGAGCCTCCGATGGGCGAAGCCAAAATATTGCTGCGGGCCGAGCCGGCCGCCGCCAGTTCAGCCGCGGGCGAGGTCGAGCGCAAGCTGAGCGTGCTCGAGCTGTTGTGGAACGACGGCTTCGTCCGCAAGTCGGTGATCATCCTGTTCCTGGCGGCGGTCTGGGAAGCCTACGGCGTCGCTCTCGACAATCCGCTGTTGTTCCCGACGCTGCACGATACCGCGATCACGCTGTTCGAGCGCGTCAAGGACGGCACCATTCCGATGCGGGCCTGGACGTCGCTGAAAGTGCTGTTCATGGGCTATTCCGCCGGCATCGCACTCGCCGCGATCTTCACCGTGCTCGCGATCTCCACTCGGATCGGCACCGACTTCCTCGAGACGGTGACGGCGATGTTCAATCCGTTGCCGGCGATCGCGCTGTTGCCGCTCGCATTGATCTGGTTCGGGCTCGGCAACGGCAGCCTCGTCTTCGTGCTGATTCATTCGGTGCTGTGGCCGGTCGCGCTCAACACCCATTCCGGCTTCAAGAGCGTGTCCAACACGCTCCGCATGGTCGGCCGCAATTACGGCCTGCGCGGATTGCCCTATGTGGCAAAGATCCTGATCCCCGCGGCGTTCGGCTCGATCCTCACCGGTCTCAAGATCGGCTGGGCCTTTGCCTGGCGCACGCTGATCGCGGCCGAGCTGGTGTTCGGCGTGTCCTCGGGGCAGGGCGGGCTTGGCTGGTTCATCTTCGAGAACCGCAATCTGCTCGACATACCCGCGGTGTTCGCGGGCCTCTTGACGGTGATCATCATTGGGCTCTTTGTCGAGAACCTGATCTTCCGCGCCATCGAGCGGAACACCGTGCAGAAATGGGGCACCCAATCATGACCAAGAAGAAAATAGCGCCCGACCAGCTCCGCAGCGCGCGCTGGTTCGCGCCCGACGATCTCCGCTCGTTCGGCCATCGCTCCCGCACCATGCAGATGGGCTACGCGCCGGAGGAGTGGAAGGACCGCCCGATCATCGCGATCCTCAACACCTGGTCGGATGCGCAGCCCTGCCACATGCACTTCAAGTCGCGCGTCGACGACGTCAAGCGCGGCATCCTGATGGCGGGCGGCCTGCCGATCGAGCTGCCGGCGCTGTCGTTGTCGGAATCGCTGTTGAAGCCGACCACCATGCTCTATCGCAATCTGCTGGCGATGGACGCCGAGGAGCTGTTGCGCAGCCATCCCGTCGACGGCGTGGTGCTGATGGGCGGCTGCGACAAGACCACGCCAGCGCTGCTGCTGGGCGCGACCTCGATGAACATTCCGGCGATCTATCTGCCGGCCGGCCCGATGCTGCGCGGCAATTGGAAGGGCAAGACGCTCGGCTCCGGCTCCGACGGCTGGAAATACTGGGACGAGCGCCGCGCCGGAAAGATTTCCGACAAGGACTGGCTCGATATCGAGGCCGGCATCGCCCGCAGCTACGGCACCTGCATGACCATGGGCACCGCGTCGACCATGACGGCGATTGCCGAAGCGATCGGCATGACGCTGCCCGGCGCCTCGTCGATCCCCGCTGCCGACGCCAATCACATCCGCATGGCCTCTGAATGCGGCCGCCGCATCGTCGAGATGGTGTGGGAAGATCTGACGCCAAAGGTGATCCAGACCCGGAAGGCGTTCGAAAACGCCATTGCGGTCGCGATGGCGATGGGCTGCTCGACCAACGCGATCATCCATCTGATCGCGCAGGCCCGCCGCGCCGGTCAGGACATCGGCCTCGACGATTTCGAGATCGCGAGCCGCAAGGTGCCCGTCATCGCCAACGTGCGGCCGAGCGGCGATGCCTATCTGATGGAAGACTTCTTCTATGCCGGCGGCCTGCCGGCGCTGATGGGGCAGATCAAGCAACATCTGCATCTCGACTGCATCACCGTGACCGGAAAGACCATTGGCGACAATATCGAGGGTGCCGAAGTTCACAACGACGACGTAATCCGCGGAATCGACAATCCCATCTACAAGGAGGGCGCGCTCGCCGTGCTCAAGGGCAATCTCGCGCCCGACGGCTGCGTCATCAAGCCTAGCGCCTGCGCGCCGCGCTTCCTCAAGCACACCGGCCCAGCGCTGGTGTTTGATGATTACCCCTCGATGAAGAAGGCGGTCGACGATCCCAATCTCGACGTCACCGAGGATCACATTCTGATCCTGCGCAATGCCGGGCCGCAGGGCGGGCCGGGCATGCCGGAATGGGGCATGCTGCCGATCCCGACGAAACTGGTGAAGCAGGGTGTGCGCGACATGGTGCGCATCTCGGACGCGCGCATGAGCGGCACCAGCTACGGCGCCTGCATCCTGCACGTCTCGCCGGAATCCTACATCGGCGGCCCGCTGGCGCTGGTGCAGAACGGCGATCGCATCACGCTCGACGTTGCCGCCCGCACCATCAATCTCGACGTCCCCGAAGCCGAGCTGGAAAAACGCCGCGCCGCCTGGAAGCAGCCCGAGCGCCGCTTCGAGCGCGGCTACGGCTGGATGTTCACCAAGCACATCAAGCAGGCCAATGACGGCTGCGACTTCGACTTCCTCGAGACCGATTTCGGCGCGCCGATCGGCGAGCCGTCGATTTACTAAAGGACGCACATGTCAAAACTCAGCGAAGCCACCCGCACAAAACTCAAATCGGTCTCCACCGCCACCGTCGCCACCGCGCTGTTCAAGCGCGGCCTGCGCATCCAGATGATCCAGGACGTGCATCCGCTCGGTGCCGACCAGCCGACCATGGTCGGCGAGGCCTTCACGCTGCGCTACATGCCGGCGCGCGAGGACCTCAACACCATTGACGTGTTCAAGGACCGCTCGCATCCGCAGCGCAAGGCGGTCGAAGATTGCCCTCCGGGCGCGGTGCTGGTGATGGACAGCCGCAAGGATGCGCGCGCGGCCTCGGCCGGCGCCATCCTGGTGACGCGGCTGATGAAGCGCGGCGTCGCCGGCGTCGTCACCGACGGCGGCTTTCGCGATTCCGCCGAGATCGCCAAGCTCGGCATCCCCGCCTATCACCACCGCCCGTCGGCGCCGACCAATCTCACGCTGCACCAGGCGATCGAGATCAACGTCCCCATCGGCTGCGGTGACGCGCCGGTATTTCCCGGCGACGTCATTCTTGGCGATGCCGATGGCGTCATCGTGATCCCCGCGCATCTCGCCGATGAGATCGCCAACGAGACCTTCGAGATGACGGCGTTCGAGGATTTCGTCACCGAGGAGGTCGGCAAGGGCCGCGGCATCTTCGGTCTCTATCCCGCCACGGATCCGCAGACGCTCACCGACTTCGCGGCGTGGCGGAAGAAGAACGGCCGGTAAGGCCAGCGCCAAACCAAGTCAAGAAAACAGGCCGGCCACATCAAGCGCCGGCCTTTTATCACCCAGGGAGGATTTTATGAATTTCACGCGACGCGATCTCGTGGCCGGCGCTGGCGCAGCAATGGCGTCCACGCTTCTGGCCCGCGCCGCCGGCGCCCAGTCGTTCCCGTTCACGCCCAACCAGCGCTACCCCGACCCCGCCGTCCAGATCCTCGATCCCAGCTTCACAAAATACCGGCTCTACTCCTCGACGGTCGAGCAGGTCGCGTCCGGCATGCGCTGGGCCGAAGGCCCGGCCTATTTCCCCGAGGGCGGCTATCTCCTGTTCTCCGACATTCCCAACAACCGGATCATGAAGTTTGACGAGAAGACCGGGCAGACCAGCGTGTTCCGCGCCAATGCCAATTACGCCAATGGCAATGCGCGCGACCGCCAGGGCCGTCTCGTCACTTGCGAGCACTCCGTCACCCGCCGCATCACCCGCACCGAGAAGGATGGCAAGGTCACCGTGCTCGCCGACAAGTTCGAGGGCAAGCGGCTGAACGCGCCGAACGACATCGTGGTGAAGTCCGACGACAGCATCTGGTTCACCGATCCCCTGTTCGGCATCAACGGAGAGTGGGAGGGCAAGAAGGAGAAGGCCGAGCAGGCCACCACCAACGTCTACCGCATCGCCAAGGACGGCAAGATCACCGCCGTCCTCGCCGACCTCGTCAATCCGAACGGCCTCGCCTTTTCGCCGGACGAGAAGAAGCTCTATGTCGTCGAGTGGAAGGGCACGCCCAACCGCAGCATCTGGAGCTACAATGTCGGCGACGATGGCGCGCTCAGCGGCAAGACCAAGCTGATCGACGCCGCCGACCAGGGCTCGCTCGACGGCTTCCGCGTCGACCGCGATGGCAATCTCTGGTGCGGCTGGGGCTCCAACGGCGCGCTGCAGGGCGAGCCGACCGATGTCGGCGGCCGCAAGGTGTTTCAGCTCAGGGCGAGGCCCGAGGATCTCGACGGCGTCATGGTGTTCAACGCGGACGGCAAGCCGCTGGCCTTCATCAAGCTGCCCGAACGCTGCGCCAATCTCTGCTTCGGCGGCCCGAAGAACAACCGGCTTTATATGGCCAGCAGCCATTCGGTGTATGCGCTGTATGTCGAGGCGCACGGGGCGGTGTGAGTCTTCGCCTCTCCCCACCCTACAAGACCGTCGTCCCTGCGAACGCAGGGACCCATAACCCCAGGGAGCAATTTGGCGAAGACTTGCAGTTAAGAAATCTTCGCCGCTACTGCTTTCGCCTTCCACCGATACATCACGCGGTATGGGTCCCCGCGTTCGCGGGGACGACAGCGGAGGATGTCGCTACGGCGGTGGGTGTGGCTACACTCCAGCCTCCGCCATCCCCGCCGCCCACAGTGCGAACGCATAGACGATCGCGACCTCATCCAGCCGGTCGAATCGGCCCGACGCGCCGCCGTGGCCGGCGCCCATATTGGTGCGGAGCAGGACCGGGCCGCCGCCGCTCATGGTGGCGCGCAGGCGCGCGATCCATTTGGCGGGCTCCCAGTAGGTGACGCGCGGATCGGTCAAGCCGCCCATCGCCAGGATCGCCGGATAGTCCTTTGCCGCGACATTGTCGTAAGGCGAGTAGGACAGGATCGTTCGAAAATCTTGCTCGCTCTCGATCGGGTTGCCCCATTCCGGCCATTCCGGCGGCGTCAGCGGCAGGGTGTCGTCGAGCATGGTGTTGAGCACGTCGACGAACGGTACTTCGGCGACGATGCCGGCGAACAATTCGCCGGCGCGATTGGCGACCGCGCCCATCAGCATGCCGCCGGCCGAGCCGCCATGGCCAATGATGCGTTTTGCGCTGGTGTATTTCGCATCGATCAGCGCGCGGGCGCTGGCTGCGAAATCGTCGAACGAGTTGATCTTCATCTCGCGCTTGCCGTCGAGATACCAGCCCCAGCCCTTGTCGGCGCCGCCGCGAATATGGGCGATGGCGTACACGAAGCCGCGGTCGACCAGCGACAGGCGGTTGGCGTTGAACGAGGCCGGCATCGCCATGCCGTAGGAGCCGTAGCCATAGAGCAGCAGCGGCGCCGAGCCATCGAGCTTGAGCCCGCGGCGGTAGAGGATCGACACCGGCACCTCGGCGCCGTCATGCGATTTCGCCGTGATGCGCGTGGTGACGTAATCGGCCGCGTCGTGGCCCGACGGAATCTCCTGGCGCTTGCGCAAGGTGCGCGTGCGCTTGACCATGTCGTAGTCATAGACTTCCGACGGCGTCGTCATCGACGAATAGGCGAAGCGCAGATTCGTCGTCTCGAATTCGTAGGAGCCCATCGTATCCAGCGAATAGGCGGCCTCGTCGAAGGCGATGGCGTGCTCCTCGTTCGAGGCGAGATCGCGGATCACGATCGCCGGCAGCGCGTTGGCGCGCTCCAGCCGCACCAGATGGCCGGCATAGAGATCGAGGTCGATGATGTAGATGCCGGGACGATACGGGATCAGATCGCGCCAGTTCTTGCGCTCGGGCGAAGAAAGCGGCGCCGTGACGATCTTGAAGTCGATGGCATCGTCGGCATTGGTGAGGATGAAGAGCTGATCGCCGCGATCGGCCAGCGAATATTGCACGCCTTCCTCGCGCGCCGCGACGAGGCGCGGCTGCGCCTCGGGGTTGGCGAGATCGATCAGCCGCTGCTCCGAAGTCTCGTGATCGCCGCCGGCGATCACGCAGAAGCGGCCGCTGGTGCTCTCGTGCAGATGGGTGAACCAGCCGGCATCCTGCTCTTCATAGATCAGCGTGTCGTCGGCCTGCTTGGTGCCGAGCTTGTGTCGCCACACCTGCATCGGCCGGTGGTTGTCGTCGAGCTTCACATAGAAGAAGCTCTTGCAATCCGCGGCCCAGACCACGCCGCCATCGGTCTCCTCGACCACGTCGTCGAGATCCCTGGCCGTTGCCCAGTCGCGCACGCGGATCGAAAAATATTCCGAGCCCTTGGTGTCGGCGCTCCAGGCCTGCAGCTTGTGATCGTAGGAATGCCGGCTGCCGCCGAACCTGAAATATTTGTGATCCTTGGCGAGCGCGTCGCCGTCGAGCACGATCTCGCCGTCGCCGCCGTCGCGCGGCATGCGGCCGAACAGCTCGTGCTGTCCGCCCTCGCGAAACCTGCGGAAATAGGCGAACGGGCCGTCGGGCGAGGGCACGCTGGAATCGTCCTCCTTGATCCGCCCGCGCATCTCCCGCACCAGCGTCTTCTGCAGGGATGCGGTGTGGCCGAGCAGGCTCTCGGTGTAGCTGTTCTCCTCATCCAGATATTTGCGGATGTCGGGATCTAGCACCTTGGGATCGCGCAGCACCTCCTGCCATTTCGCGTCCTTCAGCCAGGCATAGTCGTCGGTCACGGTGATCCCGTGCCGCGTGAAGGAATGCGGCCGGCGCGGGGCGACGGGGGGCTGGGAAGGGGTTTTGGCTTGTGTCACTCGGTCCTCATTCGTGTCCGACGTCGCTGCTTCGCCTCTCCCCGCATGCGGGGAGAGGGGGAAGGAAGCGGCTCGCCGCGTTCCCTTATATCGTTCCGCTTCCGTGGATTGCCAGCGCGGCTAGTGCCAAAGACTGGTGCCAAGTCGCCGGGTTGTTGACCGGCCCCTTGTATGCTTTACGGACCAAAATCCCCGCCGCCGGTCCAGCCTGATGCTGTTCAATTCCTACCCGTTCATCCTGCTGTTCCTGCCGGTCGTTCTGGCGGGCTATTTCTGGCTTGGGCGGCGCAGCAATTTCACGCCGGTGATCTGGCTGGCGCTGGCCTCGCTCGCCTTCTATGCCATCGGCAACTGGCAGTTCGTGGCCCTGTTGCTGCTGTCGATCGGCTTCAATTACGGCGTCGGCCATCTCCTGATCGTGGCGAAGCTCGGTCCGTCACACCGAAAGGCGGCGCTCGCACTCGGTGTCGTCGGCGATCTGCTCGTGCTCGGCATCTTCAAATATGCCGGCTTCGCTGCCGAGAACATCAACACGCTGTTCGGCTCGCATCTTGCGGCTCACATCCTGTTGCCGGTCGGCATCTCCTTCTACACCTTCACACAGATTGCCTTCCTGGTGGATGCGTATCGCGGACAGGTCGCGGCCTATGCGTTGCCGCATTACGCGCTGTTCGTGACCTATTTCCCGCATCTGATCGCCGGGCCCATTCTCCACCACAAGGACATGATCCCGCAATTCGAGCGGAAGGAGACGAAGTATCCGGACGGACATCTGATGTTGTGCGGTGTCATCATCTTCGCCATCGGCCTGTTCAAGAAGACCTGTCTTGCCGACGGCATCCAGCCGCTGGTCGCGCTCGCCTTCGAGGCGCGCTCGCCGAGCTTCGACCAGGCGTGGTGTGGTGCGCTCGCCTACACGTTCCAGCTCTATTTCGATTTCTCCGGCTATTCCGACATGGCGATCGGAATATCGCTGATGTTCGGCATCTTCCTGCCCGTCAATTTCAACTCGCCCTACAAGGCGACCAGCGTCGTCGAGTTCTGGCGCCGCTGGCACATGACGCTGTCGCAATTCCTGCGCGATTATCTCTACATCCCGCTCGGGGGCAACCGCCACGGCCGCGTGCTGCGCTACGTCAATCTGATGATCACGATGCTGCTCGGCGGGCTCTGGCACGGCGCTGCCTGGACTTTTGTCATTTGGGGCGCGCTGCACGGCGCTTATCTCTGTGTCAACCACGCCTTCAACGCGCTGATGCCGACCATTCCGTCGCCCCTTGCGCGCCCGGCCCGCATCGCCGGAGCAGCGCTGACCTTCCTCGCCGTCGTCGTCGCCTGGGTGTTCTTCCGCGCCGAGAGCGTTGCGTGGGCGCTGCGGGTTCTCCACGCCATGGCCGATCCCTCCAACATCGTCTTCGGCCGCGAGGAGATCGCGGCGCTGGTGCTGGTCGCCGTCTACGCCGCGCTGGTGTGGCTGGCGCCGAACACGCAAGGCATCCTGGGATACGATCACGCGAACCGCCGGGTCGGCGAGAGCCTGCGGGCAGGGCGCATGCGGCCGCTGTTTCTCTATGGCGCATCGCTGGTGCTTGCATTCGGCATCTTGGGCATCCAGAGCCACAGCGAATTCATCTATTTCCGGTTCTGATGCGCAGGCCGTTCACCAGTCTCAAGCGTCTTCTTCTCGCGAGCATGGCATTCGTGCTCGGTGCGGCCTTGCTCACCTACGCCGTCGATCCCTTGCAGTTGTTCCGTCCCTCGCGCTCCGCCTTCTATTCCGACGACACGCGCGTGCAGAATGCCGGTCTGATCCGCAGCCAGTCGTTCGACACCGCCTTCATGGGCACCTCGCTCGCGATCCATTTCCGCCAGAGCGACATCGACCGTGCGCTCGGCGTTCGCTCGCTCAAGCTGGCGATGACCGGCTCCAACTCACGCCAGCAGGCCTTCGTGCTGGAGCAGGCGATCGCGGGCGGCGCAAGGCGCGTGATCTGGGCGATGGACGATTTCATCTTCGTCGATGCGGCCGACATCGAGGCCGATCCCTATCTGTCCGTCGATCTCTATCGCGGGACGGCCAAGGGCATCGCGTCCTATCTGTTCAGCGCCGCGATGGCGAAAGAGTCCCTGTTCACGCTGCTGCGGTCGGTCCCGCCGTTGCAAGGGCCGCTGACCCGCGCGGCGCCGTTTCTTCCCGTCAAGTTCGCGTTCGCCGATGTCGACGACATCTACGCGCTGCCGCGGGATTTCGACATTGCTCGCGAGTACAATGCGAGGAGGACGCTCGCCGCCTTCGCCTACATCACGAGCCCGGTGCGCAGTCGTTTTCTCGGCGAAGGCTACGGCTATGACGCCATGGTCAGGCATTTCGAGCGCGATGCCGTCGGCCTGATCACGCGCCACCCCGACGTGACCTTCGACATCTACTTCCCGCCCTATTCGATCCTGCAATTCGTCGCGATGCGCGATGCCTCGCCCGAGACGCTGAAGATCGTCACCGATCTGACGGCAGTCATTTCGCAGCGCCTGACACAGCTTCCCAATGTGCGCCTGCACGATTTCCGCGCGATCAAGGCGGTGACGCACGACCTCGATAACTACGGCGACGTCATCCACCACTCGCCGGTCGTCGATGCGAAGGTGCTGCAGTGGCTGGCGAGCGGGGAGTATCGCGTCGATCCGAAGACGCCGACGGCGTCGCTGGATGAGCTGAAGGCGCAGGTCGAGGCGTATCGTGTCGCGCGCTGATCTTCCCCTCTCCCCCTGTGGGAGAGGGTGGCTCGCCGCGGAGCGGCGAGACGGGTGAGGGGTATCTCTCCGCGAATCGATCTCGAAATTGAGTTTGCGGAAACAACCCTCATCCGGCGCTTCGCGCCACCTTCTCCCACAAGGGGAGAAGGAAGAAAGGAGCGCTGCGTTCGCAGGGACGACAGTGGCGTTTGGGGCTGGCGCCTCTACACCGCCACCTCTTCCCCGAGATACGCGACCGCCGCTTCCAGTCCGCCCTTGCCGTGCGGGATCTTCAGGGCGTTCAGGCCAATCTCGATCACCCCTAACGTGCCGAGCAACATCGGCGCGTTGACGTGGCCCATATGGGCGATGCGGAAGGCTTGGCCCGAGAGGTCGCCGATGCCGGTGCCGAGCACCACGCCGCACTTGTCCTTGCAATAGCGTTGCAGCACCGCGGGATCGTGGCCGTTGCTCATGGTCACCGTGGTCACGGTGTTGGAGCGCTCGCTCGCCTCCGCCACGTTGAAGCCGAGCACCTGGCCTTCCGACCATGCGCCAACCGCGCGGCGTGCGGCTTCGCCGAGCAGGCTGTGGCGGCGGAAGGCGTTCTCGAGGCCTTCCTCGTGCAGCATGTCGATCGCCTTGCGCAGCGCGAACAACAGGTGCACCGGCGCGGTGCCGGCGTATTTACGATAATTCTCGGTGCCCTCGCGCTCGCTCCAGCTCCAATAGGGCGTCGACATGTCGGCCTTCTTGTGCACCTCGAGCGCACGCGCATTGGCGGCGACGAAGCCAAGGCCAGGCGGCGTCATCAGGCCCTTCTGCGAGCCCGACATCGCAATATCGATGCCCCATTTGTCCATCTCGAACGGCATGCAGCCGAGCGAGGCGACAGTGTCGACCATGTACAGCGCCGGATGGCCGCTCGCCTTGATCGCCTTGCCGATCGCCTCGATGTCGTTCTGCACGCCCGAGGCCGTGTCGACCTGGACCACGACGACCGCCTTGATGGTGTGCTCCTTGTCGCGGCGCAGGCGCTCCTCGACCTCGTGCGGCCGCACTGCGCGGCGCCAGTCGCCCTTGAGCACCTCGACCTCGGCGCCCATCAGCGCTGCCGCATTGCCCCAGCCGATCGCGAAGCGCCCGCTCTCCAGCACCAGCACCTTGTCGCCGCGCGACAGCACGTTGCTCAGCGCCGCTTCCCAGGCGCCGTGGCCGTTGGCGATGTAGATGTAGGACTTGCCCTTGGTCGCAAACAGTTTCGAGATGTCACTGAGCAGGCTCTCGGTCAGGTCGAGCATCTCCTTGGAGTAGATGTCGATCGCCGGACGGTGCATTGCCCGCAGCACCTCGTCGGGCATCGTGGTGGGCCCGGGGATGGCCAGAAATTCCCGGCCCGCGCGAACGGTCATTGCTGTTGGTCCTTGTTGCTTGAGAACGGACTGGTGGGTTTGCTGATTCACGTTTTACGCGCCGTGAACCCCCAAGAAAAGCACGCAAAACGCAGGTCTGGGGCTCTCATCTCTTGGTCTCGCGGCAGCCGGCGGCTTCCGCCTCCTCGACCGAGCAGAACCAGCGAGTGCCCTTGCTGATCTTCATCTTGATCTGGGTGTACCAGCGGCTGGTCGGCTGGTGAAAGATGCACTCGCCGGCGCTGTTGACGTTGCCCTTGATGGTGCAGTCCGGGGAAGGCGCGACCGGTCCCGAGGCCGAGGCGAGCAGCACCGCATGCGCCCCGTCGGGCGGCTTGGTGGCGCCGAGGATGGCGGTCTTCTTGTTGCGGACGCGCCAGTCCCAGGGCGCGATGAAGGCGCCCTGCCACATCCCGGCTTTCGCCTCGCGCGCAGCGGCCTCGTCGGGCTCGTAGTCCTTGGAGATGCGGGTGTAGGCAAGCGCCCAGCCGCTGCGCACCAGCCATTTCTGGATGTCCTCGCCGCCGACCTCGCAGCGCGCCACAGTGCGGCCGCGCCGGTCGATTGAACGGGTGTGGCAGACCCAGCTCTTGCCCTCGGCATATTTGGCGAGCTCGTCGCGCGCCGCGACGCCGCAGGTCCAGCGCTCGCTTTTGGTGTTCAGGCAGAGCTGGTCGACCGCAGGCGCGTCGATGCCGCCGAGCCGGATCCGCGTGTTGCCGATCACGACGGCATCGCCGGCGCGGACCTTGGCCATGCCGGTGATGTCGGTGGCCTCAGCCAGCGAGGGCAGGGCGAGCAAGGACAGCGCAATCAGGATTTTTCGCAGCATGCCGGTCCGCGTGTGATGAAAATCTCGATAGATCGCGCAATTGTGGTCGGCTTTTGGCCGTCGGGCCAGCGTATGCCTAACAGATAGGCTTTCAACTTCCCGTCATTGGTCGAAGGTCCCGTAGGGTGGGCAAAGCGAAAGCGTGCCCACGATGTCTTTCGTGGCGAGAGATCGTGGGCACGGCGCGAAGAGCGCCTTTGCCCACCCTACGGCACCGTGTCTGAGGCACTCACCCTCACCGCCCCGTCATCGCCCGCTTCGCCACCGCCAGCCCCATCAGCACGAACGCCGACGTCACCTCCGGGCCGCCCACCAAAATCCGCGTCGGCGTCTTCATCTTGTTCCACTCATAGGCGCGGAACGGGCCGCGGCGGCCGCCTTCGCCGAGACCGGCGACGATCACGTTCAGCGCCGGCGCGAAGGCGCGTGGGTCGGCGCCGAGATGGCCGAGTGCGATCAGCGCCAGCGCCGCGTCGAACACGTTCATCTCCGCGGCCATCAGCTCGCCTTTGACGTAGGACAGCACGCGATGGCGGATGAAGTCGAAATCGCCGGCGGGATCGATCGCGGCCTGCGCGGCCAGCGGCAGCGCCAGGAACGCCGCATAGCAGCGGCCGAAATAGGCGCTGTAGAGCTCGGGCAGATAGTAAATGTGCGAGCGCGGATTGGCGAAGGCGCCGCTCGCCGCCAGCCGCTTCTGGAAGCCGATGATGCGATGCACCGTGGCGAGCCGCGCGGGCGTCTCCAGGACTTTCCAGCGGGCCAGGTTGCGAAAGCTCACTTCGAGAATGTCGAGATTGAGCGTCGGATCAAGATCGTTGCCGTAGGGACGCTCGCCCTTGAGGTTGTCGATCCAGGTCGCGACGCCGCCCTCATAGTCGATATTGTCGTTGAGCGGCACGGTCACGCGCGGTTCGTTGACGCCGGCGCGCACCTGGTAGCCGGCGTAGAAATCCAGCAGCGGCTGGTCGATGATCTCATCAAGGCAGCCGGCCTGCGTCGCGGCCGAGATCGAGCACGCCGTGGTGTCGCAATCCGGCACGTAGACGCCGAAGCCGAGATCCTGCTTGATCTGCGCGAAGTAACGGGAAAAGCGCGGATGCGGCGGAGGCGCCAGCGCGGTGACGACGTTGAAGCGCGCGCCGTCGATGCCCTCGACCTCCTCGCGGCTGATGTTGACGCAAAAATTCACCATGTCGGCGATGGCGCGTTCGGCCGCAATCTTGTCGGCCTGGGAGGCGAGTCCGGTCTCGCCATAGCTGAGCAGCGCCTCGATGAAGAACGCATCGTAATAGGCCGAGCGGTGGCGGATCTGCACCGGTTCCCACATCGGCTCGGCGATCCCTCGCCAGGGCGGATTGACGACGGCCCGGGCTGGCGAGCGCGCGATGAAGACGCGGGCGAGGTTGAACAGCAGCGAGGAATTCTTGTAGCCGCGCGCGTTGAGGCCCGTGAGCGCCATGATCAGCTCGCGGCCGCGGAAATCAGGATCGCCGATCAGGTTGAAGGCGGCGTAGGTCGGCAGGAAACCGTTCTTGCGGTAGGAGCCGAGCAGATGCTGCGCGCAGTCGCGGATCACGCCGTCGATCTGCGACTCTGGCGGCGCGGAGCCGGTGAACATGGCCGGCGGCGGCTTGGGGTGGTCGAGCGCGATGCTGTCGACGAGATCGGCGACCGGCTGGCCGACCGCCGCCCAATCGGGCTCGGCCTCGTCGCGGGCGCGAACCAGCGCTTGGCGCAGCGCCGTCAGCCTGGCCTCGTCACGCAGCTCGGGCAGTCCAGCCCGCCGCAGCAGCACCCGCAACGCGGGATTGCCGAGCGCGGTCTTGTAGAATTTGGCCAGATGCGGATCGCCGCTGGCCGTGACAGACAATACGGGGTCGCAGACGTCGTAAAGCGAGGGGCCGTCCTTCCGGGCGGTCAGCGCCCGGCAGGCGGCGCCGGCAAAATAATGAAGGCTCATGAAATACCTGGTCGCGGGGCCTTGGTCGGGGGCCGGCACGCTCCCATCTGCGCGCCGCCCCCTTGCCAAGTCGTTGAAAAGGCTACCCGGATTCGCAGGAAATACAAATGTGATGGAGGTCACGGAAAAAGCCGGCACGAAGGCTGCATGATCGAGGCTCGAAATGGGGTGCCAGGGGGCAAGAACGCACAAATCTAGCTTGGAGAATTAACGAACATCTTCAGTCGCTTAGCTCAATTTTTGGGCAATCTATTGCCGGGGAGGCGATATCCGGTTAAGGGTTTGTTTGGTGCGGCGCCGCAAATTGCGCGCAATTCGGGGGCACATCCCCGGCCAATCCCTCAAACCTAAAGACGCTATCGCGCTACTCAAACAGTGTGCGCGCGCTTGGCTGGTCTTTGGCACTGACAGGAATGAAGCGAGATGAATGTTAGGCAGCTCGACATTTCCCGACGCACGATCGCGTTGGCCGCGGCCCTCATCGGCACGGTGTCGCTCGTGATCGGCGCCCATGCTGCTCTCAACATGCGCGCGATCGACGCCGCCAAGGCCGTCTCGACCGACCAGATCACGGGCTCGATCGCCCAGACCTCGCGCCTCGCCCTCGTCATCGGCAATGGACACTATCCCGACGCCAGCGCGCCGCTGACGCAGTCGATCAACGACGCCCGCGCGCTGTCCTCGTCCCTGCGCAAGAACGGTTTTGACGTCGACATGGTGGAAGACGCGACCAAGGACGACATGATCCGCGCCGTCAATCGCCTGAAGTCCCGGATCAAGCGCGACACTGTCGTCATGCTGTTCTTCGGCGGCTACGGCGTGCAGGCGGGACGCGAGAGCTACATGCTGCCGGTCGATGCCGTGATCTGGAAGGAAAGCGACGTCCGCCGCCAGGGCGTCTCGATCGACGGCGTGATCGACATGATGAAGGAGCAGGGCGCCAAGGCCAAGCTCGTCGTCGTCGATGCCTCGCGCCGTAACCCTTACGAGCGTCGCTTCCGCTCCTACAGCCACGGCCTCGCGCCGATCAACGCGTCCGACAATGCGCTGATCCTGTCCTCGGCTTCGCCCGGCAAGGTCGTCGACGACGGCAAGGGCGAGCACAGCGTGCTGGTCAGCGAGTTCCTGAACAACCTCAGTGCAAAGGGCAGCGCCGAAAGCGTCTTCAACAAGACCCGCGTCGCCATCTCCCGCGCCAGCGAAGGCGACCAGGTCCCGACCGTGTCCTCCTCGCTGCTCGAAGACGTCCATTTCGGCGAAGCCGGCGGCTAGTTTTTCTTACCCTCCCCTGGAGGGGGAGGGTCGATCGCGCGAAGCGCGAGCGGGGTGGGGTGATCTCTCCCCACGAACAGTGCCCGTGCCGAGAGATCACCCCACCCCGTCTCACATTTCGCTCCGCTCAATGTGAGCCGACCCTCCCCCTCCAGGGGAGGGTGAAGCAGCGCGCCGGCTACTTCGCTGCTTCCGCGGCCATCACCGGGCGTACCGGATCGCCTTCGCGCAGCAGCGCGCCGGCGCGGGCGACGACGACATCGCCGTCGTTGAGGCCGTCGCGGACCTCGATATTGCCGCCCGACATCAATCCGACCTCGACCCGCTTGGTCTCGACCCGGTTGCGGCGGATCACCTGCACCACGGTGCCGGCGGATGAATATTGCACGGCGGTCAGCGGCACCGCGACGTTGCAGCTCTGCCCGGTCTTGATCAGCGCGCGTCCGCTCGCCTTCAGCAGCAGCCGCTTCTGCGAGGAGATGCCGATATAGACCATGCCTTGCTGGATGTTCGGCTCCACGGTCGGGCCGATGCGGCGCACCTTGCCGTCGATGTCGCCGGCGCCGGCGATCCGCACGGTCGCCGGCTGATTGACCGCGAGCTTGCGCATATCGGTGGTCGCCACCAGACCGACGAGATCGTATTCGCTGCGCGCCACGATCGTGAACAGCGCCTCGCCCTTGGCCGAGGCCAAATTGCCGATCTGGGCGGTCGACGTCGCGATCACGCCCGCCACCGGCGCGGTGACCTGCAGGGTGCCGCCCTCGGGCAGCGCCAGCCGCGCCAGCACCTGGCCGGCGGTGGTGGTGTCGCCGGCTTCCGCCAGCACGTCGGTGACCTTCAGGCCCGGACGCTCGGGCCGCACCGACGTTTCCTCCCGCGCGATGATCGTGCCGGTGGCCTCGACGATGTCGGAGAAGCAGGACTTTGCGACTTTCAGCACCGTGACCGCCGGCCCCTTGGGCGCGTCGTCATCGGCGGCTCGGGCCGGATAGGGACCGAGGATGAGCATGCCGGCGACGGCTGCGGGACACAGGCTTCGAACGACGGCACGGGGCAAATGACGCATCGGAAATTCCACGGGTTCTATGCCTCCAATCGATAGCAGATGGCAGGGCTGCGGACTACGGCAGCGTTGTCCCAAAAGGAAGGCCACGCCACCGCGGGCCGACGCAGCAAGCCTTTGATTAGTCGCGGGATTGGAGAACAGGTTCGCATTTCCCGGGCGGCGCGCCGCGGGTCGGCACTACTCCAAAGTGCCGTCGATCACGGTCCTCTCATCGGTCAACGGCGCAGGTCGCGGCGCGGGCGGTAAACGGCGCGTCAGCCGCGGCGCTCACCCAGCAGCTTGCCGTTGGCCCGGTCGATCAAATGCAGGCGCGTGCAGGCCGGACAGGACACCGACACATGCGTGCGGTCGGCCGGCTCGTCGCCGAGCCGATGCTGCACGTTCATGCCGGTCTGCGGGCATTTGAAGACGATCTGACGGTCCATGAATGATGATATGACGACATGGCGCGCTTTCCGAAATTACGGATGATTACGTAGGTCGGCGGCGGCGCCCCTCACGGCAGGTTCAGGAACTCCACCCAGTTCGGCTTCTTGCCGGTGGGGTAGGATTTCAGCTTGGCCAGCGCGCCGCTGCCCTGGTCGATCGCATAGACCGTCATGCTGTCGGAGAGCTCGCCGACCGCGGCGAGGTAGCGCCCCGTCGGATCGATGTGGAAGCCGCGCGGCTGCTTCTCGGTCGGCACGCTGCCGATCGTGGTCAGCTTGCCGCTGGCCGCATCGACCTTGTAGGCGGTGAGCGTGTTGGTGGTGCGTTCGGAGGCGTAGAGGAAGCGGCCGTCCGGAGTGATGTGGATGTCGGCGGCCCAAGGCTTCTTATCAGACCCTTTTCCGTTAAAGCCCTCCGGCAGTGCGGTGGTGCGCTGGATCTCGTCCCAGGCGCCGCTCCTGGCCTCGTAGGTGAACGCGGCGACGTCGCCGTTCAACTCGTGGATCAGATAGACGAACTTGCCGTTGGGATGGAATACAAAGTGCCGAGGGCCCGATTTCTCCGGCACCTTGTGGGCTGGCGGATCGCTCGGCGTCAGCGTACCGGCCGTGGCATCGAACGCGAAGGCCAGTACCTGATCGGAGCCGAGATTGGTCGCGAACGCGAAGCGGTTGTCGGGCGAGGGCAGGAAGGCGTGCGCGTTCAGCCCGGTCGGGATCACCTGTTTCGGATCGCCGGCGACGCCGTTTGCAAGAAGCGGATTCAGCGCGACCTTGTTGCCGCCATAGGAGGCGCTGAACAGGAATTTGCCGCTGCGGTCGACGGCGATGTTTGCCATGCTGTCGGCGAGCGGGCCGCTGCCGATAGGGCTGAGCTGGCCCGTCTTGGGATCAATCGCAAAGCTCACCGCGAGGTACGGCTGCGAGCGGACACCGGCGATCAGCACGCGGTGGTCGGGCGTGATCGCGAGCGGCGTCGACGAGCCGGGCTTGTCGACGCCCTTGAAGGCGGCCGTCTGCACCGGAATCATCTCGCCGCTCTCGGTCATCTTGAACACGCTGATGTCGTTGCTGTCGGCGTTGCCGACATAGGCGAAGGTCTCGGCCATGCCGGCGTGGACTCCAGAAATGAGAGTGAGGGCTGCGAACAGGGTGGTGGCGATTGCAGCGCGTGGTGCTTTGGATGCGATGCGTCGGGTCGGTCTCAACATGGGCTCCTCCTGAGGGCCGGTCGCGGCCTTGTCGTTTTGCCGGCGAGGATAGCGGGCGGCGCGCCGCCGCACCAAATTCCAGTTGGGATTGATCGATGCCGAAATTGTATCGGTCGCGGGGAGGGACTACCGCATCGCCGCGGTCCGGGAGGGCAGATGCGGGCTGGACGGATGCGCGGGCGGTCCGAGCACGGCCCAGACCGCGACCGCAACCAGAGCGGACGTCAGGATGGTCCAGGCGATGAGCCGTTTCCGCATCTGGTCGAATCCGTCGCTGTCATGAAGTCGCGGGGCACCCGGAATCGTGCACTGCAAACCGCGGCAATCCTATGAACTCGTTCACAGGCGAAAACGGCGGGCGCAAGGCGAACCAATGCCGCGCGAGCGCATTGAACCGGCATGCCCCGTGAAAACGATCTCGAAGGTAAGCCCGACATGGGCGGCAAGCATGGCGGTCAAGCCGGCCAGCCCAAGTCGCCGCCGCGCCCACACCAAGGCGAACACGATGAGGACGTCGTGGCAAAGCGCCACACCGGCCAAACCGATCACGCCTCGCCGCCGACCAAATCAAAATAGCGCCTCGCCGCGCGGCCGTGCCGCGCCGCGCGTCGGGAACGGCGGCATCGCTGTGCCGTTACCCCGGTCCCGCGGCCGTGACAGATCAAAACGGAGGCTGGCTCGTGTTTTGGATTTATTGGAACACCGCCTGGTCGCTGATCATCAGCGGCATCATGGTCGCCACCATCGTCAGCCACCCCGACGCGGAGTTCGTCGAGATCACCGCGGCAAAACAGAAGCTCTGAGCCCGCGCCAGGAGTCGTCGGCGATGACCGCCTGTGACCCTTTGCGGACGCCTTGAAGCCTTGTCTCGATTGGCTTGTTCAGCTTCAATCGCCGGGCGCCGGCTTTGGTCCGGCTTGGATGTGCCAGGGGGAAATTGAATGAGCCCATCCGCACCCATCAGCGCCGCCGACGCGATCAGCACGTACGTCTTTGCAAAGGATGGCAATCGACCGCAGATGATGAGGGACGCCTTTGCCTCAGACTGCGAATTGGAGATGGTCGTAAAGACCGACGCCATCTCATTCCCAAGCTCCGCAAAAGGGCTGGAGCAAGTTACCGACGTACTGGTGACGAGCTTCGGCGATCAATACCAGAACGTCCGGACTTTTTGCCTCTCCCGTCCGACCTCACAGCAGCTACCGCGTTTCCGTTGCGATTGGCTCGTCGGGATGTCGGCAAGGCAAGGTGGTGCGGTTCGCGTCGGCTGCGGACGCTATGACTGGCGCTTCGGTTCCGGCCATGACGGCCGCGTCGAGAAGCTCGCGATCGAAATCGAAGTCATGAGTGTACTTCCAGCCGAGATGTCGAAGCCGATCATGCAATGGCTCGCGGCCTTGCCGTATCCCTGGTGTTCAAGCGCCCAGGCCTGCGAGAGTATTCCAGCCATTGACGCCTTAGAGCCGATCAAGCACTTCCTCACGGTAACGAGCGAGGCAAACCAGCAGTCATGAGTTGTTGAGCAGGGGTGCGGCTCATCAAGTCCGGATTTGGCCTTAAAGCCAGACGTGGCGCCGCTAAGCCGCAACCGCCTGCGTCGCCAGCAGCTGCTTCAATTTCGCCGCCGGCACCGCCGGGCTGAACAGCCAGCCCTGCATCTGGCTGCAGCCGAGCTGGCGCAGCACCTCGCGCTGGGCTTCGGTCTCGACGCCTTCGGCGGTCGTCGCCATGTGGCGCGCGGCGGCCATGTGCACCACGGCCTGCACGATCGGCGAGGAATCTTCGGACTGACCGATGTCGCTGATGAAGCTGCGGTCGATCTTGATCTTGTCGAACGGGAAGCGGTGCAGATAGCTCAGCGACGAATAGCCGGTGCCGAAATCGTCGAGCGCGATACGCACGCCGAGCTCGCGCAACTGCTGCAGGATCGTCAGCGCCTCCTCGTCGTCGCGGATCAGCACGGTCTCGGTGATCTCGAGCTCGAGCCGTCCGGGCGCAAGCCCGGACTCCGCGAGCGCGGCCGCGACCTTCAGTGCCAGCGTCCGCGAGCGGAACTGCACCGGTGAGACGTTGACGGCGATGTGAATCTGGCCGGGCCAGGACGCGGCCTCACGGCAGGCCTGCTTCAGCACCCACTCGCCGATCTCCCCGATCAGTCCGGTGTCTTCCGCCACGGGAATGAAGTCCGCGGGCGAGACCATGCCGCGCTCGGGATGACGCCAGCGCAGCAGCGCCTCGCAGCCGGTCACGACATTGGCCGCGAGATCGACCAGCGGCTGGTAGTGCACCTCGAACTCGCCGCGAGCCAGCGCCTGACGCAGATCGAGCTCGAGCTGCCGGCGCAGTCTCGCCTTGGCGTCGTATTCGGGCGTGAAGATGCGGTAGGTGCGACGCCCCTCCGATTTCGCCGCGTACATCGCAAGATCGGCGCGCTTGAGCAGGTCGTCGAGATTGTCGCCGTGGTCGGGCGCGATCGCGATCCCGATGCTGGCATCGGTCGGGATGTCCTGGCCCTTGCAGTCCACCGGCGCGCGCAGCGCCTTGAGGATATCTTCCGCCAGCGCCGACAGCTCGGCCGGATCGCGAGTGCCGGCCTTGACGATGGCAAACTCGTCGCCGCCGAGCCGCGCGACGAGGTCATTGCCGGAAACGCAGGCGCGCAGCCGGTTCGCCACCTGCCGCAGCAACTCGTCGCCGACCTCGTGTCCCAGCGAATCGTTGACGCCCTTGAACTCGTCGACGTCGATATAGAGGATGGCGAACGGCTTGTTCTGGCTGAGCTCGGCGACGCGCCGCTCCAGATGACCGCGCAGCAGCACGCGGTTGGGGAGGTCGGTCAGCGCGTCGTAATGCGCCATATGGGCGATGCGTTCGTCGGCGCGGATGCGGGCGGTGACGTCGTCGTGGGTCGCGAGCCAGCCGCCGGCGGCGCCGGGCTGGTTCTTGATCTCGACCAGGCGGCCATCCGCGGTCTCCACGATGGCGCTCTGGGTGCGCCCGATATGGCTCAGAATGTCGTCGCAATAGGTCTCGACGTCGCCGTGGAACGAGCCGGTGTCGTGGCGGTGCCGGATCACGCCACGGAAAGTGGCACCGGGCTTCACCACTTCAGGGGACAAGCCGTACATCTCGATGTAGCGCCGGTTGCAGACAATCAGTCGCTCGTCCTGATCGAACATCAGGAGCCCTTGCGTCATCGTGTTCATCGCGGTGTCGAGCCGCTGTTTCTCCAGCGAGAGCCGGTGCGTCACCTGGCGGAAGATCAGGAACAGCGTGAGCACCAGGAGGCTGATCGACAGCACGGCGATGGTGACGAAGAATTTCGTTTGCGTGCGCCAGGTCGCAAGCGTCGCATCCAGCGACTTCGTCGCGACCACGACCAGCGGCTCGCCGGCGAGCAGGCGCGAGGCGACGATGCGGTCCTTGCCGTCGATCGGGCTGGCGAGCTGCATGGAGACGAAGGTGCGGTCGAACACCGCGATCTGCTCCGGCGTGCCCTTGCGAAAGTTCTGCCCGACCATCGCATCGACACGCGGAACGCGCGCCAGCAATTGACCGTTCTGGTGATGCATCGCGATCGAGGATTCCTCACCGAGCCCGGTCGAGGCGAAGAAGGATTCGAGCTGCTCGGGCGCGATCGCGCGCGAGACCACCCCAAGGAATTCGCCATGCGGGCCGGACACGCGCCGCGCGAACACGATCGCCGGTCCGTTGCCGATCCGGCCGTGCACCACCTCCACGTCCTCCTGCGCGGTCGGATCGTTCTTGAGGCGGTTGAAGTAGCCGCGGTCCGCGACCGAGACGTCGGCGACCGGCCAGCGCCGCGACGAATTGATCAGCATGCCCCTGGCATCGAACACATTGGCGCCGGCAACGTCGGCCCAGCCGCTGGCTTTCGCACGCAGCACCTCGTGCATGGCGAGCGTGCCCATCTCGCTGCGGAAGACGTCGGCGGATTCGATGCCGCGGCTCTCGAACTCGGTGATGATGCTCTTCTGCAGCACCGCGAAATCCTCGAACTCGCGGTCGAAATGCCGGGCCAGCAGGCGCACGGTGTTTTCAAGGCTGTCGCGGCCGCTTTCGATCGCATTCTGCCGGAAGCGGTCGACGGTGAGCGCGGTGCCGATTGCGGTCGCGGCCATCAGCACGAAGCCGCCGACGATCAGCCATGTCAGTGGCGCTCCCCGCCAGCGACGGAGCAGCGCGCGCATGCGCGCGGTCCATCGGATCGATGTGCCCATGCAGCCCTCCCGTGGGATGCAAGGTGCAGCAAAACCGACAAGACCCCGTTACCAGCGAAGGTTAGGGAACTATGAATCGGAACGGAATCAGTGGGTTGGTTCCATCGATCGCGGAAGCTGCCGTAGGGTGGGCAAAGGCGCGCTCTTCGCGCCGTGCCCACGACCCCTATCCGCATCATCCAACGTGATCGGTGGGCACGCTACGCTTTGCCCACCCTACGAGACCACCATTCACCGCTTGATCTCCCAGTTCAGCGCTTCCGCGTTGCCCTTGGCGAACATCTTGGGGACATCGAACTGGCCGGTCTTGAGGTCATAGCGGCATTTCCAGTCCGCGAGCCCTTTCACGGCGACGTTCTTCGGATGCTTGTCCATTTCGCCCGACAGCGAGATCAGCAGGTAGCGGTTGTTGGGCCAGTCAACGCCGAGCCAGCGATAGGCAGTTTCGGTGCTCTTCATCAGATTGGCCGAGATATGGTAGTCGAGCTTCATCTTCTTCGTGTCGGGACGGCTGTGGAAATAGGCCCAGGCGAGATCGCTGAGTGATTGTTTCGTCGCGCTGACGAAGGCGCCGTTCTCGACATGATAGAGAAACAGATCCTGCGAGCCTGAGCCGGTCTTCTGCATCCGCACCAGCCATTGCGAGTCGCTGGTGAAGCGGAAGCCCGCGCCGTAGCCCTGCTCCGGCTTCAGCTCCGTCATCTGGTCGCCGCGTCGCGCCCAGACCTGCCATTTGACCTCGAACAGGTCTTCACTGTCCTTCATGTATTGCTCGAGCCTGGTGGCACCGTCAGGCGAGGTGAAGGCGAGGTCGGCATTGTCGGTGAGGACGAAGCCCGGCGGCGGGCCGGAGGCTGCGAGCGCTGGGGAAGCTGTGAGCGTCAGGGCAAGCGCCAGCCCGAGGGCCAGACCGAGCGCCAGATTTGGGGCGGAACGGCAAAATGTGGTCACGGGAAAATTCCTCAAAAAATGCCGCGATGCGGTCTCGCGAGATTTGACGCCGGCGGGGTGGCGCCGGTTCATCCCTGAGTGCCGGGACGGCGGTCTCATCCCATCGACCGTCTTGCTGCCGCAGCCAATTCGGCGCACCTTGCCCCCTCGGCTGATTTGCCATCCAAGGTTCTTTTCCGATGATGACCGCATCCAAGGCCTTCATTGCTCTTTGCCTGCTCGCCCTGGTCGGCACCGTGCTGGTGATCGGCCCGACCGAGCTGCGCCGCCTGCTGCCGGACGGGACCAAGACCGTCGTCGCCGCCACGCCCGAGGCCAAGGTCGAACCCAAGGTCGAAGCCAAGGCCGAGCTCAAGCCGGAGCCGAAACCGGAACAGCCAAAGCTTGCCGCCGCCACGCCGCCTGCGCCCGCACCAGCTCCCGAGCCGAAGGCGGGCGCGCTGGCCGAGACCCAGAAGCAGGTCACGGCCGCGCTCGCCGATCTTGCACCGGTCAAGCCGCCGCCGGCTGTCGCCGACACCGGCCCCCGTTTCGACGTCGCCCGCGTCGACGATCACGGCGAGGCCGCGGTGATCGCGGGCCAGGCCGCGCCGGGGGCAACGGTCGAGCTGCTGCGCGACGGCAAGCCGCTCGATACGGTGACTGCCGACGCCTCGGGCCAGTTCGTGATGACCCCGCCGCAGCTTCCCGCCGGCTCCTATGAATTGACGCTCCGCGCCAGGGCGCCGGATGGCACGGTCATGCAGTCCAGCCGGACCATGCCGGTGACCATCGCCGCGGTGGCGCCGCCGCCCGTGCGTCCGGCACCGGTCGCAAGGCAAGACGTGCGGCAAGATTCGAAGCAAGCCGAGAAGCCCGACGACAAATCGGATGTCGTGGCATCCCTGCCGTCGGCCTCGCCGCACCTCGCCTCGGCATCCGACAGGCCCGCGGTCCGGCCGAGGCTGGGCGGCGCGCCGAAGCCCCGGGTCATGGCGAGGGCGCCAGCGGCGACGACCGTTGCATCTGCCTCGCCGGCGGACGCCCTCAGCGTTGCGCCGGCAGAGACAGGCAGCCGGGTGATCTCCCGCGGCGACAGCCTGTGGGCACTCAGCCGGCTCGCCTATGGCGACGGCGCCCGCTACGCCGTGATCTTCAAGGCCAACCGCGACAAGATCCACAATCCCAATCTGATCTATCCCGGCCAGACGTTTGTGATGCCGCAAAAGGCGGAGTGAGGGGCGGTCTTGCTCTTCCTCTCCCGCTTGCGGGAGAGGAAGCCGAGCGCCGATCCTGCACCACAGGCAATTGCCCAGCCTGAGAGATCAACCGCGACGCTTTGCCCTGTATTCCCAAGGAACATTTGGTTCCCCGGCGCGTCATCTCGATGCGACGCAGTGCGCGCTTGGCTGGGAGGAGGCCGAATTGGTCAGGTCAGCGGTCGTGTCAGGACGCGTGGGACTGGCGCTGGCGGGTGCCACCATCATGATTGCGGCCCTGCTGCTGCCTGGTAAGGCTGAAGCGCAGTTCGGATTGCGTGGCGGCCCGTTCGGTGTCGCCCGTTTCGCCGTCGGCCACATGATCGGCATGTCGCGGCTGCGCCATTCCCGTATGGCAGTGCGGGGCGGCCGCTACCGCTCCGCTGCCTTGAGATCGCAAGATCCGCGCGGTGCCGAGCGCGGCCAGCCAGCCAACCCTTACGTCCTGCGCGCGGCGCTCACGGCGCAGGCCGCGCTTTCAGGCTGGCAGGGCGGTCGCCGCCCGCAGGGCTGGTGGCGTCATCCCGACGGCAGCTACGGCTGGGTCGGGCCGGTGTTCTGGCCGTTCGCGCATGACGACCTCACCAATGCCGTGATCTTCGGCGATGCGACCAGCCTCTCGCTTTATGGCTATGGCGACATCTACGCTGCGATCTTTGCGCCCTACGCGGCCGCCGAGCTGGCCGCCTACACCGCGCCGCAGGGCAAACGCGCGCGCCGAATTCCGTCGGCGCAGAACGTTTGCGATGCCAGCGATCCCCCCGGCTTTCCGGTGGATCGCATCGCCTCCACCGTGCAGCCCAACGAATTGCAACGCACCACGCTCGACGAGCTCGTAAATGCCTGGAGCGAAGCCCGCGACAGCATCCGTGCCGCCTGCCCATCGCAAGTGCCCGCGACCGCGGCGGAGCGCCTCGGCCTGATGCGCGAGCGGCTCGAGGCCATGATCAAGGCAACTGATGCGATCGCGCCGCCGCTGGCGAAGTTCACCAAGTCGCTCGATGACGATCAGAAGGCCCGGCTCAACGCTCTCGGCAATGAGCGCCGTGCCGCGCTCGCGGCCATGCAGCGCAAGGATACGAGCAAGGATACGAGCAAGGATGCGCAGGCCTCAAACGCCTGCGACGCCGACAGCGATCCGCGCTATGACGAGAAGCTGCAGCGGCAGTACGAGCAGCTCGTGCAGCAGCAATGGCCCGCGGGCGACATTGCCACCACGCTCCGCCTCGACGAGACCGCCCGCGCCCGCTTCGAGGTGCTGCAGGACACCACGCTGCGCACGATGCAGACGCTGAGCGCCTGCCCGGCGGAAGCCGCTGCGACTCCGCAGGCGCGCCTCACCGCCGCAAAGGCGCGGCTGGAGACGATGCTGCAAGCCGTGAACGGCGTCACCGATGCGCTCGACGATTTCGAGGCTGATCTGAGCGACGAGCAGAAGGCCGGCTTCGAGGCGATCGGGCCGAAGCGGGGGGCGTGATCAGTCGCACGCCCAGTCGAACTTCATGTCTTTGAAGTCGAGTTGCGCGTTGCCGCTGCCAAGATTGTAGCCGCCGAAATATTCCTCGAACTCGATGTAGAACGGGCTCATCTCCGGCACCGCCTGGCACGGCCGCATCGTGCCGCCGAGATGGTTGCGGGCGTGGTCCTTGCACCAATCGTGCAGGCGGTAATTGTCGGCGGTCGGGACGCCGCCCTCAAAGTAATAATAGGACTGATAGCCGGTCGGCGGGTCGCGCGGAATGTGCGGGTCCTGCGGGGCCTTGCCGGCGTTGGGATCATCAGCGCGCGGCGTCAGCGCGATCGCGAGGTTCGCGGCCAGTTCGGCACGCGGCGGGCCGGCGAACATCTTTTGCGCGAACGGCGCGGCCGTCTCGAAGAAGGCGCTGGCGCCGCCGATATCGAGCCAGCGCGGCCGGTCGGCCGTCGCCAGCGCAAGCGGCGCCGGCGGTGTCGCGAACGGGCCGTCATATTCGGCCCTGGTCAGCAGCAGCGCAGCATATTCGTAGTCGAGGATATCGGTCATGCGCGACAGCCGCGGATGCGAGGTGCGCGCCTGCACGGCCTCGCGGATTTCAGGGTCATCGGGCGCGCCGCCGTCATTGTGATCGGGCGCGGTGGCAAAGAACGACACTGCGACGATGTCCTCGCCATGGACGCGGTAATCCTCCGGCAGCAGCAAGGTGAAGCCGTGCATCAGCGGATAGCCGGTGACGGGATCGAGCGGCCATTGCTCGCTGCTGATGCCCGGCGGCAGGCCAAAGACCCAGCCGTGGTCACGCGCGCGATCGGCGGGACGGTCCAGCATCTGCAGATCATAAGCGCGCGAAGGCAAGGCAAGCGCCACAGGTGGTCTCCATTGGAATCGCCTCGCCGTTGAGGCGAGGGTTAGTCGCGGGGAGCAGGGATATGGTTCGGGGGAAGGGGATTGTCGGCACCGCCGTCGCCTCAAGCTCCGCTGTCGTCCCGGCGAACGCCGGGACCCATAACGACAGGGAGAAGTTTGGCGAAGATGAGGTATTCGGTACGTCGAACCTCACGCAACCGATAGATCACGCGGTGGGTCCCGGCGTTCGCCGGGACGACCCCGGGGAGTCCACTGTCCCCACAGCGCCCGTCATCGAGCGGATCGACGTCGCTCGATGAGGATCGCCGACCGTGGCCGGCTTGCGCTTCGTCGTCAGCATGGGTCACCTGTAGCTGTGGTCGTCCAAATAGAGGTCGGTCGCCTCGACTGTCTCTCATAACCCATTGATCCGACAACCCCCGTCTACTGTGCACGGGGTCGTTTGCTCGGTATCCGAATTTGTCATTCGAATAATCCAAAATTCGCTTTACTGGAAAAACGAAACACCCTATGCTCCCTTCTAACTCATCCCATGGTAAGGGACGGATCGCGATCGTCAGGGTTCGTGGGGTGAGGGGCGGTGGACGCGGGCGGCGTTGGCGCCAGATGCGGTCGCAGGGCGGGGTCTCCCCGTGAGCGATCAGCGGGCGCGTGTACGACGGTGCTGCCTCGCGTACGGCAAAATCGTGTGGTCGTGACGCCCGAATATCCGGCGTCAAGTCTTGCAGCGGTGCGCTGGTCCGACCGGACCTGCGCATCCCTTGAAAGCTGCAAGACAACGGTGGCAAAGGGATCGACTCACCGGCGAGAGCGCGACATAAGCCGTTTCAACCACTGCGCAGGGAAGGCCGGGCATTCGGCCGCACCTGTTTTCTCCCCTGTGAGCGAATACCACGCACTCATGCACAGGGGTCTTGCGGGTGCCAGCCGGTGCCCGGTCTTCCCTGCGCCCTTCCATTTCGAAGGGTGGCTAGACCAAGCAAAACCCGGGCGCAATGTGCCGCGGGATCGTGAAATGCTGTCGGTGAGCGATACAATGGCCTGTAGCCCGGATGGAGCGAAGCGCAATCCGGGACTGCCGTCGCTTGTGGCACGACCCCGGATTTCGCTTCGCTCCATCCGGGCTACACCAGCGCCAACGCCAGCTTTACCCCCTTCGCCGCACCGCCGAGGCGTCCACCACGTTCTCGACTTCCTCGCGCCAGTTCAAGATCTCCATCGCCAGCACGGGGTGATTGAAACCCTTGAGCTGGAGATCATCGAGGGCGCGCGCTTCGACCCAGGGCTCGACGATGCCGTAGACGCGGCGGCTTACCACGATCTGGTTGGGCTTGGCTTCGCCGCAGAGGCGCGAGGCGAGGTTGGTGACGCTGCCGATCGCGGCATATTCCAGCCGCTGCTCGAAGCCGACCTGGCCGAGCGTGGCATAGCCGACCGCGATGCCGATGCCGAAGCCGAGGCTGTGCCCGCGGTTGCGCCAGCGCTCGGTCAGCGGGCCGATGGTGTCGCGCATCTCCACCGCCATCTTCACGGCGCGCTTGGTGTGGTCCTCGAACTGGATCGGCGCGTTGAACAGGATCATCACGCCGTCGCCGGCATATTTGTCGAGCGTGCCTTCATATTTGAAGATCAGCTTGCCGAGCGCGGCGTGATATTCGCGCAGCACGTTCATCGCCTCTTCCGGCTCGGTCGCTTCCGTGAACGCGGTGAAGCCGCGCAGATCGCAGAACACCACGGTCACCTCGCGGCGCTGGCTGGTAAGCAGCCCTTCCGGGCTGTCGGAGGAGGCGATCAGCTGCGCCACCTGCGGCGCCAGGAAACGCTCGAGCTTGCGGATGCGCTCGATCTCGCCGAGCTGGGTCTTGACGCGCTCCTCGAGCGACTTGTTCCAGTTCTTCAATTGCTCGGTCTGCTCGCGCAGCTTGTCGGCCTGGGCGCGCACGGTCTCGTTCGCCGTCTCCAGGGCGTGGCTCTTGTGGTCGACCTCGGTGAACAGCCGCGCATTGCGCATCGCCAGCACGGCCTGGTTGGCGAAGGTGCGCATCAGGCCGATGATGCTGGCGGCGAACTCGCCGCTCGCGCGGCGCAGCACCACCAGCGAGCCGAGCGTGCCCTGCTGGTCGACCAGCGGCACCACCAGCACCGAGTGGAAGCCGGCCGCGATGGCGACCTCGCGCAGCGGCTGCTCGGCGGCGGCGCCAAGCTCGGCGATCGCGATCGGCTCGCCGCTTTCGGCGGCATCGCTCAGGATGTTCTGGCCTTCGTCGATGGTGACATGGGCGCCGTCGGCGGATTTGTCGATACCGTTGGCTTCGACCAGGTTGAAGCGCCGCGTCTCGGCATCGAAGCCGTAGATCAGCACCGCATCGGCATGGGTGATCTCGATCGCGCGCGCGGCGATCGTCGGCAGCACGGCGTTGAGATCGAGCGAGGAGGCGACGGCGCGGCCGACCTCCTCCAGCACCTTCAGCTCGTTGATCGACTGCGCCAGATCGCGCGTGCGCTCCTCGACCTTGGTCTCCAGGTCCGAATAGGTCTCCTGGATCTGGCCGGCCATGCGGTTGAACTGGCCGGCGAGGTCTTCCAGCTCGTCCGAGGTGCGTACTTCGATGCGGTGATTGAAATCGCCCTCGCCGAGCCTGTAGGCGCCGTCGCGCAGCGCCGTGATCGGGATGATCATGCGGCGGGCGAGCAGCGTGCCGGCGAGGATCGCGACCATGAGGCCCATGCCGATCAAGAGCGCGATGCGCACCAGCTGGTCGCGGATCGGCGTCAGGGCCTGCGTGGTCGGCTGCTCGAACAGCACGCTCCAGCCGAGTTTCGGCACCGTGCTCGCGGCGCTCATCACCGCATGGCCGTTGAAGTCGGTGCCCGAACTGTCGCCCTCATGGCCGGGCGCGATCGCGGCCGCCACCTGCGGCAGCTTCGACAAATCCTTGCCGACATCGGGCCCCTTCGACGACGTCGCCAGCACGCGGCCGCGGGGATCGACGACATAGGCAAAGGCGGCCTTGCCGACCTGCGCGTCGGACAGGAAATCGGAGAGAAAGCTGAGGTCGATCTCTGCCACGGTGACGCCGGCATTGAAGCCGGAATGCGCCACCGAGATCGACATGAACGGCGTCCGGTCGGCGAACCAGGCCGGCGCATAGCTGACGCCGCGGGCGACGGTGTCGGTGAAGCGCATGTCGCGGGAGAGGTCGGCATTGCTGCCGGTGGTGGTCGACTGGCGCGAGACGCGCAGCACCTCGCGGCCCTCGCCGTTGAGCTGGAACAGCTGGTTGACGACCGAGACCTGGTGCAGCAGCGATGCGTAGTCGGCACGGCGCTTTTCGAGGGTGTCCTGGCTCGCCCGCGTCACCCAGCTGATCTGGCGATCGAGCTCGGAGATCGACTGCTCGATCCGCCGGGCGGCGGCTTGCGCCTTGTCCTCCAGCCCGTCGGTCAGCTGGGTCTTGGTGGCGCGGTAGGAGATCCAGGTCTCCATCGCGCCGTTGACGGCGAGCACGAACACGACGAGGCCGACGAGGGAGACGACGTATTTGGCGAACAGGCCCTCGCGCAGAAACCGTGTCTTGTCGTTCGCTCCTGCCATCCCGATCCTCTCGCGCCGCCATCGACGCTGCGCGCTCACGGGCCATGCAGGCCCTTCCCGGCCGTTCTATCACAATTTGGGCCAAAGGACCGCCGCGCGGGCCGGGGACCGGCCGGCGTGGTTACTCCCTGTGGACGCGGGGGCCGGCGAAAGGCCGGTGAGTTGCCGCAGCCTCATCCGTTCGGAGGAAGCCGGTGGCGGGGAAGCTGATGTAAGGGGATTGCCGTGGAGCTAAGCCCGCCAATCCGCCAATCACCGGTTAAAGAGTTGCCGCAGCACGTCGTTCATTGGCTGACTGTCCTGCTGCGCGACCGGCGGGTCCTCAAGGGCCGGAGCCGCGGGCGAGGACTGCGGCGCGGGCGTGGAGGGCGTTGCCGGCAGGCTGCGGCTGCGGCCACTGCCCGGCGCGGCGCCAGTGCTGCTTCCCGCGCCGCTGGACAGCCCCTGCTGAATCAAATTGCCAATCGCCTCGCCCAGCGGGCCGCCGAGCAAATTGTTCTGGCCCGGCTGCTGGGCTTGCGGATTGGCGTTGCCGGCCGCATTGCCGCCGGGCGCAGGCGTGCCGCCGAGACCAAGGCTGCCCAGAATGTTGCCGAGCCCGGCGCCATCAGGACCGAACAGGCCCTTGCCCATCTCGCGCAGCTTGGCATAGGCGGCGTCGGGATTGTCCAGCATGCCGGCCATGTCGGGGTAGATCTTGGGCTGCGACCAGCTGCCCTGGATCATCACGGGAATGCCGAAGCCGACAGGCTCATTGGCGCGGCCCTGACCTTCGGTCGTCATCACCAGCTTCGGCTCGACGCGAAAACCCATCATCTTGGTGTCGAGGGCGATGGTGCCCGCGCCGGTGACGCGCACCAGCGGCCCGATCAGGTTGAGATCCGTCGTCACGGCCTGGCCCTTGTCGATGCGGAACGAGGCCGAAAGCTGCGACAGGTCGGTGCTTTGCTCCTGGCCGGCATTCTGGTTGTCCTGCCAGCCGGACAGCGTGCCCGATGTCAGCGAACGGATCATCTGCGCGACATTGATGCCGCGGATGGCGCCGTCCTGGAAATTGACGAAGGCCGTGCCCTGCATGTTCGCCATCAGCGCGCGCTGGCTGGTGCCCGCGCTGCGAAGAGCGAGCTTGGCCTGCAGCTTGCCGTCGATGCGGTCGAATTCGGCGAGGCCCTGAAGCAGCGGCAGCGCACGCACGCCGACGAGATCGGAATGCATGGCAAAGCTCGGCGCGCCGGTGGTTGCATCGAGGATCACCTCGCCGGAGACCTGGCCGCCATAGGCGCCGAGATTGGCGGTCCCCGCCTTCAGCACGCCGCCGGCGAGCTTCGCATCGAGCGCCAGAGGCGCGATGCGGGCATCACCGATCACGGCTTCGTTCGCGGAGATCCGCACTTGCGCATCGACATAATTGAGCCCGGAGACGTCGATCGGCGCATTGCTCCAGGGCTGCCCGGCGGCGCCCTCCGGCGATTTCGCCAGCGGAATCGCCAGCCGCTGGAAGTCGAGGTCGAGCTTGACCAGCGGCTTGCTGGCAATGTCGACCGAAGCCCAGCCGTTGAATGTGCCATCGCCGAGCCGGCCATTCACGCCGTTGATCATCACGACGTCGCCGTTCATTCGCATCTCGGCATGACCGTTGAGCTGAGACTTCAACACGTCGGGCATGTCGATGGCGAAATCCACCGGGATCGTCGGCCGGTCGGCCGGCGGCGCCGGCGTGGTCGCCTTGATGTCGAACTTGGTCGGGTGGTCGCCGACGCGCGCGGTGCCAGTGACATTGACCTTGCGGTCGCGGCCGATGGTCGCGTCGGCGTTGATGGCACTGATGCGGCCCTCGACGCGGTCGCGCACGCGCGAGAATGCGACTTCGCCGTCGGTGATCTTGACGCGGTCGATGGTCGCGCCATCCGCGTCGAGCGCGAGTGGCGGTTTCGACGAGCCCCCCGTGTTCGGCAGGCGTTCACGCAGCAGCGGCTGGTAAAGCACCGGATGGGTGACGATCAGCTCGCGGATCTCAGGGCGGCCCGACCACACGCTGGAGAGCGACATGTCGGCCTGCACGCTGTCGATCGTCAGGCGCGTGATGCCGCTGCGATCCCGGGGATCGGCAAGCGAGAGGTCGTTCAGGGTGACGTTCAGCGTCGGCCACAGGCTGATCTTGGTGGTGCCGTCGATCGACAGACGGTAGCCGGTCGCGCTCTCGACGCGCGAGGCGATCGTCGACGTCAGGAAGCCCGAGGGGATTCCGACCACCAGCAGGAGTGCGATCACGATGATGACGGCGGCCAATGCCGCGCCGGCGAATTTTACTACTCTCATCTCGACTTTCCACTGACGGACAATCGGCGTCGAATCCCGCCGGTTATCCATCCTTCGCGGCCGAGTTTATCCCCGGACGGGAAGCGGCTCCAAGCGCGTAAAAATAGTCAGGGGGTGCTGCAAAGTTATGTGACTTATGACACACTTCCCCGGCGCGGTTTTACGCGATCCTGATGGTGATGGTTTCAAGCGATTTGCCAAGCGTCTGACAAGATGACTGACCAGGACTTCACAAGGACATTGAAATGAGCAAGCAGGCCGAATTTGCGGTCATTTTGAAGATGAACGCGATGTTCGCGGATCTCGGTGCAGACGAGCTCCAGCGGCTGTCCAATCTCTGTCACACCCAGCATCTGGGGAACGGCGAGGTGCTGTTCCAGAAGGGCGATCCTGGCAACGCGCTGTTCGGCGTGCGCCGCGGCCAGGTCCGCATCGAGACAGGTGCCTCCGACGGCAGCCGGCTCACGCTCAATTTCATGGGCCCCGGCGACCTGTTCGGCGAAGTCGCGGTGCTGGACGGCCAGAATCGGACCGCGGATGCGACCGCTGGCGAGGCCAGCGAATTGTTCGTGCTGCGGCGCGAAGATTTCCTCAGCTTCCTCGAGCGCGAGCCGAAGGTCGCGATCAAGATCATCGCATTGCTGTGCCAGCGCATCCGCTGGCAGAGCGAGCGCATGGAGGAATCGATGCTGCAGCCGCTGCCGGTGCGCCTGGCGCGGCGGCTCTGCGCGCTGGCCGCCGATTTCGGTTCCGAGGTGCACATCTCGCAGGAGCAGCTCGGCGTCTTCGTCGGCGCCGCCCGCGAGAGCGTCAACCGCCAGCTGCAGGCCTGGCGCAAGGAAGCGATCCTCGATCTTCAGCGTGGCCGCATCCTGCTCAGGAACATGACCAAGCTGACCGCGATCGCGCGGAACGAGTAGGGCTCAGCCGCACAGCCCGCGAATGCAGGGCTTGCCGGTGCAGACCCAGGGCCGAGCGTGATCCGCGTGAAAGCTATTGGGGTAACATAGCGCCTTGAGGCGCCCTGCGTTAACGCGCCCGGCTACTCGCCCGAAATCTTACTCCGCAGCACGGTGGGCAACGTCTTTCGATGCCGGCGCCGCGCCGTGATGACTGTCCGTCTCGGCGTCCTCGCTGTGCACGATCAGCCGCTTGGCGAAGCGCCAGATCAGGGCGCCAAAATCGTCCATCACCATGAACATCGCGGGCACGAACACCAGCGACAGGATGGTGGAGAAGATCAGGCCGCCGATCACCGCGAGCGCCATCGGCGAGCGGAACTCGCCGCCAGCGCCGACCGCGAGCGCGCTCGGCATCATGCCCGCGGCCATCGCGATCGTGGTCATCACGATCGGCCGGGCGCGCTTCATGCCGGCGTCGATCATCGCCTCTTCGCGCGGCTTGCCGGCGTGAATGGCTTCGATCGCGAATTCCACCAGCATGATCGCGTTCTTGGTGACGATGCCCATCAGCATCAGAATGCCGATCCACACCGGTGTGGTGAGCTGCTTGCCGGTGAGGAGCAGGGCCGCGATGGCGCCGCCGATCGAGAGCGGCAGCGAGAACAGGATGGTGATCGGCTGCAGGAAGGTGCCGAACAGCAGCACCAGCACGGCGTAGACCATCATCAGGCCCGCCGTGATCGCGGTGGCGAAGCCGTCCGACAGCTCGTTGAGGCTTTCGGCGTCGCCGGAGGGAGAGACCTTCACGCCCTTCGGCCGGCTCTTCATCACCGGCAGATCGTAGATCTTCTTGGTGGCGTCGCCGAGTGCGGCGGAGCCGACGAGGTCGGCGGCGACCGTCGCCTGCCGCTCGCGATCGTAGCGGTTGATGCTGGTCGGACCCTGGTCGAGCTTGACGTCGGCGATGACCGAGAGCGGCACGCCGCCCTTCTCGCCGTGCTCGCCGAGCGGCACGCGCAACTGTTCCAGCGTCTTCAGATTGCCGCGCGCGGCATCCTCGAGCTGCACGCGGATCGGCACCAGACGGTCGCCGACGTCGAACTTGGCGAGCGCGGGTCCGACGTCGCCGATGGTGGCGACGCGGATGGTCTGCGACAGGCTTTCAGTCGAGACGCCGAGCCGCGCCGCGAGATCGGCGCGCGGTTCGACGCGCAGCTCGGGCCGCTCCAGCGTGGTTTCCGAGATCACGTTGGAGATGGTCGGAATCCGCTTCATCTGCGTCGCGAGCTCGCTCGCGAAATTGTTGACGATGTTGGCGTCGACACCGGTCACGACCAGCGAGATGGCGCGCAGACCGTTCTCGTCGAGGAACCAGAAGCGGATGTCTGGGATGTTCTCCAGCTCCTGGCTGATCGAGAATTCGAGCTCGCGCTGGGTGATGTCGCGGGCATCCTTGGGCGTGTAATTGATGATCAGTGCGGCGCGCCGGACTTCCTGGGTGCCCGGCGGGACGCGCCCGCCGTCGACGAAGATGCTCTTCACCTCGGGCCGCTTGCGCAGCCGCGCGACGATGTCCTCGGTGACCTTCTCGGTATAGGCAAGCTGGGTGCCCGGCGGCAGCTCGAGGGCCAGCAGTGAGCGCGAACTGTCCTGCGCCGGCAGAAAACCCTGCGGCAACAGCGTAATGCTCCAGATCGAGGCGGCGAAGATGCCGAAGCCGACCAGCACCGTGATGAAATAGTGTTTTACCGACCAGGCCACGATCCGGTGATAGGCCCGCAGCACGCGGCCGGGCGGCGGTTCTTCGTGAGTGCCGGGCTTGAGGAAGTAGGCGGCGAGCACCGGCGTGACGAAGCGCGCGGCGAGCAGCGAGAAGAACACCTGCACCGAGACGGTGATGCCGAACTGCTTGAAGAACTGTCCGGCGATGCCCGACATGAAGCTCGCCGGTGCGAAGATCGCGATGATGGTGAGCGAGATCGCGATCACCGCGAGGCCGATCTCGTCGGCGGCTTCGAGGGCGGCACGATAGGGCGACTTGCCCATGTTCATGTGCCTGACGATGTTCTCGATCTCGACGATGGCGTCGTCGACCAGAATACCCGTCGACAGCGTGATGGCGAGGAAGCTGACGAGGTTCAGCGAGAAGCCGAGCAGGTCCATCGCCCAGAACGCCGGGAAGATCGACAAGGGCAGCGAGATCGCGGCGATGATGGTGGCGCGCAGGTCGCGCAGGAACAAGAGCACGATGACAACGGCGAGGATGGCGCCTTCGAACAGGGTCGAGATCGCCGCGTGGTAATTGCCGTTGGTATATTCGACCGAGGTGTCGATCACCTTCAGGTCGACGTCGGGATAGGCGGCCTTGAGTACGTCGATGCGCTTCTGCACGGCCTCGGCCACCTTGACGTCGCTGGCGCCCTTGGAGCGCTTGATACCGAGCGCGACGATCGGCTCGCCGTTGAAGCGGGCGAAGGTGCGGCGGTCGGCGATGGTGTCAGTGACGGTACCGAGGTCGTCGAGCCGGACCTCGCCGCCGCCGAACAGCGGGATCATGGTGCCGGCAAGGTCGCTCAGCGTCTTGGCGCCGGCGAGCGTGCGGATGGCCTGGTCGTTCTTGCCGATCTCGGCGCGGCCGCCGGCGACGTCGACATTGGTGCCGCGCAGGCTCTGGCTGACATTGACCGCGGTCAGCCCCATCGCCTGCAAACGGTCGGGATCGAGCGAGACCAGAATTTCGCGCTCGACACCGCCGATGCGCTCGACCTGGGCGACGCCGCGCACGCCTTGCAGTGCGCGCTTGACCACGTCGTCGACGAAGTAGGAGAGCTGCTCCGGCGTCTTGCCGGGCGAGATCGCGGCATAGGTGACGATCGGCAGGCCGATCACGTCGACGCGCTGGATCAGCGGCTCGGTGACGTTCTGCGGCAGGTTCGAGCGCACACGCGTCACCGCGTCCTTGACGTCGTTGAGCGCGCGGTCGGTGTTGGTCTCCAGCGCGAACTGGATGGTGGTGACCGACACACCGTCGGTGATCTGTGAGGTAATGTGCCGCACGCCCTCGACGCCGGAGACGGCGTCTTCGACCGTCTTGGTCACCTGCGATTCGAGCTCGGCGGGCGCCGCGCCGAACTGCGACACCACGACCGAGATCACGGGAATGTCGGCCGAAGGCAGCCGCGTCACCGCGAGCTTGGTGAAAGACACCCAGCCGAGGATCAGAAGAATGATCGAGAAGACGACCGACGGCAGCGGATTCCGGATCGACCAAGCCGAGATATTGAGAGCCATCAGCGTACCCGCGTGCGATCGAGTTCATCGGCGAACATGGTCTTGATCTGGTCGCCGTCATGGAGCGAAGAGCCGGCGTCGGCCACGACGATTTCGCCGACGTCGAGGCCTTCCAGGATTTCCGTCGCGTTGTCGGACGAGAGCCCGACCCGCACCTTGCGCGTCTCGATGATGTTGCCCTTGACGACCTGAATGGTGAGATGGTCGATCGCGGTCTTGGGGATCGAGACGCCGCAGCTTCGCTTGGCGTCGATCGAGGCGCGGGCGAACACGCCGACCTTCAGCGACGGATTGTTGGTGACGCTGATGCGGACGCGGCCGAGCTGCGTGGCGCGGTCGATCTCGGGCGCAACCAGCCGGACCCGGCCGATCAGATCGGGCGCGTCATCGCGGCTGATGCGCACGGTGGCGCCGGAGTTGAGCTTGGGCATGTGCACCGCCGGAACCTGAGCATCGAGCTCGATCTCGTTGTTCACGGCGATGCGGAACATCGGGCCGGCCTGCGGGGAAGCAGGCGCGCCGACGATGGTGCGGACCTCGGTGATGAGGCCCGGCGCAGGTGATTTCAGCGAGATCGGACCTTGCGGACCGGGTCTCTGCGGCTGGCCCGGGATCTGCGGCGGCGCCGTCAGGCGCGCCAGCTCCTGGTTGTCGGCAACGACGGTGCCCTCGGTGACGAAGAGATCGGTGACCTTGGATCCCTCCTGGTCGGCGATGACCACGGCCTCGCGGCGCGGCACGAAGAAGCCGGTCACCCGTACAAGGTCGGAGAAGCAGGCATTGGTCGACTTCGTCACGATGACGAGCGCCTCGCTCTGCGTCTCCTTCGGCTCGGCGCGCTTGCGATGCTCGAACAGGTAATAGCCGACGCCGAGCGCGACGACGAACATCACGGTTCCGGCAGGCTTGAGATATTCGGAGAGGTTCATCGCCGGATCATCCTGGCCTGGCTCACGGCCATCCGCGCGAGGCCCATCGAGAGCATTTCCCTGAAACAAAGCGGCGTCCCGCAAGGCTGCGGGACGCGCTCTGGAAGCGAGACTTTACACCACATCACGACTTGTCACTTCAGAGGATTTTGTCGTGCTCACTTCGATGCGGTGGTCTTGTTTTCCATGTTGACGACCTGCACGCGGCGGTTGGCCTCAGCCATCGGCTGGCTCGGATTTTTCAGCTTGCTCTTGCCGTAGCCGACGGTGACGAGGTCGGTGGCGGAGATGCTGTACTTGTCGACGAGGTAGCGCTTGATCGCATCCGCGCGGCGTTCCGACAGGTCCTGGTTGTAGGTTTCGCCGCCGGCGGCATCGGTGTGGCCGGCCACCACGAAGGTGGAGCCCTTCAGGTCGGGACTGGTCAGCGCGCGACCGAGCGCCTGCACGGATGGCATCGACTTGGCGCTGATATTGGCGGAGTTGTAGTCGAACGTGATTTCGAGATCGATGTTCGGCTTGTCCTTGGCGACCGATGCGATTTCCTCGCGCTCGGTCGAGGACAGCGAACGCGTCGAGCGGCCGCGCACCGACTGGATCAGCTTGCTCTCGGCGGCGTTCGGTGCGGGATCGGCCTGGGGGGCGAGCGAGAGGCCGCGGGTCAGGGGCTTCTTGGCCGGGGGCGCCAGCGCGCGGACGATGTCGTCCTCGGTGACGTTCTTGCTGTTGCCGTCATCGCCGGCGAAGGCCGGCAGCGACAGCGCAGCGCCAAGAGTGATGATGGACAGAATCGCGGTAAGTCCCTTTGCAGCCGATTTCATAGCCAGTCCCTCCTGCGCAGCGAGCTCGCGCGGTTCGAAAATTCCTGCCAAAGTTCCTGCAACGAGCCCCCCGGGGAAGGCTGCCTGCGGCTCCGTTCGTTAGTCTTCCCTGGGCCACCAGGGGTTCGAGGCGCCGCCTGCCTCAATTCAAAAAAATACTAGCGCACTCCGTAGCTTGCGAACTCCTGAACGATGTTCGGATCCATCGCTTTGGCATTGGCGATATCAAGCGCGCCTTCCTGGGCGGAGCCATTGCGCTGCTTGGCGAGGCCGCGCCCATAAAGCGAGGAGGTCAGACGCGGGTTGATCCTCAGGGCCGCATCGAAATCGGCGATGGCATTCTTGACCGCGCCCGATTTGAGGTTGACGAGCCCGCGGCTGTCCAGCGCGTCGACGAAGTTGGGCCGCAGCCGCAACGCCTCGTTGCAATCCTTCAGCGCGCCCTGGAGGTCGCCGACCACGGTGCGGGTCCAGCAGCGGTTGTTCAGCGCCTCGACATCCTTGGTGTTGATCCGGAGCGTGTCGTCGAAATCCTTGATGGCGAGGTTGTAGGCGCCCTTGCTGGCATAGACCTGGCCGCGCCGGTACAGCGCGTTCACGTCATCCGGATTGGCGGCAATCTTGGAGGTCAGGCTCTTGATCGTGGGATCGTCGGCCAGCGCGGCGGCGCTCGGCCCGCTGTCGGTGCTCGGTGCCGGAGCGGGATCAATCGGCTTGACCGGCGGTGGCGGCGGGGGCAGGGCGGCCTCGACCTGCGGCTTCGGCGTGGGGGCCGGCGCAGGCGCAGGAGGTGGAGAAGCAGGCGCGGGTGCTGCCGCGGTGTCGGCCGGCTTCGGCGGCGGAGGCGGTGTCGGCGGCGCGGGTGGTGACGGGGGCGGGTTGTTGGCTACCACCGGCGGCGGCGCGGGAGGCGCGGGCGGCGTCGACGGTGCCGGACGCGATCCGCCGGCTCCCGGGCTGAACGAGAAATCTTCGGCCAATGAAGAGGATATCCAAGGCACCTGCTCGCCGCGCGAAGCCCGGGTGACTCCCATCTTGGTCCGGTTCAGCGTCTCCTCGGCCATCAGGTCGGGGACCCGGATTTCCTTCAGGAGCTCCTGGACGAACAGGCTGTGCTCGCCGCCGGCGTCGGAGACCACCGAGGCCAGCGCCGCCGAATACATCACCAGCGTTCCGTTCGGCGCGATCACCGGGGTCAGGCCGGCCGAGAAGCTGCGGAACCGGCGCTCGAACGGATTGCGCCTGGAGGCGTCGACCAGCGCGATCTTGACGCCGGCGCCGCGGGTGTTGAGCTCGCCGAGGACGGTCTCGAGGCTGAAACCGTCGCGGCGCACGTCGGATTCGGTCCAGATCTGTGCATCGATCGGCAGCATGTAGCTCTGGCGCGCCGACTGGATGCCGAAGCCGCTGAAGAACACCAGCGCCACCGATCCCGGCTTGATCTTGCCGTAGAGCTTGTCGAAGGCGCGGCGCATGCCGTCGCCGGTCAGATTCTCGCCGATCTCGACCGAAAAGCCGTCGCGCTTGAGCTCGTCGGCGACGTCACGGGCATCGTTGATCGGTTCCTTCAGCGGAGCATCCGCATCCGGATATTTGGCGTTGCCGATGACCAGCGCAAAGCGGTCACCGGCCGCAAGCGATGGGGCAGTCGGGACGAGCGAGACGAGCAAGGGCAGAAGAAAAAAGAAGCGAATTTTCATAATCAGCGCGGTCCAGCCAAAAAGGCGCCGTTCCCAGCTTGCGCCGCGGCGACCTTAACTTACGCTTCCTGCATTATCAAACCGGGGACGGGGGGCGTCAACTGCTTGGAGATTCGGCGTTATCGCGACGATTGACCGCAACGCCTGGGTGCGCCGCAGGGAGGATAAACAGGCTGTCATGTTTGTGCTCGACGTGATCCGGCTCGATCTTACCGGCGGACGTTAGGGACTCCATGGCGACGAAAATGTGATTGGTCTCACATTGAATGGCCTGCCGCCGTGATGCGGCGCGGCGTTTGACCTTTGCAGCGGAGAATGGCTTGGTGCGCAGGATCGTGCCGAAGATCCACTCAAAAAAGCAAAGCAAAAGCAAAAACCATGGGAAACGCCTACGAGATTTACGCCCTGCGCTATGCGACGATGTCGCCGCGCACCCCCAGCATGAACTTCCTTCAGCCCGATCCGCATGACAGCGCGGCGCAGGACCTCGACTACTTCGTCTGGCTGATCCGCGGGGACGGCCGCGACATCCTGGTCGACACCGGCTTCAATGCCGAGGAGGCGAGCGCGCGGGCGCGCAAGCTGACGCTCAATCCGGTCGATGCGCTGGAGCGCTTTGGCGTCGCGGCGTCAAGCATTCGCGACGTCATCGTGACGCATCTGCATTACGACCACGCCGGCAATCTCGATCGCTTCCAGAATACGCGCTTCCACCTCCAGGAGCGCGAGATGGCCTACGCGACCGGGCGCTGCATGTGCAACGGACTGCTGCGACATCCGTTCTCGGTCGAGCACGTCACGCAGATGGTGCGCCACGTCTATGGCGAGCGCGTCACGTTCTATTCCGGCGACGGCGAGGTCGCGCCCGGCGTCACCGTGCATCGCGTCGGCGGCCATTCGGACGGCTTGCAGGTGGTCAAGGTGGAGACCGCGCGCGGGCCGGTGGTGCTGGCGTCCGATGCCGCGCATTACTACGCCAATCTGCAGCGCAAGAGCCCGTTCCCGATCGTCTACAATGTCGGCGACATGGCGGTGGGTTGGGAGACGATCGAGCGTCTCGCCGGCCATCCTGACAGGTTCATTCCCGGCCATGATCCGATCGTGACGGAAATTTATCCGCGCGCCAGCGACAAGGTCGACGCATGGGCGCTGCATCTGCCGCCGTCGCGGTCGTTTGCGAAGTGAGGGCGAAGCCGTCATTCCGGGGCGCGCGAAGCGCGAACTATGTGCGCAGTTGCGCACCTGAGAATCGCGCGCCACAATCTCTGGATTCCGGGTTCGCCGCTTTGCGGCGCCCCGGAATGACAGCGTCGGCTAATACGCCTGCTTGGCGTCGGCCTCTTTGCTGGTCTGGATCAGATCGAGACTCGCTTCGATCTTGCCGAGCTGGATCGAGAGCGCCGGGTTTGAGTCTCGATCGGCAATTCCGGTCTGACCTTTTCTTCGGACGTGTGCGGTCTCCGAGACGGGCGGCAGATATGGTTTCAACGAGTGCCGGCAGGATCCACACAAGCAACGATATCGCGGGGAGATTTTCGAGCCGCTAGCTCCGGGGGAGAGAATATCGCCAGGTATCCTCCGTCCCCTGCGAGCTTATATGTGGCGACCTCGCGATAGCCGACGGCAGTTAATTCGCAGCGCAAGAGCGCAATTGGCGTGCCGTGCTTCGACGTCGGAAGCTCAAGATCAACAATTCCCACCCGCGCACCCTGCTTCAAGGCGGGCGCGAGATTGTAGAGGAAGGCATAGGGTTGGGCTATCTCGTGATACATATGCGCAAGGATTGCTGCGTCCAGCGAGGAAGCGGGCAGACGCGGGTCGTGGGGTTCGCCGAGCGCGAATTGCACGTTCGTCAACTTCAGAAGTTTTGTTCGCCTGGCGAGTTCGACGAGGTAATCCCGCGTGACGTCCTGGGCAACGACAGAGCCGGCGGGTCCGACGAGGTGCGAGAGCCTGACCGTGTGGTAGCCACTGCCTGCTCCAATGTCACCGACTGTCATACCTGGTTTCAGTTCAAGAACGCGTGCAATTTGACCGGCCTCATTGAGGGCGTCGCGGCGCTCTTCGGCGGAGCGGCGCGGGCTGACGATTCGAGCGATCGGGCGCTGCGGTGAGGGAAACTTGTTTGCAGCGACTCCGGGGGGAGCCAGATAACCCATGTCAACGGCGTATGCGCGAGTTGCGATAAGCGCCATAAGGAGCATCGCTATATACGCCACTGCCGTCACGGGCCTACCAAGCTTTCTCAACCGGACTCCCAAAAAGCCGACGTCTGCGCCTCCATGAGTACGCGTCCTAATACGCCTCTTTCGCGTCGGCCTCTTCGCTGGTTTGGATCAGATCGAGATTCGCTTCGATTTTGCCGAGCAGCACCGAGAGCTGCTTGCGCTCCTGCGCGGAGAGGCAGGCGAGGATTTCGTCTTCCCGCCGCAGCAACTGCGGGAACAGCTCTTCGTAGAGCGCGCGGCCCTTCTTCGTCAGTTGCAGGCGGAATTCGCGGCGGTCGGCTTCGTTCTCGACCCGCTCGATCAGGTCCTCGTTGAGCAGCGCAGTCACCGCGCGACTGATGGTGGATTTGTGCGTGCGGGTGCATTGCGCGATGTACTGCGCGCTACACGCATCGTTGCGGAACCCGAGCGTGGCGATCACGCGCCAGGCCGGAATGTCGAGACCATGCCGTTCCTGGTATTCGACCGCGAGCGCGGAACTGACTTCCGCTGCGAGCCGGTTGAGGCGGAACGGCACGAACTTGAACAGGTCGAGCCGTGCCTTTGGCCGCACGGAGGCCTCGTCGGCTTCGCGTGCCTTCAGTGCGATGTCGCTGGATGTCCTCGCCAAGGCGCGCGCTCCGAATTCCAGTTGACGGCCGGCCGGCTCCGGTCCAAAATAGTTGCACGTGAGACTATCTAGCAGATCAGGCCTCTCCTGACCAGAGCCGAGGTTCGAGTATGGCGCAGGCCACGACCTATCAGGCCAAAGCCCAGTTCGGCTATCGCCGCCATGCCGATCAGGACCGCGCCGGCCAAGGCCCGGCCGAGCATCCGGTCGTGGTTGTCGGCGCCGGCCCGGTCGGGCTGTCGCTCGCGATCGACCTTGCCCAGCGCGGCCAGCGCGTCGTCCTTCTGGATGATGCCGACCGCATCGGCGAGGGCTCGCGCGCGATCTGCTTCTCTAAGCGGTCGCTGGAATATTGGGACCGGCTCGGCGTCGGCGACCGCATGGTCGCCAAGGGCGTGGTGTGGAGCGTCGGCCGGATCTTCCACGGGGAGTCCCTGCTCTACCAGTTCAACCTCCTGCCCGAGGACGGCCACAAGCGGCCCGCCTTCATCAATCTCCAGCAATACTACGCCGAAGCCTATCTGGTCGATCGTATCAGCGATCTGCCCGAGATCGACCTGCGCTGGCGCAACAAGGTGACGGCGCTGGAGCAGCGCAACGATTCCGTCGCATTGACGATCGAAACGCCGGAGGGCGCCTACCGTTTGCATGCGCAATATGTGATCGCCTGCGACGGCGCCCGCTCCTCGCTGCGGCAGATGGTCGGCGCCGAGTTTGCGGGGCAGGTGTTCGAGGACCAGTTCCTGATCGCCGACGTCAAGATGACCGCGGAATTCCCGACCGAGCGCTGGTTCTGGTTCGATCCGCCGTTCCACGCCGGCCGCTCCGCCTTGCTGCACCGGCAACCCGACGACGTCTGGCGTATCGACCTCCAGCTCAATCGCTACGCCGATCCGGTGGTCGAGAAGAAGCCGGAGAACGTGCGGCCGCGGATCGCGCGCATGCTCGGCCACGACAAGTTCGAGTTCGAGTGGATCTCGCTGTACAAATTCCAGTGCCGGCGGATGGACCGCTTCATCCATGGCCGCGTGATTTTTGCCGGCGATTCCGCGCATCAGGTCTCGCCGTTCGGTGCCCGCGGTGCGAACTCGGGACTCGAGGACGCGGAAAATCTGTCCTGGAAGCTCGACCGCGTGCTGCGCGGCACCTCGCCCGCCAGCCTGCTCGAGAGCTATCATGCCGAGCGCAGCCTGGCGGCCGACGAGAACATCCGCGAATCCACCCGCTCGACCGATTTCATGGCGCCGAACTCGCATCAGGAAGCGCGGCTGCGCAAGGCGGTGCTGTCGCTGGCCAAGGAGACCGAGTTCGGCAAGCGCATGGTCAATGGCGGGCGCCTGTCGGTGCCGTGCAGCTACGACTCTCCGTTGTCGTCGCCGGATGCAGATGCGTGGGGCGGCGGACCGTCGCCAGGGTGCTCCATGCTCGATGCGCCAATTGCCGAGCAGGCCTATCTGACAGACGCCTTCCGCAAGGGTGGAACAGACTTCACCCTGCTCTCGTTCAACAATGGCGCGGCGATCGACGTGCCCGACGGGGTCAAGACTATTCGCATCGGTGGCGAGGGCGGACTTGCCGATCCCTCGGGCCTCGTCGCAAAGCGCTACGACGCCGCGCCTGATACAGCCTATCTGCTCAGGCCCGATGGCTATGTCGCCGCGCGCTTCCGCCATCCAACGCGCGCAGCGATCGCGGCGGCGTTGTCGCAGGCTCAAGGGCTCAATTGAGGTTTCGCATGCCGTTGTCTACCAGCTCCAACTTTGCGCGGCCGGACGATGCCTTTCGCGCCATCGTCGAAGCGCATCGCGGGTTCACCGAGGAGCAAAGCGCTGATTTCGACGCGGCACTGGTGCTGATCCTTGCCAACCATATCGGCGACATCGGTGTGCTGCGTGAGGCGATCGAGCTTGCCAAGCGCCGCATGATCGACGGCCAGCAGCAACAACAACAACAGCAGCAACAACAATAGCCCAAAAGACTCAAAGGACGAATTGATGGCGAAGAACTTCGCATCCACCGGTGACCTCTCGGAAAAGAAAATCACCTTCTCCGAGATCGGCACCGATCTCTACGCCTTCACCGCCGAGGGTGATCCGAACACTGCCGTGATCGTCGGCGACGACGGTTGCCTGGTGTTCGACGCGCAGGCGACGCCGGCGATGGCGAACAAGGTGATCGAGCGCGTCCGCACCGTGACCGACAAGCCGATCAAGTACGTCGTGCTGTCGCACTATCACGCCGTGCGCGTGCTGGGGGCCTCCGCCTACAAGGCGCAAGGCATCGTTGCCTCGCAGGAGACCTATCGGCTGATCGAGGAGCGCGGCAAGCAGGATTGGGATTCCGAGTACGGCCGCTTCCCGCGGCTGTTCCAGGACGCGCAGAGCATCCCCGGCCTGACCTGGCCGACGCTGACGTTCGAAGGCGAGATGTCGATTTATCTGGGCAAGCGCGAAGTGCGGCTGATGCAGCTCGGGGCCGGCCACACCTCCGGTGACATCGTCGCCTGGGTGCCTGATGCCGAAGTGATGTTCTCCGGCGATCTCATCGAATATCACTCGGCCTGCTATTGCGGCGATGCGCATTTGCGCGAATGGCCGATGACGCTGAACGAGATCCGCAACTTCAATCCCAAGGCGATCGCGCCGGGCCGCGGCGATGCGCTCAACGGCACCGCCACGGTGCGCGAAGCCATCGCGATGACCCGCGATTTCGTCACCTCGCTCTATGGCGCTGCCGAAATCTCGGTGGCCAAGGGTCGCACGCTGAAGGAATCGATGGCGGCGACCCGCGAGGTCATGGATCCGAAATTCCACAGCTTCGCCATCTACGAGCACTGCCTGCCGTTCAACGTGTCTCGCGCCTATGACGAGGCGTCGGGGATCGACGATCCCGTGATCTGGACCGACAAGCGCGACCAGGACATGTGGGCAGCCCTGCAAGGAGGAGGATAGTGATGAACATCAACACCTCGCCCGATCAGATCGTCCGAAGCTCGGCGCAGGTGACGCCGGGCTACATGTCCGGCTTCGGCAACAGCTTCGAGACCGAGGCGCTGCCGGGCGCGCTGCCGATCGGGCGCAACTCGCCGCAGCGCTGCGCCTACGGGCTCTACGCGGAGCAGCTCTCCGGCTCGCCCTTCACCGCGCCGCGCGGCACCAATGAGCGTTCCTGGCTCTACCGCATCCGCCCCTCGGTGAAGCATTCCGGGCGCTTCGAGAAGGTCGATGCCGGCCTGTGGCGCTCCGCACCGTGCCACGAATACGATCTGCCGATCGCGCAGATGCGCTGGGATCCGACGCCGCTGCCGAAGGAAGAAATGACCTTCGTCCAGGGCGTGCAGACCATGACGACGGCGGGCGACGTGAACACGCAGGCCGGCATGGCCGCGCATGTCTACCTCATCACCAAATCGATGGTGGACCAGCATTTCTACAATGCCGACGGCGAGCTGATGTTCGTGCTTCAGCAGGGCAATCTTCGTCTCGTCACCGAGTTCGGCCGCATCGATGCCGAGCCCGGCGAGATCGTCGTGATCCCGCGCGGCGTCAAGTTCCGCGTCGAGATTCCGAACGGGCCGGCGCGCGGCTATCTCTGCGAGAATTACGGCGGCGCCTTCACGCTGCCGGAGCGCGGGCCGATCGGCGCCAATTGCCTTGCCAACGCCCGCGACTTCCTCACCCCCGTCGCGCATTACGAGGACAAGGACACGCCGACAGAGCTCTACGTGAAATGGGGCGGCTCGCTGTTCAAGACCACTCTGCCGCATTCGCCGATCGACGTCGTCGCCTGGCACGGCAATTACGCGCCCTACAAATACGATCTGCGCACCTTCTCGCCGGTCGGTGCGATCGGCTTCGATCATCCCGATCCCTCGATCTTCACGGTTCTCACTTCGCCGTCGGAGACGGCGGGCACCGCGAATATCGACTTCGTGATCTTCCCCGAGCGCTGGATGGTCGCCGACAACACCTTCCGGCCGCCCTGGTATCACATGAACATCATGAGCGAGTTCATGGGCCTGATCTACGGCGTCTACGATGCCAAGCCGCAAGGCTTCGTCCCCGGCGGCATCTCCTTGCACAATTGCATGCTGCCGCACGGCCCCGATCGCGACGCCTTCGAGCATGCCAGCAACGGCGAATTGAAGCCGGTGAAGCTGACGGGGACGATGGCCTTCATGTTCGAGACCCGCTACCCGCAGCGCGTCACCGCCCACGCCGCGAACGCGTCCACGCTGCAGGACGACTACGCGGATTGCTGGAAGGGGCTCGAGAAGCGGTTCGATCCGAACAAGCCGTAGTCTCTCTTACCCTCCCCTGGAGGGGGAGGGTCGTTACGCATGCAGCGAAGCGGAATGCGTAGCGGGGTGGGGTGACGGTCTCTCCGCAAGGAACACTGCCCGCGTTGAGAGATCACCCCACCCCGTCCCATATTTCGCTGCGCTCAATATGAGCCGACCCTCCCCCTCCAGGGGAGGGTGACACCGTCACCGCTGCGCAACGGGAAACCCATGCCCCATCCCAACGACCCCAGCCTCTGCTCCTTCATCGAGATCGATCCCGCCTCCGACTTCCCGATCCAGAACCTGCCCTATGGCGTGTTCTCGACCGCGGGGAATCCGACGCCGCGGGTCGGTGTCGCGATCGGCGATTACGTGCTCGATCTCTGGGAGCTCGAGCAGGATTCCCGCCTCGATGTCGGCCCGCTCGGGGTGTTCTCCGGGCCCTCGCTCAATCCCTTCATGACGCTAGGGCCAAAGGTCTGGGCCAAGACCCGGGCGCGGATCAGTGAGCTTCTGCGGGCCGATCATGCTGAGCTGCGTGACAATGGGGAACTGCGTAGCCGCGCGCTCGTGCCGATGCGCGATGCCAGACTGCACATGCCGTTCACCGTCTCCGGCTATACCGACTTCTATTCGTCGAAGGAGCACGCCACCAATGTCGGCGTGATGTTCCGCGGCAAGGACAATGCGCTGCAGCCAAACTGGCTGCATATGCCGATCGCCTATAACGGCCGCGCCTCGACAGTGGTGGTTTCAGGCACCCAGGTGAAGCGGCCGCGCGGGCAGCTGAAGCCGCCGAATGTCGAGGTGCCGAGCTTCGGGCCCTGCAAGCGGCTCGATTTCGAGCTGGAGATGGGCGTCGTGATCGGCCAATCCTCGCCGATGGGCGGCATGCTGAGCGAGCAACAAGCCGAAGAGATGATCTTCGGCTTCGTGCTGCTCAACGACTGGAGCGCGCGCGATATCCAGCAATGGGAATATGTGCCGCTCGGTCCGTTCCTGGCCAAAGCGTTCGCGACCTCGATCAGCCCCTGGGTGGTGACGCGCGAGGCGCTGGAGCCGTTCCGCCTGAACGGACCGGAGCAGCAGCCGGTGCCGCTCGATTATCTCAGGCAGGGCAAGCCGCAGAATTACGATGTCGAGCTCGACGTCTCCTTGCGCGCCGCCGGCGCCAACGCGCCCGCCAGCATCAGCCGCACCAATTTCAAATACATGTATTGGTCCTCGGTGCAGCAGCTGATGCACCATGCCTCCTCCGGCTGCGCCATGAATGTCGGCGATCTCTTAGGGTCCGGCACCATCTCCGGTCCGGAAAAGAACCAGCGCGGCAGCTTGCTCGAGATCAGCTGGAACGGCACCGAGCCAGTTGAATTGCCCGGCGGCGCCAAGCGCTACTTCCTGGAAGACGGCGACAGCCTCGTGATGCGCGGCTGGTGCCAGGGCAACGGCTATCGCGTCGGCTTCGGCGAGGTCGAGGGGACGATTTTGGCGGCGGAGTGATTACGGCGCGCTCCGGTCTCGTAGGGTGGGCAAAGCGAAGCGTGCCCACCATATCGATGACGTGGGCACGGCGCTAACGCGCCTTTGCCCACCCTACGAGATCTACCGCTTCTCCGGCGGCACGTCCCGTATCCGCGCGCAATGTGCCGCGACGTCCTCGACGCTGTATTTCAAATGCACCCGCTTGTCCGACGGCACCTGCTTGTTCGTGCAGACGCCCGGCCGCCATTCCTGCGTCGGCCTGATCGGGCGCGGCGCAAAACCGCCGCCGCAGTTCGGGCAGACGTTGGAGAGTTTCGTCTCGACGCAATCCGCGCAGAACGTGCATTCGTAGGAGCAGATCCGCGCATCAATTGCATCGGGCGGCAGGTCGCGGTCGCAATATTCGCAGTTCGGTCGAAGCTGGAGGGCCATGGCTGAATCTCCGGATTGGCCGGGATCATCGCAGATCGCGGGGGAAGCGCGAATGACGTAGTTCCCTCGATTTCAGCCGGCCTTGATCTCCCTGAGCGGCAATCGCGAGCTCTCCTTCAGCCTGTCGAGCACGATGGAAGAGCGTACATGCGCCACGCTCTGATGCGGCATCAAGACGTCGTTGACGAGGTTGGAGAGCCCTTTGAGATCGCGCAGCACCGCCTTCAGCACGTAGTCGGCGTCACCGGTGAGCGAATAGGCCTCCTGAATCTCGTCGATACGGCCAACCAATGCGCGAAACCGCTTCGAGTTATCCGGCGAGTGAGTCGCGAGCGTCACCTGGATGAAGGCGACCACGCCGAAGCCGAGTGCCTCGCTGGAGAGATCGGCGTGATAGCCCGCGATCACCTTCTCCTCCTCCAGCCGCATCCGCCGGCGCGAGCATTGTGAGGCCGAAAGCCCCGCGAGGTCGGCGAGCTCCTGGTTGGTGAGGCGGCCATCGTCCTGGAGCGCGCCCAGGATCCTGAGGTCGAAGGCGTCAACCGAAATCATGCGTCGTTTGCCCTTATCATGCACGGATTGTGCATATGATAGCCAAAGACCGTCTCGTTTGCACGCTCATTGCGGGCTCCATGAAGGATAGTTCCTCCCAGCAGCAATTTGGGAGAGCCGTCTATGGGACCGTTTCCGCACGATGCACTGCCGGCCACTGTTAGCGCCGACAATCCGATGGGCACCGATGGGTTCGAGTTCGTCGAATATGCGCATCCCAATCCAGAAGAGCTGCATGCGCTGTTCAAGCTGATGGGCTATGCGCCCGTCGCGCGCCACAAGACCAAGAAGATCACGGTCTACCGCCAGGGCGACATCAACTATCTCGTCAACGAGGAGCCGGGCAGCCACGGTTACGAGTTCGTTGCCACGCACGGGCCCTGCGCGCCCTCGATGGGGTTCCGCGTCGTCGATGCGAAGGCGGCCTATGACCGCGCGATTTCGCTCGGTGCGGAGCCTGCCGATGTGTCATCGGCGCAGAAGACGCTCGACGTGCCCGCGATCAAGGGCATCGGCGGCAGCCTGCTCTATCTGGTCGACCGCTACGGTGCTAAAGGTTCGGCCTATGATGCCGAGTTCGAATGGCTCGGCGCACGCGATCCGCGGCCTGCCGGCGCCGGCCTGTTCTATCTCGACCATCTCACCCACAACGTCCACCGCGGCCGCATGGATGTCTGGGCCGGCTTCTACGAGAAGCTGTTCAACTTCCGCCAGATCCGCTTCTTCGACATCGAGGGCCGCGCCTCCGGACTGTTCTCCCGCGCGCTGACCAGCCCGGATGGCAAGATCCGGATTCCGATCAACGAGGATGCCGGCGATTCCGGCCAGATCGAGGAATATCTGAAGACCTATCGCGGCGAGGGCATCCAGCACATCGCCTGCGGCTGCCGCGACATCTACCGCACCATCGAAGACCTGCGTGACGCCGGCCTGCCGTTCATGCCGCCGCCGCCCGAGACTTATTTCGAGCGGATCGACGCGCGCCTGCCCAAGCATGGCGAGGACCTCGCGCGTCTCCAGAAGAACGGCATCCTGATCGACGGCGAGGGCGTGGTCGAGGGCGGCCAGACCAAGGTGCTGCTCCAGATCTTCTCGGCCAACGCGATCGGCCCGATCTTCTTCGAGTTCATCCAGCGCAAGGGCGACGACGGATTCGGCGAGGGCAATTTCAAGGCTCTGTTCGAATCGATCGAGGAGGATCAGATCCGGCGCGGGGTTTTGAAGGTGGATGCGGCGTAGGTTCCAGCCTCACGCACACTGCCGTAGGGTGGGCAAAGCGAAGCGTGCCCACGTCCTGCCCAGTTGATGCGAAGACGTGGGCACGGCGCTGCGCGCCCTTGCCCACCCTACGCGACCTTTGTCCGGGTGAGACTTACCTCTTCCACGCCTGCATCACCGCGCCGATTTCCGCCGGCTCCGGCTCACGCACCGCCGACGGTGTCCGCGAGAAGCGCGGCGCCGGGGCGGGCTGCTTCACGCCGTGGCGCTCGACGAACACGTTGCGGGCGACCATGTGCGGATGCTGGGTTGCTTCCGACATGGTCAGCACCGGCGCGAAGCAGATGTCGGTGCCTTCCATGATCTTGCACCAGTCCTCGCGCGTCTTGCTCTTGAACACGGCCTTCAGCTTCTCCTTCAGCGCCGGCCAGGCCTTGGGGTTCATCTGCGCGTCGAAATCGGCATCCGTCAGGCCCGCATGCTCGCGCAGCAGCGCGTAGAACTGCGGCTCGATCGAGCCGATCGAGACGAAGTGCCCGCAGGCACATTCATAGACGCCGTAAAAATGCGCGCCGCCGTCGAGGAAGTTCTGGTTGCGCCCCTCGGTCCAGCGGCCCAGCGTCGTCATGTCGAAGAAGAACGACATCAGCGAGGCCGCCCCGTCGCACATCGCGGCATCGACGACCTGGCCCTTGCCGGATCGCTGCGCTTCCAGCAGGGCTGCGAGCACGCCGACGACGAGATAGAGCGCGCCGCCGCCGAAATCGCCGACCAGATTGAGCGGCGGCACCGGTGCTTCCTTCGTGCCGATGGCGGCCAGCGCGCCGGTGATGGAGATGTAATTGATGTCGTGGCCGGCCGCGTTGGCGAGCGGGCCTTCCTGGCCCCAGCCGGTCATGCGGCCATAGACCAGTTTGGGATTGCGAGCGAGCACGACGTCCGGCCCGAGCCCGAGCCGCTCCATCACGCCGGGACGAAAGCCCTCGACCAGCGCATCGGCGCTGGCAAGCAGGTCGAGCACCTCTGCGATCGCCGCCTTGTCCTTCAGGTCGAGCTCGATCACCTTGCGGCCGCGTCCCGCCACCGACTTCATGCTCTTCTTCGCGCCGACCCGGTCGAGCGTGACGACGTCGGCGCCCATGTCCGCCAGCATCATGCAGGCGAACGGGCCAGGGCCGATGCCGGCGAATTCGACGATGCGGAAGCCCGAGAGCGGGCCGGAGGCGCGGACGGTCGAGGTGGGCGCTGATTTATCGAGCACGTTGTTGTTTCCTCGGGTCGCGGGCGGATGCCGATGGTTCGGTATCGCCGCTGACATTATTCTTGGAGCGAGTTAATCGGCTGATTAACTTTTCTCGCCTTCATGCCAGCGAGGCAAGCGCTTTTGATGCCGCACCGCCAAAATAAAACGGCGCGCACCGAAGTGCGCGCCGCGGAAAATTTGTGTCGAGGCGCTATCAGCGCGCCGCGGCCACCGCGCGCTGCGCCATTACCTTGATGAGGTTGGCGCGGTACTCGGCAGTGCCGTGGATGTCAGCCAGCAATCCGCTCGCCGAAATGCTGACGCCATCGATCGCCGACGGCGACCAGTTCGCCTTCAGCGCGGCTTCAATCGCGGGCACCCGCATCACACCGGATTGCGAGGCACCAGTCGCGGCGACGCGAACCTCGCCCGATTTGGTCTGCGCGACGAACACGCCGGTCAGCGCAAAGCGCGAGGCCGGATGCCGCATCTTCTCGTAGCCTGCTTTCGCCGGCACCGGGAACGACACGGCGGTGATGATCTCGCCGTCTTCGAGCGCCGTGGTGAACAGGCCCTGGAAGAAGTCCTCGGCCGAGATCGACCGCTTGTTGGTCTTCACGGTGGCGCCGAGTGCGAGCAATGCAGCGGGGAAATCCGCGGCTGGATCGTTGTTGGCGATCGAGCCGCCGATCGTACCGCGGTAACGCACGGCGGGGTCGCCGAGCACCGAGGTGAGATAGGCGATCGCAGGAATCGCCTTCTTCACATCGGCATTGGTCATGATGTCGTAATAGATCGTGGCGGCCTTGATGGTCAGCGTGTCGCCCGACAATTCGACGCCCTGCAGCTCCTTGATCTTGCCGAGGTCGATCACGTCGGACGGGCTTGCGAGGCGCTGCTTCATCACAGGCAGCAGCGTCTGGCCGCCGGCAAGGAACTTGGACTCGCTGCCCTTGGCGAACAGGCTTGCAGCCTCGTCGACCGAGGAAGCGCGATGATAGGTGGTCTGGTACATCTTCGTTCCTCCCTCTTAAGCCGCGTTGATCGTGCGCCACACCCGATCAGGGGTTGCGGGCATTTCCAGATTGTTCTTGCCGATCGCATCCGTGATCGCGTTGATCACGGCCGCAGAGGCGCCGATCGCGCCGGCCTCACCGCAGCCCTTGATGCCCAAGGGATTGCCCGGGCAAAGGGTCGTGGTGTGGGAGAGGTTGAAGGAGGGCACATCGTCGGCGCGCGGCATGGCGTAGTCCATGAACGAGGCCGTGACCGGCTGGCCGTTGGCGTCGTAAATCGCGTGCTCGAGCAGCGCCTGCCCGATGCCTTGAACAAGGCCGCCATGGACCTGGCCCTCGACGATCATCGGGTTGATCAGCCGGCCGAAATCGTCGGCCGCGACGAAGTTGACGAAGGACGTCTTGCCGGTGCCGGGATCGACCTCGAGCTCGCAGATATAGGTGCCGGCCGGGAAGGTGAAGTTGGTCGGATCGTAGAAGGCGCTCTCCTTCAGACCCGGCTCCATCCCGTCAGGCAGATTGTGCGCGGTGTAGGCCGCGAGCGCGACCATCGGCAGGGCAATCGCCTTGTCGGTGCCGGTCACCTTGAACTCTCCGTTCTCGATGACGATGTCGGCCTCGGAAGCTTCCAGCGCATGGGCCGCAATCTTCTTGGCCTTCGATTCCATCTTCTCCATGGCCTTCAGGATCGCGGTGAGGCCGACGGCCGCCGAGCGCGAGCCGTAGGTGCCCATGCCGAACTGCACCTTGTCGGTGTCGCCATGGACGATCGAGACCTGGCTGATGGGAACGCCGAGGCGATCGGCGACGAGCTGGCAGAACGTGGTCTCGTGGCCCTGGCCGTGGCTGTGCGATCCCGTCAGGATCTCGATGGTGCCGACCGGGTTGACGCGCACCTCGGCCGATTCCCACAGGCCGACGCCGGCGCCGAGGCTGCCGACCGCCTTCGACGGCGCGATGCCGCAGGCCTCGATGTAGCAGGACACGCCGATGCCGCGCAGCTTGCCTTGCGACTTGGCTTGCGCCTTGCGCGCGGCGAAGCCGGCATAGTCGATCGCCTTCATCGCGGCATCGAGCGAGGCGTTAAAGTCGCCGGTGTCATAGGCCATGATCACAGGCGTCTGATGCGGGAACTGGGTGATGAAATTGGTCCGGCGCAGTTCGGCCGGATCGACCTTGAGCTGCCGCGCCGCCGTTTCCATCAGCCGCTCGATCAGATAGCTCGCCTCGGGGCGGCCCGCGCCGCGATAGGCGTCGACCGGCGTGGTGTTGGTGTAGACCCCGATCACCTCGGCATGGATCGCCGGGATGTTGTACTGGCCCGACAGTAGCGTCGCGTAGAGATAGGTCGGCACCGAGGACGAGAACAGCGACATGTAGGCGCCGAAATTGGCGTAGGTCTTCACCTTGAAGCCGGTGATCTTGTTGTTGGCGTCGAACGCCATCTCGGCATGGGTCACATGGTCGCGGCCGTGCGCGTCGGTGAGGAAGGCCTCGGTGCGGTCGCCGGTCCATTTCACGGGACGGCCGACCTTCTTGGAGGCCCACAGCGCCACCATCTCTTCGGGATAGATGAAGATCTTGGAGCCGAAGCCGCCGCCGACATCAGGGGCGATCACGCGCAGCTTATGCTCGGGGGCGATGTTGTAGAACGCCGAGAGCACGAGGCGGGCGACGTGCGGGTTCTGCGAGGTCGTATAGAGCGTGAAATGCTCTTCCGCCGCGTCGTAATCGGCGATCGCCGCGCGCGGCTCCATCGCGTTCGGGGCGAGGCGGTTGTTGGTGACGTCGAGCTTGACCACATTGGCGGCCTTGGCGAAGGCGGCATCGGTGGCGCCCTCGTCGCCGATCACCCAGTCATAGACCTGGTTGCCGGGAGCTTCGGGGTGAAGCTGCGGCGCGCCAGACTTGATCGCGGCCTGGACGTCGGCGACTGCGGGAAGTTCCTCGTAATCGACGACGACGGCCTCGGCCGCATCGCGCGCCAGATTCTTGCTTTCGGCGATCACGACCGCGACGGCCTGCCCGACGAAGCGCACCGTCTCCGGCGCCATCGCCGGCCATGCGCCCATCTTCATCGGGCTGCCGTCCTTGGAGGTGATGGCCCAGCCGCAAATGAGATTGCCGACCTTGTCGTCGACAATCTCTCGGCCCGTGAGCACGGCGACCACGCCCGGCATCTTCAGCGCGGCGGAGGAATCGATCCCCTTCACCTTGGCGTGGGCGTGCGGGCTGCGGATGAAATGGGCATGGGTCATGCCCACCAATTTGATGTCGTCCACGTACCGGCCCTTGCCGGTGATGAAACGCTTGTCTTCCTTGCGCACGACTCGCGCGCCGATGCCTTCAACACCCATGTCTGGTCCTCCCGACCGGAAATTTCTTTGACCGCGCTTTCCCTCGAAAGCTGCAGCCGTGGTTCTTTTCGAGGCGCGCCGCTTTACTCGGCCGCCTGCGAGACCTTCATGCGCCCGGCTGCATCCAGCACGGCTTTGACGATGTTGTGGTAGCCGGTGCAGCGGCAGATATTGCCTTCGAGCTCGGTGCGGACGGTGGCTTCGTCGAGCTGACCACCATGGCGGTGCACGATGTCGATCGCCGACATGATCATGCCCGGCGTGCAATAGCCGCATTGCAGGCCATGATTGTCGCGGAAGGCGGCCTGCATCGGATGCAGCTCGTCGCCCTTGGCGATGCCTTCGATGGTGGTGATGCTGGCGCCGTCGGCCTGGCCCGCCAGCATGGTGCAGGATTTCACCGCTCGGCCGTCCATGTGCACGACACAGGCGCCGCACTGGCTGGTGTCGCAGCCGACATGGGTCCCCGTGAGATTGAGATGATCGCGCAGCAGTTGGACCAGCAGCGTGCGGTCCTCGACGTCGACAGCAACGGCCTTGCCGTTCACTGTCAGTTTGACTGTAGACACGGTGTCGTCCTCCCAGAATGTTTGTAGTTATTCCAATTAGAAACAGCGCGATGAAACTTTGCAACTGGGATTTTGGGTCGCCGGGTGTCACGAAACGGTCGTCGAGGCGCCGCGATCAGACAACACCGATCCGTGTCGCCGCCAGTGCATGGCGCGACCTGTCTGAAACTTGCAAGGAGATGGTCTCTCGCGTCTTCCGCGGCGTCCTGCTCTGCCATCGCGCGAAGGCTGCTCGCCCCGTGGATGTCGGTCCTGGCGCCGCCGATTGTCTCTCCCTTGGGACGACTCCTGTCGTCGCTCCGCAAATAGGAGCACGGCCGGGCAACTTTGTAATCGCGATCTTGGTAGTAGGGTTTTGCACGATAAGTCATTGATTTTATTGGAATGTTGGTCCGCCATGACGAGCCGGACCGGCTTGGCCGGCCTGCCGGGAGGCGGCCTGCCCAAGTCCGCCCTGATCCCTGGCGATCGATGGACGCGAAGAAGACAACCAATCTCTCGAGATGGTTTCGCCGCCGAGCATCACCCTCGTGCCTGAATGCGGGCCGGTCAAAGCGAGCTGCAACGATACAGCGACATTGACGGATATTGTAACCGCTCAGCAGCCCTCGCCGCGGTTGAGCCGTCGTCGTGATTTGCGGTCGTCGCTGATGCCGACTTTCGACGGAACGCGCGGATGGCCACACGATGTTGCCGCAATCCGATCGCTGGTTTCGAGCTGCCAACAAGCGACAAGAAACGAGTGCCGACAACGAGATGAGCGGCCAAGCCCGCCAGTGATTTGCACTACTACCTTCCGCCTATACTAAGCGCGAAAAGGCGATGCTGTAATTTCCGTGATGGTTCGCAGTCGAACTGCGTATCGAAAAGCGCAAAAGCGCATCGGCGCTCAACGTGGCGCGCAAAGCAACATCACGGAGGGAATAAATGACCTTTGGAACGAGGGGCTTCTTGGCCGGCATTTCGATGATCGCGATGCTGGGCGCCGGCACGATTGGCGTTCGCGCCAACGATTCACTGCTCAAAGCGCAATCCGATTCCAATCAATGGGCGGTCGCGGGCCACGACTACGCCAACACGCGTTTCAGCCCGCTCAACCAGATCAACGCCGAGAACGCCGGCAAGCTGTCGCTTGCCTATTCGTTCTCGCTTGCATCGCTGCGCTCGAACGAATCCTCGCCGATCGTCATCGGCAACACGTTGTACGTCTCGACATCATGGGGACCGAAATACGTCTATGCGCTCGACGCTGCGACCGGCGCGCGAAAGTGGACCTACGAGCCGGAGATTCCGGACGACGTGCTGCAATACGCCTGCTGCGACGTGAACAATCGCGGTGTCTCCTACGCCGACGGCAAGATCTTCGTCGGCCGGCTCGACGGCAAGTTGACCGCGCTCGACGCCGCGACGGGCAAGGCGCTGTGGACGGCGAAGGTGGTCGATTACAAGCAGGGCTCGGTCATCACCTCGCCGCCGCTGGTCGTGCGCGACAAGGTCATCACCGGCTTCGGCGGTGGCGAGTACGGCGTGCGCGGCGCGCTTCAGGCCTTCGACATCAACACCGGCAAGCTCGCCTGGCAGACCTATACCGTTCCGACGCCGGAGGAGCCCGGCGGCGATACCTGGAAGGGCGATTCCGCGCAGCATGGCGGCGGCGCGGCCTGGCTGGTCGGCTCTTATGATCCCAAGACCGATACCGTGTATTGGGGCACCAGCAATCCCGGCCCGTGGAACACTGCCGTGCGCTCGACCGGCAACGGCGATTTCGGCAAGCTGACCAATCTCTACACGGCCTCGACGCTGGCGCTCGACCCGAACACCGGCAAGATCAAATGGCATATCCAGACCACACCTGCCGACGCCTGGGATTATGACGGCGTGAACGAAGCCGTGCTCGCCGACCTCAACATCGGCGGCAGCAACGTTCCGGCGCTGATGAAGGCGGATCGCAACGGATTCTTCTTCGTCGCCAACCGCGAGACCGGCAAGGTTCTTTCGGCGGAGAAGTATGTCTTCTCGAACTGGGCGCAGAAATTCGATCTCGCCACCATGCGCGCGGTCGAGGATCCCGACAAGCGTCCGGGCCCCGGCCATCCCGCCAAGGACATCTGCCCCAATTTGATCGGCGGCAAGAACTGGCAGCCGATGTCGTTCAACCCGCAGACCGGCCTCGTCTATATTCCCTCCAACAATGTCTGCATGGATTGGTCGGTCAGCGACGTCGCCTACAAGCGCGGCGTGTTCTATCTCGGAGCCGAATTCCCGACCAAGGAAGGCCCCGGTGGCTTCCTCGGCGAGCTCGTGGCCTGGGATCCCGTCAACCAGAAGAAGGTCTGGTCCATCAAGGAAGACCTGCCCTTCAATGGCGGGACGCTGACCACTGGCGGCGGCCTGGTGTTCGCCGGCAACATCCATGGCGATTTCCGTGCCATCGATGCGAAATCCGGCAAAATGCTCTGGAGCAAGAATCTCGGCTCCGGCATCGGTGCGGGTCCTGTGACCTACATGGTCGACGGCAAGCAATACGTCGCCATCGTCGTCGGCCGCACGGCAGCGCTGCCCGCGTTCCTGGGCGAGGTTGGCAAGAAGATGACGGCTGCAGCTCCCGAGGGCGGCTCGCTCTTCGTGTTCTCCGTCCAGTGACCACTGGCGCGTGTATCCCCGGGTGACGGGATACACGCGCTCTTTTCCCAAAATGTGATCGCGTCGTTGCGGCCGAGGCCAGGCCTTGTCCCAACGTCACGCCAACGATGCCCAACCACGGGAGGTGAGGATGCGTCCAAATCGTTCTGGCCTTGGCCACAGCAGACGTCGCGCCATCGCAGCTTTGCTCGCATGTGTTGCCAGCTCCGCGCTCATCGTGCCAGCCGCACCGAGCCGCGCGAACGAAGTGCAGCCGTTCCGGCTCTGTGCCGATCCGACCAATCTTCCGTTCTCGAGCAACAGCCCCTCGCAACCCGGCCTCTATGTCGAGATCGGGCAAGCGCTGGCGCGGGCGCTCGGGCGGCCGATCGCCTACGACTGGTACAAATCGTATTTCGGCAAGCGCACTGTCCGCGTCACACTGCTCGGCAAGCAATGCGACGCCATGATCGGCCTGCCGCGCTCCGAGGATTTCATGGGGCCGGCCGTGATCTTCTCGAGCACGGTTGCGCGTGAAGGCTATGCCCTCGTGACCGCAAAGGACCGGACGATCTCAGGGGTCGACGATCTCCGGGGCAAACGGGTCGCCGTGCAGTTCGCCAGCACGCCGCAAAACCTCCTGGCGATGCGTGACGACATCCAGAAGGTGACGGTGCTGTCGCCCGAGGAAGGCATGCAGGCGCTGGATCGGGGCAAGGCCGACGTCGCCTTTATCTGGGGACCCGTGGCCGGCTGGCTGAACAAGACCGTCTACCAGGATCGCTATCGCGTTCAGCTCACCGAAGGCGAAGGTTTGTCGTGGGACGCGGCGATCGGATTCGCGAAGGCCTCGACAGAGCTGCGCGACCAGATCGATGCGGTCTTGCCGGACCTCGAGCGGACCATCGCCGATCTCAAGGTGAAGTATGGCCTGCCGACCGGTCAGCCTCTCCGCCTCAGCGCCGTGCAGACACCGGCGGGAACGACGACCGGCGCCGGGACCGGCGTGGCGCTAGTGGCCAACGTCGTCGCGACCGAGACCAAGGGCGACGCGCTGGCGTCAAATGCCGAAGCTGTCGGTCAGGGCAAGGAGATCTTCAACGGTACCTGTGCGCATTGCCATGGTCCCGACGCGATCCAGAGCGAGCGGAAGATCGATCTGAGGCTGCTGCGTCACCGCTACGGCGACGAGATGCGAGAGAAATTCTTGACCACGGTGCATGAGGGGCGTCCGGCCAAGGGCATGCCGTCCTGGAAAGAGGTCTTCACCGACAGCCAGTTCGACAACATCTACGCCTTTCTGCTGACGGTTCAGGTCGAATCGAACGACTGAATGGTCTTGACCGGAGGGCATCGGGGAGATGTTCTAGGGTCCGTTTCGCATCCATCGGCACCAACGTCCGATGGATGCGCCCGCGCGATGGACCCCGGGGAAGGTGCCATGACCAGCTTCCTGATCATCGATGATCATCCGCTGTTTCGCGAGGCGCTCGGCAATGCCGTGCGGCTGGCGCTGCCGGAGGCCCGCATTCTGGAAGCGATGTCGATCGAGGACGCCTTGCGGGTGCTTTCGGTCGAACGCGGGATCGACCTGGCGCTGCTCGATCTTTCGCTTCCCGACGCAACCGGCTTCTCCGGCTTTCTCAGGCTGCGCGAGACCTATCCGCGCCTGCCGGTCGCCATCGTCTCGAGCGAGGAGGATCAGCATGTGGTCCGCGAGGCGCTGGCGCTGGGTGCTGCCGGCTATCTGCCAAAATCCACGTCCAAGCGCGAGCTCGCGCAATCGATCGAAGGCGTGCTCGGCGGATCGGTGTCCGTGCCGAAGGATTTCGTGGCAGAGCCGCAGCGGAAGCGGGCCGACAGCAGCAAGGCACTCAAGGTCAAGCTCCGCGAACTGACGCCGCAGCAGCTTCGCGTGCTCGATCTGCTTCGTCGCGGCTATCCGAATCGGCAGATCGCGCAGGAGCTTCAACTCGCCGAATCGACCGTGAAGGCGCACATCACCGAGATCCTGCGCAAGCTCGGACTGTTCAGCCGCAACAAGGCGATCGTCGAGATCGGCAAGGTCGATCTGCCGGATCCGCGGCAGCGGCCCCAGCTAAGGACCGATCGCGGGAGGCCGCAATGAGCTGCCGGTCGGACTTGATCTGGATCAAGCCGGGTTGCTCCGGCGACGGCATGCTCGCCGGTCTGATCGCTGACTTCGGTGACGAGCTGGGAACGGCCCAAATCTGATGCGATTTCTGATTGTCGAGGATCATCCGCTGTTTCGCGAGGCGCTCGAAGGGGCGCTGCAAATGGCGACGCCGGATGCCGATATGCTTCAGGCCACCTCGATCGACGGTGCGCTCGAATTGTTGGCGTCGAGACCCGATGTCGACCTCATTCTCCTCGACCTGTCGATACCCGGGACGACCGGACTGTCCGGCATTATCCGCATCCGCAAGGCGTTTCCCCGCATTCCCGTCGTGATCGTGTCGGGACACCAGGACGCACAGATCATCTCGGGCGCATTGTCGCTCGGCGTATCCGGCTACATCCTCAAATCCTCGTCCAAGCAGGAGCTGGCGCATTCGATCAGCGAAGTCGTGCGCGGCGCGGTGTGTCTGCCGGCCGCTTTTCGCGCGCTGGCCCGCCCGCAGCGCTCGCCGATCGCGGCCCAGGATCTCCTGAAGCGCCTTCACGATCTGACGCCGCAGCAATTGCGCGTCCTTGAAATGCTCAAGCGCGGCCTGCAGAACAAGCAGATCGCCTTTGAGCTGAAGATCTCCGAGACCACCGTGAAGGTTCACGTCTCGGATATCCTGCGCAAGCTGAACGTGCTGAGCCGCACCAAGGCGATCGTCGAAATGTCGAAGATCGATTTTGCCACGCTGGCGGGCTCCGGAGCTGCCGCGAAGCGCGACCGCGCCCGGACCGATCCGCCCGCATGATGCAGCCTCTATCGCCGTCGATGCGGCGCGGGGTGATGAACTAGCTCAGCAGGTACGACAGCAGTGCGCGCATTTCCGCCGGCCTGATCGGCTTCTTCAGCACTTCCAGCCCATAGCTGCTGGCTTCCGCCGCAGCCTTTTCGGAATAATCCGCGGTGATGATCATCGCCGGCACGTCCGAGTTCAACTGGCGCCGGATTTCCTCGACGGCCGACAATCCGCTTTCGCCGTGATCGAGATGGAGATCGGCGATGATGGCGTCCGGCGAGCCGCCTAGCTCACTCAAACGCTGGGCGGCGTCCGCGGCGGATCTCGTGGTCGCGACATCGCAGCCCCATCCCTCCAGCAAGGCGGCCAGCGCCTCCGCGCCCGAGGCGTCGTTCTCGATCAGCAGGATCTTGGCCCCTCCCAGAGCGCCATAGTGCAGATCGGCGGGCTTCATTTCCTGGAGATCGTCGCTGACATCAGCGCGATCGGCCGGCTCCAGGTCGAGCACAAAGGTCGATCCTCGGCCGACATGCGACGACAGCCGCACCTCGTGCCCGAGCGCCGTCGCGAAGCGGCGCACGATCGAAAGTCCGAGACCGAAGCCGGCCTGGTCGGTCGCGCTCGCATCGCCGCGCTGGAACTCCCGGAAGATCGCCTCCTGCTGCGCTTGCGCAATTCCGGGTCCGGTATCGGAGACCTGGATCGCGATGCGATCGCCACGCCGCCTGCATCCCAGGATGACGCCGCCGCTGCGGGTATAGCGGATCGCATTCGCGAGAAGGTTTTGCAGGATCCTCCGGAGCATCAGCGGGTCGGACAGGACCCCAAGCGGCGAGGTGCGGATGCGCAGGGACAGTCCCTGCCTCCAGGCGATCGGCTCGAACTCGTCGCGGAGCTGGTCGAGCAGCGGCTTAAGCGCGATCGGCCGCACGTCGGGCCGGAGCGCGCCCGCATCGAGCTTCGCGATCTCCAGAAGGGAGCGCAGCAGGTCTTCCAGCGTGACCAGGGACCGGTCGACTTGGTCGATGAGCAGGCCCGCTTCCTGCGACTCCATCATCTCGGTGAGTGCCGACAGGGTCAGGCGCGCCGCGTTCAGCGGCTGGAGGAGATCGTGGGTGACCGAAATCAGCACGGATGATTTCAGCGAGCTTGCAGCCTCCGCCTGCTGCTTGGCGCGGTACAGGCCTTCATTGGCCCGTTCGACCGAACGCAGAGCATCCCGCAACTGATGGGTCCGGTCGCGAATCTGATGGTCGAGCGCAATTGCGGTTTCGAACAGCGAGAACGCATTGAGCTGCTGATCCATCGACCGCTCGACGCGGGACATCAGCGCCGCGTTGATCTTCTTCAGCTTGACGGACTCCCGCCGGAGCTGCTCGATCGTTTCGGCATCCTGCCAGGTCTCTGCCACATCGGCTCCGTTACGTCGGCCGCCTGCCGATGGCGACGCCGGTGAAGGTCTGGTTCACGTGCATCGAGCCGAACTGTTCGCCGTAGGTATGGAATCCGACGACGCGGTTCTGCCGGTACAGCTCGGACATTTCGCGTGAGAGCTGGTGCTGCTCGGCATCCAGCCGGCGCAGCAGGCATTCGAAGCCAATATAGAGAGAGACGTCACCGATCTGGTCGCGGGTTTCCGCGAAGGCGTCGCGAGTGGCTCCGACCAGGCTGCACGAGGTTGCCGTCGTCAGCACCATGCCCTCATCGATCGCACAGAAGAAGCGCAGCGAGCCGTCGGGATCGACGCGCTGGATCGACCGCGCATAATAGGACCCGCCGACCCGGACCAGCACCGGATGGGACGCGAAGGAGAACGGGTCGAGCTTGGCGTCGATGATTCCGACGGCGCGGGAATATTCCGCGGCGGCAGGCTCGGCGTTCAATTCCTTGACGACGCGCTGCTCGATATCGGCCTCGGTGACCACCATCTTCTGTGTGGTGGGCTCGAAATTGTCGCATTTGAACACGCGGAACGGCAGCGACGTGTTGAGGAGAATGAGGAGAGCCGCGTCGGTGTGGGCCCTGCCGTCGAAGAACACCCAGGTCCTTTCGAAGCGCAGGCCGTCACCGGCCGACCCGCCGACGATCGGGATATTGTCGAGCGAGGCATAGAGGGCGGACATCACAGCCTCTTCGCGGCGGCACATGCCGTCGATCAGCACCAGGCCGAACGGGTTGCCGCCGCCGACCTCCGAGGTCGTCCGCAGCAACTCGTGGCGAAGCTCGCTGCCGATCCGGCGGCCGTCCTCGACGTGGAAATTGGCGAGATTCAGGATCGGCCGGACCACGGCGTTGAAGTCGGCCTGGCTGAACGTCATCGCGACAACGCTGTTCTCGTCCCAGCCGTCCGGCGCCAGCTCGCCGGCCGTCGTGCAGCCGCAGACCGGCGTGTCCGCAAAGTGTCTCGTGATCTCGGCGATGAACCGATGAGGATCGTAGCAGGGGGAGAGGAAGACCAGGACCAGGGCCAGCTCGTCCGACGGAAGCTGGGCGACCAGCTCGGCAACGGCCTCGTCGACGGTCGGAGCCTTCGATTTCGCGACCGCAACGCCGGACGAACCGCCAAACCGAAGATCGGCCTGCCCCACTTCGTTTCTCTCCTCAAGGACCGGCTTGGTCTGTCGCCAAGATCTGCCGCCAAGTGCCGAAAACACTAGGGCTTTTCCAGTCTACCCGCAACACGTCGCGCGGTCTCCGGCCCGGACTGGAAGTTGCCGGTCTGGTGCTTGCGCAGCCCGGGATTGCGGGCCGGAGGAATTTACCGCCCCTTGACGATTCTGCCTTAGTTTTGCGCATGCGGTCGGGGAGGCGGGGCGCCTTCGGATCGCGGCTGTTTGGAATAAATAATGGGGGTGGGAATGTCCGGGCGTATCGCGTCGCCGTCAAAGCGCACAATATTTCCCACCCTGAGGTTCCGCGCCAAGATCATCCTGGGCTTTGCGGTCGTGCTGGCGATCTCCGCCGGCAGCATGGCCTTCTCCTATTTCGGCTTCGAGCGAGTCTCCGCCGGGGTCGGGTCCTACCGTAGCAGCGTGTCGGAGGCGGACCTCGCCCGCAACATCGACCGCGAGCTGCTCGGCTACCGTTCGGCCGTCAAATATTTCGTCGTGACCGGCAAGGAAGATGACGCCAAGGCGGCGCTCGAGGCCGAGGCCAGCCTGAAGAATGCCATCGACCAGGCCGTCAAGAGCGCCAAGACCCCGGCACGGAAGGAGAGTCTCGACAAGCTCGCCAAGGAGTTCGCGAATTTCTCCGCAACCTTCGGCAAGGTTCTGCAGGCCAAGCGTGACAGCACGTTGCTGGTGCAGAACCAGCTGCAGCGCCAAGCCAATCTCCTGAAGTACAAGCTCGACGACGTCGGCAACAACGCTTCCGATTCCGAGGCGCAGGCGATCGAGTTCGGCACCAAGCAGGTCAACGCTCAGTTCCAAACCGCGAGTGCTGCAGCCACCAATTTCGTGCTGACGTCCGATCAGGCCATCGCGACCAGCGCGCTGGCGCGGCTGAAATTCGTCGAGAACTCGCTCGGCGCGGTCTATTCCATGGACGATAAGATCGTTGCCGGCCTGAAGGAAGCCAAGACCATCCTCGGCGCCTATCGCGAGGCGCTGGAGAAGCTGATCGCCAACGCCAAGATGGTCGACGAACTCGTTACCGAGATGAGCGGCTCGGCTGGTGCGATCCAGCAAGGCGCGACCGCCATGAAGGCGGACCTCGTGGCCGAACAGCAGCGGCTGGACACGGAGTCGGAGGCGACCATCGGGCAGACCGAGCAACTGGTGCTGATGCTCGCCATTGGCGGTACGCTGCTTGGGGCGGTCCTCGCCTTCCTGCTCGGCACCGGCATCTCGCGTCCGATGATCGCGATGTGCAAGGCGATGCGCGAGCTGGCCTCGGGCAACTTCGACGTCGTGCTGCCCGGTCTCGGCCGCAAGGACGAGATCGGCGAGATGGCGGGCGCGGTCGAGGAGTTCAAGGTCCAGGCCGTGGCAAAAGCCGAGCGCGATGCCGCCGCCAGCGAAGCCCAGAACAGGGAGGCGAGCGCTGCCCGCCGCTCCGAGCTGATCCGCTTTGCCGATGATTTCGAGAGCGCGGTCGGTGCCATCGTCTCCAACGTGTCGGCCTCGGCCGTGCAGCTGGAATCGGCGGCGTCCACGCTGACCCGCACTGCCGAGACCACCCAGAGCCTGTCGAGCCAGGTCGCCGGCGTGTCCGAGCAGGCATCCTCCAACATGCAGTCGGTCGCCACCGCGACGGAAGAGCTCTCGGCCTCGGTCGAGGAGATCGGCCGTCAGGTCCGCGATTCCAGCCGGATTGCGGAAGCTGCCGTGGTGCAGGCCAAGGAGACTGACGGTCGCATCGGCAAGCTCTCGCACGCCGCCCAGCAGATCGGCGAAGTCGTCAAGCTGATCACGGCGATTGCCGAGCAGACCAATCTTCTGGCGCTCAATGCCACCATCGAGGCGGCGCGCGCCGGTGAAGCCGGCCGCGGCTTTGCCGTGGTCGCCAGCGAAGTGAAGTCATTGGCGAGCCAGACCGCGAAGGCGACGGACGAGATTTCCTCGCACATCACGGGCATGCAGGGCGCCACGGCCGAATCGGTTGCCGCGATCAAGGAGATCGGTGCGACCATCGGCCAGATCTCGTCGATCTCGACCTCGATCGCGAGCGCGGTCGAGCAGCAGGGCGCGGCGACGCAGGAAATCGCGCGCAGCGTCCAGACCGTCGCGCAGGGCACCCAGACCGCGGCCACCGACATCGGCGAGGTCAACCGCGGCGCCGCCGAGACCGGTTCGGCCTCGGAGGAAGTGCTTCATTCGGCCAAGACGCTGTCATCCGAAAGCACCCGCCTGCGCGCCGAGCTCGATCGGTTCATGGCCAATATTCGGGCGGCGTAAGGCTCGCTGAGCGTTAGACGCTCCGCTATCGCCAGCTCTCCGCTGTCGTCCCTGCGAACGCAGGGACCCATAACCCCAGGGAGAAGTTGGGACGCAAGACCCGTAACTCCGAGTCTTCGCCAAACCACTGTGGCTATGGCGACGAGCGCAAGCGCGGAGGTCCCCGATCTGCGCTTCGCTTGTCGGGGACGACAGCGGAGTACGCATCTTCCCCGCGTCACCTAACCGCGAGTTGCGGCGCCACAAATTTACCACAGCTTATCCTTTGCCGATTACCGTGCGGGCGAGTCAGGAAGCGGGCTGCTTCCGGGCTGCGCCTGGTTTTCCGCGAATGGAATGGGGTGGGGGAATGTCGGTCAAGTCCAAGTCGAAGTCGAACCAATCGAAGCTGCCAACCTTGCGCTTTCGCGCAAAAATCATCCTCGGCTTCGTGGCGGTGCTAGCCATCCTCGCCGTCAGCATGGCTTTCGCCTATTTCGGCTTCGAGCGGATCCAGGCCGCCGTGGCTTCCTACCGCACCAGCGTATCGGAAGCCGACCTCGCGCGGACGGTCGATCGTGAGCTGATCGCCTATCAGGGACTGGCCCGGGCCTATACCCTGACGGGCACGGTGGACGACGAGACCGCAGCCAAGGCTGCCGAAGACAATCTGAAGAGCGCGATCGCCAAGTCGATGTCCGCCACGACAGGCGCCGCCCGCCGCGAGCAGGTCGGCAAGCTGGAGGCCGAGTTTCAGCGCTTCACGAAGGTGTTCGGAGAGATCATCGTCCTGACGCGCGAGAACAACAAGATCGCGGCCGATGAGCTCAACAGCGTCGGCAACAAGATCCGCTTCAAGTTCGACGACCTCGCCGATACTGCCGCGCTGGCGGGGCTGGCATCGGTACAGACCACGGCCAAGGACATCACCTCGCAATATCTGGCGGTCTCCACTTCGGTCGGCGCCTTCGTGGCCAAGCCGGAGCCGAAGACCGCCGACGGCGTGATCGCCCGCATCAAATTCCTGGAGACCCTGCTGGTCTCGATCTATGCCAGCGACCAGAAGATCACCGACCGCGTCACCGAGATCGGAAATCTGCTGAAGCAGTACCGCACCTCGTTCGCGAAGCTGACCGAGAATGTGAAGATCATCGTCAAGTCGAACGGTGAGATGACCAAGACTGCGGCGACCATCCTCAAGCTCTCGGCCGAGCTGCGTTCGGACCTGACCGCCGATCAGCAGCGCATCGAGGCGAGCGCCAACGCGACGATCGGGGAGACCGAGCAGCTGATGCTGATGATGGCGCTCGGCGGCCTTGCCATCGGTGCCGTGCTGGCCCTGTGGCTCGGCAACGGCATCTCGCGTCCGATGATCGCGATGTGCAAGGCGATGCGCGAGCTGGCCTCGGGCAATTTCGACGTGGTGCTGCCCGGTCTCGGCCGCAAGGACGAGATCGGCGAGATGGCGGGCGCGGTCGAGGAGTTCAAGGTCCAGGCCGTGGCAAAAGCCGAGCGCGATGCCGCCGCCAGCGAAGCCCAGAACAGGGAGCAGGCCGCTAGCCGCCGCTCCGAGCTGATCCGCTTCGCCGATGATTTCGAAAGCGCGGTCGGCGCCATCGTCTCCAACGTGTCGGCCTCGGCCGTGCAGCTGGAATCGGCGGCGTCCACGCTGACCCGCACTGCCGAGACCACCCAGAGCCTGTCGAGCCAGGTCGCCGGCGTGTCCGAGCAGGCCTCCTCCAACATGCAGTCGGTCGCCACCGCGACGGAAGAGCTCTCGGCCTCGGTCGAGGAGATCGGCCGTCAGGTCCGCGACTCCAGCCGGATTGCGGAAGCTGCCGTGGTGCAGGCCAAGGAGACTGACGGTCGCATCGGCAAGCTCTCGCACGCCGCCCAGCAGATCGGCGAAGTCGTCAAGCTGATCACGGCGATTGCCGAGCAGACCAATCTTCTGGCGCTCAATGCCACCATCGAGGCGGCACGCGCCGGTGAAGCCGGCCGCGGCTTTGCCGTGGTCGCCAGCGAAGTGAAGTCATTGGCGAGCCAGACCGCGAAGGCGACGGACGAGATCTCCTCGCATATCACCGGCATGCAGGGCGCCACGGCCGAATCGGTTGCCGCGATCAAGGAGATCGGTGCGACCATCGGCCAGATCTCGTCGATCTCGACCTCGATCGCGAGCGCCGTCGAGCAGCAGGGCGCGGCGACGCAGGAGATCGCCCGCAGCGTCCAGACCGTCGCGCAGGGCACCCAGACCGCGGCCACCGACATCGGCGAGGTCAACCGCGGCGCCGCCGAGACCGGCTCGGCTTCCGAGGAGGTGCTGCACTCGGCCAAGACGCTGTCATCCGAAAGCACCCGCCTGCGCGCCGAGCTCGATCGCTTCATGGGCAATATCAGGGCGGCGTAGCGGACCGCGGAAAGAACGCGTAGGTGGATTAGCGAAGCGTAATCCACCACCTTGATGTCACGGCTGGGAGCCGAGTGGTGGGTTACGGCGTCGCCTGACCCACCCTACAAATCTCACTCCCTCCCGAACGCTCGCTTCAGCTCCAGCTTCGCCTTCTCCAATCGCGTGCGCTGCGTCTTTGGCAAGGTCTTGCCGGCGCGGTTGATGTAGAAGGTCAGCATCGACAGCGCCGAGCGATAGGCGCCGGTCTTGCGGCGTGAGCTGTGCTCGGCCGATCGCTTCAGCGACGTCGCGATCTTCTTCGGGCTGGTCAGCTTGAACACGCCGCGCTTCAGGTCGAGCGCGTCGCTCTGCTTCGTCACGCGCTGCGACCAGCGCTTCGGCGCAGCGCGCTTCGCGCTCGTCCGCACGGTGCCGCGCTTGGCGCTCGTCGACCTGCGCGCGGCTGTTTTGCGGGATTGTGTCGTCTTTCTGACATGAGCCATGCGTCAACTCCTTGCGGCTCCATCGGAAACGAGCGGTACGAAGGGCCGTTCCCCTGGGAACCCGGCCTCGCCGCAGACGTTGTCGCAGGTGGCAGGCGGAATGCCGCACCCCGATGATCGGATCGACCCCGTCCACATCATGTGAACCGGGGGCGCTTCCATTGATCAGACACAACAACCCGATGGAATTGCAGCAAAGCCCAGCGCCGAACTATGCTCCTGTGGTCGCGGCAGCCCCGGCCGATCGCATCGTCGAGACCAGTATCCCCGCGCGGCTCGACGCGCTGCCCTGGAGCGGGTTTCACACCCGCGTCGTGCTGGCGCTCGGCATCACCTGGATCCTTGACGGGCTCGAGGTGACGCTGGCCGGTGCGCTCTCCGGTGCGCTGAAGCAGAGCCCGTCGCTGCAATTCTCCAATCTCGATCTCGGTATTGCCAATTCCGCCTATCTCGCCGGCGCCGTGCTCGGTGCTCTCGGCTTCGGCTGGCTGACTGACCGCATCGGCCGCAAGAAGCTGTTCTTCATCACGCTGGCGCTCTATCTCTCGGCGACGGCCGCGACCGCGCTGTCATGGGATGTCGCCAGCTACGCTCTGTTTCGCTTTCTCACCGGCGCCGGCATCGGCGGCGAATACACCGCGATCAACTCGACCATCCAGGAGTTGGTGCCGGCGCGCTATCGCGGCTGGACCGATCTCGTCATCAACGGCAGCTTCTGGATCGGGGCGGCTATGGGCGCAGTGGCGTCCATCGTGCTGCTGGATCCTGCTGTGATCAGCCCCGATCTCGGCTGGCGCCTGGCTTATCTCATCGGCGCGACCGTCGGCCTCGTCGTGCTCCTGATGCGGATGTGGATTCCGGAGAGTCCGCGCTGGCTGATGATCCATGGCCGTCCCGATCAGGCCCATGCGATCGTCGACGAGATCGAACGCTCGGTGATCGGACGTGATCAGGATACGAGCGACGGGCGCTTCATGAAAATCCGGCTGAAGATGCGCGATCACACGCCGATCCGCGAGGTCGTGCACACGCTGTTCTCGGCATACCGCCAGCGCGCGCTGGTCGGCCTCGTGCTGATGAGCGCGCAGGCGTTCTTCTACAATGCCATCTTCTTCACCTTCGCGCTGGTGCTGACCGATTTCTACGGCATCAGTGCCGATCATGTCGGCTGGTACCTGCTCCCGTTCGCCGCCGGCAATTTCCTCGGGCCGCTGCTGCTCGGCCGGCTGTTCGATACGCTCGGCCGCCGTGTCATGATCATGTTCACCTATGGCGTATCGGGCCTGTTGCTGGCGATCTCCGGCTATCTGTTCTCCATCGGTGTGCTCACCGCGCAGGGGCAGACCATCGCCTGGATGGTGATCTTCTTCTTCGCCTCGCCGGCCGCGAGCGCGGCCTATCTCACCGTCAGCGAGACCTTTCCGCTCGAAGTTCGCGCGCTGGCGATCGCGGTGTTCTACGCGGTCGGCACCGGCATCGGCGGCGTGATCGGGCCGGCGCTGTTCGGCGTATTGATCGACACGGGATCACGCACCAGCGTGTTCGCCGGCTATCTGCTGGGGTCATTCCTGATGATCGCAGCCGCGATCGTGGCGTGGCGCTATGCCGTCCCTGCGGAACGCAAATCGCTCGAACAAATCGCGCGGCCGCTTGCCTTTATGGAGTAGACTGATGAAATCAGAAGTTGCAGAAATGGCGTTGGACCAGAAGCGCACCATGCCTGACGACGAAGCACCGGATGCGGTACCGGTTCCGCATGCGCTGGTGCCGCATCTCGACGAGACCGCAATCCTGCTCGATATCGACGGCACGTTGCTCGACCTGATGCCGACGCCGCGCGAAGTGTGGGTGCCGCCGGGCCTGTCGGACACGCTGAACCGGCTGACCGAGCGTACCTCCGGCGCGCTGGCGCTGGTCAGCGGTCGTTCGCTCAACGACATCGACCTGATCTTCGCGCCCGATGTGTTCCGCGCCGTCGCCGGCCACGGTGCGGAGATGCGGCTGTCGATCGACAATGAGGCCGATGACGTGCACGCGCCGCCGCTGGACAAGGAGCTGAAGCGGCGCCTGGCCGCGATCGCCAAGCTTTCGCCCGGCATTCTGCTCGAGGACAAGGGCTATTCGCTCGCGCTGCATTACCGCCTCGCGCCGCACGCGGAGAAAGCGATCTACGAATCCGTCTCGGTGATCCGCGCCGACCTGCCCAATGCGCCGATCGAAGTGCTACCCGGCAAGTTCGTTTGCGAGATCAAGCATTCCGGATTCACCAAGGCGACCGGCGTGCGCGAATTGATGCAGCGGGAACCTTTCAAGGGACGGCGTCCGATCTTCATTGGTGATGACGTCACCGATGAAACCGTGTTCGCGATCATGCCCGACATGAACGGGCTTGCCTTCTCGGTCGGCCGCCGTGCCATGGGCGTGAATGGCCATTTCGACGCGCCGAACGATGTGCGTGCATTCCTCGCCCGCCTGCTCGACCCGAGGTGAAACAAAGGCAGCGCCATGTCGCGGACATGATGCTCTGGGAACGGCGCCGCCGCGCGCTGCAATGCGTGCTGCGCAACATGCCCGCATGAGCTGTCTTTGCAACGAAATCTGGGGTTCCCGAAGCGAAACCAGTTCCAACGCGCGTGCCCGATTTTGGTTTCAATTGGTTGAAACGATGATCAGGAACCATATTGATGAACGGCAGTTAAACGGGGTGGAATGAAACAGGAGGGGACGACCTGTGAACTTAGTCGTCGTTTCGAATCGCGTCGCCCGCGGCAAGCCTAACGAGCCCATGACGGGCGGCCTCGCGGCGGCCTTGTTGCCGGTTGTGGAACATTCGGGCGCGATCTGGGTGGGTTCTTCAGGCCGTGTGCGTGACGGCCATCAGAAGGAACCGTTCGCTGAGATCGAAGCGCTCGGTTCGGGCGCGATTGCCACGTTGGATCTGCCGGCGGCGCATTACGGCGGCTATTACGAAGGCTTTGCCAATTCGGCGTTGTGGCCCGCGCTGCATTCGCGCAGCGATTTGATCCGCGTCTCGCGCGACGATTACGTCAGCTATCGCGAGGTCAACGCCTTCATGGCGCGCGCCTTGATGCGCTTCCGAAAAGCCAAGACTGCGTTCTGGGTGCAGGACTATCATTTCCTCGCGCTCGGCGCCGAACTGCGTGATCTCGGCCTCGACGATCCGATCGGCTTCTTCCTGCATACGCCGTGGCCGGTCGCCGCGGTGATGCAGGGCGTGCCCAATCATCTCGAGCTGATCACGGCAATGCTGGCCTACGATCTCTTGGGTTTCCAGACCGAGGAGGATTGTCAGAATTTTCTCGGCTATGTCGCGAGCGAGCTTGGCCTCGCCGTCGAGGACGGCGTTGCGATTTCGCAGCATGGCCGCACCCGCTGCGAGGTCTTCCCGATCGGCATCGATGCGGAGAAGTTCGCCCAATACGCGGCGAAATCGGCCTCGCATCCCGACGTGTCGCGGCTGCGGCGCAGCCTCAACGGCGAGCGCCTCGCGATCGGCGTCGACCGGCTCGACTATTCGAAGGGCCTCGTCAACCGCATCAGCGCGTTCGACCGGCTCTGGACCGAACAGCCGCAATTCTCGCGCAGCATCTCGCTGCTCCAGATCGCCAACCCCTCGCGCGGCGGCATCGAGGCCTATGGCAATCTGCAGAACGACGTCGCGCGCCTCGTCACCGACGTCAACGGCCGCCACGGCGAGGTCGACTGGACGCCGATCCGCTATTTGAACAAGGGCTTCAGCCAAGCGGTGCTCGCAGGGCTCTACCGGACCGCGCAGATCGGCGTGGTGACGCCGCTGCATGACGGCATGAACCTCGTCGCCAAGGAATATGTCGCCGCGCAAAACCCGGCCGATCCCGGCGTGCTGGTGCTGTCGAAATTCGCAGGCGCGGCCAACGAGCTCGACGCCGCGCTGGTCGTCAATCCGCATGACATCGACGGCATGGCCCGCGCGATCGCGATCGCTGCCGCGATGCCGCTCACCGAGCGCAAGATGCGCTGGGACGCGATGATGAAGAAGCTGCGCGGCCACACCATCCAGCAATGGTCGGCCGATTTCGTCGCCGAGCTCGAGAAGTGCCGGACCGAGAAGGCCGCGGTCGCCCCGCTCGCCGCGCAGCCGCCGCAGGCATTGCGCTGGCTGAAGTCGGCGATATCAGGCGTGAGGCTGATTTAGCTCTCACGAGCTTGCTCGATGCTCTTCCCCTCTCCCCTTGCGGGAGAGGGTGGCTCGCCGCATATGCGGCGAGACGGGTGAGGGGTTTCTCTCTCGCGTAAATCTTCCGAAGCATACTTCGTTGATGCACACCCCTCATCCGGCGCTTCGCGCCACCTTCACCCGCAACAAGGGGAGAAGGAAAGAGGACATCAATAACAATACGACACCCCATCCAGGATCGCGCATTGCCGCTTGTTCGGCGCGTTCGGATCGTCCATCGGCACCATGCCCTTGCCCTGGCCGACGAACACGCCGGGCCCGACATGCACCGAGCTCTTGTTGCCGATGCTCACGCTCGGATGCGGCGAAGCGCTCGAGCGCGTGCCGTCCGGCCAGATGATGGCATCGCCCGACAGCACCCCGCGCCGGCCGTCATCGCAGCTGACATCGACGCCTTGCCGGGTGCAGACCTGCGCGGCGGCGGGCACGGCGAAGGCGGAGCCAAGGGCCGAAATCAGGCCGACGGCGGCGATGGTGCTTCGGATGGTCATGGCGTCCCCGGTCGTGTTTGCTGTTCTTACGTGAATCGTCGCGCCAAACCCGTCACCGGTTCAGCCGGCAGGCGGGTCATGACATCTGCCGTGTCAGATATTATCCCGTAAATACAACATCTTACGGAAAATTCACCCGATTTCCCCGCGGTCTCTTGCAAAATCATCGGCGTCCCTTCAAGAGAGGGCGCTCCGGAGAGATGGCCGAGTGGCTTAAGGCGCACGCTTGGAAAGCGTGTGTGCGGGAAACCGTACCGTGGGTTCGAATCCCACTCTCTCCGCCACCGATTTTTTGTCCGGCCCGAAGAGATGGGTAACGGATCGTACCTAAGAGATGGGTGACAACCTCGTGCCGAACGGGTTGTCGAGGGGTTGCAGGGTCTTCTGC
>NZ_JACIHD010000024.1:0-97802 GCF_014198235.1 Bradyrhizobium sp. ERR14 | reverse complement strand
CCCTCCGTCTTCCGGGAGTCGTCTTCAGAATCCGTCTTGCCTTCCAATGCAATAGCTAGACAAAACCCATATGCGATTCCCCTGCCCACAAGGGGAGGGTAAGCGAGACCAACCTTGACCTTCCGCCTCCAATCCGCTCCCTTTGGCGCGACACAATCACTCCCTCCAGGGAAACGCCAAGCTAAACGCCAGGGTAAGCCGCCATGTCTTTCGTCCTCGCCATCGACCAGGGCACCACCTCTTCGCGCGCCATCGTGTTTCGCGGCGACATATCCATCGCGGCGAAGGCGCAGCAGGAGTTTCCGCAACATTTTCCGGCCTCGGGCTGGGTCGAGCACGAGCCCGAGGACATCTGGACCTCGACGGTGATGGTCTGCCGCGAGGCGATCGAGCAGGCCGGCATCACCGCGAAGGACATCGCGGCGATCGGCATCACCAATCAACGCGAGACCACTGTGGTGTGGGACCGCGCCACCGGGCAGGCCGTGCATCGCGCCATCGTCTGGCAGGACCGCCGCACCGCCGACATCTGTGCCAAACTCAAGGCCGACGGCCGCGAGCCCGTGATCTCGCAGAAGACCGGGCTGATCATCGATCCCTATTTCTCCGGCACCAAGGTCGCCTGGATCCTCGACCACGTCCCCGGCGCCCGCGCCCGCGCCGCGCGCGGCGAATTGATGTTTGGCACCGTCGATTGCTATCTGCTCTGGCGGCTCACCGGCGGCAAGGTGCACGCCACCGACGCCACCAACGCCTCGCGCACGCTGCTGTTCAACATCCACACCGGCCAATGGGACGACGAACTGCTGGAGATCATCGGCGTGCCGCGCTCGATGCTGCCCGAGGTGAAGGATTCTTCCGCCCGCTTCGGCGAGAGCACGCCCGATCTGTTCGGCGGTGCCATTGCCATCTCGGGCATTGCCGGCGACCAGCAGGCCGCCACCATCGGCCAGGCCTGCTTCCGCCCGGGCATGATGAAGTCGACCTACGGCACGGGTTGCTTCGCGCTGCTCAACACCGGCACCACGCCGGTCGTCTCCAAGAACAAGCTGCTCACCACCGTCGCCTACCAGCTCGATGGCAAACGCACTTACGCGCTCGAAGGCTCGATCTTCGTCGCCGGCTCAGCGGTGCAATGGCTGCGCGACGGCCTCGGCATCATCAAGCATGCCGCCGAGACCGGACCTCTCGCGGATCAGTCCGACTCCATGCAGAGCGTCTATCTCGTTCCGGCCTTCGTCGGCATGGGCGCGCCCTATTGGAATCCGCGCGTTCGCGGCGCCCTGTTCGGCCTCACCCGCAACACCGGCCCCGCGGAGCTTGCCCATGCCGCGCTCGAAAGCGTCTGCTACCAGACTTTTGACCTCTGGGCCGCGATGCGCGCCGACTGGCCAAGCTCGGAAACCGCCAGCGTCGTGCTCCGCGTCGACGGCGGCATGACCGCCTCCGACTGGACCATGCAGCGCCTCGCGGATTTGCTGGACGCGCCGGTCGATCGCCCCGTGATCCAGGAGACGACAGCGCTGGGCGCCGCCTACCTCGCCGGCCTCCAGGCCGGCGTCTATCCCGAGCCGACCAAATTCGCCGACAACTGGCGCCTCGAGCACCGCTTCAAGCCGAACATGAGCCAGGCGACGCGTGAGCGGAAGCTCGCGGGCTGGGCGAGGGCGGTGAAGGGCGTGCTGGCGAGCGATGAGGGGGAGGGCTGATACGCCACCATCCAAATTGTCGTCCCTGCCTAGTGCGCAATTGCGCACGGGCGCAGGGACCCATACCGCGAGGTCTGTCGATGGCAGGCGGAGCCAATCCCGAACGATCGATCGTCGCCAAACCACTTCCTGTGGTTATCGCGACGAGCGCAAGCGCTCGCGCGGAGGTCCCGGATCAGCGCGCACTTAAGGCGCGCTTGTCCGGGACGACGATGAAGTGTTCAGCGTAAGCTCTGCAGTCTCGCGCTTTGAAGCCAGGTAACAAAGAATGATCCTCCCCGACGGCTATTCCGATGTGCCTGCTGGCAAGATCGCCGCCGTCGTCACCCATCTGGAGATGACCGCGCCGCCCGCGCGCCGCGACGATCCCCCCGGCGTCTGGACCCTGCGCAAGGTCGATACCCCCACGCTTCCTTGGTACCGCGATCTCTTCCGCCGCGTCGGCGAGGACTGGCTGTGGTTCTCGCGCGCCCGCATGACCGACACCGAGCTCGCCGCAACCATCCTCGCGCCTGATATCGAGGTCTACGCACTGGTCGCGCACGGCCGCGATGAAGGCCTGCTCGAGCTCGACTTCCGCGAGTCCGGCCAATGCGAGCTGGTCTATTTCGGCGTCACCGCACCCCTGATCGGCACTGGCGCCGCGCGCTTCCTGATGAACCGCGCGCTGGAGCGCGCCTGGTCGCGGGACGTCCGCCGCGTCTGGGTGCACACCTGCACGCTCGATCATCCATCCGCCGTCGCGTTTTACCAGCGCTCCGGCTTCCGCCCCTTCCGCCGCCAGATCGAAATCGCCGACGATCCACGCCTCGACGGCACGGCGCCGCGGACGGCGGCGAAGCATGTGCCGATCATTGAGTAATGCGCGAGCGAGCGTAACCCAGATGAGCGGCTGGCCCGCTGCCGGTCGGAGGCGAACGCAATCAGGCGAGCCTCACCGCATCTCGCTTTGCTCATGTCGGCTAAGATCGTCCGCTGCCACACGCTTCGTCGTCATCCTGAGGTGCGCGCTCTTGCGCGCAAGGATGGGCCGCAAGCGCCCGTGGCCCATCCTTCGAGGCTCCCCTCGCGCTGCTCGCGCATCGCAAGGCTCGCGCCTCAGGATGACGGCTGAACTTGTGGCAGCACTTGTAGCCCGGATGGAGCGCAGCGCAATCCGGGACGGGGTCCCCGTATTCCGCTGCACTCCATGCAGCTACTCCTCAAAACAACCTCTGTTCTGCCCGCGCCAGCGAAAACCCCCGCTGCATCGCGTTGAAACATGTCAACCCCGTCTGCTCCGACCGGCACGTGAATCCTCCGCGCTGCCACACCTCGCCATAGGCCAGCACCGGCAGCGAGGCGTCCATCACGGTGTCACCGGCGCAGATGCGCCCCGCGGCTCCCTTCGCGCTCATCTCGAAGGCACGGCCCCAGTCGAGCTCGCAATCGGCCGGACGGCGCGGGCGGCTCTCCATGTTCATGATGTCGCAGCGGAGCACACCCTGTTCGTTATCGGTGAAGAACTGGCAGACGATGTTCTTCGACGGTGTCAGAAAGCCGATCGGGCGATCCTGGGCGTGGGCGGCCCCGATCATCGGCAGCAGGATCGATATCAGGATCAGTCCGCGTGGCGCCGTCATGTCACTCCCACTCAGCTATCGAAATTCACCGCATTGGTGTTGGCGCCGCAGACCAGAACCGCGACGCGTTCACCGGTCGCGGGACGATAGCGGCCGGAGAGCACCGCGGCAAAGGCGGCCGCGCCGCCGGGCTCGGCGACGAGGCACAAGCGCGACCACAGGGCGGCCTGGGCCTGCCGGATCGCAGCGTCGCTGACGAGGACGACGCGCTCCACATGAGCGCGCGCGATCGGAAACATCAATTCGCCGACGCGCCGCGGCGCAAGGCTGTCGGCGGCGAGACCGCCGGCAGGCGCATCGACCGGAGCACCCGCTTCAAACGCCGTGTGCAGGGTCGGCGATTGCTCCGGCTCGACCGCGACGATGCGCGTCCTTCCCGCGAACCACGCCGCAATGCCGCCGATCAGCCCGCCGCCGCCGACCGCTACCAGCAGTGTGTCGATGTCGGGCGCGTCCTGCTCCAGCTCCAGTCCGACGCTGCCCTGGCCAAGCAGGGTTTCGGCCTGGTCGTAGGCATGGACGGCAAGCGCGCCGGTCTGCGCGACATGCGTCTCGCTCGCGGCGAGCGCATCGGCGTAGCGGTTGCCCGCGATCACGAGCTTGGCGCCATAACCCCTGATCCGCTCGGCCTTGGCAGGTGAGGTGATGTCAGGCACGAAGATCGTGGCGGGGATGCCGAGCCGCTGCGCCGCATAGGCGACGGCCGCGCCGTGGTTGCCGCCGGATGCGGCGACGACACCGGCCTGCGGCACCTGCCGCAGCAACAGATTGGCGAAGGCGCCGCGCGCCTTGAACGATCCCGAATGCTGCAGCATTTCGAGCTTGAACGTGAGGGGCGCCGCGGGCAGGCCGAAATCGGCGAGATCGGCCCGAAGAAGGGGCGTGCGCCTGATATGCGGACGGATGACCGCTTCGGTCGCCGCGATCCGCTCCCGTGTGATGTCCATTGTCGCTGTCATGATGCCGTCCAGAATAGCGCATCGGAGAGTTGACATCAATTAGGTAATTAGCAAAATAACTAAATGAAGTTTGCCGTCGCCCTGCGCGCGCTCGCCAACGAACGTCGCCTGCAGATCCTGGAATGGCTGCGGGATCCGCGGAAGCATTTTCGCGAGCAGGCCGATGGCGACCTGGTCGAGGACGGCGTCTGCGGATTGCTGATCGCCGAAAAGCTCGGCGTCAGCGCGCCGACGGTGAGCGAGCACATGCGGGTGCTGACCGCCGCCAAGCTGGTGCGCGCCAAGCGCATCAAGCAGTGGACGATGTACAAGCGCAACGAGACCGCGATTGCCGCCATCAAGCGCTCGATCCAGGACGGCCTCTGAGCGCGCAGCGCCATCGCGGGCGACGTTGCAGCCGGTGCAATGCTCCATTACCGAGATATTTCTTGCGCCGCGCCGATCAGGTCGTGGAGACTGGACGGCCCCGCCGTGTCCAACCGCTTGGAAGAGCAAGAACCATGTTCCTGATCGGCCAATATGATTCCCCCTTCGTCCGCCGCGTCGCGATTGCGCTGCGGCTTTATGGGCTCGCCCTCGACCACAAGCCGTGGTCGACCTTCGGCGATGCCGACCAGATCGCGCCCTATAATCCGCTGCGGCGGGTGCCGACGCTGGTGCTCGACGACGGCGAGGCGCTGATCGAGAGCACGGTGATTTTGGATTATCTCGACGAACTTGTCGGGCCAGAGAAGGCGATGCTGCCGCGCAGCGGCACTGAGCGGCGGAAGCATTTGCGCATCTGCGCGCTCGCTTCCGGTCTCGGCGACAAGGCGGTGAGCCTGCTCTATGAGCGCGTGCTGCGGAAGGAGCAGCTCGCGCTGTGGGTCGAGCGTTGCCAGGCGCAGATTGGCGACGTGCTGAAAGTGCTGGAGGCCGAGCGCGCCAAGGTGACGACGCCGTACTGGCTGGGCGGCCGCATCGGCCACGCCGACATCGCGGTGGCCTGCGTCGTCCGCTTCACCCGCGAGGCGCATCCGCAGCTGTTCGACACGTCGCGTTACCCGGCGCTGGCTGCGCATGCCGAGCGCTGCGAAGCTCTCGCGCCGTTCAGGGAGATCGTGCAGCCGCTGTCCCCGCCGAAGGGGTGATGCGCACTTACCCTCCCCTGGAGGGGGAGGGTCGATCGCGCGAAGCGCGAGCGGGGTGGGGTGATCTCTCAACACGGGCGCTGTTGAATGCGGAGGGACCGTCACCCCACCTCGGTCCGCATTCCGCTACGCTGCGTGCGCACCGATCCTCTCCCTCCAGGGGAGGATGGGGATCGCGGCTGGGGCTTGGGTTTCCTAGACCATGAGCCGGAAAAGTGCGAAGCGGTCTTTCGAAAAGATCACACTTAAGCAGCAAGCCAAAGTGAGACGACGATTCATCGCGCTTTAGTCCGTCATCCAGAGTTCGCGCTTTGGCGCCCCTCGGAATGACGGGGGCGACTACTTCCTCCGCGTCACGCCGTTCGTCCGCAGATACTCGTCCAGTTCAAACCCCAGATCCTCGGCACGATGGAAGTACGCCTCCGCGGCATCCGGGTCCTTCGCCATCCCTTCGCCGCGCGTCGCCATCACGCCGAGCGCTGCGGCGGCGCGGCCGACGCCGAGATCGGCGGCGCGCTTGTACCAGCGGATGGACTCACCGAGATCCTTCTCGATGCCGGGCAATTGCCCGGTGGCATGGAGCGCGCCGAGATTGGCGGAGGCGCGCGGCTGGTCGCGTTGTCCGGCCTGCTTCAGGTAGAACACTGCCTTGTCGCGGTCCCCGATGCCTTGCATCGCATAGACGAACAGCTCGAAATAGGCATCGGCGTTGCCGCGCTTCGCCGCTTCGAGATGCAATGCAAGGCTCTTGGCCACGTCCTTCGGTTGGCCGCGACCGTTGTAGGCCATCAGCCCCAGCAGGTAGCGCACGGCGCCATCGGGGTCGTCGCCTGCAAGCGCTTTCTGCGCGTAAGCATAGGCGTCGTCATATTTCCTGAACGTCCAATAGAGATTATAGGCGGTGAGATAGGCGCCGTAATCCGAGCCGAGTTCGGCCGCGCGTTTGTAGGCAGCGATCGCCGCGTCGCGATCGCGCGGCACGCCCCAGCCGTTCCAGAGGCAGCGGCCATAGTCGACCCAGGCGTTGGCGTGCCCGCCGAGCGCGACCTCATGCAGCGCCCTTGCCAGCGTGTCGCGACTCTCGACCGGCGCCTTGCCTGCCTCGATCGCCTTGAACAGGGCTACCGCGGCCAAATAGAGCTGGTCATCGCGCGACGGCGAGCGGGGTTGGGCGAGGAGCTTTGTGACGGTTTGCATGGTTCCGCTGGCATCATTTGACTTGGACGGTTGCTGCGCAACCTCGGCCACCGCCGCATCGAGCGGGACGGCATGATGCAAGACGAAGATCCCGCCAATCATCACGAGGCAGGAGCCCAGGATTTTCAGATGATTACGAATGCCGCCCTCCCGCGCGCCGGCCGGATGTTTGTCGTATCCCATCCGGTACACGAGATCGGAGCATGTGGCATCTGACGGAGTGCTGACGCGGCGGGCGATGATGGAATATTACAGGTGTTTTGCCCGACGCTGCAAATGCGGCCTCGGGGGCCCGAAATCGCTCAATCTTTTCAACCCCATCGCTACTGTGCATGGGGTTGTTTTTCAGATTTTTGGTTTTGTAGCCAGAGCGGGGCCTATCCCGCGCCCGCGCGCTTCTTCTGCCAGACCAGATGCACCGCGCAGGTGCAGCCCGGCGGATGCGAGGCGAGATCCTTCGACGTCTCGTCGTTCGCCGCCGTTGCCGCAAAGGCCTTGTCACTGTCCTCTCGCGACGGGATGTAGTTCAGCACCGGCGCGAGCCAGCGCTCGGCTTCCGCGACGCTCATGCCCTTGCGCGCGGCGTAGTCCTCGACCTGGTCGCGCTCGATCTTGCCGACGCCGAAATAATAGCTCTCGGGGCTGGCGAAATAGAGCCCGGACACGCTGGAGCCTGGCCACATCGCAAAGCTCTCGGTCAGCTTCACGCCGCAGGTCGCTTCCGCATCGAGCAGCTCGAACAGCGTCGCCTTCTCGGTGTGGTCGGGCTGCGCAGGATAGCCCGGCGCGGGGCGGATGCCCTGATACTTCTCGAGGATGAGCTCGTCGTTGGAGAGCGCCTCGTCGGGCGCGTAAGCCCAGAACTCGCGGCGCACGCGCGCATGCATGCGCTCGGCGAAGGCTTCGGCGAGCCGATCGGCCAGCGCCTTGCACAGGATCGAGGAGTAGTCGTCATTGGCCATCTTGAAGCGATCGGCGACCGCGTCCTCGCCGATGCCGGCGGTGACGACGAAGCCGCCGACATAATCGGGCACGCCCGCGGGCGCGACGAAGTCGGCGAGCGCCGCGTTGAAGCGGCCCGCGCGCTTCTCGAGCTGTTGGCGCAGCGTGTGCAGCGTCGCGATCTTCTTCGTGCGGCTCTCATCGGCATAGACCGCGATGTCGTCGCCTTCGGCGTTCGCCGGCCAGAAGCCGATCGTCGCGCGCGCCCGGAACCATTTTTCCTTGACGATGGTGTCGAGCATCTTGCGCGCGTCATCGTAGAGCGAGCGCGCGACCTCGCCGACCTTGGCGTCGTCGAGGATGGCGGGGAAGCGCCCCGCGAGCTCCCAGGTCTGGAAGAACGGCGTCCAGTCGATGCAATCGACCAGCTCGGCGAGGTCGTAGTCGTCGAAGCTGCGGATGCCGAGGAAGGTCGGCTTCACCGGCTTGTTCTTGGCAAAGTCCACCGGCACGCGATTGGCGCGGGCGGCTTCCAGCTTCAGCCGCTTCTTGTCGGCCTGCGCGCGCAGATGCGCGTCCGAGATCTTGGCGTATTCGGCGCGTACCTCGGCGGCATAGGCGTCGCGCTTCTCGGGCGAGAGCAGCGAGGACGCAACGCCGACGGCGCGGCTGGCGTCGTTGACATGCACGACGGGGCCGGCGCGATAGCTCGGGTCAATCTTGACGGCGGTATGCACGCGGCTCGTGGTGGCGCCGCCGATCAGCAGCGGCAGCTTGAGGCCCTCGCGCTGCAATTCGCCGGCGAAGAACGCCATCTCATCGAGTGAGGGCGTGATCAGGCCGGAGAGACCGACGATGTCGGCCTTCTCCGCCTTCACGGTCTCGACGATCTTGGCGGCGGGCACCATCACGCCGAGGTCGATGACCTCGAAATTGTTGCACTGGAGCACGATGCCGACGATGTTCTTGCCGATGTCGTGGACGTCGCCCTTCACGGTCGCGAGCACGATCTTGCCGGCGGACGAGGAGCCCTCCGTGCCGACGCCGTTGGCGAGGTTGCGCGCCTTCTCTTCTTCCATGAACGGCATCAGCCAGGCCACCGCCTGCTTCATCACGCGGGCAGATTTCACCACCTGCGGCAGGAACATCTTGCCGTCGCCGAAGAGGTCGCCGACCACGTTCATGCCGGCCATCAGCGGGCCCTCGATCACGTCGAGCGGACGCGAGGACTGCTTGCGCGCCTCTTCGGTGTCCTGCTCGATGAACTCGGTGATTCCATGCACCAGCGAATGCGACAGCCGCTTTTCCACCGGCCATTCGCGCCAGGCGAGATCGGCCTCCTTGGCCTGGGTCTTGTTGCCGCGGAATTTCTCGGCCAGCGCCAGCAGGCGCTCGGACGCGCCCGGATCGCGGTTGAGGACGACGTCCTCGCACACCTGCCGCAGCTCAGGATCGATGTCGTCATAGACGATCATCTGGCCGGCATTGACGATGCCCATGTCCATGCCCGCCTTGATGGCGTGATACAGGAACACCGAGTGCATGGCCTCGCGCACCGGCTCGTTGCCGCGGAACGAGAACGACAGATTGGAGACGCCGCCCGAGATGTGCGCGCCAGGCAGGTTCCGGCGGATCCAGCGCGTCGCCTCGATGAAGTCGACGCCGTAATTGTTGTGCTCCTCGATGCCGGTCGCGATCGCGAAGACGTTGGGATCGAAGATGATGTCTTCAGGCGGGAAGCCGACCTTGTTCACCAGGATGTCGTAGGCGCGCTTGCAGATCTCGGTCTTGCGCGCGAACGTATCGGCCTGGCCGACCTCGTCGAACGCCATCACGACGACAGCCGCGCCATGACGGCGGGCGATCTTGGCCTCGTGAATGAACTTCTCCTCGCCTTCCTTCATCGAGATCGAGTTGACGACCGGCTTGCCCTGCACGCACTTCAGGCCGGCCTCGATCACCGAGAACTTGGAGGAGTCTACCATCACGGGGATGCGGGCGATGTCGGGCTCGGCGGCGACGAGGTTGAGGAACGTCACCATCGCGGCTTCAGAGTCGAGCAGGCCCTCGTCCATGTTGACGTCGATAACTACTGCGCCGTTCTCGACCTGGTCGCGCGCGACCTGCAGTGCCGCCGTGTAGTCGCCGGCGGTGATCAGCTTGCGGAAACGGGCGGAGCCCGTGACGTTGGTGCGCTCGCCGACGTTCACGAACGGGATTGCGTCGGTCAGGATGAAGGGCTCGAGGCCGGAGAGCCGCAGGCGCGATGCGATCTCCGGCACGATGCGCGGCTTGTGCGGGGCGACCGCAGCGGCGATCGCCGCGATATGGTCCGGCGTGGTGCCGCAGCAGCCGCCGACGATGTTGACGAGGCCGTCGCGCGCGAACTCGCCGACGAGGCGCGCCATGTATTCCGGCGTCTCGTCATACTGGCCGAACTCGTTGGGCAGGCCGGCGTTTGGATAGGCACACAACAGCGTGTCGGCGACACGACCGATATCGGCGATATGCGCGCGCAGATCTTCTGCGCCGAGCGCGCAGTTGAAGCCGATGGTGACGGGTTTTGCGTGCCGCACCGAATGCCAGAACGCTTCCGGCATCTGGCCCGAGAGCAGGCGGCCGGATTTGTCGGTGATGGTGCCCGACACCATCACGGGCATGTCGATGCCGCGTTCTTCGGTGATCTCGGCGATCGCATAGAGCGCCGCCTTGGCGTTCAGCGTGTCGAAGATGGTCTCGACCAGCAGCAGGTCGACGCCGCCGTCGAGCATGCCACGGATCTGCTCGCCATAGGATTTGCGCAGATCGTCGAAGGTGACGGCGCGGTAGCCGGGATTGGACACGTCGGGAGAGATCGAGGCGGTGCGGTTGGTCGGGCCGATGGCGCCCGCGACGAAACGCGGCTTGCCGTCCTCCGCCTCGACGCGCCGCGCGGCATTGCCGGCGAGGCGGGCGCCTTCGCGCGCCATCTCGTAGACGATGTCGATGAGGTCATAATCGGCCTGCGCGATCGAGGTCGTGGAGAAGGTATTGGTCGCGACGATGTCGGCTCCCGCGCGCAAATACGCCGCGTGAATGTCCTCGATCGCCTGCGGCTGGGTCAGGATCAACAAATCGTTGTTGCCGCGCAGGTCGCGATGGAAGTCCTTGAAGCGCTCGCCGCGGAAGGCGGTCTCGTCGAACTGCAGGTTCTGAATCATCGTGCCCATGGCGCCATCGAGCACCAGAATTCGCTCGCGCGCGGCGTTGAGCAGGGCAGTTCGCTTGGCGGAAACGGGTACGGTCATTTTCTCTTACGCAGCCTTCTGAGCGCTCTTGGCACGGATGCCGAGCAAATGGCTGATCGCGAACACGAGATCGGCGCGGTTCATGGTGTAGAAATGGAAGGTGTCGACGCCGTGCTTGGCGAGCTTCTGGACCTGGCCGGCCGCGACGGTTGCGGCCACCAGCTTGCGAGTCTCGGCGTCGTCATCGAGGCCTTCGAATTTCGCGGCGAACCAGTCCGGCACGGTGGTGCCGGCGCGGGTGACGAAGGCTCTCGCCTGCTTGAAATTGTGCATGGGCATGATGCCCGGCACGATCGGGATGTCGATGCCGCGCGCCCGCACGCGGTCGAGATAGCGGAAGTAGAGGTCGTTGTCGAAGAATACTTGGGTGATCGCACGCGTCGCGCCGGCGTCAACCTTGGCCTGCAGCGTGTCGATGTCGTCATTGAAGTCGCGCGCTTCAGGATGCTTCTCGGGATAGGCCGAGACCGACACTTCGATGTCGCCGTGCCGCTTCTTGATGCCGGCGATGAGCTCGGGGGAGCTCTGATAGCCGTCGGGATGACTGGCATAGGGCGTGCCGATGCCGCCGGCGGGATCACCGCGCAAGGCGACGATGTGGCGGACACCGACCTCGTGATAGCGATCGACGATCTCGTCGATCTCGCCGCGCGAGGCGCCGACGCAGGTCAGATGCGCCGCCGGCAGCAGCGCGGTCTCCTTCAGGATGCGGGCGATGGTCGAATGGGTGCGCTCGCGGGTCGAGCCGCCGGCGCCATAGGTCACCGAGACGAATTTCGGGTCGAGCGGGGCGAGCCGGTTGATGGTCTCCCAGAGATTGCGCTCCATATCTTCCGTCTTGGGCGGAAAGAACTCGAAGGAGATCGCTGGCCGCTTCAGGTGCCCGTCTTGCCCGTCGGCTCGGGCAGGAATCGTCAGATCGGTCATGGCACCACTCGCTCCAGATGTGCCGCCAGATCCTGGCGGCCGACGGTCAGGTCTAGCTTGGGAAAGCTTATGATAGGGCAAAGGCGGTTTGATCGACAGCCCATCAATGATGGGAAATGGCCCACTTCTGCCAGCAATGGCTGAATTATTGAACGTCCACCGGTTTGAGTGGGATGCCGGTATCCTCATAATAATTTGCTTATTTCAAAGAGTTATAGAGGTTTTGATGGTTGTCTGAGGCAGGCAGCGTAGGTGGGCAGAATGGAATCAATGTTGCTAGGGTTACCTTTAGCCCACCATCTCGGTTCGGTCCGGTGCGCGGGCTCGCGGCCTGCACACGTCAGATCTGCGCAGCCGCCCCATTGTCGCCGCGCGGCCCTCCACTAGGTTAGCGCGCCATGATCCCGCTCTCCGTCCTCGATCTCTCCGTCGTCACCACAGGCACCAAGCCCGCCGCGGCGCTGCGCAACAGCATCGACCTGGCGCGCCATGTCGATGGCCTCGGCTATGTCCGGTACTGGCTCGCCGAGCACCACAACCTCGCCTCGGTCGCGAGCCCAGCCCCCGACGTCATGATCGGCCAGATCGCGGCGGTGACGAAGCATATCCGCGTCGGCTCCGGCGGGGTGATGCTGCCCAATCACGCGCCGCTGGTGGTGGCCGAGCGCTTCAAGATGCTGGAGGCGCTGTTTCCCGGCCGCATCGACCTCGGCCTCGGCCGGGCGCCCGGCACCGACGGAGCGACCGCTTATGCGCTCCGCAGCCGACTTGATCGCCGCGAGGGCGACGATTTCCTGGAGCGGCTGCACGAACTGATTCTGTGGGAGACCCGCGAATTTCCCGCAGGGCATCCCTACAACAACGTCGTCGCCATGCCCGACGACACCAAACTGCCGCCGGTCTGGCTGCTCGGCTCCAGCGATTATTCCTCGGAGCTCGCCGCACAGGTCGGCATGGGCTTCGCCTTCGCGCATCATTTTGCGTCCCACGATGCGGTCGATGCGATGGTGCATTATCGCAACCGCTTCCAGCCCTCGGCCTGGCGTGCGACGCCCCACGCGATCCTCGCGATCGCCGTCATCGCCGCCGATACCGACGAGGAGGCCGAACGGCTCGCCAGCTCGTTCGACCTCAACCGGCTGCGCCGCGACCGTGGTCAATATCTGCCGCTGCCGAGCGTCGAGGAGGCGGTGGCCTATCCTTACTCCGACTCCGAGCGCACCTCGATCCTCCGCAATCGCTCCCGCCTGTTCGTCGGCAGCCCCGCGACGGTGCAGAAGAAACTGCAGCCGCTGATCGACGCGAGCAAGCCGGACGAGTTGATGGTGATCACGGCGGTGTACGATCACGAGGCGCGGAAGAAGTCGTATTCGCTGCTCGCGGAGGCGTTCGGGTTGGTGAAGCCGGCGGCCGTATAGGAGCTGCCGTGTGCCCCGGACGCAGCGCAACGCTCTTTTCAGCGATGCGCTGCAGAGCCGGGGCCCATCGCAGCCCCGGGTCGCGTGGCTGGGTCCCGGCCCGCGCATTGCGCGTCCGGGACACGAGATCAATCCTGCTGCGCCTCGTTGAACGTGGCGCGGAAGGGGTGGCCGGGATACACACCGACGATGCGGAATTCGCGCGAGAAGAATTTCAGCTCCTCGATCGCGAAGGCGAGGCCCTTGTCATCGGGGTGGCCGTCGACGTCGGCGTAGAACTGCGTGGCGAAGAAATTGCCGTCGACCATGTAGCTCTCGAGCTTGGTCATGTTGACGCCGTTGGTGGCAAAGCCGCCGAGCGCCTTGTAGAGCGCGGCCGGCAAATTGCGCACCCGGAACACAAAAGTCGTGACCAGCGGGCCGGAGCCTTGCGCGGCCCATTTCGGCTCGCGCGCCAGCACCACGAAACGCGTGGTGTTGTGCGCCTCGTCCTCGATGTCCTCGGCGAGGATGTCGAGGCCGTAGATCTTGGCGGCGAGGCGGGAGGCGATCGCGGCCACCGTCTTGTCCTTGCGCTCGGAGATGTCACGAGCACTGCCGGCGGTGTCGGCATGCACGATGGGCTTGATGCCGAGCTTGCGGATGATGCGCCGGCACTGGCCGAGCGCATGCACATGGCTCTCGACGCTCTTGATGTCGTCGAGCTTGGTGCCCTTCACCGCCATCAACTGATGCCGGACGGGCAAAAACCATTCACCGACGATGAAGAGGCCGGAGGCCGGCAAGAGATGATGGATGTCGGCGACGCGGCCGGCGACCGAGTTCTCGATCGGGATCATGCCGAGATCGGCCTCGCCGGAGGAGATCGCCGACAGCGCGTCTTCGAAGGTGGCGCAGGGCATCGGCTCGGCGTCGGGATAGGCCTCGACGATGGCGATGTGGGAATTGGCCCCGGGCTCGCCCTGGAATGCGATCTTCATCTTGCTCATGTCTTAAAAATGCTCCTGGGTCGGCCTTGTAACAGCGGCTCAGGATTTGGAAAGGATGCTGCGGGCGGTTTCCAGGTCCGCAGGCGTGTCGACCCCGCGGGGTACGGTGTCGACGATGGTGAAGTCGATGCGCATTCCCGCCTCGAGCGCCCGGAGCTGTTCGAGCTTCTCCTGCAATTCCAGCGGCGAGGGTGGCAGCGAAACGTAACGCTCCAGCGCCGCGCGGCGATAGGCGTAGAGGCCGATATGGTGGTAACGCGGTCCGTCGCCGGTCGGCGCGGTCGCGCGAGTGAAATAAAGTGCACGCATGCGCCTGCCGCCGAGCGAGGTTCCGATCGCCTTCACGACGCTCGGGGCGAGGTCCTCCTCCTCGGTGTGGATCTGCGAGGCCAGTGTCGCGATGTCCACGGCCGGGTCTTGCAGGGGCGGCAGCACCTCGCGGATGTTGCCGATCGTGATCGTCGGGAAATCCCCCTGCAGATTGACCACGATCTCCGCCTTGCCGTCCGGATCGAGCTTCTGCATGGCCTCGTGGATGCGGTCGGAGCCGGAGGGGTGTGTGGGGCTGGTCATCACGGCCTCGCCGCCATGGGCCGTCACGACCGCAGCGATCTCGGGCGTATCGGTCGCGACCGCGACCCGGCCTATACCTGCGGCCTCGGCGCGGCGCAGCACGTGCACGATCATCGGCAATCCCGCGATGTCGGCGAGTGGCTTGCCGGGCAGGCGGGTGGCGGCCATGCGGGCCGGGATCAGCACCAGGATGCGAGGATCGATCATTGGGTCTAGAGATCTGAGGTCAAGAGCCTGAAAACGGGGCGTTTTCCGCGCCGAGAAATGGAGCGGGGACGGCCGAAAGCCGGGTCGCTTATACGGGTTGCCAGACCCCGGGCAAACCGATATCTCAATGGCAAAACTCGGGGAAACGATAAGGAACGTTTGATTCTCCCGAGGCTCGTCCTGGCGGCCGCCCGGCCGCTCGATCCTTCTTGCGGTGTGGGGCCTGGCCGGAAATGGACTCTTTCGAACTCAATAAAATCATGGGTGCCGTGCTTGGTACCTGTCTCTTTCTCTTGGTGACCAGCTTTACCGCCCAGGCTCTTTTCTCGCCCAAGATGCCGGAAAAGCCCGGCTTCGAGATCGCCGTGAAGGAAGACGCCGGCCACGGCAAGGAAGGCGGCGCTGCCGCCGCGGCCTCCGAGCCGATCGAAAAGTTGCTCCAGACCGCCTCCGTCGAAAAGGGCGCGGCGGCCGCCAAGAAGTGCGGTGCCTGCCACACTTTCGAGAAGGGTGGCCCGAATCGCGTCGGTCCGAACCTCTATGGCGTCGTCGGCGAGAAGAGGGGTGAGGGCCGCGGCGGCTTCAATTTCTCCGCTGCCATGAAGGGCAAGGGCGGTACCTGGACATTCGACGACCTGAACAAGTTCATCGCCAATCCGAAGGGCTTCATCCCGGGCACTGCGATGGGCTTCGCCGGTATCGCCAAGGATTCCGAGCGCGCCGACGTCATTGCCTATCTGAATTCGCTGTCAGAGCATCCTCAGCCACTGCCGACCGCGTCGAAGTAAGCCTCAAGAACCCGATCTTGGAACATGCGGCCAGGCTGAAAAGCCTGGCCGTTTCCTTATCCGGGCCTCGCGGTGAGTTTATCGGGGCGTTTGGCCGCATCCGACGGGCCGTCCGGCCTTCCAAGATGAGGAAAAAGCAACATATTCGGTCGAAACCTCGCCTATATTGGGAACTTAAAGGAGTAGCCTCCTTCAAGACAGGAATGTTGATTTGGCCATAACCCGACGTGATCTCCTGCTCACCGGCACTGCGGCCGCAGCGCTCCCCGCCCTCGGTTCCGTAGCGGGCCTTTCCGTCGTCGGCAGTGCCGAGGCGCAATCGGCGAATGAGCTTCCTTGGCGCCATGCCTTGTCGCTGTTCGGAAAGGTCAAGTACCCCGCAGATTTCAAGCGCTTCGACTACGTCAATCCGGAAGCGCCCAAGGGCGGCGTCGCGCGCCAGATCGCCGTCGGCACCTTTGACAACCTCAACATCGTGGTATCGGGTGTGAAGGGCCAGGTCGCCGGCGCCGTCGCTTTCATCTATGAATCACTCCTCACGCAGTCGCTCGACGAGGTCTCGACCGAGTACGGTGCGCTGGCCGAAGCCGTCAGCCACCCCGACGATTTCTCCTTCGTCACCTACCGCTTGCGGCCCCAGGCCAAATGGCACGACGGCAAGCCGGTCACCGCCGATGACGTGATCTTCTCGCTCGAGTCCTTCAAGAAGCACCATCCGATGTACTCGGCCTATTACAGCCATGTGGTGAAGGCCGAGAAGGTCAGCGAGCGCGAGGTGAAGTTCGTGTTCGACGCGCCGGGAAATCGCGAGCTGCCGCAGATCGTCGGGCAGCTCATCGTCCTGCCGAAGCATTGGTGGGAGGGGACTGACGCGCAGGGGCGCAAGCGGGACGTGTCCGCCACCACGCTCGAGGTGCCGCTCGGCTCCGGTCCCTACAAGATCAAGGATTTCGTCGCCGGACGGTCGATCGCTATGGAGCGCGTCAAGGATTATTGGGGCCGCGATTTGCCAGCCAATGTCGGCCGCAACAATTTCGACGAGCTGCGCTACGAATATTTCCGCGATGCTACCGTCGCGATCGAGGCCTTCAAGGCCGACCAGGTCGACTGGCGTACCGAGAACAGTGCGAAGAACTGGGCGACCGCCTACGACTTCCCGGCCGTGAGTGAGAAGCGCGTGATCCTCGAGGAATTCGCCAATCGCAGCTCAGGTGTGATGCAGGCTTTCGTGCCGAACCTGCGCCGCGGCAAGTTCAGCGATCCCCGCGTGCGGCGTGCACTTAACTACGCGTTCGACTTCGAGGAGATGAACAAGCAGATCTTCTACGGCCAGTACAAGCGCATCAGCAGCTATTTCGACGGCATCGACGAGCTCATGGCAACCGGCTTGCCGCAGGGCAAGGAGCTCGAGATCCTCGAGACCGTCCGCACCCAGGTGCCGCCCGAAGTCTTCACCACGGCCTACACCAATCCGGTCGGCGGCAGTCCGGAAGCCGTGCGCGACAATCTGCGCGAGGCGCTGCGCCTGTTCAAGGAGGCCGGCTACGAGGTGCGCGACCGCAAGCTGACCGACGTCAAGACCGGCGCGCAGTTCACGCTCGAACTGCTGAATTCGGATCCGAGCTTCGAGCGGATCACGCTGTTCTACAAGCCGTCCCTGGAGCGGCTCGGCATTGCCGTCAACGTGCGGACGGTCGACCCGACCCAGTACGAGAACAGGACGCGCGAGTGGGATTTCGACATCGTCACAAACTCGTGGGGCGAGTCGCAGTCGCCAGGCAACGAGCAGCGCGAGTTCTGGTCGACCAAGACGGCTGACATCGCCGGCTCGCGCAACATTGCGGGCATCAAGAATCCCGCAATCGACAAGCTGATCGAGCGGGTCATCTACGCTACCGATCGCGACGATCTCGTCGCGGCCACCAAGGCACTCGACCGCGTGCTGCTGTGGAATCATTACGTCGTGCCGCAATGGACTTATAACAAGGTGCGTACGGCACGCTGGGATCGCTTCGGCCGGCCGACGGAAATGCCCAAATACGGCCAATCCGGCTTCCCGTTCATCTGGTGGTACGACGCAGAGAAGGCGGCGCGGATCGCAAAGAAGTCGTGAAGGACATTCCCCGCATGACGCAGATGTCACGCCGCCACGTGCTGGCCCTCGGTGTCGGCGGCACCCTCGGGATGTCGCTGGGCGCGCAGCCGTGGCGCGGAGCGCATGCATCGGAAGCGGGGATCGAGGCTCACGGTATCTCGGCGTTCGGCGATCTCAAATATCCCGCCGACTTCCACCATTTCGACTACGTCAACGTCGATGCGCCGAAGGGCGGGACGTTCTCGCTCATTCCGTCGGTGCGCGCCTACAACCAATCCTACCAGACCTTCAACTCGCTCAACGCCTTCATCCTGAAGGGCGACGGCGCGCAAGGCATGGACATGACCTTCGCGCCGCTGATGGTGCGTGCGAACGACGAGCCTGATGCGATGTACGGGCTTGCCGCCAAATCCGTGCAGATATCGCCGGACAAGCTGGTCTACCGCTTCACGATGCGGCCGGAGGCGAAATTCCACGACGGCACGAAGCTCACCGCGCATGATGCGGCATTTTCGCTGATGACGCTGAAGACCAAGGGACATCCCCTGATCCTCGTGCAGCTGCGCGACATGGTCAGCGCAGAGGCGGTCGACGATGCAACGCTCGTCGTCACCTTTGCCAAGGGCCGGGCGCGCGACGTGCCGCTCTATGCCGCGAGCCTGCCGATCTTCTCGAAGGCCTACTACGCGTCTCGCCCGTTCGATGAATCGTCGCTGGAGACCCCGCTGGGCTCCGGTCCGTACAAGGTCGGCAAGTTCGAGGTCAATCGCTATATCGAGTATGAGCGGGTGAAGGACTGGTGGGCTTCCGATCTGCCGCCCTGCCGCGGTGCCTATAATTTCGATGTCGTGCGCTATGAGTTCTATCGCGACCGCGACGTCGCTTTCGAAGGGTTTACCGGCAAGAACTATCTCTACCGCGAAGAGTTCACCTCACGCATCTGGGCGACGCGATACGACTTCGCGGCGGTGAAGGATGGCCGCGTCAAGCTCGAGATCGTGCCCGACGACACGCCGTCCGGCGCGCAGGGCTGGTTCATCAACACCCGGCGCGAGAAATTCAGGGATCCCCGCGTACGTGAGGCCCTGATCGACGCTTTCGACTTCGAATGGACCAACAAGACCATCATGTACGGCGCCTATGCCCGTACGGTGTCACCGTTCCAGAACTCCGATCTCATGGCTAGCAATGGCCCTCCGTCGCCGGAAGAGCTGAAGCTGCTCGAGCCATTCCGCGGTCAGGTTCCCGACGAGGTGTTCGCTGCGTCCTTCGCGCCGCCGGTTTCCGACGGATCGGGGCAGGATCGGGCTCTCTTGCGCAAGTCGCAGCAGCTGCTCAACGAAGCCGGCTTTCCGATCAAAGACGGCAAGCGAATGCTGCCGAGCGGAGAGGTGTTCAAGATTGAATTCCTGGCGGAGGAGCCCTCGCTCCAGCCGCATCACGCGCCGTATATCAAGAACTTGGGGACGCTCGGCATCGAGGCGAGCCTCCGCCTCGTTGATGCCGTGCAATATCGCTCGCGCGTGGAGGATTTCGACTTTGACATGACGATCCAGCGTTTCAGCATGTCGGCGACGCCGGGCGATGCCATGCGCGCGTTCTTCTCGTCGCAGGTCGCGAACACCAAGGGCTCGTACAATCTCGCGGGCGTCGCCAGTCCGGCCATCGACGCCATGATCGAGAAGATCATGGCGGCCGACAGCCGCGAGGAATTGACCATCGCCTGCCGCGCCTTCGATCGCCTGTTCCGCACTGGCCGCTATTGGGTGCCGCAATGGTACAACAAGACGCACCGGCTGGCTTATTGGGATCAGTTCGGTCACCCGCAAAAGCTGCCGCGCTATGCCAATGGCGTCGGCGCGCCCGACATCTGGTGGCATGAACCTGCCAAGGCCGCCAAGCTCGAGCAGGCGAAGTAACCATGAGCGCCTATATCGCCCGCCGCATCCTCCTGATGATTCCGACGCTGCTCGGAATCCTCTTCGTGTCCTTCGTTGTCGTGCAGTTCGCGCCGGGCGGCCCGGTCGAACGCGTGATCGCGCAGCTCTCCGGGGCTGACACCGGCGGCACTTCGCGGATTTCGGGCGGCAGCGACTTTGCGCAGCGCGCGCCCGGGCAAGTCGGGGCCGGTGGCGACGCCATCAACTCGAAATATCGCGGCGCGCAGGGCCTTGATCCTGACTTCATCAAGAAGCTCGAGGTGCAGTTCGGCTTCGACAAGCCGGCACCGGAACGCTTCGCCCTGATGGTCTGGAATTTCGCCCGCTTCGATTTCGGCAAGAGCTATTTCCGCGACGTCAGCGTTCTGCAACTCATCAAGGAGAAGCTGCCGGTTTCGATCTCGCTCGGCCTGTGGCTGACGCTGATCACCTATCTGATCTCGATCCCGCTCGGCATCCGCAAGGCGGTGAAGGACGGCACGCGCTTCGACACCTGGACATCGACCGTTCTCGTGCTGGGCTATGCCATTCCCGGCTTTCTGTTCGCAATCCTCCTCATCATCCTGTTTGCCGGCGGTTCCTTCTTCAATTGGTTTCCGCTGCGCGGACTGACCTCCGACGGCTGGTCGCAGTTTCCCTGGTACTGGAAGATTATCGATTATTTCTGGCATCTGACGCTGCCGTTGATCGCCATGGGGCTCGGTGCCTTCACCACCATGACGTTCCTGACGAAGAATTCGTTCCTGGACGAAATCCGCAAGCAATACGTCATGACTGCGCGCGCCAAGGGCTGCGGCGAGGGCCGGGTGCTTTACGGCCACGTCTTCCGCAATGCGATGCTGATCGTGATCGCGGGCTTCCCCGGGACCTTCATCCACGCGTTCTTTTCGGGCTCGCTTCTGATCGAGACCATCTTCTCGCTCGACGGGCTGGGGCTGCTCAGCTTCGAGAGCGTGCTCAATCGCGACTATCCCGTGGTGTTCGGCACGCTCTACATCTTTTCGCTGGTCGGCCTCGTGATCAATTTGATCTCCGACCTCACCTATATGTGGATCGACCCACGGATCGATTTCGAGGCGCGGGAGGTCTGATGACGGTTACCGCGCCGACGCCGATCGAGACCACGACCCAGTCTCCGCTGGGCGAGGTCGTTCCGATCACGCGCAAGCCCTTCGCGCCTTCGCCGCTCAACAGGCGGCGGTGGCAGAACTTCAAGGCGAACCGCCGCGGCTACTGGTCCTTCTGGATATTCATCGCCCTGTTCGTGGTCTCGCTGTTCGCGGAGTTGATCGCCAACGATCGGCCTTTCCTGATCAAGTTCGACGGCCGGCTCTATTGGCCCGCGTTCGTGACCTATTCGGAAACCACCTTCGGCGGCGACTTCGAAACCGCGGCCGACTATCGCGATCCCTATTTGCAGAAGCTGATCAAGGACAAGGGCGGCAGCATCGTCTGGCCCCTGATCCGTTATTCTTACGACACCCACAATCTGGACCTGCCGACGCCTGCGCCGTCACCGCCGACATGGATGCTGACGGAAGCGCAATGCAAGCCGGTGGTGGAGAAGAAGGGGCTGAAGAGTTGCCGCGACCTCGAATATAACTGGCTCGGGACGGACGATCAGGGGCGCGACGTGGTCGCGCGGCTGATCTATGGCTTCCGCATCTCGGTGCTGTTCGGCCTTTGCCTCACGATCGTCTCGTCCGTTATCGGCATCGCGGCGGGTGCGGTGCAGGGATATTTCGGCGGCCGGGTCGATCTCATCTTCCAGCGCTTTATCGAGATCTGGACGGCGATTCCCTCGCTCTATCTTCTGCTGATCCTGTCGTCGGTGCTCGTGCCCGGCTTCTTCGTGCTGCTTGGCATCCTCCTGCTATTCTCCTGGGTCTCGCTGGTGGGTCTGGTGCGGGCCGAGTTCCTGCGCGGGCGCAACTTCGAATACATCCAGGCGGCGCGGGCGCTCGGCGTCTCCAATCCCGTCATCATGTTCCGCCACCTGCTGCCGAACGCGATGGTCGCGACCATGACGTTTCTGCCCTTCATCGTGTCGAGCTCGGTGATGACGCTGACGGCGCTGGACTTCCTCGGCTTCGGCCTGCCGCCGGGATCGCCTTCGCTCGGCGAATTGCTGTCGCAGGCCAAGGCCAATGTGCAGGCCCCCTGGCTCGGCTTCTCCGGCTTCTTCTCGGTCGCGAGCATGCTGTCGCTCCTGATCTTCATCGGCGAAGCGGTGCGCGACGCCTTCGATCCGCGCAAGACGTTCAGGTAAGGCCATGGATGCGATCAACCAGCCCCTGCTCAGCGTGCGCGACCTGTCGGTGGCTTTCCACCAGGGCGGCACCACCACGCTCGCGGTCGACAAGGTCTCCTTCCAGATCAAGCGCGGCGAATGCCTGGCGTTGGTCGGCGAATCCGGCTCCGGCAAGTCCGTCAGCGCGCTCTCGATTCTCAAGCTGTTGCCCTATCCGAACGCCTCGCACCCCTCGGGCAGCATCCGCTTCAAGGGGCAGGAGCTGATCGACCGATCCGAGCAGGAGATGCGGGAGATTCGCGGCAGCGACATCTCCATCATTTTCCAGGAGCCGATGACCTCGCTCAATCCGCTGCACACGATCGAGGCGCAGATCGGCGAGATCATCCAGCTGCACAATCCGACCAGCAATGCGGAGGCGCGCCGGCGGACGCTGGAATTGCTGACGCAGGTCGGTATTCCCGAGCCGGAGACGCGACTGAAGAGCTATCCGCATCAGCTCTCCGGCGGTCAGCGCCAGCGTGTGATGATCGCGATGGCGCTCGCCAACGAGCCGGATCTGTTGATCGCGGACGAGCCGACGACCGCACTCGACGTCACCGTGCAGGCGCAAATCCTGGCGCTGCTGGCCGAGATCCGCTCGCGGCTCGGCATGAGCCTGCTCTTCATCACCCACGATCTCGGCATCGTGCGCCGCATCGCCGACACCGTCTGTGTCATGAAGAGCGGCGAGATCGTCGAGCAGGGGCCGGTCGAGCAGGTCTTCAAGAGCCCGAAACATCCCTACACGCGCGACCTGCTCGCGGCGGAACCGAAGCCCGATCCGGCGCCGCCGCAGCCGGGTGCCCCGGTGGTGATGTCCGCCAACGAGTTGAAGGTCTGGTTTCCGATCAAGCGCGGCCTGATGCGCAAGACCGTCGGTCACATCAAGGCGGTCGACGGCGTCAGCATCGCCGTGCGCAAGGGCGAGACGCTCGGTGTGGTCGGCGAGTCAGGCTCGGGCAAGACCACGCTGGGGCTGGCATTGCTGCGGCTGATCTCCTCGAACGGACGCATCGTGTTCCTGGGCAAGGACATCCAGGGCCTGCGCTTCAAGGAGATGCGGCCGTTCCGGCGCGACATGCAGATCGTGTTCCAGGACCCGTTCGGCTCGCTCAGCCCGCGCATGTCGGTCGCCGACATCATCGCCGAAGGTCTCTCCGTGCATCAGCCGGGGCTGTCGCGCGAGGAACGCGAGGCGCGCGTCGTCAAGGCGCTGGAAGACGTCGGGCTGAAGCCCGATACCCGCTACCGCTATCCCCACGAATTCTCCGGCGGCCAGCGCCAGCGCATCAGCATCGCGCGGGCGGTGGTGCTGGAGCCGGACTTCGTCGTGCTCGACGAGCCGACCAGCGCGCTCGACATGCTGTTCCAGGCACAGATGGTCGATCTGTTGCGTGAGCTCCAGCGCAAGCGCGAACTCACCTACATGTTCATCTCGCACGATCTGCGCGTCGTCGCCTCGCTTGCGAGCCACCTGATCGTGATGCGCGGCGGCAAGGTCGTCGAAGAGGGACAGGCCGCCGAGCTATTCAAGAATCCGAAGACCGATTACACACGCGCGCTGTTCGCGGCGGCGTTCCGGCTGGAGACAGCGGGCAACGGATCGGTGGCGACGTAGCCCGTCATCCCAGGCGAGCGACATCGCGGCGCCCGGAGCGTTTCGCCGGAGCAGGCTGCGCGGGCAGCCCGCCTTGATGTTACGCCGCGCGTTCCTTGTCTGACGCTTCCTCGACCCTGGTCGCAGTGTCTTCCAGGTTCTTGTCGTAATTGGCCTCGAGCCTCTCGATACTATCGGCCCACATCCTCAGCATTGAGACCTGGAAGTGCATCATCGGCTTCAAGGCATTCATGCCAATTGCTGTCGCTGCGGCGATGCGCCGTTGAGGGTCGCGCACGAAACGGTTTGCATTGGTGTCGTCTGCCATGCTGCTCGCTCCTTCGCTCTGGTGGTATGACCTAAGCTATCTGTCCTGTTGTGAACTGCTTGCTTCCAAGCGTTCGGCCAGAAGTTGATCTGCCGCGCGGCGCGCGCATTGGTCGTCATGCAGTTCATCCAGCTTTTTCAAATAGGCGACCGCGGCTATCTGCAAGAGATCGAAATCGTCCTCGCAGGTGTCGCGAAGATTGGAGATGTAGCTGTAGAGGGCGGAACGCCTGTCGTCGTTCTCGCTGATGCCGCTATGGAGCAGCAAGTAGTTTCGCCAAGCGAACGCACACGCGCCTTCTCTGGCCTGAGAACTCATGGGGCACCTCCCAAAGCCAGAGAAAGACTGACGCCGCGTTTCGTTCCGCAAATCACCTCAGATGTAACGTTGTTCCGTAGCTGCGCCGCAAGGTAAACCATTCTGCCGGTGCTAATGCGCCCGTTCCGTCAGCAACCGCGTCCGAAACCTGTTCGGATGCCGAGAAAAAAGATCGAGTACGATCGTCTCGATCCACGGCCCTAGAGCCGCTTGATCGCAACGACCTCGCTGCCGGCCTGCCTGATCCGCGCAATTGCCGGCTCGATCGGTTCGATCACGGTCGCCATGTGATACGCGTTGGCGTGAACCATGGTGCTGCCATCGCGCACGATGGCAACGTGGCCCTTCCAGAAGATCAGATCGCCGCGCAGCAAGCTGCTTCCCTCATGCGGCTCCAGTGCGCGGCCGAGACCGGCCAGTTGCATGTCGCTGTCGCGTGGGCAGCCGATTCCCGCCGATGTCAGCGAGACCTGGACGAGGCCGGAGCAATCGATGCCGAAACTGCTCTTGCCGCCCCAGAGATAGGGCGTGCCGACGAAGCGGTCGGCGACCGCAACGAAGTCCGGCTCGCGATGATCGAGCGGGGCGAGATGCGCCTTCGGCAGGTAACTGCCGTCGCGCGTGACGGCGAAGCTGCCGTCCTCGCGCGCCACAGCCAGCCTGGATCCCATCACGAGCGTATCGGCCGGCGGCAGCTTGATCGAGGGGCCGGGGAAGGCGAACGTCCGCAGCGCGCTGACCACATGGGTCGGCGTCGCCGAGGATTTCATGAGCGCTGCATCCGGCAGCCAGCCGACATAGCCGTCGCCATTGAGCTGGCCCCACGCCCAGCCCTCGCTGTTGCGGTCGTAGACCGTGACGCGTTCGCCGCGCAATGCCTCCGTCATCAGCATCGCGCCCGAAGACGGCTGCTCGCGCACCGGCGCGACCGGATCAACCACCTCGAATTCTTCGCCGGCGACGAAGCGATCCGCCTCGACCTTGCCTTCGAGATATTTCGCGGCGAGGTCGCCCCGCGCCGGTGTTAGTCGCGGATCATGCATAGCGCTCGCTCAGCAAGGTATAGATGGCGCGCGCGGCCTGGCACTCGCCGCCTTCGGGGCGGGCCGGCTTTGCCGACGGTGTCCAGCCGTAGATGTCGACATGCAGCCAGCTCTTCGCCTGATCGACGAAGCGTTGCAGGAACAGCGCGCAGGTGATCGAGCCGGCAAAGCCGCCGGATGGTGCGTTGGTGATGGTGGCCGTCTTGGAGTCCAGCCACGCATCGTAAGCCGGCCACAGCGGCATGCGCCACAACGGATCGTTCTCCTGCACCGCACAGCGCGCGACATCGGCGGCAAGGCTCTCATCATTGGTGTAAAAGGGCGGTAAATCCGGTCCCAGCGCGACACGCGCGGCGCCGGTCAGCGTGCCGAGGTCGACCAGCAGATCGGGCTTTTCCTCATCGGCCAGTGCCAGCGCGTCGGCGAGCACCAGCCGGCCTTCGGCGTCGGTATTGCCGATTTCCACCGTGATGCCCTTGCGAGAGGTGAAGATGTCGAGCGGGCGGAAGGCGTTGCCGGCGACCGCATTCTCCACCGCCGGAATCAGTACGCGCAGCCGCACCTTCAGCTTCGCATCCATCACCATGCGCGCCAGCGCCAGCACGTTGGCGGCGCCGCCCATGTCCTTCTTCATGATCAGCATGCCGCTCGACGGCTTCAAGTCGAGCCCGCCGGTGTCGAAGCAGACGCCCTTGCCGACAAGCGTCACCTTGGGATGATCAGGATCGCCCCAGCCGATGTCGATCAGCCGCGGCGCGCGGCTGGAGGCCATGCCGACGGCGTGGATCAGCGGGAAGTTCTTCTCCAGGTCATCGCCGACGGTGCAGGCGAAGCTTGCGCCGAACTCCGCGGCGAGGTCTTGCGCGGCGGCGGCCAGCTCCGCCGGCCCCATGTCGTTGGACGGCGTGTTGATGAGGTCGCGCGCGAGCATCGCCGCGTCAGCGATCCGCTCGATCTCGGCCGCATCGACGCCATCAGGCGGCACCAGCCGGACGTCGGGCCTGTCAGCCTTGCGGTAGCGCGCGAACCGGTAGCGCCCCATCGCAAAAGCGAGCGCCGCCAGCCGTGCATCGTGGGGTGCATTGGCAAAGCGATAGATACCCGGCGGCAGCAGGCCGGGCAGGGCGCCGGGCCGGAACAGGTCGCGCGATCTTGCCCCCTCGTCCTCGAGGCCGAACAGCACCTGCGCGATTGCGCCATCGGGCGCAGGCAGTGCCAGATAGGCGCCCGGCTTGGCGGCAAAGGCGCATGCCGTGGCGAACGCGCGTTGCGGCGGCGGCAACGCCTCGGCGACCTGATCCCAGCTCGATTTGGTGACGAAGGTGATCGGGATGGCGGCGGAAGACGTCTCGAAGACAGAGGGCATTGGCGGGTCCGGATCGTCAGATCGAACGGGTTATGCGAACGGATGAGACTTCGCAGAGTTTCGCCGCCGCTGCAATCGGCTTTGCTGTCACCGTGCAGCGAGCCGCTACTCGCGGCGAGTGGGCCATGCTAGGTTCCGGCAACGGTCGCCAGAGTTGGAGATCAGGCGACCGACGACAAGGCGCGCCGGGAGGAAATGCAATGGAATTTGTGTGGAGCGTGGTCACGTTCATTGGCGAGGCCATCGAGGCGATTTTCGGCTATGTCGAGCACCACCATTGGATCTTCGCGTTCCTCGCCGGCGGCTACGTCTTCTATCTCCACGACCGCTCGGTCCACGCGCGGTTCGATGCGCTCGACAGACGCGTCGACGAAATCCGCAAACGGCTTGCCATCGAATATTGATCGGGCGAGACGAAAACCGTCGTCGCACGGATCTCGTATCGCGTGTTGAGAGCTGCCGTTCGCGCGAGCGGGCTTCGACCTGCTGCTGCTGGATTCCCAACGCGCAAGCCTGACGACGCTTGCGAGCGGGACGAGAGCACGGCCCCGGGGAGCGGGTGTTAACCGGCCGTTAGGGTTAACAGTCTATTGCTGACGCGTTCGGCTCGATCAATCGGCTCGAGAGTCAAAGCGTCATGCGTCTACGGTTCAGTCTTCCTCGGCTTCTTGCGTCCACCTCGCTGGTCGCGGCGGTGGCCATGGGTCTCGGCGGCTGCACGGGCATGTCGAAGCTCTCCGACGTGACGGGCTCGATCGGCGGACCACGGGCAGAGGCGGCTCCCACCGATCCGGCGCGCGCCGTCGAGGTCTATGGCGAGCGCTACCGCGCCAATCCCAAGGATGCCGATGCCGCGCTCGCCTACGGTCAGGCGTTGCGCGCCAACGGTCAGCGCGCCCAGGCCGCCGCCGTGCTCGAGCAGGCGACCATCGCCAATCCCGGCAACAAGGCGCTGCTCGCCCAATACGGCCGCGCGCTCGCCGACAACGGTAATTTCCAGCAAGCCTACGACGTGCTGTCGAAAGCGCATTCGCCTGACAATCCGGATTGGCGCCTGCTTTCGGTGCAGGGCACCGCGCTGGACCAGATGGGCCGTCACGAGGAAGCGCGCTCCTACTACGCGAGCGCGCTCAAGATCGCACCGGGTGATCCCGGTGTGCTCTCTAATCTCGGCCTGTCCTACATGTTGTCGAGAGACCTTCCGAAGGCCGAAGAGGCGCTACGGCAGGCCTACGCCTCGCCGCGTGCGAGCATCCGGGTGCGGCAGAATCTCGGTCTTGTCGTCGGTCTGCAGGGTCGCTTCGCCGAAGCCGAGACCATCGTGAAGGCGGATCTGCCACCGGATCAGGCCGCGGCCAACGTCGCCTATCTCAAGGAGATGCTCAGCCGCAGCGACGCTCCCCGTGGCGCACCGAAGCGGACGCCGGTCGCCTCGCTCAGCCAGCCCGATTGATCCGAGCTGATAGTCTCTTCTATCGTCTTATGCTGAAAGCGGCCCGCGAGCCGCGTGCGCGGCCCGCGTCTTGCGTCATTGCATCTCGGAGATCTTGATGCCTGTCGGTCCGAGAATGACGACGAACAGCACGGGCAGGAAGAACAGGATCATCGGCACGGTCAGCTTCGGCGGCAGGGCGGCAGCCTTCTTTTCGGCCTCGTTCATGCGCATGTCGCGATTTTCCTGCGCCATGACGCGCAAGGAATGTCCGAGCGGGGTGCCGTAACGCTCCGCCTGCTGAAGCGCGAGACACACCGACTTGACGCCCTCGAGTCCGGTGCGTCGCGCCAAATTCTCGTAAGCGACCTTGCGATCCTGCAGATAGGATAATTCGGCCGTGGTCAGCGTGAACTCCTCCGACAGTGCGATCGACTGTCCCACGATCTCGGTGGCGACTTTCCGGAACGCCATCTCGACGGACATGCCGGATTCGATGCAGATCAGAAGCAGGTCGAGCGCATCGGGAAAGGCGCGCTTGATCGAGAGCTGGCGCTTGGAGATCGCATTCCTGAGGAACAGCATCGGCGCCTGGAGGCCCAGATAGGCGGCGCCGATGCAGATGCCGATCTTGATCGGCATGCCCTGCTGAAGATGCGCGATCAGGAAAACGTAGATGACCGAGCCGATAAAGAGCACCATCGGCGTGACCATGCGGGCAAACAGGAATGTGATGTAGGGCGCCTGACCGCGGTAACCCGCCATGATCAGCTTGTCGCGCGCGGCTTCCTGCGCGAGCCATTTGGTGAGGTTGAAGTCCTCGACGACCTTGGAGACGAGCTGCTTCGGCGTCTGGCGCAGCGTGACCTTTTCATTCTTGTGAAGGCGCTCACGCTCCCGCTGCCGGATGCGCTCGCGCTCGCTCGCCACCGCCTTCATGCGTTTGGAGAGGCCTTCGCCGGCGAACAGCGGCATCACCAGCGTATAGACGGTGGCGCTGGCGGCAATGGCCGCCAGCATCATGGTCATGAAGTGGACGTCATGTAGTTTCGCGACGAGAAACTGGACCATACTGCACCGTCAGAAATCGAAATTGATCATCTTCTTCATCACCATGATGCCGACCGCCATCCAGACGACGCAGCCGACCAGCATGAGCTGACCGGTGGGATGGGTCCACAGCACCGAGATGTAATGTGGCGTCGTGAGATAGACGAGGAACATCACGATCGGCGGCAGCGAGCCGATGATGCCGGCCGAGGCCTTGGCTTCCATCGACATGGCCTGGATCTTTTCCCTCATCTTCTTGCGGTCGCGCAGCACCTTGGAAAGGTTGCCGAGCGCTTCGGAGAGGTTGCCGCCGGATTTCTGCTGGATCGAGATGACGATGCCGAAGAAGTTGGCCTCCGGCAACGGCATGCGATCATAGAGCCGCGAGCAGGCCTCGCCGAGCGGCATGCCGATCGCCTGGGTCTCGATGATCGCCAGAAACTCGCTGCGCAGCGGCTCGGGCGCGTCGGCCGCGACGACCTTGATCGATTCGAACAAGGGCAGGCCCGCCTTGATGCCGCGGACGATCACGTCGACCGCATCGGGCAGTGCCGCCAGGAACTTGGCCTCGCGGCGCTTTTTCAGGAAGCCCAGCGCCCAGCGCGGCAGGCCGAAACCGCCGGCAAAGGCGAGGCCGGCAGCACCGATCAGGCCGCCGCCGGCAAACAGAGCGGCTGCGAAGAACGCGCCCGCCACGACGGCGGAGACGATCCAGAATTTCTGCGGCGTCCAATCGAGCCCCGCCTGCGACAGGCGGACGGGGAGCGGAGCGCTCTTCTCCTGCAGGCGTCGCGCCTCGAGATCCTTCAGCGTGGTCTCGACCTGCTCGCGGCGCGAGCGCTGGGTCTTCTCGGCCTGGCGGGCCGTGGGCGCCTCGGCGCGCGAGATCGAAGCGCGGCGGCTTTCGGCCTTTCGTTCCCCGGACAGCAGCGGATAGAGGAAGACCCAGGCGATGCCGCCGACCGCCGCGGTGGCAAGGAATGCGAGGGCGAGGACCTGCATGTTCATGCTGAACGGCTCACGTCTTCGGCGCGACTTCCGCCGCGTCCAGCGCAGCGGCAAGGCGCTTCTCGTCGCCGTAATAGCGGGCGCGTTCCCAGAATTTCGGACGGCCGATCCCGGTCGAGCGGTGCCGGCCGATGATCTTGCCGTTGGCGTCCTCGCCGACCATGTCGTAGAGGAAGATATCCTGGGTGATGATGGTGTCGCCTTCCATGCCCATCACCTCGGTGATGTGGGTGATGCGGCGCGAGCCGTCGCGCAGGCGCGCAGCCTGGACGATCACGTCGATGGAGGCGCAGATCATCTCGCGGATGGTGCGTGAGGGAAGCGAGAAGCCTCCCATCGTGATCATGGATTCGCAGCGCGACAGGGCTTCGCGCGGGTTGTTGGCGTGCAGCGTGCCCATCGATCCGTCATGGCCGGTGTTCATGGCCTGGAGCAGGTCGAACGCCTCGGGTCCGCGAACCTCGCCGACGATGATGCGCTCGGGGCGCATACGCAGGCAGTTGCGCACCAGCTCGCGCATGGTGATCTGGCCCTCGCCCTCGATGTTGGGCGGTCGGGTTTCCAGCCGCACCACGTGAGGCTGCTGGAGCTGGAGCTCGGCGGCGTCCTCGCAGGTGATGATGCGCTCGTCATGCTCGATATAGTTGGTCAGGCAGTTGAGCAGCGTGGTCTTGCCGGAGCCGGTGCCGCCGGAGATCAGCACGTTGCAGCGGACGCGACCGATGATCTGGAGGATTTCGGCGCCTTCCGGCGAGATCGCACCGAACTTGACCAGCTGATCGAGCGTCAGCTTGTCCTTCTTGAATTTGCGGATGGTGAGCGTGGGGCCGTCGATCGACAGGGGCGGCACGATGGCGTTGACGCGGGAGCCGTCGGCGAGGCGCGCGTCGCAGATCGGCGAGGATTCGTCGACGCGCCGGCCGACCTGGCTGACGATGCGCTGGCAGATGTTGAGGAGCTGCTGGTTGTCGCGGAAGCGAATTCCCGTGCGCTGGATCTTGCCGGCGACTTCGATGTAGACGGTGTTGGCGCCGTTGACCATGATGTCGGCGATGTCGTCGCGCGACAGCAGCGGCTCGAGCGGACCGTATCCGAGAACGTCGTTGCAGATGTCGTCGAGCAGTTCCTCCTGCTCGGCGATCGACATCACGATGTTCTTGATCGCGATGATCTCGTTGACGATGTCGCGGATTTCCTCTCGCGCGGACTCCGAATCGAGCTTGGCGAGCTGAGCGAGGTCGATCGCCTCGATCAGCGCGCCGAAGATGGTCGCCTTGACCTCGTAATAATTGTCCGACCGCCGGCTCTCCATGGCCGGAGGCGGCGGCGCCTTGGCAGGCGCAAGCGGCGGCGAGGCGACAGCCGGCGGCGGCGGGGCGCGCGACACCGTCGGCGCCGGAGCCTGGGCAGGCTCGGGCGACACGGCGCCGGGCTTGGGCGCCCGAAGGTCGGTGTCTGTTCCGCTACGCTTACCGAACACTTAACAACTCCATGCGGCGGCTTATTTTCCCCGCAACTTGTCAATCAGGGGTGAAAGCAGGGACGACTTTTGTTTCTTGGTTTCGCTGCGACCGGTCAGGCGCTGGGCGATCTGAAGAAACATCTCGATCGACTTGTGGTTGGCGGAGATCTCCGCGATCATCTGGCCGTTGTTGGCGGCCGAGCCGAAGATCTGCGGCTCGAACGGGATCGAGACGATCGGCTGGCTCTCGATCGCCTTGGCGAACTCCGCGGCGGCGATTTCGGGGCGCTTCGGCACGCCGACCTGGTTCAGGCAGTAGAGCGGTGGCCGGTCGTTGGGGCGCGCGGCCTTCAACAGATCGAACAGGTTCTTGGTATTGCGCAAATTGGCGAGGTCGGGCGCGGCCACGATCAGGATGTCGTCCGCCCCGATCAGGGCGCGCTTGGTCCAGCCCGACCATTGGTGCGGAATGTCGAGCACGATGCAGGGCATGGTGGAGCGCAGGGTGTCGAACACGGCGTCGAAGGCGTCGGTGCCGAAATCATAGACCCGGTCGAGCGTCGCCGGCGCCGCCAGCAGGCTGAGATGGTCGGTGCATTTCGACAGCAGGCGGTCGATGAAGGCGGTGTCGACGCGATCGGGCGAGAACACGGCGTCGGCTATGCCCTGCGGCGGGTCCTGGTTGTAGTCCAGCCCGGCGGTGCCGAAGGCGAGGTCGAGATCGGCGACGACGGCGTCCATGGCGAGGTCGCGCGCGATCGCCCAGGCGACATTATGGGAGATGGTGGAAGCCCCGACGCCGCCCTTGGCGCCGACCACGGCGATGATGCGGCCGACCGCCTTGGCTTCCGGGGCGGAGAACAGGTTGCAGATCGAGCGCACGACATCGATCGCGCCGACCGGCGCGAGCACGTAGTCGCTGACACCGCGGCGCACCAGCTCACGGTAGAGTGTGACGTCGTTGATCCGGCCGATCACGACCACGCGGGTGCCGGCGTCGCAGACGGTGGCGAGCTGGTCGAGCCCGCCCAGCAGGTCGTTGCGTCCGTCGCTTTCGAGCACGATGACGTTCGGCGTCGGGGCCGAGCGGTAGGCCTCGGTTGCAGCGGCCATGCCGCCCATCTGGATTTTCAGATGGGCCTTGCCGAGGCGGCGGTCTTCGCCGGCCGACTGGACCGCGGCGGCGGTTTCCACGGTCTCGCAGAAAGCCTGGACCGAGACGCGCGGCGCGGGCGCAATATGCTCCTCGACCGGCGGAGGAGCTGCGTCCGGCTGCTCTTCGTGTGTCTGGCGAGCGTAGCTGATCATTTGCCGGTGTCGCTGAGCTTGGCCTTGTCGGCCTCGGGATAGGTGGTCGCCGTCGTGAGACCCTTGCGATATTTCTCGAGAGCGGTGATACGCCGCGCCGTGTAGGACGGAGTTTCAGGCCGCGGCTGCTCGAGGTCCGACGGATTGTCGACCATCGCTGCGAGGTTGCGCTGATAGGCGCAGCCGTAATTGTAATAGTCCTTGTTCTCGAACCATCTCTTGTTCTTGATCGAAGGGCCGACGTCCTCGGGCCACAGGCCGCAGGGACCCGCGACCGCGGCGATCTTGGAATAAGTGAGCCGGATCGGCGGCAGGAAGCGCCTGTCTTCCGGCTGGTAGGGGCGAACGTTGACGCCGCGCGGCGGAACGCCTGCTCCCGCCAGCATCGCCTGGATTTCACGCATCGTGTCCGCGACCGGACGCGCATTGGGCGTACCGGACGGCACGTCGATACGGATGGCGCCCGTGCCTTCGTGCAACCATGCCGATGCGACACCCATCACGTCCGCACGCTGGTCGGCCGTCAATCCGCCACGGGCATGGCCGACGAAGACGACGATCGAACGATTTTGTTCCTCGATCGCGATCGGATGGCGCTGCTTGTAGTCGTCGGGAATGGAGGCCGTGACGGCTTCGTCATGCTGGCACCCGCCGAGCGCGAGCGCCATGCCAACGAGCGCGCCACCGAGACGGATGGCGCGTTTGCGAAGCTGGGGTGGTCTTGTGATCATCGTGAAGTCCCCGTTTCGCCTCAGTCGGTGATGAAGCCGTAGGTGCCGCGGTAGTTCTTGGCCGGTTCGGTCCGGCCGGGCACGCCGTAAAGGCGGTTGATGTTGCCGAGCAGCTGGGCCTGTGGATCCGCAGGCGGGGCGAAGCCGTCATCCGGCCGCGACAGGTCCTTTGGCGCCACCGCGCGAACGACATAAGGCGTCACGATCACGACCAGCTCGGTCGCGTTGTTGACGAAGTCGCGGCTGCGGAACAGCGTGCCGAGGACCGGGAGCTGCATCAGTCCCGGCAATCCACTGATGGCCTGCTTGGTCTGCTGCTGGATCAGGCCGGCCATCGCCATCGCGCCGCCGGAGGGAATTTCCAGCGAGGTCTCGGCACGGCGGGTCCTGATCGAGGGCACCGTCACCGAGTTCACCGAGGTCGAGGTCACGGCCTGCGACAGCGTGATCGCATTCTCGTTCGACAGCTCCGAGACCTCGGTCATCACCCGCAGGCTGATCTTGCCTTCGCTCAGCACCACGGGGGTGAAGTTGAGCGAGATGCCGAACTTCTTGAAGCTGATCTGGGTGGTACAGACATGCGTGGTGGGATCGCAAGCATAGCCCGCTGGCACGGGGAATTCGCCGCCGGCGATGAACGTTGCCGATTCACCGGAGATCGCGGTCAGGTTCGGTTCGGCCAGCGTGCGGATCACGCCAGCGGTTTCCATCGCGCGCAGGGTGGCCTGCACCGACGGCGCCGCGCCGAACTTCGTGGTCAGATTGTTGCCGTCCACGAGGTTGTGGCCGAGAGCGGTGAACGGATTCGAGTTGGAGAAGCTCACCACCGACGTGCCGTAGTTGAGGTTCGCGGTCAGGTCGATGCCGAGCTGCTTGACGATGTTGCGCTGGACTTCCGCCACCGTCACCTTGAGCATGACCTGGTCACGGCCGCGGACCACGATCGAGTTCACGACCTTGTCGGCGCCGCCGGCCAGGCGCGCGGCGAGGTCATTGGCCTGCTGCGCTTCCATCGGGTTCGCCGCCGTGCCGGTCAGGACGATGCCGTCGCCGAGCCCGTCGATCTGGATGTCTGAATTCGGCAGGACCTGCTTCAGCGCCGCCCGCACACCGTTGAGGTCGCGCTTGACCGCGATGTCATAGGCCGCGATCTGCTGGCCTGCAGAATCGAAGAACACGATGTTGGTCTGGCCGAGCGCGGCGCCGATGATGTAGGCGCGCTGCGCCGAGCGGACCACCGCATTGGCGATCTTGGGGTCAGCGACCAGCACGTCCTTGATGTCGCGCGGAAGGTCGATCACCACGGACTTGCCGATGCCGAGCGAAAGGAAGCGGGCGTTCATCTGACCGTCGGCGGCGACCGCCGCGCCCGGGCGATAGTCGGCGGCGACAACGGGGGTCAGCACCGGGTTGAATGCCAGCGCGAAGGCGGCCGAAAACGACAGGGCGCGGACCATGGCGGTTCGCATCGTCGCTGAATCTGCCCTGCATTTCATGTCGCCTGTCCTCATCGTGCTTTCGCCGTCGAGCTCGGGATGCCGTAGCGAATGATCGAGACGCCGTCGCGCTTCTGGGCGGATTCGTCGAGCGTGATCTCGCTCATCTTGACGTCGGCAATGCTGCGCAGCGCCAGCGAGAGCGTTCCGGCCTGACGGGCCGAAGAAAGCGCCTGGGTCTGTGCGGAAGTGAGTTCCAGGGTCACGGTCTTGCCGACCACGGTGTTCTGGCCGTCCTTTTCCTTCGGAGCCTGGTCGATGGCGAGGACGCGCACGTTGACCAGGATGATCTCGGACGTGACGACGTCCTGGCCCCCGGCGGTCTGGTCCGGGTTCTTGAGGCGGCGTGTCAGCAGGACATCGACGCGGTCATTGGGCAGGATGAAGCCGCCTGCGCCGGTCTCCGGCGAGATTTCGGTCGAGATGGCCCGCATGCCGCTGGGCAGGATGGCCGCCATGAATCCGGAGCCCTCGGCCTTGACCAGCTTCTGGTCGCGGATCGGCTCACCCTGAATGAAGGGGGCGCGCGCGATCGAACCGGTCACCTGGGTCACGCCCTCGGGACGCTCGTTGCGGCGAATGAAGGTGGCGCTGGCGGTCGCGGCCGGCCAGGTCTGCCATTGCAGATCTTCCGGCTTCACGGTCTGGCCGAGGCCGATGTCGTTCTTGGCCACGAGGACGTCGACGGTCGGAAGCTGCGCGACCGGGGCCGGAGGCGGCGCAGAATTGTCCGAGCCGCTCGCCAGGTACGCGGCGACACCGCCGGCGCAGATGGCGACCGTCAGGACGACAATGCGTGCCCTATTCATACGCTTCACTTTCCAACAAAACGCCGCGACGCTGCCGCCGCCGTAATCGGCAGTTGACCAGCTATTCGTCAAAGCATGGTTAATGAGGCGTATCTAAATCGCCTTAACGCCGGGTTTACCCGGTGCGTTCAGCGCAGCGCGAGGTGAGCGAGATCAATCGCCTTCACCCATTCGGTCTCCGGGTAGACCATCAGCGCACTCAGTGCGAGCGCGATGCCGTAGGGGATGCCGCTCTCCTTGGCATGCAGCCGGGCGAGCCAGGCCTGACCCGCCAGTCCGTAGGGCAGCGGCCATTGCCGGAACTGGAGCAGGAGCAGCGTCAGCGCCCCGCCGAACAGCGAGGCGTAGAGCAGGAAGTTCATCAACTGTGCGAAGCCGAACCAGAGCGCGACGGAGGCCGCCACCTTGGCGTCACCGCCGCCGACCCAGCCCATCGCAAAGCAGGTGAAGGCGATGACCAAAAGAAGCGCGCCGGCGCCGACATGACTGAGCATCTCGTAAGGTGCCATGCCACCGGCGAGGGCAAGCGCGAAGAAGCCGACGACCAGCGCCAGCGACACGCGGTTCGAGATCGTCATCGTGAAGAGATCGCTCGCGGCAGCGAACGCCATCAGGGCCGGGAAGAGCAGAAGGCGCGCAAGGTCGAGGATCATGGGCTGCGTCTTGAGGCCTGGGTTTGCCGCGGGAACTGGCGTCGGGCGATGCTAGCCGGCAGTGCTAAACAAACCGACAACGGCAGCAAGCAGCCCACGCGGCTGAAGTCGCGGAACGCGTCGTCACCAGAGGCTGGCAATGCGCGCGGCGAGCACGGCCGTCGCAAGCAGCAGCGCAAGGCAGACCCAATAGGCCGGCGAGCCGGCCTGTGCCGCCGCTGTCTCATCCGCCGCGATCGCGGCATCGGTTCTGTACTTACGCAACGCCACTGGAACTCGCCGTCTTCGGAAAAACAAAGGCCCCGGAGATCCGGGGCTTTTGCCGTCGTTCGTCGGTTGCTTACTTCAGCGAGCTGCTGATCGAAGTGAACTTGGCGTTCAACGTGGTGCCGAGGTTGTTGACGACGGTGATGATGGCCAGCGCGATGCCGGCGGCGATCAGACCGTATTCGATGGCGGTGGCGCCGGATTCATCCTTCGCGAAACGTGCAATCAAGTTCTTCATGAACATAACTCCATCTGGGGTGGGGATCGCCTCGTTCGGCGCCGTCATTGACCCGATGACCATGAGAGCCGAGCTCTTTCGGTAGAGTTAATTCGATCAGGCAAACCCGCCTGCGGCGCGATGCTTTGGCCCAGAGTGAATTTCGTCTTAAGGCGGCTCCTGTAATTCGTTCCGGTTCCGGATGTACCGTCGGCGCGGCGCCGGCTTCACGCTCCCTTAAATTTAGCGGCGTAGGCGTAACAGAGCTGGAATTCGCAAGAGAGGCGACAATGTCGAGCCTGCCCATGCAAGTCGCCCTGATGCTCGGCGAGACCATCGTCAAGGTGATCCCCATCACCTTCGCGCTCGCGGCCGTCTTCACCGTGCTCGAACATTTCTGGGCCTGCAATGCCGGCGCGCCGTGGTGGCGCAAGCGCGAGATCGTCACCGACATCTGCTACTGGTTCTTCGTTCCGGTGTTCGCCCGCACCATGCGGATCGGACTTCTGGTCGTCGGCGCGAGCCTCGTCTTCAACATCCACGACGCCGACGAGCTCATCGCCTTCTATGACAATGGCCACGGCCCGCTGTCGTTAATGCCGCTCTGGGTCCAGGCCGGGTTGTTCCTGGTCCTGTCCGACTTCATGCTGTATTGGCTGCACCGGCTGTTCCACGGCGGCGGGTTCTGGAAGTACCACGCCATCCATCACTCCTCGGAGGAGATCAGCTGGATTTCGGCGGCCCGCTTCCATCCCGTCAATCTCGTGCTCGGCTCGATCGGCGTCGACGTCGTGCTGCTGATGGCCGGCATCTCCCCGAACGCGATGGTCTGGCTCTCCCCGTTCACGACCTTCCATTCGGCCTTCGTGCACGCCAACCTGAATTGGAGCTTCGGGCCGTTCAAATATTTGCTGGCGACGCCGGTGTTCCACCGCTGGCACCACACCTCGCTCGAGGAGGGCGGCGACACCAATTTTGCCGGCACGTTCCCGATCTGGGATGTTCTGTTCGGCACCTTCCGTATGCCCGAGGGTGAACTGCCGCAGGATTACGGCAAGGACGAAGCGACGATGCCGAAGGAGATCGCGGGCCAGTTCGCCTATCCGTTCCGCAGCTAGCCTCCAAGGCGCTAAAACGCCAGTCTGTTCAAACAATAGTCGGCGAGTTTGCGGAACGTTCACGAATTAAGGGCAGGTTAGCCGGGTCGGGCACTGGCTTCGTTGTATCGAGTCGCTTCCGCTGGTTTGTGACGTCCCGGGGGTAAGAGTATGCGTAAGGAATTGCTGCGCCGTCGGGCGCGCGTCTGTCTTCTGGTTGCGGCTGCGGTGCTGGCATCGCCGGCTGCCGGCCTTGCCGAGCCCACCGCCGACACCATCGCCGTCAATGTCGACCAGGCCAAGCTGGTGCGGCTGCCCGGCAAGGTGGCGACCATCGTGGTCGGCAATCCCCTGATCGCCGACGTCACGCTCCAGCCCGGCGGCATGATCGTCGTGACCGGCAAGGGCTATGGTGCCACCAATTTCATCGCACTCGACCGGGCCGGCGAGATTCTGGTCGATCGCCAGATCCAGGTCGAAGGTCCGAGCGACCGGCTCGTCACTGTCTATCGCGGGATCGAGCGCGAGTCCTACAGCTGCGTGCCGCTTTGCCAGCGTCGCGTGACGCTCGGCGACAGCGACACCTATTTCAACAACACGATGAGCCAGGCCGGCTCGCTGAGCGCCAGCGCCAGCGGTGGTGGTGGCGGCGGTCCGCCCAAGTCCAACTAGCAGGACCGATCGGCGGGTTTGCCCGGACAGGAGCCCGCCAGACCGCTTTGCAGATGCGAAGCAGAGGTCTCGGCGCGCGCCGTGCTTTCCGCGAGCTTGGGATCGCGGCTGGTTAACACGTTCTTAATGGCGCGGTCCGCGGGCTGCGGATCGCCTGAAACACTTAAACAATCAGTTTCCGCTATTGAACGGGACAGTTGATCGCCCGTTGCTGGGGAATTTGACGCGATGCCATTGCCTGCACCTTCGAGATTCACACTCCGGAAAGCGCTGGGCCGGTTTTGCGGCAACCGCCGCGGTTCCGCGGCCGTCGAGTTCGCCCTGGTCGCACCGATGTTCTTCGCGCTGCTGTTCGCCATCATCGAAACGGCGCTCATGTTCCTCGCGAGCCAGGTGCTCGAGACCATCACGCAAAATTCCGCGCGCGCGATTCTGACCGGCCAGGCGCAAGCGCAGGGCGGTTCGGTAGCGGCCTGTCAGACCACGCCCGGCGTGGTCATGGCGTGCGACCAGACGACGTTCAAGGCCTATGTGTGCACGCAGATCCCGGCGCTGTTTGATTGCAGCAAGCTCTACGTCGACGTCGTGAGCACCAGCTCCTTCGGGTCGCTAAGCCTGACGAACTACGGCGATTCCTGCAATTTCAACCCGACCGGCATGCAGTACAGTGCCGGGACCTCCGGCCAGGTGGTCGTGGTGCGGCTGTTCTATCAATGGCCGCTCATCGTCACCGGCCTCGGTTACAATATCGGGTGCAGCAACAAACGGCTGATGGTGGCGACCACGGCCTTCAAGAACGAACCCTTCTGAGACAGATGGATCCGAGCGGACCGATGCAGGCGATTGCGAATATCTGGCGGAATGCATGTAGTTCCGCGCGCGACTTCGTCGCCGACAAGCGCGCGCTCGCGGCGACCGAATTCGCGGTCATCGTCCCGCTGATGCTGGTGATGTTCTTCGGCACCGTCGAATTCTCGTCGGCCGTGGCGATCGATCGCAAGGTTACATTGATCGCGCGGGCGCTGTCCGATTTGACGTCGCAGTCGACGACGCTCGCCGATGCCGACATGAAGGATACGTTCACGGCGAGCATCTCGGTCATCATGCCCTACGACGCCAGTCTGGTGAAGGGCACGGTCTCCCAGATCTATATCGATGCCAACAGCATTGCTACGGTCCAGTGGAGCAAGGCCGGCACCATTGCGAGCGGCGCGACGCAAGCGACGCTGGCGACCTCGGCTCGCAAGGCCGGCGACAAGGTCACCACCATGATTCCCTCGACGCTGTTGATTCCGTCGACCTACCTCATCCTCAGCGAGGCGAGCTACACTTACACGCCGTCCGTAGGCTACGTGTTGAAGTCGAGCCTGCCCTTGAGCGATCTGTCCTACACGCGGCCGCGCCAGGTCACCTGCGTTCCCTACAACGGCGTGCCGTCGACGTGCTGATATCCGCGAGCAGGCGCTAAAATGAAAAAGGCCGTGCGTTGCGCACGGCCTTCTTGCTTTCTTTGGCTTGCGCGAGCCGATCGGCCCAACGCCCGGAGGCTCAGCCTTCGGAGCGGAGGTTGTCCGCTGCCGACTTGCCGGAACGACGGTCGGCCACGATCTCGTAGGAGATCTTCTGACCTTCACGCAGCGTGCCGAGGCCCGCACGCTCCACAGCGCTGATGTGGACGAACACGTCCTGGCCGCCATCGTCGGGCTGAATGAAGCCGAAGCCTTTGGTCGCGTTAAACCACTTCACGGTTCCCATGCTCACGGGGGTAGTCCCTTCTCAGATAACACAATGTGAGAGCCCGCTTGCGCAGGCCGGTTAGATCGAATTTTTGGAAGGGTCGTCAGCGTGTCTGAACCGGCTGTACCGGTGGATGCTAATGTCGTCCGGCCGAAAATCGATAAATTAATTTTATCGGAATTGGGGTCTCAAAACAATCCGGACATGCACGATTTTTTGATCCGCCGCGATGGCCGCGGCGGATCCACATAAAGGTCGGAATCTTACTTCCGCGCTCAGGCGCCTAGCGACGGCGGAACTGGCCGCCGCGCTGGCCCGGGCGAGGCGGTCCGCCCACGCCGCTGGGACGCTCGTCCTTGTGGCGGAAAATCAGCCGGCCCTTCTCGAGGTCATAGGGCGACATCTCCACCGTCACGCGATCGCCTGCCAGCGTCTTGATGCGGTTCTTCTTCATCTTGCCGGCGGTATAGGCGACGATCTCGTGTCCGGCGTCGAGCTGCACGCGGTAGCGTGCGTCGGGGAGGATTTCGGTGACCAGTCCTTCGAACTGGATCAGCTCTTCCTTAGCCATGAATTTCTCCAGGTCGTGGACGGCTAGTGCGAATAGGGTTTGCGGTTCGGTTGGCCGTTCGGCCGACTCTCACGGCGCAAAAAGGCAACGCCTTGTATCCCATCAGGTGCCCCGGCGCTATGCGCGGAACGCTGTTCTGGACGACTGCCTGCAGAAGAATGCGTCTTCCCGCCAGAGTGTGGACGACGAGACCCCTTTGAGGCCTTCGGGCCATTGCCGGGCCGCCCGTCAGCATGTCGCGCTTCGCCGCCATGTCGGCCCTCACCGGGGCGTCCATCGCCGTGCTTGCCGGCGCTATGGTGGCGTCCGTCGGCATGTCGTTCGTCGCTGCGACGTCCGTCACCATGGCGTCCCTCGCCATGCCTTGCACCTTGCGGACGCTGGCCCGGGCGGCCTCCGCGACCCTGTCGTTGCTGCGGCGCGGGAGGACCCGCATCGCGGCGGCCGGCGTCGGTGCGGAGATCTTCGCGCGGCAGTGCCACCTTGATCAGCCGTTCGATGTCGCGGAGATAGCTGAGTTCCTCGCCGCCTGCGACCAGCGAGATCGCGGTGCCGTCGGCGCCGGCACGCGCGGTGCGGCCGATGCGGTGGACGTAGGTTTCCGGCACGTTGGGCAGGTCGAAATTGATGACGTGGCTGATGCCGTCGACGTCAATGCCGCGGGCGGCGATGTCGGTGGCGACCAGGGTGCGGATCTCGCCCGAGCGGAACTGGGCCAGCGTCCGTTCGCGATGGTTCTGCGACTTGTTGCCGTGGATGGCGCTGGCGGGGATGCCGGCCTTCTCGAGCGACTTCACCACCTTGTCCGCGCCGTGCTTGGTGCGGGTGAAGACCAGGGCGCGGTTGACCGGCTCGTCCTTCAGCAGCTTGGTCAGGAAGGCTGGCTTGGCGGAGAAATCGACCTGGACGATGCGTTGATTGATGCGCTCGGCGGTCGAGGAGACCGGGGTCACCGCGACGCGGGCGGGGTCCCGCAGCATCGCGTTCGCCAGCTCGGCAATGTCCTTGGGCATGGTGGCCGAGAAGAACAGCGTCTGCCGCTTGATCGGCAGCTTGGCGACGATTTTGCGGATGTCGTTGATGAAGCCCATGTCGAGCATGCGGTCGGCTTCATCGAGCACGAGGAATTCGACGCTCGACAGCTTCAGCCCGTTGCTCTGCACGAGGTCGAGCAGGCGGCCGGGGGTGGCGACCAGCACTTCGACGCCCTGCATCAGCGAGCGGACTTGGCGGCCCATCGGAACGCCGCCGATGGCGAGCGTCGAGGACAGGCGGATGTGGCGGCCATAGGCGTTGAAGCTGTCGAGGATCTGGCCGGACAGCTCGCGGGTCGGCGACAACACCAGGACGCGGGTCGTCTTGGGCTGCGGCTTGATACGGTGCTCGAGCAGGCGGTGCAGGATCGGCAGCGCGAAGGACGCGGTCTTACCGGTACCGGTCTGGGCGATACCGACGACGTCGCGGCCGGTCAGCGCCGTGGGGATGGTCTGGGCCTGGATGGGGGTGGGGGTGACGTAGTTCTCTTCTTGAAGAGCGCGCGCGATGGGTTCGGCGAGGCCGAAGTCCTGAAACGAAGTCAAAAGAGGGGTTCTTTCCATGTCAAAAGCGCAACGCCCGGCGCATTCAGCGCGGCGCACGCAAAAGGGTGTCGAGAAGACACCTGCGTGTTTGGGGTGTCGGATGGCTTGGGAGATATGGGGCAAGCCAGAGGCCCGTAAGGGCTTAAGAACACGCGGCTCGCGACGACCGCTTGATTCGCAAGAGGTCTCGGCCGCTCATATGGAACATCGAGGGGGCGCTTTCAAGGCAGCTCGTCCAAAAAGGCCGGTTGCGGTGCAGAAATAGTTATGCCGGAAATTTAGCCAGAAAGGGCATTTTGCTCAGAGAATGACCAGCCTGCCGCTTTGGCATACATTTGGATTGCTCATGTTTTGGGCTGGTTCGAGGTCGGGACACTTTGATTTCGGCAAATTTTGTCAGCAGAACCAACTGGTTGGTGGGTGCTCAGTCCATGGCATGGTTCTTGCGAATCCGTTAATCGCAGGCGGCCGTGGGGCCGTTTCGCAGCGTTTTTCACGTCTGCGTCAGGGAGATGAGACACTCATGTTTAGCAAATCCACTCACGATATAGCGGCGTCATTTAGCCGCCGCGGTGTACTCGCCGCGACCGCCGGACTGGTGCTCGGTCTGGCTTCATTGACTGGCGCCAAGGCCGCGGATGACACCATCAAGGTCGGCGTGCTGCACTCCCTTTCCGGCACCATGGCCATCAGCGAAACCACGCTGAAGGACACCATCCTTTTCCTGATCGACGAGCAGAACAAGAAGGGCGGCGTTCTCGGCAAGAAGCTCGAGGCCGTCGTCGTCGACCCCGCGTCGAACTGGCCGCTGTTCGCCGAAAAGGCGCGCGAGCTGATCACCAAGGACAAGGTCTCGGTCGTGTTCGGCTGCTGGACCTCGGTGTCGCGCAAGTCGGTGCTCCCCGTCTTCAAGGAGCTGAACAACATCCTGTTCTACCCCGTGCAGTACGAGGGTGAGGAGAGCGAGCGCAACGTGTTCTACACGGGTGCGGCGCCGAACCAGCAGGCAATCCCCGCCGTCGACTACCTGATGAAGGACGAGAAGGTGAAGCGCTGGGTGCTCGCGGGCACCGACTACGTTTATCCGCGTACCACCAACAAGATCCTGGAAGCCTATCTGAAGTCGAAGGGTGTCGCCCAGGAAGACATCATGATCAACTACACGCCGTTCGGTCACTCCGACTGGCAGACGATCGTGGCCGACATCAAGAAGTTCGGCTCGGCCGGCAAGAAGACCGCCGTGGTCTCGACCATCAACGGCGACGCCAACGTTCCCTTCTACAAGGAGCTCGGCAACCAGGGCATCAAGGCAAAGGACATCCCGGTCGTCGCGTTCTCGGTGGGCGAAGAAGAGCTCGCCGGCATCGACACCAAGCCGCTGGTCGGCCATCTCGCGGCCTGGAACTACTTCCAGTCGATCAAGTCGCCGGAGAACGAGAAGTTCATCAAGGCATGGCAGGCCTACACCAAGAATCCGAAGCGCGTGACCAACGATCCGATGGAAGCGCACGTGATCGGCTTCGACATGTGGGTCAAGGCGGTCGAGAAGGTGAAGTCGACCGATCCGGACAAGGTGATCGACGCTCTCCCGGGCATCGAAGCCAAGAACCTGACCGGCGGCGTGTCGAAGATGCTGCCGAACCACCACATCACCAAGCCGGTGTTCATCGGCGAGATCAAGGGCAACGGCCAGTTCGACGTGGTCTGGAAGACCCCGGGTCTCGTCGCGGGCGATGCCTGGTCGAAGGAGCTCGACGGCTCGAAGGACCTGGTCGGCGACTGGGTCGGCAAGAAGTGCGGCAACTTCAACACCAAGACCAACAAGTGCCTCGGTTCGGGCTCCTGACCCGGATCTGACACGCCATACACGCCCGGAGAAGGCGGCGATCCCGCCGCCTTCTCCACTCATTTCTGCCGGGGTCATTCACAGTGCCAGCCCATTTGTCCGCGCGCCTCTGCTCGCTTGCGCTCTCGTTGTTCCTGATCGCGTTCGCGTTGCCGGCCTTCGCCGGTCCGTTCGAGGATGCGGTCGCCAAATTCGCCAACGATGATTATTCCGATACGGACGAGGCGATCGGCGTGGTCGCAAGCAGCGGCAATCCGCTGGCTTTCCCCATCATCAGTGCGCTTCAGGACGGCCGCCTGATGGCCGACCCTGACAGCAAGAAGGTTTACGTCACCGGTACCGACGGTAAGTCGATCGACGCCGCGACCGGCCAGGCGGTGGCGAGCGTTCCCGACAGCGCGAGCGCAGTCCGCCTCAACAACCGCCTGCGCCGCAGCGTCGACGCAGCTCTCGGCAGCCTGACGCTCCAGTCGCCGGACGTCGGAACACGGCTGCAGGCCGCGCAATCCGTCTTCAAGTCGCATGAGGAGACCGCGCTCGAGCCGGTCGATGCCGCGCTCGCCAAGGAAACCAACAGGTCCGTCAAGGCTGCGCTCGGCGACGCCCGCGCGGCCATCCTGCTGTTCAAGTCGGACGCCAGCGAGGTCGAGAAGCTGGAGGCGGTGGCCACCCTCAAGGGGCGCGGCGACCAGGAGGCGCTGGCCCTGCTCACAGGCATGGGCGACCAGCCGGCGTCGGTGACCAAGGCCGCTACGAGCGCGATCGGCTCGATCCAGAATTCGCTCGCGATCTGGTCCATGGTGCAGAATGCCTGGTACGGCCTCTCGCTCGGCTCGGTGCTGCTGCTCGCCGCGATCGGGCTCGCCATCACCTTTGGCGTGATGGGCGTGATCAACATGGCGCATGGCGAGATGGTAATGATCGGCGCCTACACCACCTTCGTGGTGCAGGAGGTGATCCGCACCCGCTATCCCGGCCTGTTCGATTATTCGCTGCTGATCGCGGTGCCGCTGGCATTTGTCGTCGCCGGCGCGATCGGCGTGCTGATCGAGCGCAGCATCATCCGTTTCCTCTACGGGCGTCCGCTGGAGACGCTACTCGCGACCTGGGGTCTGTCGCTGGTGCTGCAGCAGGCGGTGCGCACCATGTTCGGTCCGACCAACCGCGAGGTCGGCAATCCCTCCTGGATGAGCGGCGCTTTCGAGCTCGGCCAGATCACCATCACCTATAACCGGCTCTGGATCCTCGTGTTCACGCTGGCCGTGTTCGCGATCCTGCTCGCGATGCTGCGCTACACCGCGCTCGGCCTCGAGATGCGCGCGGTGACGCAGAACCGCCGCATGGCGGCCTCGATGGGCATCGCCACCTCGCGCGTCGACGCGCTGACCTTCGGGCTCGGCTCCGGCATTGCCGGCATCGCCGGCGTGGCGCTGTCGCAGATCGACAATGTCAGTCCCAATCTCGGCCAGAGCTACATCATCGACAGCTTCATGGTCGTGGTGTTCGGCGGCGTCGGCAATCTCTGGGGCACGCTGGTCGGCGCCTTCACGCTCGGCATCGCCAACAAGTTCCTGGAGCCGGTCGCCGGCGCCGTGCTCGGCAAGATCGCTATCCTGGTTCTCATCATCCTGTTCATTCAAAAGCGCCCGCGCGGACTGTTCGCGCTCAAGGGCCGTGCGGTGGAAGCATGACCCCTCACATGCTGACGCGATCGCTGGACCGCGGCGCGACGATCTTCCTTGCCGTCGTCGCAGCTTGCGGCATCCTGATCCCGCTCTCCAACCTGCTGCTGCCCGCGGGCTCGTTCCTGCAGGTGCCGACCTATCTCGTCGCGCTCTGGGGCAAATATGTCTGCTACGCGATCCTGGCGCTCGCGATCGATCTGATCTGGGGCTATTGCGGCATCCTCTCGCTCGGCCACGGCGCGTTCTTTGCGCTTGGCGGCTACGCGATGGGGATGTACCTGATGCGGCAGATCGGCGCCCGCGGCGTCTACGGCAATCCGATCCTGCCCGACTTCATGGTGTTCCTGAACTGGCAGAAGCTGCCCTGGTACTGGTACGGCTTCGACATGTTCTGGTTCGCAGCGCTGATGGTGCTGGTCGTGCCCGGCCTGCTCGCCTTCTGCTTCGGCTGGCTTGCCTTTCGCTCCCGCGTCACCGGCGTGTATCTGTCGATCATCACGCAGGCGATGACCTATGCGCTGCTGCTCGCCTTCTTCCGCAACGACTTCGGCTTCGGCGGCAATAACGGCTTGACCGACTTCAAGGACATCCTGGGCTTCAACGTCCAGGCGGAAGGCACCCGCGCGGCGTTGTTCGCGCTGAGCTGTCTGGCGCTGATCGCAGGCTTTCTGATCTGCCGCGCCATCGTCTCCTCCAAGCTCGGCAAGGTGCTGATCGCGGTGCGTGACGCGGAATCGCGCACGCGCTTCCTCGGCTACCGCGTCGAATCCTACAAGCTGTTCGTGTTCACGGTGTCGGCCTGCATGGCCGGGGTCGCCGGCGCGCTCTACGTGCCGCAGGTCGGCATCATCAACCCAAGCGAATTCGCGCCCGGCAATTCGATCGAGGCGGTGATCTGGGTCGCGGTCGGCGGCCGCGGCACGCTGGTCGGTGCCGCGCTTGGCGCCGTCGTCGTCAACTACGCCAAGACGTTTTTCACCTCGGGCATGCTCGCGCCGTACTGGCTGTTCATGCTGGGTGCGCTGTTCATCCTGGTGACGTTGCTGCTGCCCAAGGGCATCGTCGGCACCTTCAACGCCTGGTGGGACTCGTCGAAAGATAAACGCAACGCCGCGAGCGCTGCGGCCGAGGACGGCGTCACCGAACCCAAGATGGCGGAGTAGGCGCAAATGAACGTCATGGACAACCGCGCAACCTCCGCAATGCTCTATCTCGACGGCGTGCACGTCTCGTTCGACGGCTTCCACGCCATCAACAATCTGTCGCTGACGCTCGAGCCCGGCGAGATGCGCGCCATCATCGGCCCGAACGGCGCCGGCAAGACCACGATGATGGACATCATCACCGGCAAGACCAAACCCGACGAGGGCACGGTTCTGTTCGACGGCGTCACGGATCTGACGCGGCTCGACGAGACCCGCATCGCCGAGCTCGGCATCGGCCGCAAGTTCCAGAAACCGACCGTGTTCGAGAGCCAGACCGTGCAGGACAACCTCCTGCTCGCGCTCAATGTCGACCATAGCGTCAAGGGCACGCTGTTCTGGCGCGGCAGCAAGGTCGAGTCCGAGCGCATCGACAAGGTGCTGGAGACGATCCGTCTCACCGAAGCCCGTAATCGCCTTGCCGGCAGCCTCAGCCACGGTCAGAAGCAGTGGCTGGAGATCGGCATGCTGCTGGCGCAGGACCCGAAACTGCTCCTCGTCGACGAGCCCGTTGCAGGGATGACCGACGTCGAGACGCATCTCACGGCCGAGCTGCTGAAGGAGATCAACAAGACCCACACCGTGATGGTGGTCGAGCACGACATGACCTTTGTGCGCGAGCTCGGCGTCAAGGTCACCTGTCTGCACGAAGGCACCGTGCTCGCCGAAGGAACCATCGACCAGGTTTCATCCAACGAGCGGGTCATCGAAGTCTATCTGGGACGCTGAGCGATGCTTGAAGTCAAGGATATCAATCTGTTCTACGGCGCGGCGCAGGCGCTGCGCGGCGTCTCGATCTCGGCCGAGCCGGGCAAGGTGACCTGCGTGCTCGGGCGCAACGGCGTCGGCAAGACCTCGCTCTTGCGCGCGATGGTCGGGCAGTACCCGATCTCGTCGGGCGCGATCGTGCTCGACGGCAGCGACATCACCGGCCTCAAGCCCTATGAGCGGGCGCGCAAGGGCATCGGCTTCGTGCCGCAGGGCCGCGAGATCTTCCCGCTGCTGACGGTCGAGGAAAACCTCAAGACCGGCTTCGGTCCGCTCAAGCGCGAGGACAAGCACATTCCCGACGACGTGTTCTCGCTCTTCCCCGTGCTGCAATCCATGCTCGGCCGGCGCGGCGGCGATCTCTCCGGTGGCCAGCAGCAACAGCTCGCGATCGGTCGCGCGCTGGTGATGCGGCCGAAATTGCTGCTGCTCGACGAGCCGACCGAGGGCATCCAGCCCTCGATCATCAAGGACATCGGCCGCGCCATCTCCTATTTGCGCAACCTCGGCAACATCGCCATCGTGCTGGTCGAACAATACCTCGACTTTGCTTGCGAACTCGGCGACAGTTTTGCCGTGATGGATCGCGGCGCGGTGAAATTCACCTGCGATCGCGCCAATTTGGACGCGAGCGAGATCAGCCGCCAGATGGCGCTGTAAGCCGTTCTGCCGCGACCGGCTGGGGGAGGCGGATGCGCAGCGACGTTTCGGTCACGTCAGGAGTTTTCGAGGCAAACCGTGCCCGCGGCGCGGTGCGCTTCGACGTGCACGCACGTGACGGCGTGACGCGGCGCGGCGTCTTGCATGAATCCGGCTCGCTGCGCGTGCGCTTTCCCTCACCTGAAGGCGAGGGGCTCTCCGGCGTGTTCGTCAACACTGCCGGCGGCGTCGCCGGCGGGGACAGTTTTGAGATCGACATCGCGGCGGGCCAGGGCTCGCGGCTGACGCTGACGACCGCGGCCGCCGAAAAGGTCTATCGCGCGCCGGGAGCGGCAGCGCGGCTCAATATTTCCTTGAAGGCCGACGCGGGCGCGCATCTGTCCTGGCTGCCCCAGGAGACCATCCTGTTCGATCGCGCCCGGGTTCATCGCCGCTTCGATATCGAGCTTGATGATGCCGCCTCGCTGCTGCTCTGCGAGATCGTCGTGTTCGGCCGCACTGCCATGGGCGAGCGGATGGAGCAGGGCGAGTTTGTCGACCGCTGGCGGCTGCGGCGTGGCGGCAGGCTGGTGTTTGCCGAGACCATCAGGCTCGACGGCAATATCGGCGCAAAACTTGGGCGATCAGCCGTCGCCAAAGGCGGTGCCGCGATCGGCACGGCGCTGATCGTGCCCGGTGACGAGGCTTTGGTCGAGCGCATTCGCGAGGCCTCGGACTCATTCTCCGGCGAGGTCGGAATCTCCGCGTGGAATGGCTTTGCAATGGCCCGGTTCTGTGCCCAAGATGCGGCGCGGTTGCGGGCCGACATGATGGCCGTGCTGGCGCGCACTGGAACGGCCCTGCCGCGACTCTGGCTGAACTGACCGGCTGAATTGACGTGTTGAACGGAAGAGATTCTTCATGAACCTGTCTCCCCGCGAAAAGGACAAGCTTCTGATCTCGATGGCGGCCATCGTGGCCCGCCGTCGGCTGGACCGCGGCGTCAAGCTCAACCATCCCGAGGCGATCGCCATCATCTCCGATTTCATCCTCGAAGGCGCACGCGACGGCCGCACCGTCGCCGAGCTGATGCAATCCGGCGCGCAGGTCCTCACCCGCGACCAGGTGATGCCGGGCATTCCCGAGATGATCCACGACATCCAGGTCGAGGCGACATTTCCGGACGGCACCAAGCTCGTCACCGTGCACGAGCCGATCAGGTAATTCGAATTCGTCATTCCGGGGCGCCCGCAGGGCGAACCCGGAATCCAGAGATTGTTGATCGAGATCCCGGCCTTCTCGCTGCGCGAGCCCCGGAACGACGAGGAGGATAGAATGATCCCCGGCGAACTCTTCATCCAGGACGGCGAGATCGAGCTCAATGCCGGCCGCAAGACCGTGACGCTGACGGTCGCCAACACCGGCGACCGTCCGATCCAGGTCGGCTCGCACTACCATTTCTTCGAGACCAACCCCGCGCTGAAATTCGACCGCAAGAAGGCCCGCGGCATGCGCCTCGACATCGCCGCCGGCACTGCCGTCCGCTTCGAACCCGGCCAGACCCGTGACGTGCAGCTCGTCGCCATGGCGGGGAAGAAGACGATCTACGGCTTCCGCGGCGACGTCATGGGGAAGCTGTGATCTTAGCAGGAACGAGCGCGGCGCGGCACGGTTGAGGCGGAAACGGAGGTATTTCCCATGCTCTCACCCATCCGCCTCATCTCTGAAGCCGCCGAGCTCGCCGCGCGCCGCCATAACGGCATGGTGCGCAAGGGACGCGGCAATGAGCCCTACATCAATCATCTCGCCGAGGTCGCCAACCTGCTCGCGACCGCGACTGACGGCGCCGATGCCGAGCTGGTCGCGGCCGGCTGGCTGCATGATTCGATCGAGGATACCGACACCACGCGCAAGGAGCTGGCGCAGCGACTTTCCGAGGGCGTTGCCTCGCTGGTCGCGGAGTGTACAGATGACATGAGCCTGCCGAAGGCCGAGCGGCGGCAGAAGCAAATCGAGGACGCTCCGCACAAATCGCCGGGCGCCAAGCTGATCAAGATCGCCGACAAGATCAGCAACATCGGCGCGCGCATTCATACGGATCCGACCACCGAAGAGCGTGACGACCTCGCCGACTACAGCGATTGGGCCGAGCAGGTGGTGGCCGGCTGCCGCGGCGGCAATGCGTGGCTCGATACGAAATTCGATGATGCCGTGAAAGCAGCGAAGGCCTTGCTGTGAGTCACCAAACAATCAAACGCAAACGGGGCTTGTGATGTCCGTCAAAATAAAGCGTTCCGTCTATGCCGACATGTTCGGCCCGACCACCGGCGACAGGGTGCGGCTGGCCGACACCGACCTCATCATCGAGGTCGAGAAGGATTTCACCATTTATGGCGAGGAGGTGAAGTTTGGCGGCGGCAAGGTGATCCGCGACGGCATGGGGCAGTCGCAGGTCACCAACAAGCAGGGCGCGGCCGACACCGTCATCACCAATGCGCTGATCGTCGATCACTGGGGCATCGTCAAGGCCGACGTCGCGATCAAGGACGGCATGATTTCGGCGATCGGCAAGGCCGGCAATCCCGACATCCAGCCGGGCGTCACCATCATCATCGGTCCCGGCACCGACGTGATCGCGGGTGAGGGCAAGATCCTCACCGCCGGCGGCTTCGACAGCCACATCCATTTCATCTGCCCGCAGCAGATCGAGCACGCGCTGATGTCTGGCGTCACCTCGATGCTGGGCGGTGGCACCGGCCCGTCGCATGGCACCTTCGCGACCACCTGTACGCCGGGACCGTGGCACATGGGGCGGATGATCCAGTCGTTCGATGCCTTCCCGGTCAATCTCGGCATCTCCGGCAAGGGCAACGCCTCGCGGCCCGCCGCCCTGGTCGAGATGATCAAGGCCGGCGCCTGCGCGCTGAAGCTGCACGAGGACTGGGGCACGACGCCGGCCGCGATCGACAACTGCCTCTCGGTCGCCGATGCTCACGACATCCAGGTGATGATCCACACCGACACGCTGAACGAATCCGGCTTCGTCGAGGATACGATCAAGGCCTTCAAGGGCCGCACCATCCATGCCTTCCACACCGAGGGCGCCGGCGGTGGTCACGCCCCAGATATCATCAAGGTCGCAGGGCTCAAGAACGTGCTGCCGTCCTCGACCAACCCGACCCGGCCCTTCACGCGCAACACCATCGACGAGCATCTGGACATGCTGATGGTGTGCCACCACCTCGATCCCTCGATCGCGGAGGATCTGGCATTCGCCGAGAGTCGTATCCGCAAGGAGACCATCGCTGCGGAAGACATTTTGCACGATCTCGGCGCGCTCTCGATGATGTCGTCGGACTCGCAGGCGATGGGCCGGCTCGGCGAGGTCATCATCCGGGCCTGGCAGACCGCGGACAAGATGAAGAAGCAGCGCGGGTCACTGCCGCAGGACAAGGGCAAGGACAACGACAATTTCCGCGTCAAGCGCTACATCGCCAAATACACCATCAATCCCGCGATCGCGCACGGCGTGTCGAAGCTGATCGGCTCGGTCGAGAAGGGCAAGCTCGCCGATCTCGTGCTGTGGTCGCCGGCCTTCTTCGGCGTCAAGCCGGATTGCATCGTCAAGGGCGGCACCATCGTCGCAGCTCCGATGGGCGATCCCAACGCCTCGATCCCGACGCCGCAGCCGGTGCATTACCAGCCGATGTTCGGCGCCTTCGGCAAGGCGCGCACGGCATCGTCCGTGGTGTTCACCTCGAAGGCCGCGATCACCGGCGGTCTCGCGCGAAAGCTCGGCATCGAGAAGAAGCTCTATGCGGTCCAGAATACCCGCGGCAAGATCTCGAAGAAGAGCATGATCCACAACGACGCCACGCCCAATATCGAGGTCGATCCGGAGACCTATGAGGTCCGCGCCGACGGCGAATTGCTCACTTGCGCACCCGCCGAGGTGCTGCCGATGGCGCAGCGATATTTCATGTACTGAAATAGCGCCTCGACGCATGTCCCCGGCAAGCGTCCGGGGGCGGCTTTTACGGTTTTGCGTTCGATCCCGCCTGGTCTAATGTCCCGCCCGGTATCGTAACCCAGAAGAAAAGCCGGGAGGATTTCTCGTGATCTATGTCGTTGCCACCCTGACCATCAAGCCCGAGACGCGCGCCGAATTCATTGCAGCCGCCACCGCCTGCATCAAGGAGACGCGGAAGGAGCCCGGCAATATCGCCTATGATCTGCATGAAAGCGTCACCGATCCTGCCAAGATGGTGTTCGTCGAGCAGTGGGAGAACGCCGAAGCGCTGGTGCCGCATCGTGGCATGGAGCACATGAAGACGTTCGGTCGCGTGGCGGTCAAGTGCTTCACGGCACCGCCGAAGATCGAGGTGATCACGCCCGAGAAGGTCGAGACAAGGTAACGGGGTAAAAGCGCATGATCCGGGCGACGCAGGTCAGGGGACAGCACCGCTTCACGGAAGCGCCGGCGGATACGGTGGTGCTCGATTTCGACGACCGTCACCGCCGCCGCATGGCGATGACGGGAACGCGAGGTCTCGAATTCCTGCTCGACCTGGAGCAGGCCGTCGCACTGCGCGGCGGCGATGCGCTGGTGCTGGAGGACGGCCGGCTGGTCGAAGTGGTCGCGGCGCCCGAGCCGTTGCTGGAAATCCGCGGCCGCGATCCGCATCACCTCATCCGCGTCGGCTGGCACCTCGGCAACCGTCATCTGCCGACGCAGATCATGGCCAAGGCCCTGCGCATTCGCCGCGATCACGTCATCGAGGCGATGGTGAAGGGCCTCGGCGCGCGCGTGATCGAGATCGACGCGCCGTTTGATCCCGAAGGCGGCGCCTATGCGGATGCCGGCCACGCGCATGGCCATGACGATCATGCGCATCATGATCACGGGCATCATCATGACCATGGTCACGATCACCACGGCCATGATCATCACGCTCATGACCACCAACACCATGATCATGCCGCGCATGATCATGGGCACGATCATCACCATCACCACGACGAGCATTGCGACCATCCCGACCATCACCACGGCCACAAGCATGCTCATGACCACAAATGAGCCGGTCAGCGCCGGCGGCCTCGCCGAGGGCGAGGCGGCGGCGCTGTACCGGCTGATGACCTGGCTGTCGCCGGCATTCCCGGTCGGCGGCTTCTCCTATTCCAGCGGCATCGAATGGGCGGTCGAGGCGGGCGACATCGTCGATACGGCCACGCTGGCCGACTGGCTCGACGCAATGCTCGGCGACGGCTCCGGCTTTTGCGACGCGACGTTTCTGGTGCATGCCTATCGTGCTGCTGAGAAGGGCGAAGATGCGACCTTGCGCGATATCGCCGAGCTCGCCGCAGCAATGGTGCCCTCGCGCGAGCGGCAATTGGAGACGAGCTCGCAGGGCCGCGCCTTCATCGACATTGCCCGCGCCGCGTGGGATGCCGATGGGCTGGATGCCATGGTTGCGGCATGCCGCGCGCCACCGGTTTATCCGGTCGCGGTCGGTGTGGTTGCCGCAATGCACGGCGTGCCGCTGGCGCCGACGCTGCACGCCTTCCTGCATGCTGTCGTCTCGAACTGGATTTCCGCGGCCAGCCGCCTCATTCCGCTCGGCCAGACCGACAGCCAGCGCGTGCTGGTGAGGCTGGAAGCCGCGGTGGCCTCGACTGCGAATCGTGCGCTGAGTGCGACATTGGACGATCTCGGCAGCGCGACCTTCCGCGCCGACCTCGCCAGCCTGCGGCACGAGACACAATATACACGGCTGTTCCGCTCGTGAGAGCGGCGCAGCCCTCACCATCGAGAGCGAGCAAATCACATGTCTAAATCTCACGGCCCCTTGCGTGTCGGCGTCGGCGGTCCGGTCGGATCGGGCAAGACCGCGCTGATGGACCTGCTCTGCAAGACCATGCGCGAGCGCTATGACATCGCCGCGATCACCAACGACATCTACACCAAATGGGATGCCGAGTTTCTGGTGCGTTCGGGCTCGCTGACGCCGGACCGCATTGCCGGCGTCGAGACCGGCGGCTGCCCGCACACCGCGATCCGCGAGGATGCCTCGATGAATCTCGCCGCGGTGGCGGACATGCGCGCCAAGTTTCCGGGGCTCGATCTCGTGCTGATCGAGTCCGGCGGCGACAATCTCGCTGCCACTTTTTCCCCGGAGCTGGCCGACCTGACCATCTACGTCATCGACGTGGCCGCCGGCGACAAGATCCCGTCCAAGGGCGGCCCCGGCATCACCCGGTCCGACCTGCTGGTCATCAACAAGATCGACCTCGCCCCTCATGTCGGCGCCTCCCTGGAGAAGATGGACACCGACGCCAGGCGCATGCGCGGCGAGCGTCCCTTCGTCATGACCAATCTGAAGAAGAGCGAGGGCCTTGACCGCATTGTCGGCTTCATCGAGGCCAAAGGCGGCCTGAAACGGACGGGCTGACAGCGCGACGACTTGGCGCATGCTTTTTTCGCCGTTAACCTTGGGGCCGGGCCGCAGCCACGGAACAAATTTCGGACACGGCGATTAATTACCTCCGGTGCCCGGTCAATTCATCCCGGCCAGACCATCGGCCGGGCGGATTAAGCTTTCCAGGCGACCCAAGTTGCGTACCGATGCCTCCTCCTTCATTATCTCTGCCACCGGGGTTCACCCTGTTTCGGCACATGGCCGTTCGAGCGGCGTTCATATGCTCCTTGTTTATTGCCGACCTCCTGCTTTCGCCTGAGTAGTCGCGTGGTCCGGCTGGGTTTCATCATCGGTTTCATCGCTCTGCTCGGAGCCTTGCTCTCCGGGCTTGCGGCTTATCGCGTCCACGACCAGGAGCTCGCGCTGGACCGGATCGCGCTTGCGCGCGCGATCGACGTTCATGCCAGTCTGGTCCAGGACCGGCTTACCGAGCGCGAGCTGCTCGCACGCGTCGCCTCGGGCCTGTTCCGCACACCATCCGTGATCAAGCCGAACATGCTGGAGCCGCTGCGCTCGGCCATCTACGCCTTCAAGACCGATTTCGTGGTGGCCGGCTGGATCGCCCGGCTGAAGCCGAACGAGCTTACGGCGGCGCAGGCCGCCATTGGAGGCGCCGGCTTCCCCAATCCGAAGATCCGCACCTTTGACGACAAGCCGATCAATCCGGCCGAGATCACCCAGCCGATCGATGTGCTGTTGGATCTCGAGCCGCGCAGCGACGAGACCAAGGCTCTGCCTGGCCGTAGTTACGACCAGGATCAGGTTCGCAGCGCTATGTTGACACGGGCCCGGCTCGAGAAGCGGTCGGTGGCTTCGGACCCAATTCCGCTGTTGCGCGGCAACGGGCCGGTCGGGATCATTGTGGCAGCTCCCGTCATTCCCGAGGGTGCGACCGAGCCAGCCGGGTTCGTCACGTTTTCCTACGAACTCGCCTCGCTGATGCTGACCAATGACGATATGTCGTTGTTCTCGGTCGCGCTCAGGGACCCGCGCAAGGAAGGTGGCGAGCTCGTTGCCAACGACCAGGGCATCGTCTCCACGCGCATGACGACGACGGACGGGCCGACGCCATCGGCGACGCGCACGGTGAGCTTCGGCGGCCGTGACTGGCAGCTGGGTTATTACGCCAAGACCAACTCGGCGCGTCGCGCCGAGCAGACCGCGATCATCGTGGCGGCGATCGGCTTTGCGATCACTGCGATGGTGTGCGGCCTGTTCGGCTATGTCGCCTACAACAATCTGCGGCTCAGCCGGGAAATCCAGGTCAGAATCGGCTTCGAGCGCCGGCTGACCGCGGTGATCGACGAGCTCAACCACCGGGTCAAGAATATCCTTGCAGTGATCCAGTCGATCGTGACGCGCACCTTGCGTCACGGCTCGGACATCGACGTCGCCCGCGAGCTTCTGATCGGGCGCATCCATGCCATGTCCAACGTGGTCTCGCTGCTCAGCGAGAGCCAGTGGCAGGGCGTCAAGCTGAAGGGCCTGTTCGAGGCGCGCGCCATTCCCCATGCCGACCGCATCGCCGTCACGGGGCCTGATATCGCGGTCAGCGCGCGCGCGGCGCAGAGCCTCTCGCTGCTGTTCTTCGAACTCGCCTCACATTCCGACGAGGGCCTGTCGCTGGTTGGAAAACATCCGCACATCACCGCCAGTTGGACGGTGACGGGCGAGGGGGCCGACGAGGTCTTCCATTTCCGCTGGGAGGAGCTCAACACCAGCGAGGCGACCCGCCGCCCCGATTCCGATTTCGGCCTGATCCTGCTCGACCGTGTCGCCCCCGAGGCGCTCGGCGGCACTGCCAAGCGCTATTTTACCGATGCCTCCTATGTCTACGAGCTGACCGCGCCGATGGAGACGGTGATCGACATGACCGAGCGCGACCGCACGGACAAGATCTCCGCGCCGGTGAGGCCCGCGCGATAGAAGCCGCCGGCTTAAGCCTCGGCCTAACCCTTGGGGCTTAACCCTTGGGCCGCAACACCAGGTCGACCAGATTGCGGGCGTAGGCGGGCGTGATGGGCGCGATGCCGAAGACGTAGCGATAGAACAGGCTGCCATAGATCGCGTCGTAAAGATCCTCAGCCTGCCCTTCGGCCAGGATGCTGCCGTCGTTCTGGCCTGCCGCGATCATCTCGACCAGCGCGTCACGACGGAATTGCAGATAGCGGGCATAGAACAGCTCGGCCGAGCCGGTTTTGGAAATGCATTCGGAGATCACCGCGAGCTGGACCTTGCCGAACTCACCCTGGAGCGCCTCGGCGTAGGCTGCGGCATGGCGGCGGGCGCGTGCCGCGGGGTTGCCGGAGCCCTCCGGGGGCAGCGGCAGCATCTGCGCGGCATGTTGAAGAAAGGCGTCGATCAGGAGCGCCTCGCGGGACGGCCACCATTTGTAGATCGTCATCTTGGAGACGCTGGAGTGGCGGGCGACCGCGTCGATGGTGGTAGCGGCAAGGCCGGTCGAAGCCATCAGCGCATAGGCGCTTTCGAGAATCGCGTTGCTGGTCTCGATCGACCGAGGCCGGCCGCGCCGGGGCGTGCTCTCGGTCTCCCCACCCCCGCTTTTCACCATCGCCACGCCCGGTCTCCTCACGCAGAGCTTCTCCGCATAGCGCAGCCGCTGCTTTCGGCCTAGCAGAATCGCACGATTCTCTGGCCAGAGTGTTTTCGAGCGAAGTGGATCCCGGCTCGCGTGGAACCTAAAGCGCGATGACGATTCCTCCTCATCGCATCGCGCATTAGGTCTGCTGCCGCAAGACCTTCGGCAGATCCTGCCACTTCGACCAGGCGACGTAGTAGGCCACCGCGGTCATCGCGGCGAAGCCGGCGAGGCTCACCACGATCTGCATCACCACCAGATTGGCGCTGGTGATCAGGATGAGATGGCCGGCAAACGAAAGGAATACCCCGACGCAGAACACGGCGAGCCATTCCTCGCCGCATCTGATGACCGCCTGCAGCGGCTTCAATTGCAGGCCGGGATGATCGGCCGGAATGAGATGGGTCGCCAGAAAGGCGAGTGCGAGGAAGTGAAGCACGCGATAGGGCGCAAGGTTTTCCTTGTCGGTCGGCGCGATGCTGTCGAGGAGGATGTCCGGCAGGTAAGCCGACATTGCCGGCGAATGGCGCAGCAAGGTGATGGCCATCGCGAATACGAGATAGGTGCCGGCGAGAATCCGCAGCCAGGGCATGTCGCGTAGCGCGCGTCCGGGCGCGCCTGTCACGGCGAACCAGCCCCCGAGCACCATCAGCATCTGCCAGCAGAGCGGATTGAAGGTCCATTCCTGGTCCGGATAGACCCGGAAATTCCAGTCGAACCAGCGTGCGGCAAGGTACAGCGCGACCGATGCCGCCAGGGTCAGGTTCGGCCACCGCAACAGGCCCCACAGCGCGAACGGAAAGAAGGCCATCAGCGGGATCATCAGCTGCAGGAGGTCGAGGTTCAGCGGCTCCTCCTGGAGCACGAGGCCGCGGACCAGGATCCTCAGCGGGTGCTCGAGGATGCCCGAGATGTTGTATTCGTGGATGATCTCCGGCGCCATCGATTGCGAGGCGACGTAGGCGATGGTGTCGATATAGATCACGAACAGCACGACATAGGCGGCGTAGAGTCGCCAGACGCGGCGGAAGATGCGCGTCGCCGCCACGAGGTAACCCCGTTCAAGCTCCATCCGGCCGTGGATGATGGCGACGCCATAGCCCACGACGAACACGAACAGGTCAGCCGCGCCGCTGAAGCCGAAATTGCGCAGCGTCAGCAGATTGACGACGTTGTTCGGGATATGGTCGACGAACACCGACCAGTTGGCGATACCGAGCGTCAGATACAGCCTGGCGTCGTGATGGAATGCGGCGAGGTTCGCCTTAACGGACGGTTTCATTGATTAAAATAGCTTTGGGAATCAGGGTGATACTTTTAACGGCAACTGCCTGCCCATCCGAGTAGCGTTTGCGTGATGGCTGGGGGCATCCGCCGTTATGGCGCGAAATTGCGCGGTGTCTTATGGACGTTCTGATTGATGCGCTCGGAGGACTTACAACGAAATTTTCTAACCTGTTCTTACCGCTATTCGGCGGGCTCGGCCGACGTCTCGTCAGGAACGCCGGCGCGACTCGCCATGATGCCGAGGGCGACGCCTCCGATCGCCAGGATCGGCAGCAGTCGCTTGACCCCGATGGCACGAACGATCTGCAGCCCGGTGGCGAGCAGCATGGGGTCCGCGAGCATGCTCTGCGCTGCCGACTTGGCGGCGCGCTCGGCCGCGATCCGGGCACGCTTCTGCACCTCGCGCTTGTAGCCCCAATAAGAACCTGCCGCTGCCAGCGTCAGCAGGAAGAAGATGCCGGCGCCGGCCAGACAGGCCTGCACCGGGCCATATTTATCGAGCACCGAGATGAAGGCGGCCGCGCAAAGGAAGCACGTCGTCACGAACAGCGCGAAGGCCGCGCCCGCGGCAAGCGAGGTCAGCCGCACCGTCGTGCCGGTGGATGCACTGATCCCGTCGATGATGCGCTGAAACATGGCCCTCGCTCCTCAGTTCCCCGCAAGCCAAACCATCAAGGGCCGACACCGGCAATGCGCCGGTGCCGACGCCTCAACTCGCGTCCCGCAAATCTTACCGGCGCCAGGCGGCACCGATCAGAAAGCCGATGCCGAGCGCGAGTCCGACGGTCGCAAGCGGCCGCTGTGTGATCGCGTCTTCGAGCGTCTCCTCGATCGAGCCGTAGGCTTCCTGGGCCGCGCCCATCATTGCACTGCCGCGCTCTGACACGTCGTCGAGCGCGGTATCCATGTTCTCGCGCGCCTGACGATAGCCGCGGCGGGCCTGCTTGCTGGTGGAATTGGCAAATGTGTTGAGCGCGTCGGTGATCTGGTCGGTGAGGGCGGCGATATCGCTTTTCACGGCTGCTACATCCTTCTCGAGGCGTTCTCTGGTGGCTTTGTCGGTCCAGTCTTTCATCCCGGCTTCGGCATCGGTCGTGGACATCGGGAGCTCCAAACTGTTGACGGCTGAGATAGCCGGAAAACGTTTCGTCGTCGGGGAAGTTCCGTTCGCGGAAACCGGTCAGTCCTGCGGAAGCTGCGGCGCATCCGCCGGTAACAGATGCTCCTTCAGGATCAGCGCGACGATCAGGAGCGGCGACGACAGGAATGCGCCCATTGGGCCCCACATCCAGGTCCAGAAGGCCAACGCGAGCAGGACTGCTAGTGCATTCAGCGCCAGCCGCCTGCCAATGATCGTGGGGGTGATGAAGTGTCCTTCCAGAAAGGTAAGACCGCCGAAAGCGAGTGCCGCCATCAGACCGCCGCTGATGGTCGGAAAGGCGACCAACCCGACCACAACCAGCACCGCGAACATCGCGACCGGCCCGATGATGGGGATGAAGTTGAGCGTTGCCGCGAGCGCGCCGAGCCCGGCCGGATTGGGCATTTTAGTGAGCGCGCAGATGAGACCGGTGCCGACACCGACGCCGACATTGATGAGGGTCACCGTCAGGAGATAGTTGCCGAGATGTACCTCGATCTCGTTGAGAATCCGGAGCGTGCGGAGCCGCGCGTCACGATCGCTAAAGGTCATGATCATGGCCCGCCGCAGGTCGCGCCAGCTGGCGATGAACAGGATGAGGGTGACGAAGAATAGCAGGAATTCGGTAAAGGTCGGTGACAGGAATTCGAGGGTCGGCTGCACCCACTCGACTTTCGGCATCTGGAAGTTCGGCAGCCCTTCCGATCCGCCGACCATGGTCTGCAGCTCGCGCCACAGCGCCAGCGGCCGGTCGAACACGTGCAACTTGTCCTTCAGTTGCGCGCCGAGCTCCGGCAGGCGCGTGCTCCACTCCATCACCGGAGAGGCGATCAGCGCCACCACGAAGGCGACCACGGCGGTCCCCGCGACCACAATCAGAACGGCACCTACGCTGCGCGGCACCTTGTACCGCTCCAGAAAGCCCGCCGCCGGCGACAGCATGGTGCCGGTGACGAAGGCCATCACGACCGGCAGGAAGAAAGCTCTTCCAACGTAGAGCACGGTAACGACCGCAATCAGTAACAAGCCGGCAAGCGCGAAGGCGACGAATTCTGTGCGGCGGATGACTGGCGGCAGCTCGATATGGCTGTCGGGAAGCGGGCTGCCTTCGCTGTTGCCGGAAATCAGACTTTCACTGGGAAGGACGCGCACAATCTTTCTCCCGCACGGAAGCCTCGCACCGCGCGCCCATTGATTTGCCGATAATGCGCGAGCCGAGCGGCGGTTCCATCGCGGCTTCGTGAACGCGCGCTCGCTTGACTGTGACAAGGATGCCGCGCGAAGGGCCGGAACCTGTATCGCTCCCGCGGCGTTTGTTCGCAAGCGCATCACCCTGATGCACGCATCCAACGGGGCAGCACATGACAAAGTTCTCTGCAGTCCGTCGCAGCTTCTCGCCGCGCGCCGTCACCGCCTTCGCCTTCGCAACCGCTCTGCTGACGGTGCCTTTCGATGGCGCGAGCGCGCAGACATTCGGCTATGCTCCGATGCAGCCGCAGGCATATCCGCAGGACCAGGGTTATGCGCAGGGCTACGTGAATGAAGCGCCGCAGCCGCAGGCGGCGGACGAGGATGCCCAGCTGCCCGATCGTCTGCGCAAGCAGATCGTCGGCTTCGACCGCAGCGAGCCGGCCGGCACCATCGTCATCGATACCAACAACACCTATCTCTACTACGTGCTCGGCAATGGTCGTGCGATCCGTTACGGCGTCGGCGTCGGCCGCGAAGGCTTCACCTGGTCCGGCGTGCAGAGTGTCAGTCGCAAGGCGGAATGGCCGGACTGGCATCCGCCGGCCGAGATGATTGCGCGCCAGCCCTATCTGCCGCGCTTCGTCGCCGGCGGTCCCGGCAACCCGCTCGGGGCGCGTGCGATGTATCTCGGCTCCAGCGAATACCGCATCCACGGCACCAACGATCCCTCTACGATCGGCAAGTTCGTCTCCTCCGGCTGCATCCGCATGACCAACGAGGACGTCACCGACCTGTTCAGCCGCGTCAATGTCGGCGCCAAGGTCGTGGTGCTGCCGAAGAACGCGCCGCTGATGGCCAAAGGCAGCGACCCCGCGCGTAAGCGTCCAGCCGTGACGGCGATGCCGTCGGGCCGGCAGGCGCTGAACATCGCGACGTCGGCCGTGAACTAGGAGTAAGAGTGAGCCAAATGAGCAGACGCCTGATTGGCAAAGTGGCTGGCGGTACGGCGATCATGGTCGTCGTCTCCGCCGGTCTTGCATTCGCACCGTCGGCGCACGCGGAGGATTTCTTCTCGGCGCTGTTCGGTGCGTTCGGAGGGCGGCCTCCACAGATCCGGACGCCGTTCCCGAACGATGACATGCCGCGCTACGATGTCCCCCGGCAACGCGCCGCCTATGGCGGCGGCACGGCCTATTGCGTGCGCGGCTGCGACGGCCGCTACTTCCCGGCGCAGGGCAATGATGCCGAGAGCAAGGCGCAATCCTGCAAGAGCTTCTGCCCGGCGTCGGAGACCTCGCTCGTCTATGGCGGCAACATCGACGACGCCACGACCGACAAGGGAAAATCTTATTCCGAATTGCCCAATGCGTACCGCTATCGCAATGAGATTGTCGCGGGCTGCACCTGCAACGGTAAGGATCCGGTCGGGCTTGCGCAGGTCAAGGTCGAGGACGATCCCACCCTGCGCAAGGGCGATATCGTCGCCGGCGCCGATGGCCTGGTGGTCGCCAGCCGCAACGCCAACGACCGCCGCGGCGTCGCGATGAATTTTTCGCCGCTGCCGGAATCGGTGCGCGCCAAATTCCGCCAAGTGCCGGTGGTGGCGAAGGAGTAGGGCGGCGGCTTCACGTAGGGCCTCGCGTTCCCGCCTCAATCTCCGCTGTCATCCCGGACAAGCGAAGGCAACCACGAGTCTTCGCCAAACTACTCCCTGTGGTTATGGATCCCCGCGTTCGCAGGGATGATACCGGAGGTGTAGGGGCAGCTTCTATCTAACCAATGTTACGCCGCGCGGATCTTGCCGAGGAAGTCGCTGACCTGATGGCCGAGCTGGCGGCTCTGGCTCTCCAGCATCTCGGAGGCCTGCTTCACATTGTCGGCGGCTGCGGCGGCAGCGTCCGCATCGGCTTTGACGCCGGTGATGTTGTCCGAGACGTTCTTGGTGCCCTGCGCCGCGAATTGCGTGCTGCGTGTGATCTCCTGCGTCGCCGCACCCTGCTCCTGCACGGCGGCGGCAATGGCGGTCGCCACTTCGTTCACTTCGCCGATGATGCCGCCGATGGTCTGGATCGCGTTGATGGCGTCGCCGGCGACCTTCTGGATGTCGGCGATCTGCTCGGAGATCTCCTCGGTCGCCTTGGCGGTCTGGCTTGCCAGCGACTTCACTTCGGAGGCGACCACGGCAAATCCGCGGCCGGCTTCGCCGGCGCGCGCCGCTTCGATGGTGGCGTTGAGCGCGAGCAAATTGGTCTGCGCCGCGATGGTGTTGATGAGGCCGACCACCTCGCCGATGCGCCCCGCCGATTGCGCCAGCCCCTGAACGGTGCTGTCGGTCTCGCGCGCCTGCGTGACGGCGCGGCTGGCGATGCCTGCGGCATGGGCGGCCTGCTGGCTGATGTCGTTGATTGAGGCCGAGAGCTCCTCGGCGGCGGCGGCGACGCTGTCGACGCTCATGGAGGCGTCGTTGGAGGCCTTGCCGGCGACCTGCACGCGGTCGTTGGTCTGGCGCGACACGGCAGAGAGGTCGCCCGAGGTCTTGCGCATCTCGCCGGAGGCTTCGCTCAATTCGCCCAGCGTCTTGCGCACTGCGCCCTCGAACTCGCCGACATAGGCCTCGACGGCGCGCTGGCGTGCGGCAGCGCCCGTATTGCGCTCGCGTTCCTGCTCTTCGATCTTGAGCTTGTCGGTGGCCTGCTGCTTGAAGGTCTCCAGCGCGCCAGCCAGTGAGCCGATCTCGTCCTGGCGATCGAGATAGCCGCTGTCGACGGCAAGGTCGCCGCCGGCGACCTTCAACATGGCGTCGCGGATGGTGTTCAGGGGATAGATCACGCGGCGGCTCACGAGCATGACAGCGCCGACGGCAAGGCCGATGGCGAGCGCCAGCAATCCGAGCTGCACGATCAGCGCGCGCTGCGCAGCGCCGCGCTGCTCCAGCGTATGGACCTTGGCGGCGTCGAGGGCGGCTTCCGCCACGGTGACAGCGCTGGAAAGGCGGCCGACCGTGAGCGGGCTCCATTGGTTGGCGGTCATCTCGGCCTTCTCGCCCTTGACCAGCGTGTCAGCGAGGCGGTCCCGCAGGGTCAGGTATTGCGGCTCGAAATAGGCGGTCTTGGCCGCGGCCATGGCGGAGACGAGCGCGGGCGGCAACTGCATGCCCGAGGTCGACAATTCCAGCGCCTTCCACATCGCCGACGTGCCGCCGACATGCTGGGTGTAGCTGTTGCGGGCTTCCGGTGTGATCTTGCCGGCGGCAAGACCGGTCGAGACGACCAGCGACGCTTCGCCCGCGGTGTTGCGGAGCAGCCAGGCGTTCTGCTTGATCGACAGCAATTGGTCGATCACGGGGTCCTGGTGATTGACGGTGGCGGCCAGGACGTTCGACAGCTTGTCGAGCGTTTCGAGCAGGCCGCCCGTCGTCTCCATATATTCCTTCGGCAGACCGGCACGACGCTGATCCCTGGGCTTGGCCATATCCGCCCAGAACTGTTTCTGCTCTTCGGTCAGCAGCTTGTGGAGGCGCGCGAGCTCCGGCACCAGCGTGGCCGATTGCGGGAAGTCCATGACCGGCAGCAGCTCCAGCGCGCGTGCCATTGCGGGCATCTCGGTGTCCCGGATCGCGCGCAGATATTTTTCGATCTCGGCATCCATCGGTTCGGCCGAGTTGAGGAGCCGCGTCGTGGTCGAGCGGTCGGTGCGCAGGCTGTGCATCGCCTTGAACAGATCGGCGGATGCGTCGGCGGTCTTCGAGATGCGGTTGGCGGTCTTGAGGCGATCCCAGGATTCATAGGCAGTGAGCGAGAGCGCGAGCACCACGCAGGCCGACGTGATCGCGATCACCGCCTTCAGCAGCGCGGATACGGTCAGACGATTCAGCATCGAAGTCCCCCAATTCCCATTGCAAAACTCAAGAAGACGCCCGGCAACATCGACAAACGGGGGCGCGGCAGATCGGCAATCGCATGCCGTTTGCGGCTCAGAGCAAACGGTCCTCCGATCTGAATGCAAAAGGGTAAAATTTTAGGCAGGCCGTCCGATCGTAGAAGTACGTATTTACTAGAAGTTGCAGTGGGTTGCCGCGATGGAACCGGTGCGGGAGACAGGCGTTAGGATGGTGGTCGCAATTTGCCTGAAGGGGGTCTCGCGATGCTGGTGGGCGTGCTCGTCACTTTTCTCGTCGTTATTCTCGTCCTTTATCTCATCAACATGCTGCCGATGGACGGCCGCGCCAAGCAGATCGCGCGCGTGGTCGTCATCATCATCGGCATCGTCTCGCTGCTGAAATATCTCGCGGTGTTCTAGCAAGGGATCATAGCCCGGATGAGCGAAGCGACATCCGGGCTGCCGCTCCTAGACAAAAAAGCCCCGGCTTTCGCCGGGGCTTCGTTCGTGCCGCTTTAGTGCAGCGACTTGAGCCAGTCGTCGACATCCTGACGAACCTGGTCCTTGGCCTTGCCGTAACGTTCCTGAAGCCGGCCCTCGAGCTGCTCGCGGCGTCCCTCAATCAATTGGAGGTCGTCGTCGGTGAGCTTGCCCCACTTCTCCTTGGCCGATCCCTTGAACTGCTTCCAGTTTCCTTCGATCCGATTCCAGTCCATGACCATCTCCCAATGGTTGATGGCACGACAACGCGAGCGCCGCGCAGCCTGTTCCGCGCCGCGCCGCGACGTTTCGCCCAACAAAAAAGCCCCGGTTCGCGCCGGGGCTTTTGACGTTTCTGTGACTTTCGCTCAGCCGTTCGCCTTGGCCTCGCGGCGGCGCGCGGTAAGAATGTATTCGGTGTAGCCGTTCGGCTGCTCGCGGCCCTTGAAGATGAGGTCGCAGGCGGCCTTGAAGGCGACGCCGTCGAAGGCGGGCGCCATCGGCTTGTAGATGGCGTCGCCAGCGTTCTGCTTGTCGACCACGACCGCCATGCGCTTGAGCGATTCCATCACCTGCGCCTCGGTGATCACGCCCTGGTGCAGCCAGTTGGCGAGATGCTGGCTGGAGATGCGCAAGGTGGCGCGGTCTTCCATCAGGCCGACGTCGTGGATGTCGGGCACCTTGGAGCAGCCGACGCCCTGGTCGATCCAGCGCACGACATAGCCGAGGATGCCCTGGCAGTTGTTGTCGATCTCCTGCTTGACGTCATCGGGCGCCCAGTTCGATTTCGACACCGGAATGGTGAGGATGTCCGAAAGCTTTGCGCGCGGTCCGCCTTTAGTGAGCTCGTCCTGGCGAGCGATCACGTTGACCTGGTGGTAGTGCAGCGCGTGCAGCGTCGCCGCAGTCGGCGAGGGCACCCAGGCGGTGGTGGCGCCGGCCTGCGGATGGCCAAGCTTCTGCGCCAGCATGTCCGCCATCTTGTCGGGGGCGGCCCACATTCCCTTGCCGATCTGGGCATGGCCGGGCAGGCCACAGGTCAGGCCCATGTCGACGTTCCAGTCCTCATAGGCCTTGATCCAGGCCTGCGCCTTCATCTCGTTCTTGCGGATCATCGGGCCCGCTTCCATCGAGGTGTGGATCTCGTCGCCGGTGCGGTCGAGGAAGCCGGTGTTGATGAACATGATGCGCTTGGAGGCGCGCTGGATGCAAGCCTTGAGATTGACGGTGGTGCGGCGCTCCTCGTCCATGATGCCGACCTTGAGCGTGTTCTCGGGCAGCGACAGCATCTTCTCGACGCGATCGAAGATCTCGCAGGTCAGCGACACCTCGTCCGGGCCGTGCATCTTCGGCTTGACGATATAGGCAGATCCGGTGCGGCTGTTCTTGACCTTCGAATTGCCCTTGAGGTCGTGGATGGCGAGCAGGCCGGAGACGGCGGCGTCCAGAAGGCCTTCCGGAATCTCCTCGCCCTTCTCGTCCAGCACCGCGTCGGTGAACATGTGGTGACCGCAATTGCGCATCAACAGCAGGCTGCGGCCGTGCAGCTTCACTTCGCCCTTGCCGTCCGGCGTCTTGTAGACGCGGTCTGCGTTGAGCGAACGCGTCAGCGTCTTGCCGCCCTTTTCGAAGTCAGCCGACAGCGTGCCGTTCATCAGGCCGAGCGTGTTGCGGTAGACCAGCACCTTGTCCTCGGCATCGACCGCGGCGACCGAGTCTTCCATGTCCAGAATGGTGGAGACCGCGGCCTCCATGATCATGTCGGCGACGCCGGCGGGATCGTCCTTGCCGATCGCGCTGCTGCGGTCGATCTTGACCTCGACATGCAGGCCGTTGTTGGCGAGCAGCACGGCCGAGGGCGCAGCCGCATCGCCCTGAAAGCCCGCGAATTGCGCCGCGTTCTTCAGTGCGGTGGCATTGCCGCTCTTCAGCTTCACCGCGAGCTGGCCCGCGACGACGCTGTAGGCGGTGACGTCGGTATGGCTGCCGGTTGCGAGCGGCACGGCGGCGTCGAGGAACGCCTTGGCCTTGGCGATCACCTTGTCGCCGCGCGCTTTGTTGTAGCCTTTGCCGCTCTCGGCAGCGTCATGCGGGATCGCGTCGGTGCCGTAGAAGGCGTCATAAAGCGAGCCCCAGCGTGCGTTCGCCGCGTTGAGTGCATAGCGCGCATTGGTGAGGGGCACGACGAGCTGCGGGCCGCAGATCTTGCCGATTTCCTCGTCGACATTGGCGGTCTCGACCTTCTGCGTCGCCGGCTCCGGAACGAGATAGCCGATCTCCTTCAGGAAGGCGGTATAGGCGTTGAGGTCGAACGCCTTGCCCTTGTTGGCACGGTGCCAGTCGTCGATCTTGGCCTGCAACGTGTCACGCACCGCCAGCAGCGCACGGTTCTTCGGCCCCAGATCCCTGATGATGGCGGCAAGCCCGGCCCAGAACGCATCCGGCGCGATCCCCGTTTTCGGGGCCGCTTCCTTGGCGATGAAATCAAACAGGACGGGAGCGATCTTCAATCCGTGGGCGTCGACGCGTTTCATGATGGGCTTTCTTGTTGGAAATGGCTGTTTTTGGCTGCTTTTGACCCGACAGCAGCAAAATGCGCCCATAGGGGGGCGGCTTTCGGGGCCCTATTAGCCCCAAAACCAGGGCGGTGAGAAGACCCCCAAGGGTTTGTCAAAATGTCAAGAGGAGGTGGGGAGGCGCTCACCACTGTCATTCCCCGCGAAAGCGGGGAATCCAGTACGCCGCGGCTTCTCCGCATCCATCGCTGTCTCTGGAATACTGGGTCGCCCGGCCAAGCCGGGCGACGACAGCGGGGGCTAGGATAGCCTCAAATATTCGCGGCGAGGTCCACGGCCTCGTCGAACAGCACGCCCGTTGTCTTCAGCATCTGCTCGATCTCGTCTGCCGCCTCGGCGACTGTTCGGGTCGAGGTGTCGATGACGAGCTCGGCCGCCTGCGGCGCTTCGTAGTCGTTACCGATGCCGGTGAACGACGCCAGCGCGCCGGCGCGAGCCTTCTTGTAGTGCCCCTTGGGATCGCGATCCTCGCAGACCTCTGCCGGCGTCGCGACATGGATCTCGCGGAACGCGGTGTCGGCGATGCGGCGCGCCGCGGCGCGGTCCTCGCGCGCGGGCGAGACCGCGGCGACGATGGCGATATGGCCGTTACGTGCGAGATGCGTTGCGACTTCGGCAAGGCGGCGGATGTTCTCGCTGCGATCAGCAGTGGAGAAGCCGAGATCGCTGTTGAGCCCGGCGCGCAGCGTGTCGCCGTCGAGCAGGATCGGCGAGCCGCCATTGGTGAACAGCCGCCGCTCCAGCGCCTTGGCGAGCGTCGACTTGCCCGACGCCGGCAAGCCGGTGAGCCAGACCACGGCGCCGTTGTGCTGATAGCGCGCGGAGCGCTCGTCGGGACGAAGTGCGGATTCCACCGGCACGATGTCGACGGGCACGGCGCGCTGGCCGGCATCGACCGACAGCACGAGACCGCCGCCGGCGATGCGCCCGGAGACTTCGATCACGAGACGGCCGGTGCGCGGATTCTCGGTGTAGGGATCGGTGGCGATCGGATTCGACAGCGAGATGTCGATCTCCCCGACATGGTTGCGTCCGATCGCCTTGTTCTCGCTGCTCGAGAGCTCGCCGGGATCGACCGCCTTCTCGATCGCCACGACGGTGGCGCGGCTTTCCTTCGGCCCGCAGCGAACCAGCAGCTGGTCGCCCTTGGCGAGCGGCTTGTCGTGCAGCCAGAAGATACGCGCACGCAGCCGGCGCGTCTCGCGCGGGGCGCTGCCGGCATGCGCGACGATGTCGCCGCGCTCGATGAACAATTCGCGGTCGAGCGTGATGCCGACCGAGCGGCCCGCGCCCTGCCGTCCCGCAACCGGCGTCGCCGGCCAGCTCTCGACCGTCTTGATCTTCGCGATCTTGCCGGCCGGCATGATCACGATCTCGTCGCCGGCAATGAGGCTGCCGGACTCGATACGGCCCGCCACGATGCGGCGGTCGTCGAACTTGTAGATCGCCTGCACCGGCAGCCGCAGCGCCAGCGCTTCCAGCGGCCGCGCCGGTTCGAGGGCGTCGAGCGCCTCGACAACCGTCGGGCCCCTGTACCAGGAGATACGGTCGGTGCGCATCGCAACGCCGTCGCCGTCGCGCGCGGAGATCGGGATCACGGCCGTGGGCTTTACGCCGAGGCCGTTCAGATGCGCGGAGATCTCGTCGCTGATCTCCTTGAAACGCTCTGCGGAGAAGTCGACGCGGTCCATCTTGTTGACGACGATCGCGACCTGCTTCACGCCGAGCAGATGCAGGAGATAGCCGTGCCGCCGTGTCTGGTCGCGCACGCCTTCGAGCGCGTCGATGATCAGCACCGCGCCGTCCGCCTGGGAGGCGCCGGTGATCATGTTGCGCAGGAATTCGGCGTGGCCGGGCGCGTCGATCAGAACGATGTCGCGCGAATTGGTGCGGAAGCGGATCTGCGTGGTGTCGATGGTGATGCCCTGGTCGCGCTCGGTCTGCAGCGCATCGAGCAGAAACGACCATTCGAACGGCATGCCGCGCCGCGCACTGACGGCCTTCAGCATCTCAAGCTTGCCGTCGGGCAGGCTGCCGGTCTCGTGCAAGAGGCGGCCGACCAGCGTCGATTTGCCGTGGTCGACATGGCCGACGATGACGATGCGGACCTGCGGACGGGTGGTGCCGTTCGGGGTGGCGGGCGAAGCCGGGGTGACGATCATGTTCATATCGCGCTCGCGTTCTTGATCAGAGATAGCCGGCGACGCGCAGGCGCTCGAAGGCGTCCTCGGTCTCGTGGTCGAGCGCGCGGCCGGCGCGCTCCGGCACCTTGGTCTGCTCGAGCTCGATCAGGATCTCGTCGATGTTGGACGCGGTCGATGCGACCGGATTGGTGATGTCCTGATCGCCCAGCGAGCGATAGCGCTTGCCGTCCTTGGCGAGATACAGCGGGATGATCGGGATGTTCTCGCGCTTGGTGTAGGCCCAGATGTCGGCCTCGGTCCAATGCAGGATCGGGTGGATGCGCAAATGGGCGCCCTGCGGCGGCGAGGCGTTGAAATGGTCCCAGAACTCCGGCGGCTGGTCGCGCACGTCCCAATTGCCTTCGAGCCCGCGCGGCGAGAACACACGCTCCTTGGCGCGCGTAGCCTCCTCGTCGCGGCGGATGCCGGCGATCAGGCCGTCAAAGCCGAATTTGCCGAGCGCCATCTTGAGGCCTTCGGTCTTGCGTGCCGCGGAGCGGGCGGCCGGCGGCAGCGTCGGATCGACGGCATCGATGGGCGGGCAGGGCTCGACGCGCAGATCGAGATCCCACTCTTTGCCGTAGTGATCTCGAAAGCGGTACATCTCCGGAAACTTCTTGCCGGTGTCGACATGCAGCGCCGGGAACGGCACGCGGCCGAAGAACGCCTTCCGCGCCAGCCAGATCATGACGTTGGAGTCCTTCCCGAGCGACCACAGCAGCGCGATCTTCTTCAGCCGGGCGAACGCCTCGCGGAAGATGTAGATGCTCTGCGCCTCGAGCTGGTCGAGATGGTCCATGCTGGGGGCAAGGTCAGCAGAAAATTCTTGCGTGCGTGCGCGCTCGGCCGGGGCCGCGCTGCTCAGTCCGCTCGCTGCGGAATCGTCCTTGAGAAGATGCATCTCTGCCACTTTGCGTTTGGAGGCGAAAATTCTATAGTTGCGGTGCGGAAGAGAAGAAAAAATTTTCTCTTTGCGCGCTCGAAACGACACATATATAGAAAATAATTCCAGTCAACCCCGGATGTGGGGGAAGCGAGTATCGCATGCGGTTCTTGCCGGTGTTTCTCGATCTCAAGGCCGGTCCGGTGATCCTCATCGGTGCGGGTGAGCTTTTGCGTGCCAAGCTGCGCGTGCTCTCTGCCGCCGGTGCGCGCGTCCGCGTGCATGCGATCGACGGCAATCATGAGCTGGGCCTGAACTCCGGGGATGCGGCGCGTATCGAGATCGCGTCGGGCGATCCGCTCACTGCCGATCTCTCGGGAGTCATCGCCGTCGTCTGCGCAGGCGCGGGTGATGTCGGCGTGGCGATGTCGGTTCGCGCCAAGGCGCTCGGCCTGCCCGTCAACGTCATGGACGATCTCGAACATTCCAGCTTCATCTTTCCCGCGATCGTCGATCGCGGCGATGTCGTGGTCGCGGTCGGTACCGGCGGCACTTCGCCCGTCGTGGCACGGCGCGTGCGGGAGAAGATCGAGGCGCTGCTGCCGGCGCGTATCGGCGAGCTCGCCGAGTTCATCGGCGGCTTTCGCAAGTCCATCAACGAGCGCATCACCGAGTTTTCGCTGCGCCGCCGGTTCTGGGAGCACGTCATCGACGGCCCGATCGGCGCCGCCGTGCTCGGCGGCCGTAGGAGCGAGGCGGATGCTGCGCTCAAAGCAATTGCCGATCCCTCCGAATTCGCGCGTGCCGACAAGCCGGAAGGCTCGGTCGCGCTGGTCGGCGCCGGTCCCGGCGATCCCGATCTTCTCACCATCAAGGCGCTGCGCGCATTGCAGGACGCGGACATCGTCTTCCATGACGAGCTGGTCTCGGGCGAAATTCTCGACCGCATCCGCCGCGACACCACGCGCGTTCCGGTCGGCCGCCGCGTCGGCAAGCCCGGCATCGGCCAGGACGCCATCAACAAGCGCATGATCGAAGCGGCGCAAGCCGGCCAGCGGGTGGTGCGGCTGAAGGGCGGCGATCCCTTCGTGTTCGGCCGTGGCGGCGAAGAGGTCGAAGCGCTGCGCGCGGCAGGTGTCGCCTATTCGATCATCCCCGGCATCACCGCGGGGCTCGGCGGCGCCGCCGATTTCGAGGTGCCGCTCACTTATCGTCATGAAGCGACCCGCATCACCTTCCTCACCGCGCACAAGGCGCGCGATGCGGAAGTCGTGGACTGGTCGACGCTGACCGACACCAAAATGACCGTCGTGGTCTACATGGGCATGACCGCCGCGCCCGCAGTGCGCGCCGGCCTGTTCGCCGCCCGCCGTTCGCCGGAGACGCCGGTCGGCGTGTTCGCGCGCGTGAGCCGTCCCGATGCGCAAGGCGCGATCGGCACGCTGCGCGACCTTCCCGAGCTGGTGCGGCGGGTCAGCGGCGGTCCCGCCATTCTCATCATCGGCGAGGTGGTCCGGCATGCCGGTTCCCTTCGCCGCGAAACCCCAAAGCAAATCATCTCTGACCTATTGGATGCAGCCGAATGACCTCGCCGCTTGAACAGAAGAAGATCAAGATCGCCGGCCCCTCGATCGTGACCGCCAACCGGACCTGGGACGGCATCGTGGTTTATCGCACCGCCGCCAAGAGCTGGTCTGCGGACCTGTCGGAAGCTGCGATCGTGCGCAACTCCGACGAGGCCAAGGCGTTGCTTGCGGAGTCCGTCGCCGATGACGTCGGCGCGATCGGTCCCTATATCGCCCCGGTGCAGGTCGGCGCGGATGGCAAGATCGAACCCGGCAATCTGCGCGAACAGATCCGCCGCACCGGTGTGACCATCGGACAGTCGGCCCAGGTTTAAGGCGCTTTCTTATGTATGCTTACGACGAAATCGATCGCACGCTCGTCAACGAGCGCGTCTCGGAGTTCCGCGACCAGGTGAAGCGGCGCCTCTCCGGCGAGCTCACCGAGGACGAGTTCAAGATTCTGCGCCTGCAGAACGGCGTCTATCTGCAACTGCACGCCTATATGTTCCGCGTCGCGATCCCCTATGGCACGCTGGCGACGAACCAGCTGCGGGCGCTCGCCCATGTCGCGCGCAAATATGACCGCGGCTATGGCCATTTCACCACGCGGCAGAACATCCAGTTCAACTGGATCAAGCTCGCCGAATTGCCGGACGCGCTGGAAGATCTCGCCAAGGTCGGCATCCATGCGATGCAGACCTCCGGCAACAACATGCGCAACGTCACCTCGGACCAGTGGGCCGGCGTCGCGCCGGGTGAGATCGAGGATCCCCGCATCTGGTCGGAGCTGATCCGCCAGCACACCACGCTGCATCCCGAATTCTCGTTCCTGCCGCGCAAGTTCAAGATCGCGATCACCGCGTCGGACCACGACCGCGCCGCGATCAAGATCCACGACATCGGCCTCCGCCTGATCAAGAACGAGAAGGGCGAGACCGGCTTCGAGGTGCTGGTCGGCGGCGGTCTCGGCCGCACGCCGTTCATCGCCAAGACCATCAAGCACTTCGTGCACGGCCGCGATATCCTGAGCTATATCGAGGCGATCCTGCGCGTCTACAATCAGTATGGCCGTCGCGACAACATCTACAAGGCGCGCATCAAGATCTTGGTCCATGAGCTCGGCATCGAGAAGTTCTCCCGCGAGGTCGAGGAGGAGTGGCAGCACATCCGCAACTCCTCGCTCCAGATCGACGACGAGGTGATCGAGGACATCCGTTCGCGCTTCTCCTATCCTCCTTACGAAAAGCTGCCGCACATGCCGGACGAGCTTCGGCAGGCGGCGGCCGATCCCGACTTCGAAGCGTGGCGCAAGAACTCGGTCTCTCCGCACAAGAACCAGGGCTATGCCATCGTCACGATTTCGCTGAAGCCGATCGGCGCGCCTCCGGGCGATGCCACGGCGGAGCAGATGGATGCGCTGGCCGATCTCGCCGACAGATATTCCTTCGGCGAAATCCGCGTCGGCCACGAGCAGAACCTGGCGCTGCCGCACGTCGCCAAGCGTGACCTGCCGGCGCTATGGAAGGCGCTCGACAAGCTTGGCCTCGCGACGCCGAACGTCAATCTGATCACCGACATCATCGCCTGCCCGGGTCTCGACTATTGCTCGCTGGCGAATGCGCGCTCGATCCCGATCGCGCAGGAGCTGACGCGGCGCTTCGCCAACCACGAGCTCGCCAACCTGATCGGCCGGCTCCACATCAACATCTCAGGCTGCATCAACGCCTGCGGCCATCACCATGTCGGCCATATCGGCATTCTCGGCGTCGAGAAGAACGGCGAGGAGGTCTACCAGATCACCATTGGCGGCCGTGCCGACGAAAACGCTGCGCTCGGGAACCTGATCGGACCGGGCGTCAAGTTCGACGAGGTCGCCGACGTCGTCGAGGACATCGTGGAAGCCTATCTGGCGCTGCGCGAGCGGCCCGAAGAGCTGTTCATGGACACCGTGAAACGCCTCGGCGTCGAACCCTTCAAGGAGCGCGTTTATGCCACTCGTTAACGGCGGAAAGATCACGGGCGACAGTTTCGTCAAGCTGGCCGTCGACACGCCGCTGCCCGAGGGCGGCGACATCCTGGTGCCGGCCGAGCGCTTCATCGGCGAGGCCGACGCGCTGCTCAAACGCGCCGGCAAGGTCGGCGTGATCTGGCCGAACAACCGCGACATCGCCGAACTGGTCCCCTATCTCGGCAAGATCGCCGTCGTCGCGCTGGTGTTCCCGACCTTCCGCGACGGCCGCGCCTACAGCCAGGCCCGCCTGCTGCGCGAGCGCTACAATTACCGCGGCGAATTGCGCGCCACCGGCCAGGTGCTGCGCGACCAGTTCGTGTTCATGCTGCGGGCCGGCTTCGATTCCTTCGACGTCAAGAAGCAGGCCGACGCGGAAGCCTTCATGCAGACCGCCAAGCGCTATTCGGTGTTCTACCAGCCGACCGGCGATGGCCGCATCACGGCCTTGCACCGGCGCATGCAGCTGCGCCATTCCGAGGGCGTCGGCACGTGAACGCGATCGCGCCTCAGGTTTCGCCGACGTCCGCCTCTGCGCTGCCGTCTGCGGACGAACTCGATCGCGCGTTGCGCGATGCCTCGCCCGCGGAGATCGTCGCCGCGGCGCTGAAGACGGTCGGGCGCGAAAAGCTCGCGCTGGTGTCGTCGTTCGGCACGGAATCGGCGACGCTGCTGAAGGTCATGGCGGACGTCGACCCCGCGATTCCCGTGGTCTTCCTCGATACCGGCTGGCTGTTCGAGGAGACGCTGGCCTATCGCGATACGCTGATCGCGACGCTTGGCCTGAAGGACGTCCGCTCGATCAAGCCGGCCGAAGAAACATTGTCGCGTGACGATCCCGATCGCGATCTCTGGTTCTCCGATCCCGACGCCTGCTGCCGCATTCGTAAAGTCGAGCCGCTGGCGCGGGCATTGAAGCCGTTCTCGGCCTGGCTCAACGGCCGCAAGCGCTTCCAGGGCAATGCGCGCGCCGACATTCCGGTGGTTGAAGACGATGGCGAGCGGTTGAAGTTCAACCCCTTCGCCAACGTCTCGCGCGAGGAACTGGAGGCCATCTTCGTCCGCGCCAAATTGCCGCGTCATCCACTCGCCGCCTCCGGTTTCCTGTCGGTTGGGTGTATGCCTTGCACGAGCAGAACGGCCGAGGGTGAGGATGAACGTGCTGGTCGCTGGCGCGGCCGGGCCAAGACAGAATGCGGCATCCACACGATGAAGACTTCGTAGCACAGCCACGCTGCCACGCTGCGAACAAGAAAATCCGGTTTCGTTGACTTAAGCGCGTTTCGCCGCGAGTTTCGCCTGCCTTCGCTGACACCGATGTCGTCGAAGTGAATGGAGATGGACATGATGCGCCGTATCGTTCCGCTCGCTGCAGGACTTCTCGCGACGGTTTTTGTGGCAAGCGCGGCTCTCGCTGCCGACATCAATCTGCTCAACGTGTCGTATGATCCGACGCGCGAGCTTTATGCCGAATTCAACAAGGCGTTCGCGAACGCCTATCAGAAGGAAACCGGCAAGAGCGTCGAGGTCAAGCAGTCGCATGGTGGTAGCGGTTCGCAGGCGCGCGCGGTGATCGACGGATTGCAGGCCGATGTGGTGACGCTCGCGCTCGCCTACGACATCGACGCGATCGCCGGCAAGGGCCTCACGGCGACGGACTGGCAGAAGCGGTTGCCGCAGAATGCGTCACCCTACACCTCCACCATCGTGTTCCTGGTGCGCAAGGGTAATCCCAAGGCGATCAAGGATTGGGACGATCTGATCAAGCCGGGCGTTGCCGTGATCACGCCGAACCCGAAGACGTCGGGCGGCGCGCGCTGGAATTATCTGGCGGCCTGGGGCTTTGCGCAGAAGAAATCCGGCTCCGCCGACAAGGCCAAGGACTTCATCGGGAAGCTCTACCAGCAGGTGCCGGTGCTCGATACCGGCGCGCGCGGCGCCACCGTGACCTTCGTCGAGCGCGGCGTCGGCGACGTGCTGCTGGCCTGGGAGAACGAGGCGTTTCTCGCCCTGAAGGAATTCGGCCGGGAGAAATTCGAGATCGTGGCGCCGCCGCAATCCATCCTCGCCGAGCCGCCGGTCGCGATCGTCGACAAGGTTGCCGATAAAAAAGGCACCCGCAACGCCGCCGATGCCTACCTCCAGTACTGGTACACCAGGGAGGGGCAGGAGATCGCCGCGCGCAACTTCTACCGCCCGCGCGATGCCGACATTGCCAAAAAATACGAAAATGCCTTCGCAAAGGTCGAACTATTCACGATCGACGACGTTTTCGGTGGTTGGACCAAGGCGCAGAAGGAACATTTTGCCGACGGCGGCATCTTTGACCAGATCTATAAGAACTGATCTGGCGCTGTCTTAATGGGCTTTAGCAGGGGGCCTGGTGAGCGCACTCGCAGCACGACGCCGGACATTGCCGGGCTTCGGTCTCACCATGGGACTGACGCTTTCCTGGCTGTCGATCATCATCCTGATTCCGCTCGCCGGGCTGTTCCTGAAATCGCTCGAGCTCAGCCCCGAGCAATTCTGGAGCATCCTCTCCAGCCGCCGCACCCTGAATGCCCTCAGGGTTTCCTTCGGCCTTGCGTTCGCGGCGGCCTGCGTCAACCTCGTCATGGGCAGCATCATCGTCTGGGCGCTGGTGCGCTACCGCTTCCCCGGCCGGCGGCTGTTCGACGCCATCGTCGACGTGCCCTTCGCGCTGCCGACGGCGGTCGCCGGCGTCGCGCTGACTGCGCTGTTCGCCGAGAAGGGCTGGCTCGGGGCACCGCTCGCGGCGCTCGGCATCAAGGTGGCCTTCACGCCGGTCGGCATCTTCGTCGCCATGATCTTCATCGGCATTCCCTTCGTGGTGCGCACGGTGCAGCCGGTGCTGCAGGATCTCGACCCCGAGATCGAGGAAGCCGCGGGAAGCCTGGGCGCCAGCCGCTGGCAGACCATCATCCGCGTGATCCTGCCTTCGCTGGCGCCGGCGCTGCTCACCGGACTCGCGCTCGCCTTTGCCCGCGCGGTCGGTGAATACGGCTCGGTGATCTTCATTGCCGGCAATCTGCCGAATGTCTCCGAGATCGCGCCGCTCTTGATCGTGATCCGGCTGTCCGAATTCCGCTACGCCGACGCGACCGCCATCGCGGTGGTCATGCTCGTCGTCTCCTTCGTCATCATTTTCGCCGTCAACCGGCTCCAGCGCTGGGCGCGGAGCCGGATTCCGGCGCGCTGAGGAGGATGCGATGACGATGCAGATCGCAGACTCCGTGTCGCTCTCGGCTCCCGACGCCAAGGCACGTGCGAGGGCACGGGCACATGCGGCGGCGGCGCAAGACAATCTCCGCACCGAGCCGCGCGCGGTGCGCATCACCATCATCGCGCTGGCGATCATCTTTCTTTCCGTCTTCGTCGTGCTGCCGCTGGTGGTGGTGTTCGTGCAGGCGTTCTCGAAGGGAATCCTCGCCTATCTCTCCGCGCTCGCCGAGCCGGAGGCGCTGGCTGCGATCAAGCTGACGTTGATCGTCGCGGCGATCTCGGTCGGCCTCAACCTTGTCTTCGGTCTCGTCGCCGCCTGGGCGATTGCAAAATTCGATTTCCCGGGCAAGACCTTCCTGGTCACGCTGATCGATTTGCCGTTCTCGGTGAGCCCGGTGATCTCCGGCCTTGTCTTCGTGCTGCTGTTCGGCGCACAGGGCTATTTCGGCAGCTGGCTTAGGGATCACGACATCCAGATCCTGTTCGCCGTGCCCGGCATCGCGCTCGCCACCACCTTCGTGACCTTCCCGTTCGTCGCGCGCGCGCTGATCCCCCTGATGCAGGAGCAGGGCACGCAGGAGGAGGAGGCTGCGGTTTCGCTCGGCGCCTCCGGCTTGCAGACCTTCTTCCGCGTCACGTTGCCCAACATCAAATGGGGCGTGCTCTACGGCGTCCTGCTCTGCAATGCGCGCGCGATGGGTGAGTTCGGCGCGGTCTCCGTCGTCTCCGGCCATATCCGCGGCGAGACCAACACGATGCCGCTGCTGGTCGAGATCCTCTACAACGAATACCAGTTCGTCGCCGCTTTCGCGATTGCCTCGCTGCTGGCGATGCTGGCGCTGATCACGCTGATCGCAAAGACGGTTCTCGAACGTCACCTCGACGAAGGACACGACGCCAGTGACCATTGAAGTCAAAAATCTCGTCAAGAAGTTCGGCAGTTTTGCCGCCCTCGACGGCGTCGACCTCAAGGTCGACAATGGAGAATTGCTGGCGCTGCTCGGTCCATCAGGCTCCGGCAAGACCACCTTGCTCCGGATCATCGCAGGCCTCGACTGGCCTGATTCCGGCGAGGTCACCTTCAATGGCGAGGACGCGCTGGCGCAGGGCGCGCGCGAGCGGCATGTCGGTTTCGTATTCCAGCACTACGCGCTGTTCCGCCACATGACCGTGTTCGAGAACGTCGCCTTCGGCCTGCGCGTGCAGCCGCGTGCGGTCCGCAAGGACGAGGCCGCGATCCGTGCCCGGGTGAAAGAGCTGCTCGATCTCGTGCAGCTCGACTGGCTCGCCGATCGTTATCCGAGCCAGCTTTCCGGCGGCCAGCGCCAGCGCATTGCGCTCGCCCGCGCGCTCGCGATCGAGCCGCGAATCCTGCTGCTCGACGAGCCCTTCGGCGCGCTAGACGCCAAGGTGCGGAAAGAGCTGCGCCGATGGCTGCGCTCGCTGCATCATGAGATCAACGTCACCTCGATCTTCGTCACCCACGACCAGGAGGAAGCGCTCGAAGTCGCCAACCGCGTCGTCGTCATGGACAAGGGCAGGATCGAGCAGATCGGTTCGCCCGATGACGTCTATGAAAGCCCGGCAAGCGCGTTCGTCCACGGCTTCATCGGTGAATCCATCGAGCTGCCGGTCCAGGTCGAAGCTGGGGTGATCCGGCTCGGCGACCGGCCGCTTCGGCTCGCGGCGGACGGGCTTGCGCCTGGCGCGTCAAAACTGTTCGTGCGGCGACACGACATGCTGGTCGGGCCCCCCGGCAGCGGCGCCTTCGAGGGCGCGGTTCAGCACGTCCGCAATTTCGGTCCGGTGCAGCGCGCCGAGGTCGCATTGTCAGGCGGCGAAACCATCGAGATCGACGCCCCCCGCGACAAGGAACTGCGCGCCGGGGACACCATCGGCCTCGAGCCGCGCCGTTACCGGATATTTGCGGGGTAGAAATTCCCGTCATTCCGGGATGGTCCGAAGGACCAGACCTCAGGTGCGCAATTGCGCACCATAGTTTAGTGCCGCGCACTGCCCCGGAATGACACCGAGCAGATTTTCTTCAAAATTCACCTTTCAGCCACGGTTGGTATGCAACAACGGCCCCTCATTCGGGGGCTCCTACATGCGCGCTGCGGCCGCAATTCTCATCACTTTGCTGCTTGCCGGCTGTGCCGGCAACGAGGCACCGGTCCAGCAGCCGTCGATGTACGCCGATATGGCGGTCCCGGGCTCCAAGCTCGATGCGCAGGCGGCCGCGATCATGATCTCGCAATACCGCCAGAACAACGCCCTCGGCACCGTTGTCATCGATCCCGATCTGATGCGGCTCGCCGAATCCCAGTCCCAGGCCATGGCCGCCGCCAACAAGATGGATCACGACGTCCGTGCGCCGCTGGCCAAGCGCCTGGCCACCGGCGGCTATCCCGCCACCGTTGCCGTCGAGAACGTCTCGGCCGGCTATCATACGCTGGCGGAAGCGTTTTCCGGCTGGCGCGACTCGCCACCCCACCGCGCCAACATGCTCAAGGGCGGTGTCACAAAACTGGGCATCGCGGCGAGCTATGCTCCGGGCACCAAGTACAAGGTGTTCTGGACCATGATCCTGGCCTCGACCGAGCCCCGATAAGCCAGACTTGATCCGGGATGCATTGACGCCGCGGCGGAGGGGCGCCACGGTGGCTCGCCTTTTGCTATTGTTCATCCATGACCGATCATAGACCGGAATCCGCCAGCATCCCCGCGAATGCGCAGCGCGTCCTTGTCCTTCAGGGCGGCGGCGCGCTTGGCTCCTATCAGGCCGGCGCCTATCAGGCGCTGTGCGGCCACGGTTTCGAGCCGGAATGGGTCGCCGGCATCTCGATCGGTGCGGTCAACGCCGCCATCATCGCCGGCAACGAGGGCCCGACGCGCGTCAAGCGCCTTAAGGAATTCTGGGAGATGGTCTCCGCGCCGGTGCCGTGGAAACCGATCGGCAAGAGCGACCACAGCCGCGAGCTGTTCAATTCGACCAGTGCCGCGCTGATTGCGACCTTCGGCGTGCCCGGCTTCTTCACGCCGCGGATTCCACCGGCGCCGCTCTGGCCGCCCGGCAGCCCGCAGGCCGAGAGCTATTACGACACCGCGCCGCTGAAGAAGACGCTGGAGCGTCTGGTCGATTTCGACCGCATCAACGATTTGAAGACGCGCCTGTCGGTCGGCGCGGTCGGCGTCACCTCCGGCAACTTCAAATATTTCGACAATTACCAGTTCAGGAAGCTCGGCAAGACCATCGGCCCCGAGCACATCATGGCCTCCGGTGCGCTGCCGCCCGGCTTTCCCTCCGTGATGATCGAGGGCGAGCATTATTGGGACGGCGGTATCGCCTCCAACACGCCGCTCGACTACGTGCTCGATGCCGAGGTCGATCGCGACATGCTGATCTTCCAGGTCGACCTGTTTTCCGCGCGCGGCGATCTGCCGACCTCGCTGCTGGAGGCCGCCGAGCGCGAGAAGGACATCCGCTATTCCAGCCGCACGCGGATGAACACCGACAAGAACAAGCAGATCCACAACGCCCGCAGGGCGGTGCGCGACCTGATCGGAAAATTGCCGGATTATCTGAAGAACGACCCGTCCGTCGAATTCCTGGCGAAGGTGTCGCGCGAGAGCACGGTCACGGTGGTGCATCTGATCTACCGCAGCAAGAACTACGAATCCTCGTCCAAGGATTACGACTTCTCGCACGTCGCCATGGTCGAGCATTGGGAAGGCGGCGTGCGCGACGTGCATCTGTCGATGCGCCACAAGGACTGGCTCGAGCGGCCGCAGTCCGGCGAGACCATGGTGACCTACGATCTCACGGGGGACGTCACCGCACCCCCGCCAAAAAGGAGCGAATGATTATGGGTAGTCTGTCAGGCAAGAATGCCGTCGTGACCGGATCCACCAGCGGCATCGGGCTCGCCTACGCACGTGCCTTCGCCGCCGCCGGCGCCAATGTCGTCATCAACGGCTTCGGCTCCCCGGAGGATATCGAGAAGGAGCGCGCCAAGATCGAACAGGACTTCAAGGTGAAGGCGATCTATTCGCCCGCCGACATGACCAAGCCGGCCGAGATCGCCGGCATGATCGCGCTCGGCGAGAAGACTTTTGGTTCGGTCGACATCCTCGTCAACAATGCCGGCATCCAGTTTGTCTCGCCGATCGAGGAGTTCCCGCTCGAGAAGTGGGACCAGATCATCGCCATCAACCTGTCCTCGGCATTTCATGCCATCCGCGCAGCGGTGCCAGGCATGAAGAAGAAGGGCTGGGGCCGCATCATCAACACGGCCTCCGCGCATTCCCTGGTCGCCTCGCCCTTCAAGTCGGCCTACGTCTCGGCCAAGCACGGCATCGCCGGTCTCACCAAGACCGTGGCGCTGGAGGTCGCGACCCACAAGATCACCTGCAACTGCATCAGCCCCGGCTACGTCTGGACCCCGCTGGTGGAGCGGCAGATCCCCGACACGATGAAGGCACGCAATCTCACGCGTGAGCAGGTCATCAACGACGTCCTGCTCGATGCGCAGCCGACCAAGGAGTTCGTGACGTCCGAGCAGGTCGCGGCATTGGCGCTGTTCCTGTGCGGCGATGATGCCGCCCAGATCACCGGCACCAATCTCTCGATCGACGGCGGCTGGACGGCGGAGTAGGGGTCTTCGGAACGAGGAGCCGTAGAAGCCGTAGGGTGGGCAAAGCGAAAGCGTGCCCACCACCTCTGAATGGTGGGCACGGCGCAACTGCGCCTTTGCCCACCCTACGAGACTGAGAACCAGGCGGCCGCGTCCCGCTCAATGCGTCCAGGCCAGCGCCGTCACGAACGCCGACGACAGGTTCAATTCCGCAAACATGATCTTGCCGGCGACCACGAAAAGCACGCTGGCAAGCGTCAGCCGCAGCACCGTCTCGGGCACCCGCGTCGCGCTGTAACTGCCGACGATGATGCCGGGCAGCGAGCCCATCAGCAGCACGCCCATCAGCGCCCAATCCACGTCGCCGAGCGCCCAGTGCCCGATGCCGGCGACCAGCGTCAGCGGCACCGCATGGGCGATGTCGGAGCCGACGATGGTTGCCATGGGCAGGCGAGGGTAGAGCAGCAGCAGCACGGTCACGCCGACCGCACCGGCGCCCACCGACGAAATCGACACCAGCACGCCGAGCACGATGCCGGTGACAACGGTGGCAATCGCGGTGGTGCGCTCGTCGACCTGCTCGAGCCGGCCGCGATAACGCTCCATGATGGATTTGCGGAAGATCAGCGAGGTCGCGGTGAGCAGCAGCGCGAAGCACAGCACCAGATTGACCAGGCTGCGCTCGGAATCGCTTCTGAGGTCGAGCTTCCACAGCACCAGCAGCGTCACTGCGCTCGCCGGAATGCTGCCGCAGGCGAGCCGCAGCACCGCGGGCCAGTGCACGCTGCGCGACCAGCCATGCACCACGCTGCCGCCGGCCTTGGTGGCGGCGGCATAGAGCAGATCGGTGCCGACCGCGGTGGAGGGATGAACACCGAACAGCAGGATCAGCAGCGGCGTCATCAAGGAACCGCCGCCCACGCCGGTCATCCCGACGAGCAGGCCGACGCCGAAACCGGAGGCGACGTAGAGTGGATCGATCATGTCTGGAGAATCTTAGGTTGATCTCGTCGGTTGGGCAATACGACGTAGAATAAACTTTCCCTGGGGCGCAACCGCTTGGGCAGAATAAGAAAAATTGTACTGCGCGTCGGAAATGGAGAGGTATTTCCGGTTGTTCCCAGGCGCGCCGCGAAACACTCGTTCCCCAAGGGGAGCGAGCAATGGCGGCGCTCTGTAGTACCTATTTACCAAACGCCAGCACGTGCAGCCCCAGCCGCTGCCGCACGATCCAGAACAGCAGCACCGTCTCGAAGGTAAGCGAGATCGAGGTCGCGGCCGCGGCGCCGTGGCCGCCGTAGCGCGGCACCAGTGCAACGCAGAGCATGAGGTTCATCACGAAGGCCGATGCATAAGCGAGCGCACAGATCTTCTGCTGGCCGAGCATGTTGAGCAGCCGCTCGACCGGTCCGATCGCAGAGCGCACCACGAGCCCGATCGCCGCGACGAACATGATGTCGTAGCCGACCACGAATTGCGGCCCGAACAGCCAGAGTAGCGGCTTGCCGAGCGCGAGCAGCACGATGGTCGCCGCCAGCGACGGCCAGAACGTCCAGTTGATCGCATGTGTCACATAGGCCGACAGGCGTGCCTTGTCGCCGCTTGCGTTGTATTCGGCGAAGCGGTGCGCCGTCGTCGCCGACATCGCGTAGTGGATGAACGAGACCAGCGCCAGCGTCTTCACCACCGCGAAGTAGACGCCGACCTCGTCGGAGGGGCGAAATTGCTGCAGCACCAGCACGTCGGTATAGGACAAGAGCAGGTAGAAGCTTTCGACCAGCAGGATCGGCAGCGAGACGGCGAGCCAGCCGCCGATGTCATAGGTCTTGGGGCCGGGCGCGACATGGCCGGCGAGCTTGCGGTTCAGCAACACCATCTGCCCGGTCATCGCGATCCACACTGCACCGGCGCTCGCAACCATCGCGGCGACGGCGCCGAGATGATAGCCGAGCAGAAAGGCGATAGCCGTAATTCCGATGATCAGCCCCTGGCGGATGATGAATTGCGGCATCAGGCCGAGCTGCATCCAGTCATGCGAGCGCGCGATGCCGTCCTGGGTGTTGGCGACGACGAAAGCGGGCAGCGTCATGCAGCCGATATAGAGCGGCAGCTCCTCGGCCGGGTCGATCCAGGGCGACAGCAGCCTGACGACGCCGGCGAGGGCGAGCGAGACCAGCGCGGACACCGCAAAGGTCAGCCAGCGGCTGCCGGAGAGAAAGCCGCGCAGCAACGCCTGCTCGCCGCTGGCGCGATACTCTGGAATGATCTTCTGCGCCGAGGCCGAGATGCCGAAATCCATCATGCTGCCGAGCAGCAGCACCCAGGTCCAGACATAGACGTAGATGCCGTAGTCGGACGTTCCCATCCAACGTGCGAGCAGCACCTGTGAGACATAGGCAAGGCCTGCACTGATGACGCGGATGATGAAGATGGTGCCGGCCAGCCGCCGCGTCAGCGATGCCTCGCTCGAGCCGCCCGTCAGCCTGGCCCGCAGCCGCGCGATCAGCCCGGCCGGTCCGGTCGTTGCGGGTTCTGCATCCATCACGGCCACGAAAAGTCCCCGGTCTTCCGCATGCCGCAGGCTTGCTGCGGTGGCCCTGGGGCTTAGCAACCATTCGTTAAGATTCGGTTGGGTGGCGTTCCATACTCGGTGTCGTCCCGGACGAGCTAACCGGCACTCACTCCAAATTCGTATTGAACTCGTACGACTTCTCCGGGCCGACCAGCGTGAATTTCAGCGCTGCGCCATCGGGCTTGGCGCCCGGCGGCAAGCCGTCGAGCTCGAACGAAAAACGCTTCACGCCAGCCGGGCTGTCCTTGACCGGCGCCGGAATTGGCAGCGCCCAGTCGGGCGTCGGACCTTCCACGAACAGATTGACGTTGCGCGGGTCCGGCGTCACCACGTCGACCACCACATTCTTGGGTCCGTCGCGCTTGACGTCGCGGATGGTGAGGGGATTGGGATCGCCGATATTGGCGGGCTTGGGCACGGTATCGAGTGCCGCACGCAGATTGGCATCCTCGGTCGAGGCCACGCTGTTGAAGCCGAGCTCGGCACTGGCCTCGACCGGAATGCAGAGTTTTTCGCACACCGCGTAATTGATCTCCGCGCGCAGGGTCACGGGTTTGTCGGCCGCCTTGGCGACGATGCGCAGGGGGAGCACGATCTGGTTGTGATAGCCGATCGAATGGCCGCCGGCGCCGTCGTCGAATTTCAGCGGCGCAGGCCACATCACCGTCACCGCCTCGACATTGTCGGATTTGGAAAAATCGAACCGCGGCGGGACGCCGGAATCGCCGGGAGAGCGCCAATAGGTCTTCCACCCCTGCTGGAGCTGGATGGCGATACCGCCGAGCAGGACGGCGCCGCTGCGCGATCCCGCCAGTAGCCGCACCGCGGAATGTCCGTCGCGCTGCCACGGCGAAGCGTCGTCGGCACGGGCTACGATGGCCAGCGACGACGCAAAAAGGGTTGTCGCGACGCCAATCGCCGCGCGCAGGGGAACTCTTGTGAGCATAGCACGTCTTTACAGGGTCGCCCTGAGGCAAACCATTGAATTGCTTGTGATGGATGCACCTGAATCGCGTCTCTGCAAGCCTTGATTTGACAGCAGCCCGGCCCGACATCAGGATAGGAATTGAAACCGGAGTGCTTAACCGATGGCTCCCACAGGCAAGAGGACGGGCGAAAGCACCCGCAGCGCGGGACCCGTGCTCCCTAATTCGGCCGGTTATCTCGACGGCCGGCTCTTGATCGCGATGCCCGTGATGGGCGATTCCCGCTTCGAACGCTCAGTGATCTATCTCTGCGCCCATTCGGCGGAGGGAGCGATGGGCATCATCGTAAACCACCCGGCCGGCAGCATCGATTTCCCCGAGCTCTTGGAGCAGCTCGGCATCATCAAGAAGGGCGAGCACATCAAGCTGCCCGAGAATGCCGAAAGCATGAAGGTGCTGCGCGGCGGTCCGGTCGATACCGGGCGAGGCTTCGTGCTGCATTCCAGCGACTTCTACATCGAGAACGCGACGCTGCGGATCGACGAGGGCGTCTGCCTCACCGCGACCGTCGACATCCTGCGCGCGATCGCCAACGGTTCCGGCCCCAAGCACGCCATTCTCGCGCTCGGCTATGCCGGCTGGGCACCCGGCCAGCTCGAGACCGAGATCCAGAGCAACGGCTGGCTGCATTGCGATGCGGATGCGGATCTGATCTTCGGTGACGACGTCGACGACAAATATGGACGCGCTTTGCGCAAGATCGGCATCGATCCCGGCATGCTCTCGAACGAGGCGGGACACGCGTAGGTGCTTTAGTCGCTACCGCGACATACTCCGCGGTGGTGCGTCATCCTCCGCTGTCGTCCCGGACAAGCGCGCCTCAAGCGCGCGTAGATCCGGGACCCATACTCCCAGGGTGATGTTTAAGGCAGGCCGGTCACTCCGAGTCTTCAAACCACGTTTTGTGGTTATGGGTCCCGGATCTTCGCTTCGCTCGTCCGGGACGACAGCGGAGATTGCCGCGCTACTCCGCCGCCTGCTGCTGCACCGTCGGCTCCGTCCCCGCCACCGTTGCGCGGCGCATGTCGCGAGGCTGCGACTGGTCGTAGCGGCGGACGCGGTGCATGGTCTGGCGGTTGTCCCACATCACGAGGTCATGCAGCTTCCATTTGTGGACGTAGACGAATTCAGGCTGCGTGGCGTGCTCGTTGAGATCGCGCAGCAGGAGGCGTCCCTCCGGCACGCTCATGCCGACGATCTTGCCGGCATGGGATGACAGATACAGCGACTTGCGGCGATGCACGGGATGCGTCCGCACCAGCCTTTGCAGCACCGGCTTGAACATCTCCTTCTCATCCTCGGTGTATTCGGTGAAGCCGAGCGATCCCCGCGAATACATCAGCGAGTGCTCGCAGACGAGATCGTCGATCTCCGCCTTGGTGTCGTCGTCGAGCGCATCATAGGCGGCGCGCATGTCGGCGAATTCGGTGTTGCCGCCCTTGGGGTTCACCACGCGCGCCGACAACAGCGAGAATTTTGCAGGGATAGGCCGGAACGAGCTGTCGGAGTGCCACAGGCAATTGCCGAGGTTGAACAGATTGGCGCGGCTGTCCTTCGGCAGCGGCTTGCCGTCCTTGCCGAGATTCGAAACATCGTTCAAGCCCGAGTTGAGGCGGTGTTCGCTGGCCTTGGTAATGTTGCCACCACGCGCATCCTCACGCTGACCAAAGTTCAGCGCAAAAGCCATCTGTTGCTCGTCGGTGATGTCCTGGTCGTGGAAAACCAGCACGGCGTATTTGTCCATGGCGGCCTCGACCTCGCGCGCCTCGACCTCGGTGAGGGGCTTTCGCAAATCGAGGCCGGAAACCTCGCCGGCAAAGTGCTTCTGAAGCTGCCGGATGGCGATCGTCATGGCGTTCTCTCCCGCATGTGCGAGCGGTTGGTCCCGCTCTGTCGGCGAAAAAGCTACTCCCGCACTCGCCGTTGTCAACGCTCGGCGCGCATGGCTCTCACGCATTCCGTGCCATCAACCCGCCGTCGACCGGGATCACCGCGCCGGTGAGGAAGGATGCCGCCGGCAGGCACAGGCTCAGCGTCATATGCGCGACCTCTTCCGGATCGCCGTAACGGCCAAGCGCGGTGCGACGCTTGGCATAGATCGTCTTGTGCTCCTCCGAGATCCGGTCGGTGATCCCAGTGCGGATCGGACCCGGGCAGATGCAATTGACGGTGATGCCCTCGCGGCCGAGCTCGACGGCGAGCGAGCGGGTGAGGCTCGCCACGCCGCCCTTCGCCGCCGAATAGGGGCTGTGCAATGCGGTGGCGCCGAGCGCCTCGGTCGAGGCGATGTTGACGATGCGCGGGCTCTTCGATTTGCGCAGGTAAGGCAGTGCGGCGCGGATGATGCGCGGATGCGCCGTCAGCATCACGGCGATGCCCTTTGCCCAGGCGTCCTCATAGGCCTCGTCGTCGATCGCGACGCGTACGGAGATGCCGGCATTGTTGACGACGATATCGAGCCCGCCGAAATGTGCCGCGACATCATTCACCACGCGCCTGATCTCGGTGCCATCGGCAACGTCGAGCTTCCAGGCTTTTGCCGAACCGCCGTTCGCCGCGATCTGCTCCGCGACGGCGAGCGCGCCTTGCTCGTCATAGTCGGTGACGGCAACGTTCGCGCCCTCCGCGGCGAACAATTGCGCGGTGGCGCGTCCCATGCCGCTGGCCGCGCCGGTGACGAGAACGGTCAGGCCCTTCACGGACCGGCTGAGCCGTTTGAACTCGGACATGCTGTTTCCTCGCGCCCTGCTTGTTCTTGTTATGATTGACAAGGCTGGCATCGATCCGCAGACAGGTCAAACAAGCAAGACAAAAGGGGAGGCCGCGATGGCGAACGAGCTCGATTTCTCAGGCAGGCAGGTGCTGGTGGTCGGCGGTTCCAGCGGTATCGGCAACGGCATCGCGCAAGCGTTTCGCACGAGGGGCGCGCATGTCGCGGTCTGCGGCACGCGTGCGCAGCCAAAGGATTATTCGATCGAGGAAGGTTCTGATCTCACGGGCCTGTCTTACGCGCAGCTCGACGTCAGCAACCCCACTGCGATCGAAGCGTTCAAGCCGTCCTTCGATCGGCTCGACGTGCTCGTGCTGGCGCAAGGCGCGGTGCTCTATCGCCGCGGCGAGTTCGAGATGAGCGGTTTCCGCAAGGTGGTCGAGGTCAATTTGATGAGCCTGATGGCCTGTGCGACGCGATTTCATTCCATGTTGCGGGATTCGAAGGGGTCGCTGATCATGGTGTCCTCGACCGCGGCCTATCATTCCACCATGGGCAATCCCGCCTATAACGCCTCGAAGACCGGTGCGGTCGGATTGACGCGGACACTGGGCGAGGCCTGGGCCGAGGACGGCATCCGCGTCAACGGTATCGCGCCGGGGCTCGTCGACACCAAGATGACGAAGGTGACGACCGACAATCCCAAGCGGCTCGAAGGTGCATTGTCACGCATTCCGCTGCGGCGCCTGGGCACGCCGGCCGACATGGCGGGCGCGGCTCTGTTCCTGGCTTCGCCGCTGTCGTCCTATATCGTCGGACAGACGCTGGTCGTCGATGGCGGGCTCATCCTTTAGCTGCCCCGTAGCCCGGATTACGCTGCGCTCGATCCGGGCTACACACTTTCGTAGGAGCTACACTTTCGCAAACACTTGGAACTGGGCCGCGCCTGATCGGTTACTTCGGCTGACCACCGAGGAGGATCATCATGGACACGGATCGGATTGTTGGATCGGCCAAGGAATATGCCGGACGCGCGGAAGGCGCGATCGGAGACATGGCAGGCGATGCGAAGACGCAGGCGTCGGGCAAGGCGCGGGAAGCCGCGGGCACGGTGCAGAATCTCTACGGCCAGGCCAAGGATGCCGTACGCGAGGCCGGCGAGACGGCGGCCGACTACGCCAAGGACGCCTACGACAACAGCGGCGAAACTCTTCGCGATGGCACGCAAGCATTGTCGAAGAAGGTGCAGGACAATCCGCTCGGCGCGCTGCTGGTCGCCGGCGGCATCGGTTTCGCGCTCGCGCTTCTGATGTCGCGTCCCGCACGCCGTCCGCCGCCGTCGCGCTGGCGCTATTAAGGCTAGTCGCCGAACGCCTATCACTCGTGCCCCGGACGCGATGCAGCCTAGGCGATGCGTAGCATCGTCCGGAAACGCTGCATCGCTAAGCCGGGGCCCATCTTTTGTGAATGCCGCACGAATTGGGTCCCGGCTCTGCGCCTCCTCACCAAGAGGCGCCGCGTCGCATCCGCGACACGAGACCTTACCTTACCGGAACATCTCGGCCGAGCGGCCGACGTTACCCGGCGGACGCGGGATCCCGGGATTGGGATTCGGATTCCGCGGCCCGGGCGCCGGCGCCAGTTGACGCGGCGGCGGTGGCTGCGGAGAGCCGAAGCCGAAGAAATCGCGGAATGAGGGCGTAGCCTGTGCCGGTTGCTGCGGTGGGACCGGCGGCTTCTTCGGCGCAAGTTTCGGCGGGGCGATCGCGGCGGCGGCTCCCGGCGCGGCGGGATTGGCGACGCCGCCGTCGGGCGTCGTTGCGGCCATCGGCGTATCGCCCTTGGCCTGCTCGCGGCCGACTTCGCGGCGCGGCCAGGCATAATCGTCGGCGCGGCCGGCCGGAGCCGCCAGCGGCTCGCCCTTCACCATTGTCTTCGCAGCCAGCGCATCGACGGCGGCGGGACGCGAGCCCGGGCCGCCCAGCAACTGATCGGTCGAGATCGAGGCTGCAACCAGCGGCACGATCGGCCCCGCCAGCGGCCGCGGTGCGGGCTTGCCGGGCTCGGCGCTGGTGTCGGGCGTCGCCGGCTCGCTCGGCAGTGCGATCGGGCCGGAGCGTCCTGCCAGCAGACGCGTGATTTCGCGCTCGACATAATGCGCGAGCTTGCGCGCGCCGGGCTTTGTGAAGAAGACGCCGTCAGAGCTGCGGAGCTGACGGATCTGGCCTTCGAAGTCAGGACCCTTCTGGAGGAAGCGGCCGGCCTCGTCGACAAACCCGTCCCAGACGTCGACATAGGTAATGCCGGCCTTGGCCGCGCCTTCGCGATAGAGCGAATCCAGGAACAGCATGTCCGCCGTGCCTTTCTGCCCGCGGATGGCGGGAAGGCCGACCCACAGCACCGGCACACCCTTGGCCTTGAGGACGCTGGCGAGCTCCTCGATCTTCTTGCCGTAGAGCTCGACCCAGCGGTCGTCACGGAATTCGTAGAGGCCGTTCGGATTGCGGGCCGTCCTTTCGGGCGCCGCCGCCGGCGCGTCGGCGTTGTCGGCGTCGTCCTGCGGCAGATCGGCATCGGCAGGCTTGTCGTCGGGCTTGGCGGCGGTGTCGTTGCCGGGCTTGGCGTCCCCCGGCTTCGCTGGCTGTTTGGCGCGCGCGCCCTTGTCGTTCTTCTTGTCCTTGTCTGCGGCGGCCTTGTCCGTCTTTTCGGCGACGGGCTCGCGGATCGCGCTGCGGTCGTTGAGGCCCAGCATGACGACGATCACGTCGGGCTTCTCGGTCTCGAGGATGCCCCTTGCAGCAGTCGTCCAATCCGCGGGCTCGCCGCGCGGCTGGTACTTGATCAGGCCGGACGTGGTCTTGTGCTTGCGGATCACGCCCATGTCGGGCTGCTCGGTGTAGGCGTCTTCCAGGCCATAGGCGAGCCAGTCGGCCATGGCGTCGCCGACCACCAGCACGTTCTTCTCAGGGATGGTGTCGCGCTTGGCTGGCGCCGGCGCGCGCGAAAAATCCTGGCGCGGCGCCTGCGGCTGTTGCTGCTGGAACGGCGCGAAGAAGTCGCCGCCGAACCAGCCGCCGCCTCCGCCACCGCCCCGTTGTGGTGGCGGAGCCGAACGCTGCGGCGGGCCGCCGAAGCCGGGGAAGTTGAAGAACTGCGCCGAGGCAGGCCCTGCGACCGAGACCAGAATCGCAAGCGCCGTCCCCAGCGCGATCAACGGGCCGGTCTCGGTCAGCGCCTTGAACAGGGACTTCGGCTTCGACATGCGATCTCGGGCCAGCGCAATGGGGATCGGAGGTAGCTCAATATAATAACGGAATCAGGCGCCAAACGGGCAAATTCCGTTGCAGATTCTTGCGCCCATACACCGGGGAACAGCCGCCTCCGTCAAGGCTGCCTGCCAAAATCCCTGTTCAGGGTTACTTTCGGCGCGATTTCACCGCCCGCGCAGCCGTTCCAGTGCGTCCGAGGAGGCAAATCCGTCCGCGGGCACCCCGATCGAGGCCTGGAAATTGCGCAGGGCTTCCCGGGTCTGGCCGCCGAACTGGCCGTCCGGGGTGCCCTTGTAGAAGCCGCGCTGCGCCAGCAGCTGCTGCAGCTCCAGTCGCTCGGTGCGCGACAGCTCCCGTTCCTGCCGCGGCCAGGGCTGCACGAAGGGCTGCCCCCCGCGCAGGCGGTCGGCGAAATGGCCGATCGCCAGCGCATAGGCCTCGGCCGGGTTGTATTTCATGATGACGCGGTAATTCTGCAGCATCAGGAAGCCGGGCCCCTGCGCGCCGGCCGGCGCCAGCAGATAGGCTTTCTCCGCCGGATGCGGGAACGGCTGGCCCGTCGCCCGCTTCAGCCCGAGCTTCTCCCATTGCGCGATCGTCATCGCCTTGGCGCGGTCGGCCAGCATGTAGTTGAACCCTTGCGGCACCACGACCTCGAAGCCCCAGGTCTGGCCGGCCTGCCAGCCGTCTTTCTTGAGGTTGTTGGCGGTCGATGCAATCAGGTCGGTCGGATTGTCGACGACGTCGCGCCGTCCGTCGCCATCGCCGTCGACGGCAAAGCGCTTGAACGCAGTCGGCATGAACTGGGTCGGGCCGAACGCGCCGGCCCAGGAGCCGCGCATCTGCTCCGGCCTGAGGTCGCCGCGGTTGAGGATCTCCAGCGCGGAGAGGAACTCGTCCTTGAAATAGGCCTGGCGCCGGCCGATGCAGGCGAGCGTCGCGGTCGATTGCAGCACGCTGCGGTCGCCCATCTGCGTCGAGTAATTGGACTCGATGCCCCAGATCGAGGCGATGATGTAGCGGTCGACGCCAGTGGCCTTTTCGGTGGCGTCGAACTGCGCCTTGTATTTGGCGAGGATCTCGCGGCCCTTGGCGAGGCGGTTGTCGTTCACCAGGATATCGAGATAGTCCCAGATTGATTTTGTGAACTCCGGCTGCGAGTCCATCAGGTCCATGATGCGCAGATCGGGTGAGAGCCCGGCCGTGAAGCGCTGGAAGTTTTCCTGGGTGATGTTGCGCCGTGCGGCATCGGGCCACATCGCGGCAACGCAATTGCTGAAATTGCCGGCGGCCTCGCGGATCGCCGCGGCCGTCATCAGCGGATGGCCGGAAGCCCCGTCCTCGCCGCTCCAGGGCAAGGCGCCGCCGGGTCCCGGCGGGGCTTGCGAGGGCGCAGCATTGGGGCCGGAGAAGATGCCGCCGAACAGGTTGGACAGGCCGTTCTGCGCCTGGGCGTGTGCGCTGACGGGCAGCAGCAGGACGGCCGCGATCATCGCCGCGCCGGTCACGGATCCCGCCCGTCTTGCCTGCCTAGCCACCAATCGCGTCATGTCCCACCCATCGGCCTTCCAAGAATCTGCCATCAGGAGGCCCGGTTACGGTTGCCAATAGCTTAACAAAGGTGAAATTTTGGTGACGGCCTTTTTCTTAACTCTGCGCGGATGAGGCCCCACATCCGCCTTTGTTGGCGGCTGCAAACAGGCTAGCAAGATGCCATTGCTCCGTTCCCAGCCTCGTTCCCATGTGCCCCCAGGTATTCGAACAATCACATGAAAATTCGCAAAGCCGTATTCCCCGTCGCCGGCCTCGGCACCCGTGTCCTGCCCGCCACCAAGGCGATGCCGAAGGAAATGCTGACCATCGTCGACAAGCCGCTGATCCAGTACGTCTATGACGAGGCGAGGGAGGCCGGCATCGAGCACTTCATCTTCGTCACCGGCCGCAACAAGAACGTCATCGAAGATCACTTCGACCGGATGTTCGAGCTCGACGCGACGCTCAGCCAGCGCGGCAAGAAGGCCGAGCAGGAGATTTTGGCGCAGAACCAGCCCGAAGCCGGCGCCGTCAGCTTCACCCGCCAGCAGGCGCCGCTCGGCCTCGGCCACGCGGTCTGGTGCGCGCGCGACATCGTCGGCAACGAGCCGTTCGCCGTCGTGCTGCCCGACGAGCTCGTGCTCAACTCGCCCGGTTGCCTCAAGCAGATGATCGAGACGGCGTCCACGCTCGGCGAGAAATCCAACCTGGTCGCGGTCGAGGCGGTGCCCGACCATCTCACCCATCAATACGGCATCTGCGGCGTCGGCAAGCGCAGCGGCAAGATGTTCGAGGTCGACGGCATGGTCGAGAAGCCGGCCAAGGGCACCGCGCCCTCCAATCTCTCGATCACCGGCCGCTACATCCTGCAGCCTGAGATCTTCAAGATCCTCGAGACGCAGGAGCGCGGCGCCGGCGGCGAGATCCAGCTCACCGACGCCATGATCGGGCTCGCCAAATCGCAGAAATTCTACGGCGTCGAGTTCGAGGGCGAGCGCCATGATTGCGGCTCCAAGCCCGGCTTCCTCCGCGCCAACATCGCCTACGGCCTGAAGCGCCCGGAGCTGCGTGACGGGCTGATCGCGGAGATGAAGAAGTATCTGGGGCAGTAGTCGCCACAAGCTCCGCCGTCGTCCCCGCGAACGCGGGGACCCATACCGCGTGATCCATCGGTCGTGTTCGGTAGCAGTACCGAACGACGAGTCTTCGCCAAACAACTTCCTGTGGTTATGGGTCCCTGCGTTCGCAGGGACGACACCAATGGTGTGGTGGATTGCTTCGCTCGCAATGACGACGAGCGAACCCCTCACGCCACCAGCGACAGCTTCGGCAAGCTCGCAACCACCGACTGATTGCGTCCGCCCGCCTTCGCCGCATAGAGCGCCTTGTCGGCGGCGGCGACCAGGACCGGCCAGTCCATCCCGGCGGTGGGAACGAGGCTGGCGACGCCGCAGGACACCGTCAAGGTCACCTGCTCGTCGGACCAGCCCTGCACCTTGGTGCGGATCGCCTCGGCGACCTTGAAGGCGTCGATGGCTGAAGTATTCGGCAGCAGCACCGCGAACTCCTCGCCGCCATAGCGCGCGGGGCAGTCGCCCGCGCGGCTCACCGAATCGGAAATGCAGATGGCGATGCCGACCAGCACCTGGTCGCCGGCCTGATGGCCGAACGTGTCGTTGTAGGCCTTGAAGTGATCGGCATCGATCATCAAGAGAGCGACCGGCGCCTTCTGCCGCATCGCGCGCCGCCATTCGACGTCGATGACGGTATCGAACTTGCGGCGGTTCTTCAGGCCGGTGAGCGCGTCCGTCGTCGCCATCTCTTCAAGCTTGCGCTCGGCCTCGGCACGGCGGCCGATCTCGCGCGCGAGCACCAGCGTCGATCCCAGCACGAACAGCGCGAGCGCCAGCACCACGGCGCCGATGCGATACGCCTCCTTCTGCCAGAGCGCGAAGACCGCGGCCAGCGGCTTGCCCGCCACCACGAACAGCGGCCCGTTGTCGGCGCTGCGGACATAGAGCCGCGGCGTCGGATCGACCGGGCCCTTTCCCGAATAGGAGGCGCCGATCGGGAGATTGTCGGGCTTCCAGGCCCGCCGGTCGTTCAGGTTCGTACCGATGATGTCGAGATCGAACGGCCGACGCATCATGATGGTGCGGTCGCGCCTGAGCACGGTGATGGTGTCTTCGGGATCGAGGTTGAGCCGCTCGAACAATTCGTGGAAATAGCTGAAGCGGATCGAGCCGGCGACGACGCCGAGGAACCCGCCATCGGTATCGCTGATGCGACGGCTCAGCACGATCGCGTAGGCGCCGCGGAATAGCATCGGGCGGCTGATGAAGAGCCCGGCCTCGGGATTGTCGCGATGAACCCTGAAATACTCCTCCTCGCTCCGGTTCTCGGGGAGGGGATCGAGGGTGGAGGCGTCGATGGCAAGCCTGCCCTCGGCGTCGAACACCTGGATGGCGCCGAAATGCCTCGCCGTCGTCGCATGATCGAACAGGATCAGGTGACGGATCGGCTTCGACACGGTCGCGAGCTCGGGCAGCAGCATGTTGCTGGCGACCGCCTTCAGCGACAGGTCGTAGATCTCGACGTTGCGGCTGACGTCGGACTGGATGGTGGTCGCGAGGTTCTCCAGCGTCTGGCGGGCGAGCGCCTCCTCGCCCCGGCGCATGTCGAGCATGACGTTGACGCAAATGGCGGAAAAGCCGATCACCGTCACCACGGACGAGATGATCAGCAGCTTCGCCGAAATCTGCCACGGCCGGCGGGCCATGACTTCGCGCCATCCAGACAGCATCGTTTGCTCCCGATCCCCTAGTGGATGCGCCCGAAATCTTGAGTAGTGTTTAAGGTGGAACAGCGCTGCCGTAGTGAGTTAAGAATCGGTTTACGCCGCTCACGGTTTTGGGCAGATCTCCTGCGAGCAGACCCGGTTTCGGACAAGAGGACGGATGTGAACGACTACGACTCGTTGCGCGACTATCTGCTGCGGCAGAAGCAGGCCGAATTCGTCCTGAGCTTCGAACAGATCGAAGAGATCATCGGCGCGGCCCTGCCGCGCGCCGCCAATCGTGCCTCATGGTGGGACAGCCTGCGCAGCCCCGACATCCAGATGCCGCAACGCGAAGCCTGTCTTGCTGCCGGGTTCAAGGCGGTGCGGATGCCGGACGGCCAGAGCGTGCGGTTCACGAAGATGAAGAAGGACGGGCGGCGGTAGCGGCGGAGCACCCCGTCAGGTGGGTGAAGGTCTCTCCATATCCAACAGTATCGTAGGGTGGGCAAAGCGAAGCGTGCCCACGACTTCTGTCGCAGTGCTGGATGGATGGTGGGCACGGCGCAAGTGCGCCTTTGCCCACCCTACGACACTTGCTTCGCATTCGCGACGAGCGAGACGCACATTGATGTGCCCTCGCCCCTTGTGGGAGAGGGCAGCGACGCCAGTAGACACAGGCTCGCTTGGGTGAGGGGTCTCTCTCCAAGGTCTCGAGAGGAGAGAGACCCCTCATCCGGCGCTTCGCGCCACCTTCTCCCACAAGGGGCCTGTTGCGTAATCCGCCAGTTGTGATTCCCTAGGGCAAAGCCTTGGAGGTATCGATGGCGGTGAAGCGGACAGGACAGCC
>NZ_JACIHD010000023.1:0-117042 GCF_014198235.1 Bradyrhizobium sp. ERR14 | reverse complement strand
TGTCCTGTCCGCTTCACCGCCATCGATACCTCCAAGGCTTTGCCCTAGGGAATCACAACTGGCGGATTACGCAACAGGCCCACAAGGGGAGAGGGTGCACCGAGCGTGTCGTGTCTGAAATCAACTCGCCTTCTCTCCCTTCAACGCCGCGACCTCCGCCTCCAGCTCCGCAATCCTCGCATCCCTCGCCGCCGCCACATCACCCGCATCGAATTTCTGCGGAATGTGCTGTGGGCAGTTGGTGTCCCAGGCTGCGATCTTGAACATAATCACCTGCTCCGGCCGGGCGCGGTAGCCCTTCGGCATCAGCGACGTCGTCAACGCCTCGTCGTCCTCGACCACGCGCGCCTCGCCCCAGATCTTCACGCGGCGGCGATGGGCGTAGTCCATCACGAAAATGTAGGCCTTGGGATTCTCCGACAGGTTACCCTGGGTGATGTACTGCCGGTTGCCGGCATAATCGGTGAAAGCCAGCGTCTGCTTGTCCAGCACCTTCAAGAAGCCCTTCGGGCCGCCGCGGTGTTGGATGTAGGGCTGGCCATCGGCCGAGGCGGTCGCAAAGTAGAAGCTGCTGGCGTCAGCCAGGAATGCGGCGAGGTTCTCGTCCACCTCAGTGCGCCATCCACGCTGCTCGGCGTGGGCATAACCCTCGCGCGAGCCCTTGCGGGCCTGGATCGTCTTCACCGCCGGCGAGAACGCGACATCGCTGGCATAGGTGTGAACTGCAGTCATCGGAACATCTCCTGAAGATTCCGGCGCATTGCTGCGTCTTTCGACGACCAAAGTGGACCTCACGGCAGCTAAAACAATCTACCCGCTTGACACTTCATCATTGCGATATATGCAATAATGACATGGACCGCTTTGAAGCCATGCACGCCTTCGTCACCGTCGCCGATCTCAGCGGCTTCGCGCCGGCGGCGCGCAAGCTGCGCCTGTCGCCCTCGGCGGTAACGCGGCTGATCGCGGCGCTGGAGGAGCATCTCGGCGCCCGGCTGTTGCAGCGGACCACCCGGCAGGTGAGATTGACCGACGTCGGCACGCGCTATCTGGAGCGCGCGCGGCGTATCCTCGCCGATGTCGAGGAGGCCGACGGCTCCGCGCGGGAGGAGCGCAACCGGCCGAGCGGACGGTTGGTGGTATCGGCGCCGGTCGGCTTCGGCCGGCTGCATGTCGGGCCGGTCATGACCGACTATCTCAAGCGCTATCCCGAGGTGGGCGGGGAATTGCGCTTGTCGGATCACCTCGTCAATCTCGTGGAGGACGCCGTCGATGTCGCGGTGCGGATCGGTCATCTCGCCGATTCCTCGCTGGTGGCGCGCCAGGTCGGCGAGATGCGGCGGATCGTGGTGGCGACGCCGGGCTATCTGAAGCGCCACGGCGAGCCGAAGACGCCGGACGCGTTGCTCGAACACCAGACTATCCAGTTCGGCCCCTCCGCCAGCTGGCACTTCGTGCAGGACGGCCGCGACATCGAGGTCACGCCATCGCCCCGCTTCATCAGCAACAGCGCCGACGCCGCCCTGCAATACGCGGAAGCCAGCGGCGGGGTGACGCGCGTGCTGGCCTATCAGGCCGCCGAGGGGCTGAAACGCGGACGGCTGAAAATCGTGCTGGCGAAGTACGAGCAGCCGGCGCTGCCGATCCACGTCATTTACCCGACCTCGCGCCTGCTCTCGGCCAAGGTGCGCGCGTTCGTCGATCTCGTGGTGGAAACGGCGGAGTGGCGGTTTGGGTAGAACGTGTCCCGGACGCGCCGCGGAGCGGCGCAGAGCCGGGACCCAGAAGGCGGCAGGGTGCCATGTCGAGACATGGGTCCCGGCTCTGCGCAGCAGCGTTGCACGCTGCAGCGCGTCCGGGACACGGAGAGATCACCCCTTCTTCGGCACCACCCGGAACGTGCCGCTCGCCCGCGCGATCACGGTGTCGTCGGCTTTGACAAGACACTGCGCAAAGCAGATCGTCTTGCCGGTCTTGATCACGTCGCTCTCGATCGAACACCACTGGCCGATCTCGGCGGAGCCGGCAAAATCGACCGAAAGCGAGACCGTCACGAACGACGTGGTCCAGTTGGTCACCAGCGCACAACTATAGCCCATGGCATTGTCGGCGAGCGCCGCGATGAGGCCGCCATGGATCAGCCCGCGGCCGTTGGTGTGGGGCCTGGCCAGCCGGAGGCCGATGATGACGGCCTTGTCGGTGTTCTTGGAGTAAAGCGGCTCCCAGGGTTCGGTGAGAGGACTCTTGCGAAAGAGCGGCTCGAAGCCGGCGGGAATGTCGGTGGCGGTCATGGTTGTCTCGCGTTGCCGTGTCGTCAGCATTGAACGCGATGGCGATGACGGTTGCATCAATTACAAAGTTTCAAACGGAATTTGCGCGGGTGTTTGAAACACGGGCGGCGCCACAATGACACAGCCGTAGGGTGGGCAAAGCGAAGCGTGCCCACGCGCTTTCGCAATTATGGGAAGATGGTGGGCACGGCGCAAAGGCGCCTTTGCCCACCCTACGGCACCGTCGGCACCGTCTTAAAACGGTAGCCCGACATAATTCTCCGACAGCGACGTCATCGCGGCCTGCGACTGCGTGACGTAGTCGAGCTCGGCGAGCTGAATGCGCGCGCCGATGGTGCCGGTGTCGGGGAATTTGTGCAGCATCGAGGTCATCCACCAGGAGAACCGCACCGCCTTCCAGACCCGCGCCAGCGCCGTGGTGGAATAGGCGTCGATCCCGGTGCTGGATTTCTCGTCGTAGAATTCGCGCAGCGCGCTAGACAGATAATGCGCATCGCTGGCGGCGAGGTTCAGTCCCTTGGCGCCGGTCGGCGGCACGATATGGGCGGCGTCGCCGCAAAGGAACAGCCGGCCGAAGCGCATCGGCTCGGCGACGAAGCTGCGCAGGGGCGCGATGCTTTTCTCGATCGAGGGGCCGGTGACGAGGCTGTCGGCCGCCTCCTGGTCGAGCCGGCGCTTCAATTCGTCCCAGAAGCGGTCGTCCGGCCATTGGTCGACATGGTCGTCGAGCGAACACTGCACATAGTAGCGGCTGCGTTTGGTCGAGCGCATGGTGCAAAGCGCAAAGCCGCGGGCGTGGTTGGAGTAGATCAGCTCACGGCTGACCGGCGGCGTCTCCGACAGGATGCCAAGCCAGCCGAACGGATAGACCCGCTCGAACTCCTCGATCGCCCCGGCCGGGACGCTGGCGCGGCTGACGCCGTGAAAACCGTCGCAGCCGGCGATGAAATCGCAATCGATCTCGTGGGTGACGCCGTCCTTGACCCAGGTTACGCGCGGGTGACTGCCGTCGAAATCATGCGGCTGCACGTCCCTGGCCTCATAAACCGAGATCAGACCGGCGGCTTTGCGCGCGTTCATCAGATCGAGCGTGACCTCAGTCTGGCCGTAGATCATGACCGTCTTGCCGGTCGCCGCCTTCATGTCGATGCGGTGACGGCGGCCGGAAAAGGCCAGCTCGATGCCTTCATGGACCAGGCCCTCGGCATGCGCCCGCGCCCCGGCGCCGATCTGGTCGAGCAGCGCGACGGTTCCCTCCTCGAGCAGACCGGCGCGGATGCGACCGAGCACGTAATCCGGGCTCTGCCGCTCCAGAATGACATTGTCGATGCCGTAAGCGTGCAGCAGTTGCCCAAGCAACAATCCGGCCGGTCCGGCCCCGATGATTGCGACTTTTGTCCGCAATACTTGCTCCTTCCGATCCTGTAGGCTTTGCGCGCGGCTCGCTTGTCGCGTTGCTCCGCGCACGATAATTATATCATATAACGGTTGGGCAAAAGGGGAGGGCCGTCGCCGGGCAGCGACAAATCCATGCAGCATGGCTGACGCAGACGGCGCGGCCAGGTGCGCGCCAGTTCCGGCTTGAACGCGCCGGCCGATTAGATAACATGTTAATTAACGAGACCGGGCCATCGAAGCCCGCCGTCGAAAACAGGGAGAGACGTGTGATGAGGAAAGCCTGTCTGGCGTTGCTGCTGGCCGCAAGCGTGACGCCTGCGTTTGCGCAGGACAAGACCTTCGATTTGAAGATCTCGCACTGGGTGCCGGCTTCGCATCCGCTGCAGAAGTCGCTGGAAGACTGGGCTGCCGCGGTCGAGAAGGATTCCGGCGGCACCATCAAGGGCAAGGTGTTTCCGGCCCAGCAGCTCGGCAAAGCATTCGACCACTACGACATGGCGCGCGACGGCATCGCCGACGTCACCTATGTCAATCCCGGCTACCAACCCGGCCGCTTCCCGATCGTCGGCGCCGGCGAGCTGCCGTTCCTGATCTCGGACGCCAAGGGCGGCTCGATGGGGCTGGACGCCTGGTATCGCAAATATGCCGAGAAGGAGATGAAGGACGTCAAATACTGCCTCGCCTTCGTCCACTCGCCCTCCTCCTTCCATTCCAAGTCCAAGAAGATCGTGCTGCCCGAGGACGTCAAGGGCATGAAGATCCGCCCGGCGCACGCCACCATGGCGAACTTCGTGACGTCGCTCGGCGGCACCAATGTGCAGTCCTCGGCGCCTGAGGTCCGCGACATCATCGAGCGCGGCGTCGCCGACGGCGTCACCTTCCCCTGGGGCTCCCTGGTGCTGTTCGGCATCGACAAGGTGACCAAGTACGACATGGAGGCGCCGCTCTACACCACGACCTTCGTGTTCGTGATCAACAAGGACAAGTACAACGCGATGTCCGACAAGCAGAAGGCCGCGATCGACAAGAACTGCTCGGTCGAAATGGCGGGCATGGTCGGCGAGCACTGGGGCAAGTTCGAGGATGCCGGCATCGACAAGGTGAAGGCGGAATCCGGTCACGAGGTCTACAAGCTGACATCCGAGCAGACCGCTGCCTGGAAGAAGGCCGCCGAGCCGCTGGTGAAGACCTGGTCCGAGGGCGCCAAGAAGGCCGGAGCCGATCCGGACGCCGCACTCGCGGATCTCAAGGCCTCGCTGAAGAAGTACAACGCGCTAGCGGAGTGAGGCCCAACGGCGCCCGCACACTCGCTCGACCTCCCCCGCTTGCGGGAGAGGTCGGCGCGTCCGGGCGATGCGAAGCATCGTCCCGCGCGCCGGGTGAAGGCTCTCTCCCCTTGGGGAGTCTCTCTGTGGAGGCACCCCCACCCCTCCCCCGCAAGCGGGAGAGGGAGCCCAGCACCGTCGTGGATGCAACGCACTCATCTTGAACAGGACCACCCCATGAAGCGCTCCTGGATGGACCGCATCATCGACACGATCGAATGGATCGCGGCCGGCTTCGTCGGCATCGTCGCGCTCGACATCTTCCTGTCGGTGCTGCTGCGCAACACGCTGAATTATTCGATCCCCGATTCGTTCGACATCGGCCGCATGTTGCTCGGCATCCTCATCTTCTGGGGCATCGCCGCGACCTCCTATCGCGGCACCCATATCACCGTGGACCTCGTCTGGGGCAATGTCGGACCGCGCCATCAGCGCTGGATCGACGTGTTCGCAACCCTGGTGCTGCTGTTCGTCGTGACGGTGCAGACCTGGACGCTGTTCGACAAGGTACGCGGCACCTACAACGACAATGTCCTGACCTTCGACATGCACATGCCGACATGGCCGTTCTTCGCGATCGCCTGGGTCGGTGACGTCTGCGCCGTGCTGCTGATCGCGATCCGCACCTACCGCCTGATCTTCCACCCCGAAGACATGCACGATCCCAAATTGAAGGCGACGGAGTAATCATGAGCACCGATGCCGTCGCCGTAATCGGCTTCGTCTCCCTGTTTGTCCTGATGCTGCTGCGCGTGCCCGTCGGCATGGCCATGGGCCTCGTCGGCGTCTCCGGCTTCGCCTATCTCGTCAACGGGACGGCGGCCCTGAAGCTGGTCGGCCAGACCTCGATGCGCACGGTGACCGACTACACCTTCGGCGTCATCCCGATGTTCCTGCTGATGGGCTCGTTCGTGTCCAATTCCGGCATGAGCCGCGAGCTGTTCCGCGCCGCCAACGGGTTCGTCGGACATTTGCGCGGCGGCCTCGGCATCGCCACCGTCGGGGCCTGCGGCGGCTTTGCCGCGATCTGCGGCTCCTCGGTCGCGACCGCCGCGACGTTCTCCGCCGTCGCTTACCCGGAGATGCGCCGTTTCGGCTATCCGCAATCGTTCGCCACCGGCGTGATCGCCGCCGGCGGCACGCTAGGCGCGATGCTGCCGCCCTCCACGGTGCTCGCGGTCTACGGCATCATCACCGAGCAGGACATCGGGAAGCTCTTCATCGCCGGCATCATCCCGGGCCTACTGGCGATGAGCATGTACATGATCACGATCTTCCTGATCGGCTATTTCCGCCCCGACTTCCTGCCCAAGGGCAAGGTGACACCGTGGCGCGAGCGCTTTGCGGGCCTGAAGGAGATCTGGGCGCCGGTGCTGCTGTTCGTGTTCGTGATCGGCGGCCTCTATGGCCTGCCCTATTTGCCGCGCTTCACGCCGACGGAAGCCGGCGGCGTCGGCGCCGCCGGTGCGTTCATCATCGGCGTGCTGACGGGCCGGCTCGACCGCGAGAAGATCCTGGCCTCGCTGCTGCAGGCGACGCGCACCGCGGCCGCCGTCTTCACCGTGCTGATCGGCGCGCTGATCTTCGGCTACTTCCTCACGGTAACGCAGACGCCGCAGAAAGTGACCGAATTCCTCACCGGCCTCGGCCTCGGCAGTTACGGCGTGCTGGCGCTGATCATGGTGATGTATCTCGTGCTCGGCTGCCTGATGGACGCAATGGCGATGATCATCCTCACCGTGCCGATCATCTTCCCCGTGATCACGCATCTCGGCTTCGACCCGATCTGGTTCGGCGTCATCATCGTCATGACCGTCGAGCTCGGCCTGATTCACCCGCCGGTCGGGATGAACGTCTTCGTCATCAAGAGCGTGGTGAAGGACGTCTCCTTCTCCACGATCTTCAAGGGCGTGATTCCGTTCGTGGTCACGGACCTGATCCGCCTCGTGATCCTGATCGCCTTCCCGCTGCTCGCGACCTGGCTGCCGACGCGGATGATGGCGCATTGACAGGGTGAAGCATGACGACACCGGCGCTCGAGACGAAATACGTCTTCACCATCACCGCGCGCATCGGCGACGTCGTCATCGCCGGCGAGACCGGCATCGGTGTCCGCCGCATCATCCCGATCATCGGCGGTGAGGTCACGGGCGCGATATCAGGCAAGGTGCTGCCGTTCGGCGCCGACTTCCAGACCATCCGACCCAACGAGCTGATCGACCTGGAGGCGAAATACGCCTTCGAGACCGACGACGGCGCCATTGTCTATGTCGAGAACAAGGGCATGCGTTTCGGACCGGTCGAGCTGCTGCAGAAGCTCAAGCGCGGCGAGCCGGTCGATCCCAAGCTGATCTATTTCCGAACCGTGCCGAAATCGAGACCGGGCACGACAAGTATCGCTGGCTGATGGAGCACATTTTCGTCGGCTCAGCCGCGCGCCACGCCGACCGCGTCGTGATCGACGTCCATCAGGTGATGTGACCATACGCTCTGCGGTCGTCCCTGCGAACGCAGGGACCCATACCGCGGAATCTATCGATTGCGGGCGGTGGCGAACGGCAAGTCTTCGCCAAACTCCTCCCTGGGGTTATGGGTCCCTGCGTTCGCAGGGACGACATCGAATGTGGGGAAGGATTTTGCTCCTAACCGGTTAACTCCACGAGTCAGCCCCTCCTTGACTCGCCCAAAATTCGTTATACAACATAACTATTCTGACAAGGACGCAAATGACACAGGGAAACGCCGAGACCGCTGACGCGGGTGCCTCCGGGCTACTCCGGATCGAGAGGGCGGACCGGGTTCTGACCGTGGGTCTGAACCGGCCGGCCAAGCGCAACGCGCTCAACGATGGCATCATCCTGGAAATCGGCGAGTGTTTTGCGTCCCTGCCCGAGGATATCGGCGCGGTCGTCATTCACGGCATTGGCGATCATTTCTCCAGCGGCCTCGACCTCTCCGAGCTTACCGAGCATGACGCGACCGGCGGCCTGCTCCATTCCCAGATGTGGCACCGGGTGTTCGACCGCATCCAGTACAGCCGCGTCCCCGTGATCGCGGCGCTGAAGGGCGCCGTGATCGGCGGCGGGCTGGAGCTTGCCTGCTCGGCGCATATCCGCGTCGCCGAGCCCTCGACCTATTTCGCGCTTCCGGAGGGCCAGCGCGGCATCTTCGTCGGCGGCGGCGGCTCGGTGCGTCTGCCGCGATTGATCGGCGTCGCCCGGATGATGGACATGATGCTGACGGGCCGCGTCTACAGCGCGACCGAAGGCGCCTCCTACGGCTTCGCGCAATATGTCACGGAGGCCGGCAACGGGCTCGGCAAGGCGATGGAGCTTGCGACCAAGGTCGCCTCCAACGCCCCGCTGACGAATTTCGCCGTGCTCCAGGCGCTGCCGATGATCGCGGAGGCCAATCCGCAGACCGGCCTGCTGATGGAATCGCTGATGGCGACCGTCGCGCAGAGCGACAAAGAGGCAAAGCGCCGGATCCGCGAATTCCTCGAACACAAGACCGCAAAGGTAAAGCCCAAGTCATGAGCGCGCAGCCGTCCTCTTCCAGCATGGAGCGCGGCGCGAGCACTTTCCCGCTGCGGCCCATTTCGTTCGGCGATCCCGTCGTCGACATCGAACGCCGCGACGACGGCACGATCTACCTCAGGCCGAAGCAGCCGCTCGGCGACTATCCGGTTCGCCTCACCGACCGCCTGCATCACTGGGCCAACACCACGCCGGACCGCGTCTTCATGGCCGAGCGCGAAGGCGGCCGTGGCTGGCGCAAGATCACTTACGCCGAGCTGCTCGTTGCCAGCCGGCACATCGCATCCGGCCTGATCGCGCGCGGCCTGTCGGCGGAGCGGCCGGTTGTCATCCTCTCCGGCAATTCGATCGACCACGCCTTGCTCGCGTTCGGCGCGTTCTACGCCGGCATCCCGTTCTGCCCGGTGTCGCCGGCCTATTCGCTGGTGTCGAAAGATTACGGCAAGCTGTCCTATCTGATGAAGCTGCTGACGCCCGGCCTCGTCTTCGCCGAGGACGCCGACAAATTCGCCGATGCGCTTGCCGCCAACGTCTCGCTCGGCACCGAGATCGCCGCGTCCTACGGCCAGGTGCCGGGCCGCGACGTCACCACACTCGCCGACCTCATGGCGACGCCGATCCGCAGCGATCTCGACGAGGTCCACGGCAAGATCGGCCCCGACACGATCGCGAAATTCCTGCTGACCTCGGGCTCGACCGGCAATCCCAAGGCCGTCATCAACACCCAGCGCATGATCTGCGCCAACCAGGTGATGTTGCGCGAGACGCTCGCCTTCCTCAAGGACGAGCCGCCCGTCATCATCGACTGGCTGCCCTGGAATCACACCTTCGGCGGCAACCACAATATCGGCCTGACGCTCTACAATGGCGGCTCGATGTATCTGGACGCCGGCAAGCCGATGCCCGGCGGCATCGAGGAGACCGTGCGCAATCTCCAGGAGATTTCTCCGACGGTCTATTTCAACGTGCCCAAGGGCTATGAATCGCTGCTGCCCTATTTGCGTGACGATCAGGGCCTGCGCGCAAAGTTCTTCGACCGACTGCATGCGATGTTCTTCTCCGGCGCCGCGCTGTCGCCATTCATCTGGGACAGCCTCGACGAGCTCGCGGTGAAGGAAAAAGGCTATCGGGTGCCGATGCTGACCGGGCTCGGTGCGACCGAGACCGCGCCGTTCTTCATGTCGGTCAATCCGCGCACCAGCCGCTCCGGCCATGTCGGTCTGCCCGTGTCAGGCAACGACGCCAAGCTGGTGCCGAACAACGGCAAGCTGGAAGTGCGCGCCAAGGGGCCGAATGTGATGCCCGGCTACTGGCGTCAGCCCGACATCAGCGCGAAATCCTTCGACGAGGAAGGATTTTACAAGATGGGGGATGCGCTCAAGCCCGCCGATCCCGATGATCTCAACGCCGGCTTCGATTTCGACGGCCGTGTCGGTGAAGACTTCAAGCTCGCCAGCGGCACGTGGGTCAGCGTCGGCCCGCTGCGCGCGCGCCTCACGGCGGCCTGCGCCCCGCTGGTGCGCGACGTCGTTATTGCCGGCATCAATCGCGACGAGGTCTCGGCGCTGGTTGTGCTCGACCTCGACGGTTGCCGGCTGATCAATCCGACGCTGCCGACCGACGATCTCGTCGTCGCGACACGCGACCGGCTGGTGCGCGAGGCGTTTCGCGAGCGCCTGGCCGGTTTCCTCAGCCAAGCCACGGGTTCCTCGACCCGGATCACGCGCGCGATCCTGATGGACGCGCCGCTCTCGATCGACAAGGGCGAAGTCACCGACAAGGGCTCGATCAACCAGCGCGCCGTGCTCGAGCACCGCACCGAATTGATCGAGGAGCTCTACGCTGCCAATCCGTCGGACCGTGTGATATCGGTCGGCTAACCCGGACATAAGCTACAGGAGAACGCCATGTTGTTGAAAGATCAGGCAGCCATCGTCACCGGCGGCGCATCGGGACTGGGCGCTGCCACCGCGCGAAAACTGGCGGCGCAGGGCGCCAAGGTCGCAGTGTGCGATCTCAACGCCAAGCTCGCGGAGACTGTCGCCGCCGAGATCAAGGGCGTGGCAATCACTTGCGACGTCTCCGATGCCGCTTCCGCTGAGGCTGCGATCGCGCAGGCGACCAAGGCTCTTGGCGCGCCGCGCGTGCTGGTTAATTGCGCCGGCATCGGCGTGGCCAAGCGCGTGGTCGGCCGCGACGGCCCGATGGCGCTCGCCGATTTCGACAAGGTGATCAAGGTCAATCTGATCGGCACCTTCAACATGCTGCGCCTGGCCGCGACCGAGATGTCCAAGCTGGAGCCGCAGGCGACCGGCGAGCGCGGCGTCATCATCAACACCGCCTCCGTTGCCGCTTATGACGGCCAGATCGGGCAATCAGCCTATTCGGCTTCCAAGGGCGGCATCGTCGGCATGACGCTGCCGATCGCGCGCGAGCTGGCGCAGTTCGGCATCCGCGTGCTGACCATCGCGCCCGGCCTGTTCCTGACCCCGCTGCTCGCGAACCTGCCGCAGGAAGCCCAGGACTCGCTCGCGGCCGCGATCCCCTTCCCGCGCCGGCTCGGCCACGCCGACGAATTCGCCGCGCTCGCGCTGCATATGGTCGAGAACTCCTACCTGAACGGCGAAGTGGTGCGCCTCGACGGCTCGCTGCGCATGGCGCCGAAATAGGGCGCGCGACACATGTTCGTGAACCGGCGCGACGTACAGATCCAGTGGGGCGATTGCGACCCCGCCAACATCGTCGACTACCCGCGCTATTTCGCGATGTTCGACGATTCGACCTCGACCCTGTTCGAGGTCGCCGGATTCTCCAAGCAGGATCTGGTCCGCAAATACGGCCTGGTGGGAATCCCCATGGTCGACACGCGATCCAAGTTCTACATCCCCTCGACCTATGGCGACTGGATCACCATCGAGACGAAGATCGAGAGCATCAGGCGCTCGAGCTTCGAGGTGAAGCACAACGTCTACAAGGGTGACGCGCTGGCGATCGAGGGTTTTGAGACCCGCGTCCTCGTCGGTCGCGATCCCGTTAACCCCGACAAGCTGAAATCGGCACCGTTCCCGGCGGAAATGGTAGCCAAATTCACGGGGAGTTAAGTCCGGAGCTAATCGCCGCATCGCCAAAAGAGGGGGCTGAATTACCCCCCGATTTCTGCTTTCAAAGAAACACGTAACGGGAGGAATAGATGAAACGCTTTTACCTGACCGCCGCCATCACCGCGGCGACGCTTGCCCTGCCGGCGCTGCCCGCGCTGGCCCAGACCAGCGAAATCACCATCGGCATCACCACCACCACGACCGGCCCCGGCGCCGCGCTGGGCATTCCCGAGCGCAACGCGCTGGAATTCGTGCCGAAGGAAATCGGCGGCGTGCCGCTGAAGGTGATCGTGCTCGACGACGGCGGCGATCCCACCACCGCAACCACCAACGCCCGCCGCTTCGTGACCGAATCCAAGGCCGACATCATCATGGGCTCGGCGCTGACGCCGCCGACGATCGCGGTCTCCAACGTCGCCAATGAAGCCGGCATTCCGCATTTCGGCCTGGCACCGTTCCCGATCACGCCCGAGCGCATGAAGTGGTCGGTGGCGATGCCGCAGCCGATCCCGATCGTGGGCAAGGTGCTGTACGAGCACATGAAGAGCAAGGGCGTGAAGACGCTCGGCTATATCGGCTATTCCGACTCCTATGGCGACCTCTGGTTCAACGATTTGAAAGCCCAGGCCGTGCCGATGGGCATGACCATCGTCGACGAGGAGCGCTTCGCCCGTCCCGATACGTCGGTGACCGGACAGGTCCTGAAGCTCGTTGCCGCCAATCCCGACGCGATCCTGGTCGGCGCGTCAGGCACCGCGGCCGCGCTGCCGCAGACCGAGCTGCGCGAACGCGGCTATCAGGGCCTGATCTACCAGACCCACGGCGCGGCCAGCATGGATTTCATCCGCATCGCCGGCAAGGCGGCGGAGGGCGTGCTGATGGCCTCCGGTCCCGTCATGGATCCCGAGGACCAGCCGGACAGCGCGCTCACCAAGAAGCCGGGCCTTGCGCTCAACTCGGCCTATGAAGCCAAGTACGGCCCGAACAGCCGCAGCCAGTTCGCCGGCCATTCCTACGACGCGTTTGAGATCCTCAAGCGCATCATTCCCGCTGCGCTGAAAACCGCAAAGCCCGGCACGCCGGAATTCCGCGAGGCGATTCGCCAGGCGTTGCTGTCGGAGAAGGAGCTGGCGGCGAGCCAGGGCGTCTACAACTTCACCGAAAAGGACCGTTACGGCCTCGACGACCGCTCGCGCATCCTGCTGACGGTGAAGAACGGCAAGTACTCGCTGGTGAAATAGACGCGGCGAAAGTTGAGAGACGACGAGAGCCGGCCCAATGGGCCGGCTCTTTTTGTTTTGGCCTGTAGAAACGAACTGTTTCCACCGTGTCGCTGCGCTCCCTCTCCCGCTTGCGGGGGAGGGTTGGGGTGGGGGTGCCTCCGCGTTGGGACTGTCTCCGAATTTCCGAGGAAATCCCCCAGAGGAGAGAGCCCCCACCCGGCGCTTCGCGCCGACCTCCCCCGCAAGCGGGAGAGGTTGCACCGAGCCCGCGGATACGCCGCGGCCCTAAGCCGCCTGCCGCAGCGGGGTCCAGGCGAACTCCGGATAGTAATTGTCCATCATGCGATCGACATAGGCGGTGAGGTTCGGAAAACCCTCGGCGCGCTCGCGCAGGGCCGATTCGAAGAACGGCGAGAGGATGCCGGCGAGCATACCGAAGGCGGTGGCGTCGACGCCGCAGGGCTTGTTGCCCATCAGATAGGACTTGTCGCCGAGCTGCACCGAGAGCGCGAACAGCGAGCGCACGGCGAGCTCGACATCGTCATCCGGCCCATGGCGGCCGAGCCCAGAGAGCAGATAGTTCTCGGCGACGCGGAATTGCGCATCCTCGCGCAGTTTCTCGCGGTTGTGCTCCGGCGCGCCGTCGAAGAAATGCGCGGGACCCTTGGCGAAATTCACCGGATCGACCCAGCGCGCCCCGACCAGCCCCCAGTAGATGTGGTGCTCGATCATGCGCTCGAACGCCCAGGCCTGCGCACGCTCGGTGAGCGACAGCCCGGCATCGAAATCGAAGCCGTAGCGGCGCTCGATATGGGCGCGAATGAAGGTGGAATCGGCCACCGCCTCGCCGCCGTCGTCGATGAAGGGCAACTGCCCCTTCGGCGAGGCCGGCGGCATCGCCCGCTCCTTCCGGTAGGGCAGTCCCGCCATCTTGAGCTGCACTTCCGTCTTGGTGACGAAGGGGCTGATTTCCGGCAGGCCGAAGCCGGTGCCAAATCCGTAGAGCGTGATCATGAAAGCTTCTCCTGAACCACCGAAAAAGTTGACGGAACCTAGTGCCGGGCTGCTGCCACCATGGTGGCAGCAGCCGTGATATCTTCTGCGAAACGGGCCCCCCGCCAGGCACGGCCCATCACATGGCGGACCAGCGCGTCCGCGGCCTGGATCAGCGGGCGTGCCACCACGCTTGCGAGGGCAAACCGGAGGTCGACGGCCATGAGATCGAGCGAAACGAGGCGACCGAACGCCGACGCGGACCACGCCTGTGCCCGCAACATCGGAATAGCCGGGCCGAAATGGGTCGGAATGATCATGGACAAATCCTCTTCAGTCGATGTGTTGTCCCGGTATAGAACCCCCCTGCTGCCAACATCCTGTCAGCAGCCGCGCGCCGCTTTCTGAAAAGACCACAACAAGAGACCCGTCATGAGACGCGCCGACCGGCTGTTTCAAATCATCCAGGTGCTGAGGCGCACGCGTAAGCCGCTGACGGCGGACGCCATCGCGGCCGAGCTCGAGACCTCGAAGCGCACGATCTATCGCGACATCGCAACGCTGATCGGCCAGCGCGTGCCGATCCGCGGTGAAGCCGGCATGGGCTACATCCTGGAAAAGGGATTTGATCTTCCGCCGCTGATGCTGACGCCCGACGAGATCGAGGCGGCGGTGCTGGGCGCACAGTGGGTCGCCGGCCATGCCGATTCGGCACTGGCGCGCGCGGCCGAGGATCTGATGGCCAAGATCGCGGACACCGTGCCCGAGCGGCTGCGTCCGTTCGTGCTGGAGCCCGCGAGCCGGGCACGGCCGAGCTGGAACAGGGAGCCGGACCGCCTGGACATGGTGCGCACGCGCACCCAGATCCATGAAGGCAAGAAGATCATGCTGCGCTATCGCGACGAGCAGGGCCGCGCCAGCGAGCGCATGATCTGGCCGATCTCGGTCGGCTATCTCGAAGCCGTGCGCCTGCTGGCAGCCTGGTGCGAGCTACGCGGCGACTTCCGCAGCTTCCGCACCGACCGCGTGGTCGACGCCAACTATCTCGACGAGAGATATCCGGAGCGGCGCGACGTGCTGCGCGCGAGATGGCGGCAGAGCCTGGTCTGGGGCCCGCCCAAAGACACCTGACAAGGACATTTGAGGACGATGGAAGAGAGTTCCCCCGTCGATCTGTCGAGCTGTTGCCAGAGTTGCGGCGCCTGCTGCGGCTATTCGGCCAACTGGCCGCGCTTCTCGATCGAGAGCGAAGAAGAGCTTGCCGCGATTCCGGAGGCGCTGGTCAACGACCGCCAATCCGGCATGCGTTGCCAGGGCGACCGCTGCTCAGCCTTGCAGGGGGATATTGGAAGAGCGACCGCGTGCGGCATCTATGCGGTACGGCCGGAGGTGTGTCGTACCTGCATGCCGGGCGACGCCGAATGCGCGATGGCGCGGCGGAAGTTCGGGCTTCCGGCTATCGAAGCTAGTTAGGCCGGAACGGCTTCGCCGATTTCGTCGTCGATCTCGTCGTCCAGCGGTGCGAGCACCGAGAGCGGCTTGGTCGACAGCGTGATCGGCTTGCGCCCGCCCGACAGCGACGGCGAGGATTTCGCCGTGCCTTCGCGCGACAGCGCATAGAGCGTCGAGCCGACGCGACCGCCGTTTTCGATCAGGTCGCGCTCGTTGCAGCTCGCTGCGATCGCGACCGCCAGCGAGTGCAGATGGCTGCGGCGATAGCAGAACAGCGCCAGCCTGGCGCGCGCGTCAGGGGAAACACTCTCAACCAGCCTCGGCAGGCCACTCTCGCTAGCGCGATACATCTCGCCAAGGAGCTCGTCGCGAACCGGGCAGAAATCGCTTTCAAAAGTATCGCGGCTTGAAAACATTGCAGTTCTCCCTCGTGTGCGGAAGATGCAGCGCAATTCTCTAATGAAAGGTTAACCACGCTACCCGGTAGTCACCCGGGGTGCTTGCGCGCTCGCGGCGAATCGGAAGGTGGCGGTGGGACCGGGAATTACCGCGCTGGCTGGAGAACGGGCGGCAGCGGCGTCATGGCCGGGCTTGTCCCGGCCATCCACGAACGGCCAAGACGCAGGAAGAACGTGGATGCCCGGGACAAGCCCGGGCATGACGACCTTTAGTGCCGATGAAGGCTTGCCCACTCAGAGGGCCGTCAGCCCTCAGTTCGCCGCCATGAAGATGGACAGACCGAAGCCGGTGAGATGGTGCAGCGCCTGGTCGACGCCGATCAGGGTCCAGAACCAGGGATGTGCAAGGTCGACGCCGAAATTGGCCGAGACGAACCCCTTGGCGCGGTCGATGGTGATGTGGATCACGAAGTCGATGAAGGCGACGAACCAGAATTTCGGCGCGACGATCAGGATCAACGGTAGCGCAACCGCAAGGTGAATCAGGCAATGCACCAGCAGCGGCAGGGCCCAGCCGTGCTTCTGGTCCTTGCCGTGCGCCATCCAGGCGGTCTGAAGAACGAAATCGGCGATGATGTGCTTGAAGGTGAGCAGCAGCATCCAGCCAATGAGCGCTTCGACCGGAACCGCCGATGACATGGATGGAAACGACAAAGCCGACGCCCTCATTGAGGTGACAAGAAAAATTGGAGCGTTCAGCGCAACTTCTTCTTGGACCGGTCAAATCGCCGGGACCTTCGATTTATGACATCTCCCGCGGCGGAATGCAGCCGGGGGGAACCGGAAAATCGCCAAGTGTGGCTAACTGGTGATAGGATGACCTTTCGCCGCGGCCACGTCGAGTAAGGTTACCCTCGGCTCGAAATTTGCTTTCCGGTCCCGGCGCGTTATCATTGCCGGCACAGAATATCATTCTTTTTTCAGATGTTTAGGAATTGCAGGGCGCCCGCCGCGATCACGTCCGCGAGCCGCCCGTGACCTGGGAATAAGGCCAGAGTGCTGCCATGAGTACTGAAGGCCCCACCACATCCCCGATCGAGCCGCCGCCGCGGCGCCCGAAGGTGATCAAGACCAATCAGCAACAGGTCTTCCTCTACGTCGTGCTGACCCTGCTGCTGTCGCTCGCCACCGTCTGGGGCGGCCGTGCCATGCTGCACAATTCGGAGACGCTGACCTTTGCCGTCGGCGCTCCCAACAGCGACGAGGCGCTGTTCGCGGCCAAGCTTGCTGCCGTGCTTAAGACCAACGCCTCGCGCTTCCGGATCAAGATCGTCAACAACGCAGACAATGCCAAGGCGCTCGCGCAGTTCGACCGCAAGCAGGCCGATCTGGCCGTGCTGCGCACCGACGCCAAGGTGCCACTGCGGGCGCGCACGCTCGCGATCCTCGAGCACGATCTCGTGCTTCTGCTCGGTCCCGGCAACAAGAAGATCAAGTCGATCGCCGAGCTGAAGAAAAAGAAGGTCGCCGTTCTCGCCGAGAACGAATCCTCCCTCGCCTTCGTCCGCAGCATCCTCGATATCCCCGACGGTCCGGACGCGGCCAAGATCCAGATGGCGCCGCAGGGCACGACGCTCGACAAGCTGTTCGCGCCGTCAAACGGCTTTGGCGCGGTGATCGCCATCGTTCATGCCTCCAGGGCAGTGCGCGACAAGGCCTATGAGCAGGTCGCCAAGCGTGGCGGCTTCACGCTCAACGCGATCGACGAGGCCAAGGCGCTGGCGCGCAAGCTCCCGGGCATTTCCAGCGAGACGCTGACGGCGGGCACGCTGTCGACGTCGCCGCAAATCCCCGATGACGATCTCGACACGATCGGGCTCGAATGGCTGCTGGTCACGCAATCCAGGATGTCGCCATCCACGGCGGGCGAGCTGGCGCGCACCATCTACGAGAACAAGTCCGCGCTCGGGCTCGACAACGGCTTTGCCAGCAGGATCGAGCCGGCCTCCGTCGAGAAGGACGCCTTTGTGATGGCGCACCAGGGGGCGGCCGATTACATCAATGACGACACCAAGTCGTTCATGGATAAGTACAGCGACTTGATGTATCTGGGCGCCGCCGCGCTCAGCGTCATCGGCTCGATCTTCGCGGCGATCTACGCCAAGATCACCCGGATCGCGCCGGAGAAGGCCAGCGAGCTCTCCACCGCCATCCTCGACATCGGCGAGCGGATCGAGCACGCCCACTCTCTGGATCAGCTCGAATGTCTCCAGGACGAACTGGAGGGCATTTTACGCGGGGCGGTCATCGGGCTCAGAGACGGCTCGATCAGTACCGACGGGCTCGACACCTTCAAGCTCGGCTACGAATTCGTCCGCGACGAGATCGGCATGCGTCGCGACTATCTGAAACGCCATGCCGGCGAAACCGAGAAGACGGTGCAGGACGGCGGCCCTGCCCAGCACGACGACAGCAATGTCGTGGTGGTGAAGACCGCCCAGAGTGCCTGACGGCCGCCCGATTGGGCCGCCCATCAATCTCTTGTCCCAGCAAGCCGCAATGCCGAAGGCGTTGCGGCGCCGAGCCGGGACCCAGGAACCGCAGCTTGCGCTGCTGGATGGGCCCCGGCTCTGCAGCGCATCACTCGGTGCTGCGCTGCGGGGCACAAGAGGGAGATCGTGACGGCCGGCCGTCTGGAACCCAGCCCACCTGCAACCGTTGGTTCGCGACTACAACCGGAGACCGCAGCATGCGTGCACTCCTCATCATCCTCCTTCTGGGAATGCTGGCGGCGGCCGGCTACTTCGCTTATTCCGCAATGGCGGTCGAAGGTGAGCCGATCCCGACGGAAGGCTATGTGGCGCTGGCACTGGGCGCGGGGTTTTCCGTCATTGTCGGCGTCGGGTTGATGGTGCTGCTGTTCTTCAGCAGCCGCCGTGGCTACGACGAGCCGCCGCATTTCAGGTAAGTGCATTCCGCCAACCATGGCGGCACGGACCGGCCGCCCGGCGCAGCAGTGCCGATCACGCCGCCTGCCTGTCGTTGACGGCCCCCGCCCAGGCGGGCACTTTGACGCCGGCGTCCCGCCGGGACCCGAGGACTTGTCTCAAGACCGAGCCGCCTGCCCGCATGTCCAAGCCGCTGATTTCCGCTCTGGCCCAGTTCGCGGCCGCCACGGCCGGCCGCAACATGACCAAGGCGGCCTATGTGGCTGTGACCGTCGGCGTGCTCAGCATGGTCCTGCTGTCGGACAAGCGCGCCCAGGAGGCGCATGGCTGGATCAACACCCTGCTATGGACCTGCCTCGCCTATTTCGTGTTCGAATGGCTGGTGCGGCTGCGCCACATGACGCAGCAGGGGCGGCTCTCGCTGTACATGTCCTCCTCCGCCGGGCTGGTCGACGCGATCGGGGCGCTGGCGGTGCCGGTCGCGCTTCTCCTCGGTGCCGAGCCGAAGACGGCCTGGCTGCTCAGCGTGCTCTGGGTGTTGAAGGTGGTCCCCGGCATCCCCGGCCTTCGGCAGCTTCGCCGCGTGCTGGTGCTGGAATCGGGCCCGCTGCTCAGCGTGCTCGTGATCTTCCTGATGGTGGTCTTCCTCGCCTCCGTCGCCGAATATTTCCTGGAGCGGGACGTGCAGCCGCAGACTTTTGGCAGCGTCCCCGCTGCGCTGTGGTGGGCCGTCGTCACACTTACGACCACCGGCTACGGCGACGTCGTGCCGGTTACGCCGCTCGGCCGCATCGTGGCGGCCGCGGTGATGATCTCCGGCCTCGGCGTGTTCGGCCTCTGGACCGGTATTTTGGCGACCGGATTTGCCGCCGAGACGCGGCGCGACAATTTCCTCAAGACCTGGGAATCCGTCAGCAAGGTACCGTTCTTCGCGGCGCTCGGCCCCGCCGCGATTGCCGACGTTACCCACATGCTGCGGACCATGGAGCTGCCGGCGCGCACCATGATCATCCGCAAGGGCGCGCAGGGTGACTGCATGTATTTCATCGCCGCCGGCGAGGTCGAGGTCGAGCTGCCCGGCAAGAAGGTGCAGCTCGGCGAAGGCGCCTTCTTCGGCGAGATGGCGCTGCTCGGCAACAACATGCGCGGCGCCAACGTCTCGACCACGAAAGTGTCGCGGCTTCTGGTGCTCGACCTCGTCGACTTCCGCGTGTTGATGGCGCGACATCCAGATCTCGCCGAGACCATTGACGCCGAGGCGAAACGACGCGCACTCGAAAACAGGTAAAAGGAGACAAGATGTCGGACATCACCGACGCAGCCACCGGCCCCGTGCTCGAACGCGACGGCGCACGCGCCACCATCCGCCTCAATCGGCCGAAGCATCTCAACCGGCTCCAAGCCGAAGACCTCGACGAGCTCGTCAGACTGTTCGATCTGGTCGAAGCCGATCCAGCCATCCGTGTGCTGGTGCTGACCGGCACCGGACGCGCCTTCTCGGCAGGCTATGACCTCAATTCGGTCGCCGAGCGCGCCGTCAGCGCCAACGAGCAGCAGAGCGCGGGCTCTGCATTTGAGCTGGTCGTCAACCGGCTGGAGGATCTGGGCGTGCCGACGATCTGCCGGCTCAACGGCGGCGTCTATGGCGGCTCGACCGACCTCGCGCTCGCCTGCGATTTCCGCATCGGCGTCGACACCGCCGAGATGTTCATGCCGGCAGCGCGGCTCGGGCTGCATTATTACAGGAGCGGCATCAAACGCTACGTCACCCGGCTTGGCGTCGACAACGCGAAGAAGCTGTTCCTGACGGCGCAGAAGATCAGCGCGCCGGAGATGCTGCGCATCGGCTATCTCACCGCGATGGTACCGGTGGAATTCCTCGACGAGGAGGTCGACAAGCTCGCCGGAATCCTCGCCGGCAACGCGCCGCAGGCGATGCGCGGCATGAAGCGCGCGATCAACGAATTCGCCCGCGGCGAGCTCGATGACCGCGCCGCCGACCAGCGCCACCGCGACAGCATGCGCGGCGACGAGATCAAGGAAGGCATCAAGGCGTTCGCGGAGAAGCGAGCGCCGAGGTTTTGAGGGGATTGGTCAGGGAGTACGAGCGCGCGGCAAGCGCAACTGTCGTCCCGGACAAGCGAAGCGCAGATCCGGGAGCCATAACCACAGGGAGTGGTTATGGAGCAAAGCTGATCACTCCGGGTCTTCGCAAAATATCTCCCTGTGGTTATGGGTCCCGGGTTCGCGCTACGCGCGCCCCGGGACGACAGTGGAGATTGAGGCGCTTGCTCAGCCTCCAACCGCCTTCGCATGCAGCGCCGCCATCTCGTCGTCCGCCGCATTGATGCGCTGGAACGCAGGCCGCGCGGTCATGCGCTCGGCATAGCGGACGAAGACGTCCTTCTTCGGCACGATGCCGAACATCATGGTCCAGCTGAACGCCACGCCCCACAACACGTCGGCAGCCGTCATCCGCTCGCCAAGCAAATAGGGCCCCTTCGACAGCTGCGCTTCGAGCGCACCTAACATGGTGTCGTAGTCGGCATAGGGCGACTGCGTGATCGGCGCCGGCTCGCGCTGCATGAACTTGTCGATCAGCGCCGGCTCGAAAGATGAGCCGTAATAGGCGATCCAGCGCAGATAAGGACCGCGCAGCGGATCGTTCAGCGCGGGCGTCAAACCGGCCTGCGGGAAGAGATCGGCGAGATGGATGGTGATCGCGACCTGCTCGGTCACCAGGGCATCGCCGTGGCGGATCGCCGGGACCTTGCCGAGCGGATTGATGGCGAGATAAGCGGGCTGACGCTGCTCGCCGGCCTTCATGTTGAGGACGTGCAGATCGTAGGGGGCACCCAGCTCCTCCAGCAGCACCCGACAGCGTGATGCGGTTCGGATCGGTCATGGCAGGTCTCCATCGGGCCAGCGGGCGGTGGCGCAGCTTGTAGCGGGCCATACCTGACATCCTGTGTCAGGTATGGTTTAAGCAATCATGCGCGCGAGCCGAATGTTGTCGATCCTCACCACCCTCCAGGCCAGGGGGCAAGTCACCGCGCCCGAGCTCGCGGAGGCCTGCGAGGTCTCGGTCCGCACGATCTATCGCGACATCGACGCGCTCGCGGCATCAGGCGTTCCCGTTTACGCCGACCGTGGCGCGGAGGGCGGCTATCGGCTGCTCGACGGCTATCGCGTGCGGCTGAACGGCCTGTCGCAGAGCGAGGCCGAGACGCTGTTCCTGGCGGGCTTACCGGGCCCGGCGGCGGCGCTCGGGCTGGATGCGGCAATGATCGCCGCGCAGAACAAGCTGATGGCGGCGCTGCCCGTCCATCTGCGCCAGGACGCCAGCCGGATGCAGGAACGCTTTCATCTGGACGCGCCGGGCTGGTTCGGCGAGGCCGAAGAGCCGAAGCATCTGCGCACGATTGCCGGCGCGGTGCTGCGCGGGACACTGATCAAGATCCGCTACCAGAGCTGGCGCGCGGAAAAGCAGCGTCGCCTCGCGCCGCTAGGTCTCGTGCTGAAGGGCGGGAGCTGGTATTTCGCCGGCGAGGTCGACGCCAGCGTGCGCACCTATCGCGTCGCGCGCGTGCTCGACTGCACAGCGCTCGACGACGGCTTCGATCGGCCGGCCGATTTCGATCTCGCCGCCTATTGGCAGGCCGCGACGCTGCGTCTCGAGGCCGAGATGCATCCCAATGTCGCGATCGTCCGGTTGTCGCCGTTCGGCGTCAAGCTGCTCGATGCGCTGAGCCAGCCCTACATCAAGGCGCGTACGGAGATTGAAGAGACCAGCGATGCAGACGGCTGGCGCATTGCGCGCGTGCCTGTCGGCAAGACGTCCTGGCACGCCGCGGCCGAATTGTTGCGGCTCGGCCCCGAGGCCGAGGTGCTGGAGCCCGCCGACCTCCGCGACAAGATGGCGGAGTTGACGCAGGCGATGGCCGCGCGCTATCGCACGGCGCGGAAAACATAAGGCCGGCATATCTCGCCGCAGCCCACGAAACACTCCTGAAACACGATTCTCCTCCTCACGGGTGAACGCATTCGCGTCTCGGCCCGACCGAGATGCAGGGACACAACAACGGCCTTAGCGCCACACTGGAGAATGAAGATGTTTCGTAAGCTTGCTCTCGGTCTGATCGCCGCCGGTTCGCTCGGCGTTGCCGCTCTCGCGCCCACCGCCGCCTCGGCTGGCGGTTTCCACCATCACCATTGGGGTCATGGCTGGGGTCCGGGCTGGGGCTTCGGCGGCGTCTACGTCAACACTGGCGTCAGCAACTGCTACCAGGAGCGCCTCGTTCAGACCCGTCACGGCATGCGCGTCCGCATCGTGAACGTCTGCGCGTACGGGATCTACTGATATCCCGCCTTCCAAACAAAGCTCCGGTCGCGCCGCGGCCGGAGTTTTGCGTTGAGTTAGCCGGCCTGCCGCTGCCGGCGAAACCAGGCCCAGGTTTCGCGCGTCGTCTGGATGTAGCCGCGGCCGCGATAAACGATCTCACCGTCGACGATCTCGTTCAGCTTCGGCAGCGCGTGAAACGGGATCGAGGGATAGGCGTGGTGCTCGACATGGTAGGGCATGTTCCACGCGAACCATTTGACCAACGCAGCGGTGTAGGTGGTACGGGTGTTCTGAAAAGCGCTGCGGGTCCGCTCGCAGCCGGTGTGCTCGGCATAGAGATAGGGCCGCAGGAAGAACTGCCCGATGACGAGCGGGACGATCCAGACCCAGAGCAGCAGCGCTGATGAGAACCCCAGCGAGAGCGCGAGCAGCAGGACATAGACCGCGACATAGGCACGCGCCTCTCTCACGATGACGGCGCGTTTGTTTTCGGGGATCCAGGGCACGGTGACCTTTCCGGTGACCGCATGGCCAAGCATCAGCCGGAGACGACCGGCGACCTGGAGCAGGCCGCTATAGGCGAGCGCGAGCTGCGTGTCGGATGTCGGTTTCAAGCCGACGATCAGCTCGGGATCCTTGTCCGGATCCTGGGTGTAGCGGTGATGGTCCCAGTGAAACAGGCAGTAATATTCGTAAGGCAATCCGATGAGGAAGGCCGAGAGATAACCGACGACGAGGTTGAGGCTGCGGCTTTTGAACGCGGTCTTGTGCGCGGTCTCGTGCACCGCCATGAACAGGAAGGCGACGACATAGCCCTGCACCGCCATCAGCGGCAGCGCCCAGAGCACGCCCCACGTCGACGAGATCTTCCAGATCAGCGCGCCCACCAGCATGATCACGCCGTAATGGCCAAGGCTCTGCGCCGCGCCTCTGAGATTGGAGCGGACCGACAATTCGCGCAGCAGGGCCGGCGTCAGCGGCTTCAGGCGGTGGCCGGACTCTGAAACGGTCGCGTCGGTCATGATCAAAATGCCTGCCTTACTTGCCGAGAAGCGCCGCGACCTCGGCCTTGAGAAAAGCCTGGTCGCGCGGATTGCCAACGGGATTGCCGGCGCGATGGCCATGCAGCGACGGGATCGGATGCAGCACGGCCGATTTCGCGTTGACCAGCCGGCCGAGCTCATCCTCGTTGTCGCGGACGTCGAAATAGCGGTCGGTCGCGCCCGGCATCAGCAGCATGTGCGCCTTGATCGCCGCCAGTGCGCGATTGAGATCGCCGCCGAATGCCTCACAGCGGCTGATGTCGCCCCGCTGCCAGATGCCGACCTGCGCCAAGAGATCGTTGGCGTCGCGCCGGGCGAACGTCGCGTCCCAGACGCGGACGAGATAATCTTCCAGCGAGGTGAAGCCGGCCTCGCGCCAGAGCTCGTCGCGATAGAAGCCGTGCGACATCGCCCAGCCGGCATAGACCCGCCCCATGGCGCGATAGCCGGCGACGGGTTTCTCGGCGAAGCGGCCGTCGCGGAAGGCGGGATCTGCGGTGAGCGCGGCCTTCACACTTTCCAGGAAAACGTAATTGTAGGGCGCGCAGCGGGCACTGCCGCAGACCACGGCTGCACGCTCGACCATGTCGGGGTGCAGCGCCGCCCAGTGATAGGCCTGCATGCCGCCCATCGACCACCCATAGACGAGGGCCAGCTTTGAAATGCCGAAGCGCTCGGCGAGCAGCCGGTGCTGGACCGCAATCGCATCGTGATAGGTCACCGCGGGGAACGGCGCTGCGCTATTCGACGGCGAGGACGACAGGCCGTTGCCGAACAGGTTCGGGATGATGATGAAGTAGCGCGCGGGATCGAGCACGCCGTCGGGCCCGATCAGCCACTCGGTGTCAAAATGCTGCGCGCTGAACGAGGTCGGATAGAGGATGACGTTGTTCTTTGCAGCGCTCAGCGTGCCATAGGTCTTGTAGGCAAGCTTCAGCGAAGGAAAAACGGTCCCGGACTGGAGGACAACGTCGCCAGCCTCGAAGATCTCGTAGTGCGCCGTCATGAACCGAACTCCGTTTACGCGGCCGCACAGCGCCGCGGCTTCCACGATGCATCGATCATGCCGGGCTCGCAGCTGCGTCATGGCAGCAGATTTAATAACTGTACTTATAGTACAGTTATTCGAGGCCGGCAAGATAAATCAAATCCGCTCGCCGGCTCAGCTGATGGCCGCGATGTAGCGCTCCACCGACGCCGCAAAGGCGGCCTTGGCGCCGCCAGCGATGTTGCGGCCCCACCAGGCGCCATAGATGCGATCGAAGGCAAGCGGCTCGACAGCGGCCGCAATCCGCCGCACCGCGGCGGCGTTGAGCGGCATGTAGTTGGGGTAGGAATACATGAAGCTGACGAAGCGGCGGTCCATCGTCACCTGGGCGATGTCGCCGGCGAGCAGCGCGCCCCTGCCCTCGGCACCGCGTTGCCAATGCAGCATGGTGGCGCCGGCGAAATGACCGCCGGTGCGTAGCAGCAGCACATCGTCTGAGATGCGGTGGCTCTCGCCGGTCCAGTGCACGATCGAGGGATGCGGCCGCGTGACGAAAGCGCGATCGTCGGCATGCAGATAGACCGGCACGCCGCCAAAGGTATCGCTCCAGTCGGCGACCGCGCCGTAGTAATGCGGATGCGAGATCGCGATCGCCTTCAGTCCGCCGAGCGCTGCGACGTATTCGATGGCCTCATCGGTTGCGAGCGGAATGCAATCCCACATCACGCAGCCGTCGCCCTGAGGCACCAGCAGCGCGCGCTGTCCGATGGCGAAGCTCGGCTCCAGGGCGATCCCGGTGAGGCCAAGATCGTCGCGTCCCACCAGTCGGTGCCCCCGCGCGAGCTCCTCGCGCGTGAGAAAGGTCTGCCCTTTCCAGTTCACGAACTGCCGCTCGTCCTCGCAGATCACGCAGGAGGCGGGCGGATTTCCGCCGTTCGGGAATTGCGCACCGCAGGTTTCGCAGGTCCAGAGAGGCATGACCAGAGCTCCGTGGGAAGATCGCAGGATGACATTGCGACCGCGCTTTCGGCAAGATCGATGAGCGCAAGGACAGACTGGAACCAACGCGGCGAGCGCCCGTTACGTTCAGGTCCACGCCGGAAGGCTTGGTCAAGAGGATCGCGACACACGAAGAGCATGTTTGGGTATCGATGACATCGCGGCCTCCCTCCTCGTCCCGTATCTGGCCTCTGTTCGCGCTCAACTTCTTCATGGCCGACATGCAGTCGGGCATTGGGCCGTTCGTCGGGGTCTTCCTCCAGGAGCGCGGCTGGGCGACCGGGCTGATCGGCACCGCGATGACGATCGGCAATGTCGCGGGCATGCTGGTCACGACTCCGATCGGCGGCTTCATCGATTCCAGCCGCAACAAACGGCTATGGGTCGTCATTCCCGGCATCTGCGTCGTTCTCGCCTCCGCGATCATCCTGATCTCGCAGAACTTCTGGGCGGTGACGTTCTCGCAAGTGGCGCAATCGCTGGCGAGTGCCGCCATCGTACCGGCGGTAACGGGCATCACGCTCGGCATCGCCAAGCAGAAGGGATTCAACGCGCTGAACGGCCGCAACCAGGCGTTCAACCACGCCGGCAACATGGTCGGCGCCGCATTGTCTGGCTATCTCGGCTACAGGTTCGGCTATGTCGCCGTGTTCGTGCTGGCGGCCGTGTTCGGCGCCATCGCGATCGCCTGTGTGATGATGATCCCCGCCAAGGCGATCGACGACCGTGCCGCACGCGGCAGCAAGGAAGACGACTCCAAGGCTCCGCCGGATGCGATGACGATGCTGCTCAAGCACAAGCCGCTGCTCGTGTTGGCACTTGCGCTCGCCCTTTTCCATCTCGGCAATGCCGCCATCGTTCCGCTCTACGGACTTGCGGCGGTGGCCGAGGGACAGGCCAACGGCCCGAGCTTCGTCGCGACCACCGTGGTGATCGCGCAAGGCGTCATGATCGTGACCTCGCTGATCGCGATGAAGGCCGCGAGCAAGCGCAATTACTGGCCCGTGATCCTGGTGTCCTTCATGTTCCTGCCGATCCGCGGCGTGCTGGCCTTCTTCGTCACGGGATGGTGGGGCGTCGTACCGATGCAGGTGCTCGACGGTATCGGCACCGGCCTGCAGACGGTTGCCGTCCCCGGCATGGTCGCGCGCGCGCTGAACGGCAGCGGCCGCATCAATCTCGGCCAGGGCGCCGTGATTACGGTGCAGGGCATCGGCGCCAGCCTCAGTCCGGCGCTCGGCGGCTGGATCGCGCAATGGATCGGCTACGGGCCGACCTTCCTGCTGCTCGGCGGCTTCGGCCTCGCCTCAATGGTGCTGTGGCTGGCGTTCGGGGCGGCAGTGAAGAAGTACTGAAGCTCACCGCCACCCGAACGCCACGGCGCAAAGTGCTTTTGCACTCCACGCACACGGGGACTGCGGCACCTGGTCGCGGTCTCTGCGCGCCATTGCGAGTGGCTTATCACGCAATCGGCCGCTTTTGCCGTTGCGGGCCACCGGCCTGACGATACAACCTGCCGTAAACCGCCAACAAACCTGCCCTTCCGATCGATGATCCAGCCACAACTCTCATTCGATGGCGACCCGAATGGCCCGGCCTATGAAAGATGGCGCGAGCAGTTTTGCCGTCAGGTGGCTAACGTCGATTTCGTGCCGGTCGGCGACGGGCGTGTCCACCGGACCATAGCGCCGGCAATTCTTCCTCGTGTCAGGCTCTCGGCCTCTTTCGGCACGCCAATGTCTTTCGTGTCATTGGGCACGAACGACGAATTGATCATTACGATGTCGCCCAATTCGGCGCTGTCCGGGGCCATGGGAAGGCGCCCGCTGGAGATCGCCGCGGGCGACGTCACCATCGGCGACCCCTCGATCAAGGGCGCATGCATCACCCAGATCGAGCACGGCAATTTCCAGACCGCACTGCTGCCCCGCAAGGCGCTGCTGCGCGCGTGCCCGAATGCCGAGGATTTGATTGCACGCTCGATCCCCGGCGCCAATCCGATCACATCGATGTTCCTGCGCTATTATGATCTCGCGCATGAGTATGCCGACAAGCTCGGCCCCGCCGAGCTGGACGCGGTCTCGCAGCACCTGTTCGATCTTTCGGTGCTGATGATCGGAGCGCGCGGCGATGTCGCCGAGCAGGCTCGCATGCGCGGCCTGGCGGCAGCGCGTCTCGAAACCCTCAAGTCCGACATCCTGGCGCAGCTCGACAGCCCTGCACTGTCTCTCACCCTGCTTTCAGCCGCGCACCGGGTCAGCCCGCGCACGATCCAGCTGCTGTTCGAGCAGGCCGGCATCACCTATAGCGGCTTCGTGTTGGAGCAGCGTTTGCTGCGCGCCGAACGCCTGCTGCGAAATCCCGCCATGCGCATGCGCAAGATCATCGAGATCGCGCATCTCGCGGGCTTCCACGACGTATCCTACTTCCATCGCGCATTCCGCCGCCGCTTCGGGCAGACGCCCGACGACGTCAGGAAGCTGGCCGGCGGCGCCGGCTAGCGAACTCGATCACGACGCAGCCAATAGCCGCCCGGCCTTACGCGCCAAAATTCTTCTGGATCGCCTTGTCGAGCGTCTCGCCGCCGACGAAGCGCTGGCGCAGCTCGCGCTTGAGCAGCTTGCCGCTCGGATTCTTCGGCAAGGCATCCACGAAGATGACGCGCTTGGGCACCTTGAAATGCGCCATCTGGCCGGCGCAGTGCTTGATGACGGCGTCCTCGTCCAGCTTTTCGCCGCTCTTGACCACGACGATGGCGGTGACCGCCTCGATCCAGCGCGGATCGGGCAGGCCGACGACGGCGACCTCGGAAACCGCCGGGATACGATACACCATCTCCTCGACCTCGCGGCTGGCGACGTTCTCGCCGCCGGTCTTGATCATGTCCTTGACGCGGTCGACCACCGTGATGTGGCCCTCTTCGTCGACGGTGGCGAGGTCGCCGGAGTGAAACCAGCCGCCGGCAAACGCTGCCGCAGTCTTCACGGGATCGTTGTAATAGCCGGACAACAGATGCGGCGAACGGTGCACGATCTCGCCGACCTCGCCGACCTCAACGTCTTCCATCGACGTGTTGACGACGCGCGTCTCGACATTGAGCACCGGCTTGCCCGCCGAGCCTGCCTTGCGCAGCTGGTCCTCCGGCCGCAGCACGGTCGCGAGCGGCGCGATCTCGGTCTGGCCGTAGAAGTTCCAGAATCTTACGGCGGGCAGGCGGCGCTGAAGCTCGAGCAAAACTTCCACCGGCATGATCGAGGCGCCGTAATAGCCCTTCTGCAGGGACGACAGGTCCGACTTGTCGAAATTCGGCGAGCGCAGCATCGCGATCCAGATCGTCGGCGGCGCGAAGAAGGAGGTAATCTTGTGGGCCTGGATCAGGGCCAGGATGTTGTCGGCGGTCGGCTTGCCCGTGATGACGCCGGAGGCGCCGAGATAGATCTGTGGCCCGAGGAACACGTCCAACTGGGCGCAGTGATACAGCGGCAGCGCGTGCAGGAACTTGTCGTCCACGCTCATGCCGCCGTCGATGATACAGCTGACATACTGCCACATCACCGCTTCGTGGGTCAGCATCGCACCCTTGGGCAGCGATTCGGTGCCTGAGGTGTAGACGATCTGCGCGAGATCGCGGCTATCGACCGAGGCATCCAGGAACGAGCCCTCGGAATGAAGCAGATCGTCGAAGGTGGTGAGGCCCGCCGGCGCCGACGCGGGATCCTCGCCCGGCAGCCAGATCATTTTTTCGACCGCACAGTCTTTCGCGCTGGCGGCCTTCGCCGGCTCGACGAAATCGGGACCGGTCGCGAGTAACTTTGCGCCGGAGCTTTTCAGGATGAAATTGATCTCGTCCGGATTGAGCATGAAGTTGATCGGCACCAGAACCGCGCCAATCCGCGCCACTGCGAAGCGCAGCGCGGCGAAGGCGTGCGAATTGCGCGACAGCACCGCGAGGCGGTCGCCCTTCTTCACGCCGAGCCCGAGCAGACCGCGGCCGAGCCGGTTGCAGATCGCGTCCATCTCGGCAAAGGTCCAGCTCACATCCCCGCAACTCACCGCGAGCTTGTTCGGTTCGCGCCCTGCCGAGCGGCGCAGGAGATCGCCGATGGAATGTTCGCGTGCCTTCGCGATGGTGGCTGCGGTCTCGCTCATGTGTCCCTCCGGGTGATGTCTTTGTTTGTTGGATTTCTTGTTTGAGATCTTGCGTCTTCTCTTTTGCGCATGATCTTGCCGGAAAACCGCTTCACACTTTTCCGGATCATGCGCCGCTATCTTCGCCGGGCCGCCTGCGCGTGCTCCATGTACATGTGCTCGACCGAGCGATCGAGCGAAGCAATCTTCTCGAAGCCGCGGCGCCAGTCCTGCAAATGCCGGCGTGTCCAAAGCACGCCGGCCTCGCGGTCGCGGTCGCGGATCGCGTCGATGAGATGGCGGTGCGCCGCGACGAGACGCGGACCGCCTTCGGCGACACCGGTCACGATCATCTCGGTGGTCGGATAGAACAATTGCGCCGCGGGCTCGCGCGCGAGCTGGAGCACGCGGTTCTGCGAGGCTTTTGCGACCAGCACGTGGAATTCGGCGTCGCATTCGGCCAGCATCGCGGGATCGCCGACCACGGCCTCGCTGCGCAGCAGATTGGCGTCGAGCTCGGCGAGGTTCTCGTCCGTCGCGCGCTCCACGGCGCCCTCGATGCTGGCGACCTCCAGCGTCATCGAGGCTTCATAGAGCTCGCGGAAGGTGACCTCATGCAGCACCAGCGCGCGGCTGAGACGGCTTGCGAGCTTGCTGTAGCGCGGCAGGCAGGCGTGCAGGCGGCGCGAGGAATCGCGCCGGATCAGCCCGCCCTCCTCCAGCACACGAATGCCTTCGCGAATGGTCGAGCGATTGACGCCGAACTGGCGGACTAGGTCGTGCTCGGTGCCGATGGGATCGCCGGGCTTGATTCGGCCATTGACGATCTCGCGTTCGATGGCGTCGGCGACCTTCTGATAGGCCGGCGCGACATCGATCGGTCGGAACAGCGGCGCGATGGGCAAACCGGCCTCCAATGGCGATTGTCGGACAAACTATAGGCGCTGACGTCAGGTGCGTCAAACTACATCATTCATAACATCCGCGGAGGAAATTGACTCCGCCGGAACCCGGCTCTAGCTTTGTCGGACAAAGGGACAGAGTAGCCCCGCTCAAGAGGAAACGTATCCATGAGACCCATCGCAGCACTCGTGTCTGCGGCCGGCTTGCTGTCGGCTGCCCTGATCACCCCTGCCTCGGCCCAGCAGGCGCCGCTCAAGATCGGCGTGCTCTCCGACTTCTCCTCCGTCTATTCCGACATCGGCGGCATGGGGAATGTCGAGGCGACCAAAATGGCGATCGAGGATTTCGGCGGTCAGATGTTCGGCAAGCCGATCGACATGGTCTCGGCCGACGTGCTCAACAAGCCCGACGTCGCCTCCACCATCGCCCGCAAATGGTGGGAGACCGAAGGCGTCGACATGATCATCGACCTGCCGACGTCGGCGACCGCGCTCGCGGTGATGGAGTTGTCGAAGCAGTACGAGAAGATCATGATCGTGACGGATGCGGCCAGCTCCGACATCACGGGAAAATCCTGCTCGCCCTACACCGCGCACTGGACCTACGACACCTATGCCAACGCGCACACCGTCGGCAGCGCCATCGTCAAGAACGGCGGCGACACCTGGTTCTTCCTCACCGCCGACTACGTATTCGGCCATTCGGTCGAGCGCGACACCGGCGATGTCGTGAAGGCCGCGGGCGGCAAGGTGCTGGGCAGCGTCAAGCATCCGCTCAATACCGCCGATTTCTCCTCGTTCCTGCTCCAGGCCCAGGCTTCCAAGGCCAAGATCATCGGGCTCGCCAATGGCGGCGGCGACACCATCAACGCGATCAAGCAGGCCGGCGAGTTCGGCATCGTCGCCGGCGGCCAGAACCTGGCCGCGATCGTGATGTTCATCTCCGACGTGCACAGCCTGGGCTTGAAGCTCGCGCAAGGCCTGATCATCACCGAGGCCTATTACTGGGATCTCAACGACAAGACCCGTGCCTTCGGCAAGCGCTTCCTCGAGCGCGTCAAGCGCATGCCGACGATGAACCAGGCGGCGACCTACAGCGCGACGCTGCATTACCTCAAGGCGGTGCAGGCCGCCGGCACCAGGGACACCAAGACGGTGATGGCGAAGATGCGCGAGCTGCCGGTGAAGGACGCCTTCACCGACAACGGCGTGCTGCGCGAGGACGGCCGCATGGTGCACAGCATGTATCTGTTCCAGGTGAAGAAGCCGGAGGAATCGAAGGGGCCGTGGGATTACTACAAGCTGCTCGCCGAGGTGCCCGCCGATCAGGCGTTTCGGCCCCTGAAGGATGGCGGTTGCCCGCTGGTGAAGTGAAGCGGCCTGGATCGCGGATGGTCATCTGTTCAGCAAGCCTCGCTCGTCCGCTTGGGCAATCTGTGCGGACGAGCGGCGACGATGGCGCGCCGCCCAAACATGAGGCACGGGTGCAGCGCGCCGCCGTCTGATCTGCATCAAGTTGCGATGCAAAATTCGCTGCAATGTTGGGCTCGCCCTTCCGCGCCTTCGGCGGCCGGGCGTTCGTGTCTCAACAGTGGGCGCCGCCTCACGGCGTTTTGAACAGATGAACTTCACCCCGGGTCGCGTCATCGCCGCGATCGCCGTGCTCGTTGCTGGCGGCGGCTATTACTATTGGCAGCACCGCGATACCAACACACTGCCGGCAGGCTTCGCCCGCGGCAACGGCCGCATCGAGGCGGTCGAGATCGACATCGCGACCAAGACGCCGGGCCGGATTCGCGAAATCCTGGTCAACGAAGGTGACTTCGTGCGCGCGGGCCAGGTTCTGGCGCGCATGGACACCGAGCAATTGCAGGCCCAGCGCCGCCAGGCCGACGCGCAGCTCAAGCGCGCGACGATCAATGTCGAGACCGCGAAGAGCCTGGTGAACCAGCGTGAAGCCGAACGCAGGGCCGCCGAGGCCGTGGTCGACCAGCGCATCGCTCAGCTCGACACCACGAGCCGCAAGCTCGATCGTTCCGAGCAACTGATCAGAACCAGTGCGGTATCGCAGCAGGTGCTGGACGACGACCGTTCCGCCAACGCCACGGCCAAGGCGGCGCTCGCCGCGTCCCACGCTCAGGTCGCCGCATCCGAGGCCGCGATCAGCTCCTCTCGCGCCATGGTGATCGACGCCGGCGCCTCGGTCGACGCTGCGAAGGCCGCGATCGAGAGCATCAATGCCGACCTCAACGACAGCGTGCTGAAGGCGCCGCGCGACGGCCGCGTACAGTATCGCGTGTCGCAGCCCGGCGAGGTGCTCGCCGCCGGCGGCCGCGTCCTCAACATGGTCGATCTCGGCGACGTCTACATGACGTTCTTCCTGCCGACGGCCGATGCCGGGCGCGTCGCGATGGGCGCCGAGGTTCGCCTCGTGCTCGACGCCATCCCGCAATACGTGATCCCAGCCAAGGCCACCTTCGTCGCCGACGTCGCACAGTTCACGCCCAAGACCGTCGAGACCGAGGAGGAACGCCAGAAGCTGATGTTCCGCATCAAGGCGCATATCGCGCCGGAGCTGCTGCGCCAGCACATCGAGCATGTGAAGACCGGCCTGCCCGGCATGGCGTATGTGCAGCTCGATCCGGCCGCGCAATGGCCCGGCAATCTCAACATCAAGCTGACGAGATGAGCACGACGGCCGCAGCCGAGCTGCCTGCCGGGCGCGGCAGCGTGGTGCATCTGGAAGGCGTGGGCTTGAGCTACGGCAAGGCCCGGGCGCTAGATGCCATCACGCTCGACCTGCCGTCCGGCTGCATGGTCGGACTGATCGGCCCCGACGGCGTCGGCAAATCGAGCCTGCTGTCGCTGATCGCCGGGGCCCGCGCGATCCAGCAGGGGCGCATCAACGTCCTCGGCGGCGATATGGCGAGTTCGCGCCATCGCCGCAACGTGTGCCCCGACATCGCCTACATGCCGCAGGGCCTCGGTAAGAATCTGTATCCGACGCTGTCGGTGTTCGAGAACATCGACTTCTTCGGCCGCCTGTTCGGACACGACAAGGCCGAGCGGCACAGGCGGATCGCCGGCCTGCTGCGCGACACCGGGCTCACGGCTTTCGCCGACCGGCCGGCGGCAAAACTCTCCGGCGGCATGAAGCAGAAGGTCGGCCTGTGCTGCGCCCTGATCCACGATCCCGAGCTCTTGATCCTGGACGAGCCGACCACCGGCGTCGATCCGCTGTCGCGCCGCCAGTTCTGGGAATTGATCAGCTCGATCCGCGACAGCCGGCCCGGCATGAGCGTGATCGTATCGACCGCCTACATGGAAGAGGCCGCGCAGTTCGATGTCCTGATCGCGATGAACGCCGGCCGCGTGCTGGCGACCGGAACGCCTGCCGAGCTCAAGCGGCAGACCGGGGCCGACACGCTCGATGACGCCTTCATCCGCCTCTTGCCCGAAGCGGATCGCGGCGACCATACCGATGTCGTGATCCCGCCGCGGAGTGAAGACCACGACGAGATAGCGATCGAGGCCGACCACCTGACCCGACGGTTCAACGGCTTCGTCGCCGTCGACGACGTCAGCTTCCGCATCAGGAAGGGCGAGATCTTCGGCTTCCTCGGCTCGAACGGGTGCGGCAAGACCACGACCATGAAGATGCTCACCGGCCTCCTGCCCGTAAGCGAAGGCACCGCGCGGCTGTTCGGCAAGACCATCGATGCCGGCGACATGTCGGTGCGGCGGCGCATCGGCTACATGTCGCAGGGCTTCTCGCTCTATTCGGAGCTCACGGTCGCGCAAAATCTCGACCTGCATGCGCGGCTGTTCGAGCTGCCGGCGGACACCGTCGCCCCGCGCATCAAAGAGATGATCGGCCGGTTCGACCTCGCCGACGTCGCCGACGCCCCGCCCGATGCGTTGCCGCTCGGGCTGCGGCAGCGATTGTCGCTGGCGGTGGCCATGATCCATGCGCCCGACATCCTCATCCTCGACGAGCCGACCTCCGGCGTGGACCCGGTCGCCCGCGACCGCTTCTGGCAGATCCTCGCCGAGCTCTCCCGCAAGGACAACGTCACCATCTTCGTCTCGACCCATTTCATGAACGAGGCCGAGCGCTGCGACCGGGTCTCGCTGATGCATGCGGGCAAGGTGCTGACGTCGGACACCCCCGCCGCGATCGTGGCCGCGCGCGGCACCGCGACGCTGGAGCAGGCCTTCATCGCCTGCCTGGAGGAGGCGATCGCGGATACGGCGGAGCCGGCCGGCCAGCCTGCGATCGCATCGCCCCTACCGGCCGCGACAGCGGAGCCGCCGCGCAAGCGCGGTGCGACGTTCAATCCGACGCGCATGCTCGCCTATTCCCGGCGCGAGGCACTCGAACTGCGGCGCGACCCGATCCGCGCCACGCTCGCAATCCTCGGCAGCGTGCTGCTGCTGTTCGTGCTGGGCTATGGCATCAGCATGGACGTCGAGAACCTGACCTTCGCCGTGCTCGACCGCGACGACAGCGCGATCAGCCGCGACTACAGCCTCCAGATCGCGGGCTCGCGCTATTTTACCGAAAAATCCCCTATCACCGATTACGCCGATCTCGACCGCCGCATGCGCGCCGGCGAGATCGGGCTCGCCATCGAGCTGCCGGCGGGCTTCGGCCGCGACGTCAGCCGCGGCCGCCATGTCGAGATCGGCGCCTGGGTCGACGGCGCCAATCCGACCAGGGCCGAAACGCTGCGCTCCTATGCCCAGGCGATCCACGCCACCTGGCTCGCGCAGAAGGGCCGCGAGCTCTATGGCGAGGCGGCAATCGCCGGCTCCTATCAGCTCCAGCTGCGCTATCGCTACAATCCCGATGTCATCAGCGTCGTCGCCATGGCGCCGGGCATTATTCCGCTGCTGCTGGTGATGATCCCGGCGGTGCTCGCGGCGCTCGCGGTCGTGCGCGAGAAGGAGCTCGGCTCGATCGTCAATTTCTACGTGACGCCGGTGACGCGGCTGGAATTCCTGCTCGGCACGCAGCTGCCCTATGTCGTGCTGGCGTTCGGAAACTTCCTCCTCCTGGTCGGCTTTGCCCTCGTCGTCTTCCGCGTGCCCTTCACTGGGAGCTTTCCGACCTACGCGCTCGCCGCGCTGCTTTACGTCACGGCGACGACCGGCATGGGGCTGGTGATCTCGGCCTTCATGAACAGCCAGATCGCGGCCCTGTTCGGCACGGTGCTGATCACGCTGATTCCGGCCATCCAGTATTCCGGGCTGATCGACCCGGTGTCGTCGCTGCAGGGGACCGGCGCGCTGATTGGACGGCTCTATCCCGCCACCTATTTCGTCACGATCTCGCGCGGCACCTTCTCCAAGGGCCTGGCGTTCGACACCCTCCACAACGATCTCCTGGCGCTCGCAGTCATGGTGCCCGTCCTGGTGATCGCCGGCGCGATGCTGCTGAAGAAACAGGCCCGCTGACCATGCGCTTCGACAACGTATTCCAGCTCGGCATCAAGGAATTGCGCGGCCTGGTGCGTGACCCCACTCTGCTCGTGCTCATCGTCTATTCCTTCACGCTGGCGGTTTATGCCGGCGCAAAGGCGCTGCCGGAAACGTTGAACCGCGCCGCGATCGCGGTCGTCGACGAGGACCATTCGCCGATCTCGACCCGCATCGAGATGGCGTTCACCGCGCCCTATTTCTCCGCGCCGCGCCTGATCTCGCAATATGAGATGGACCGGAGGATGGACGCCGGCCTCGACACTTTCGCACTCGACATCCCGCCCGACTTCCAACGCGACCTGCTGGCGCGCAAATCGCCCACGATCCAGCTCAACGTCGATGCGACACGCATCTCGCAGGCGTTCAACGGCGGCGGCTATGTCGAGCAGATCGTCAGCGCGGAAGTCGCGGAGTTTTTGGCGCATACGCGCGATGCCCAGGCCCCGCCGATCGAGCTGGCGCTGCGGGCGCGGTTCAATCCGGAGCTGAAGAAATCCTGGTTCGGCGCCATCGACCACGTGATCACCTCGATCACGATGCTCTCGATCATCCTGACGGGTGCGGCGCTGATCCGCGAGCGCGAGCACGGCACCATCGAGCACCTCCTGGTGATGCCGGTCACGCCGCTGGAGATCATGGTGAGCAAGGTCTGGTCGATGGGGGCCGTGGTGCTGGTCGCCTCTGGGCTGTCGATCGCCTTCGTCGTCAAGGGATGGCTGGAGGTGACGATCGACGGCTCGCTGGCGCTGTTCCTCGTCGGCGCCGCGCTGCAGCTGTTTGCCACCACCAGCATGGGCATCTTCCTCGCCACCGTCGCCGGCTCGATGCCGCAGTTCGGGCTGCTGCTGATCATGATCCTGCTGCCGCTGCAGACCCTGTCGGGCAGCATGACGCCGCGGGAGAGCATGCCGCAATTCGTCCAGGACATCATGCTGGCGGCGCCCAACACGCATTTCGTGATGCTCGCCCAGGCGATCCTGTTCCGCGGCGCGGGCCTGGAGGCGGTGTGGCCGCAGCTGGTCGCGCTCGCCGTGATCGGCGGCATCTTCTTCCTGATCGCGCTGCGGCGGTTCCGCGCATTCCTGGCTTAGCGCGCGGCTCTACAGCTTGTGCCCCTTCTGGCGCAGCGCCTCGATCAGGCGCTGCTTCAGTTCGTCGGCGGCCTTCTGGCTGACGTCCTGGCCGATTTGCGCACTCGCCTGCGCCAGCGCGTCCGACTTCTCCAAAAACTTCTTCCCGGCCGGCTGGGCATAGAACGCCTCGATCTGGCGCAGCTCGTCCACCGTGAAGCTCTGGGCATAGAACGCCGCGATCTGCTCGACCATGGACGCTACGAACGGAGCATAGATCTCTGAGCCGGGTGCCGTCACCGCATCGTAGTCGCGCTCAATCTCCGGCCTGTCCTGCGCAACCACGGGCCGAAGCTTGAGCAGGAGCTGCGGCAGCAATGCGCGGTATTGATCGGCGATCTTCAAGGTGACGACGAGCTTGCGTGCCGCGCTCATCGCCTCCGGCGACGGCGCCTGTGCCGATGCACCGCAGGCGAGAAACAGGAGAGTGCCGGCGATCGTCAACAAACGTTTGGACATTGGGCTCTCCCGGAAATGCGGACGATGCTTCAGCGGCTCGCGGGAGCCGCGCCGGCGGTCGCCGCCTGCGCGCTCTCGACCATCTCCGGCTCCTCGACCTCCGTCACCTTCACGAACAGGTTCGGCACGCGCTCGGCGCGGTTGAGCAGCCAGGCCGCGCCGACCATGATGACGATGCCGACGATGGAGACGGCGAACTGCTCCCAGACGCCCTTGGTGTATTGCGTCAGGATCCAGTGCGCCGAGAACGACAGGAACACACCGAGACAGAAGATCGGCAGCGAGTGCTGGCCGCAGAGGATCACGGGGCGCAGCCAGACCCCATGCAGCGCCCGCCATTTGCGCGAGAGGAAGTGGGTGACCCAGATTGCCAATGCCAGGAAATGCGTGAAGCGCAGCATGTCGAGGTCGGTCTTGTCGATCGGGTAGATCGCCTTGATCATCCATTTCGGGATCAGCGCCTCGAGCGCGGGGACGTGCCAGGTCATCACGATCAGCAGCGCGAACACCAGCCAGGCCGCGGCCAGACCCATCGCCGCCCTCGACCACACCCATCTGGCGATCTTGTCGATCTGGCCGACGCCGCACCAGGCCGCGAACACGAACATCAACTGCCAGCAGAACGGATTGAAGTACCAGGTCGTGCCGGGCGGGTAGGAAGCGATGTTCCAGTTGAACCAGCGCGCCAGCACGTAGAGCACGACCGAGGCGGCGAGCGTCAGGTTCGGCCGGCGCACCAGGCACCAGACGATGAAAGGTGAGGCGAGCACCAGCGTGATGTAGAGCGGCAGCACGTCGAGATTGACCGGCTTGTATTTCAGCACGATCGCCTGCCCGATCAGTTCGTCCGGATGCGCCAGGAAGTTGAACACGTTGAACTCATGCTGGTACATCGGATTGTCGAAGCGGCGCGCGGTGCGGGCGATCTGCGCGGTGAACAGCAGGAACAGCATGATGTGCGCGACATACAGCTCGGCCGCACGCCGCCACAGCCGCTTCATCGCGGCGAGAAACCAGCCCCCGGCGACGATCGGGCCGTAGATCCAGCCGACCAGATAGCCGGAGATGAAGACGAAGAATTCGGCCGCATCGCTGAAGCCGTAATTGCGCAGCGTCAGCCAGGCCACGACGTCGTGCGGGATGTGATCGAGGAAGATCATCCACAAGCCGATGCCGCGGAAGAGATCGAGCCTGAGGTCGCGCTCGACCGGCGCCAACAAAGCTGACTGGTCCCGTGTGATCATGGCCCCGCCTCATCCGGTAGGCGTCGCGCCATGGCGGCGCCGGCAAAATGCGATGCTAAAAAATCGAGATCAAAAGTCACCTGGCCCTGCGGCTAGTCACCAACGGTAGCCCACCTTGGCGTTGGTGCAAGGGGCTCGTCACTGCGGTGAGCGGGGCTGCCTCTCGCAGCCGTCTGGAGGCGGCGCCCGACCAATTCTGTCGAAAACAACCCCATGCACAGTAGCTAACCCTTTGTGCTGCCTACGAGATTCGTTCGGCATTTTGGGCCGGCGATTTGGTGAGGCGCAGACCTTGCCGGGCGCGGCGTCAGATCAGCTCGCTGCCCTGGGCGAGCACCTCGGTCAGCATCGCCTCGGCCTTGCGCTGGAGCGGCCCCGCGCCGCTTTCGGAGGCGATCGCGATGGCGGCGCGCAGCGCGGCGAGTATGGCCGCCCTGCTCTCGGTACTCGAGGCGGGCGTCACAACGGCTTCGCCGAACAGGGCCTCGGCCTCGAGGCCCGAAAACCCCTGCTGGCGGGCGGTGTTGCGCGCCTCGCGCAGCATGTTCTGCGCGGTCCTGACATCGCCGAGGCGGCAGGTCGCGAGCGCAAGGTAGATCGAGCTGCGCAGCACCGCCGAGGTGTAGCCGACCGCCTTGGCCTCCTCGCGCGCCTCGGTCAGCATGCCGCGCGCCCGGTCGAACAGCCCCTGCTCCAGATAGGCCATGCCGAGGTGGCAGGCGAGCACCGGCACGAACAGGCGGATGCCGTGCTTCTGCGCCAGCACAAACCCGTCTTCGAGAATGGCGGCGGCCGCCGCCGGGTCGCCCCGGCCGAGCATCAGGCAGCCGCCGCTATAGGCGGCGGCGACGCGGTCGTAGGGACGTCCGGTCTCCTCCGCGATCGCAGCCGCCTGTTGCTGAAGCTGCTCGGCGGTGTCGAGCTCGCCCATGACGGTGTGGGTGATGGCGTTCATCATGCAGCAGAGGAGGAGCAAGGATCGTGGAGTCGTGCCGATAGGGGCACTCGATGCCGAGCCCACGAGACCGGCACGTGCCGCGGCCAGCATCTTCTCGGCGCTATGATAGCGGCCGCAGAGAAAATAGGCCTGCCCAAGACCATATTGTGCGAGATTACGCCAGCCGGGATTGCCTGAGCTTTCCGCCAGACGCACGACCTCTTCCCCGATCGCGACAGCTTCGACCGGCGTTCCGTAGAAGTTCTGCGCGCCTGCTCTCACGGTCATGGCCGCGATCTTGCGCCCGATGTCGTCGATTGCATCGGCGCGCCGTTCGGCTTCGCGTCCCAGATCCAGGGCTTCGGCGACGCGCCCCGATCCGGCAAAGGCCAAACGCGCCTCCATCCGGAGATCGATGGCGTCTGCTTCTCGCGCTTGCGTCACCGGGGTCTTGTCGAGAGACCCCATCGCGATCTCGAAATAGTCGACCGCGTCGGCATAGGCTGAGCGCACCAGACATTTTCGAGCGGCGCTTCTGCCATGGTGAAACGCCTTCTGCCAATCCTTCGCCCTCGTCGCGTGATAGCAGAGCGCGTCCGGCCCGTCGTTCGATGCCTCGTCGTCCTCGAGCGCTGCGAGGATGCTGGCATGGATGCTTTCGCGCACCTTTTCGACCATGGAATCGTAGGTCACCTGCCGGACCATCTCGTGCCGAAATTCGAGCGAGTCCTCCAACTCGCTATCGATCCTGACGAGCAGTTCGGCCCGGTCGAGCGCGGTGAGGCAATCCTGCAGCACGCCTTCCGGCAAGGCCGCGATCTTCCGAAGCAGGGCCTGGTTTGTCCGGGGACCAAACGCCGCGGCGATCTGCAGGAGCGACCGTTCCTGTCGTGACACGCGATCGAGCCGCGCCGCGATCACACCTTGAATGCTGGTGGGAATGCCGAGCTCTTCCACGGGACGCGCAAGAGACAGGTCGCCCCACTGACCGAGGAGCAAGCCGCTATCCTTCAGACTGCGGCAGACTTCCTCGATGAACAGCGGGACGTTGGCGGTGTGGGAGATGATCCGGTTCTTCAGGTCCGCGTTGGTGGTGGCGGGGCCGAGCATTTCCGCGAGCATGGCCAAGCCCGAATCGTCGTCGAGGGGCCGCATGGCCACGATCTCTGCGTGACAGCGCGCAATCCACACCGGCATCCCGTTGGGCCGCGTGGTCAGCAGCACGAGCAAATCGGGACATTGCAGCGCGGAGAGAGTGGCCATGACCGTATCGCTGGCCCGATCGATCCAATGCAGGTCTTCGATCAGAAGGATCGTGCGCTGACGACGGGCGATGCTCTCGACGATCGCGCAGCTCGCATCTGAAATCGCGCGCCCGCGCGCGTGCGGCTCCAGTTCGTCCCATTGCGGATCGGAGATCGGCAGGTCCAAGACCGCGTCGATGGCCCGCTGCTGCACGGCCGGCAACGCCCCTCTGGGATCATCCGCCCTGACCTGATCCCTTGCGGCCAAGTCGAAGATCGACAGCAACAATCGCTTGAGGGCGCTGTACGGCGCGCCCTGGAGATTCGGGCTGCACTCGGCATCGATCAGCCGCCAGCCGCTGGCGCGAAGATCCTGCGCGAACTCGTGCGCAAGCCGCGACTTTCCGATGCCGGCGTCACCCATGAGCAGAACGGTCTGGCGGCTGGCGCTGACCCTTTCGGCCGCACGCCACAGCAAGGCCCGCTCCGTCGTGCGGTCGACAAATCGGGAAACACTGCGCGCACGCCGGACCCGCCAGCTCGAAAGATCGCTCGCGCCCATGACCCGGTATACGGGCATCGGCTCGCCGAAACCGCGGAGCGTCTTGCGACCCAGGAATTCGAAGCGGACATGGCCGTCCGCCAGCTTCTGACAGGCCTCAGAGACGTAGATCTGGTTCGCCTCGGCCGCCGCTTCCAGCCGCGCGGCCAGATGCTGGGCGGCCCCGCCGATCTCATAAACCTTGGAAAATTCGCTGGCGACCATGTAGGCGACCACATGGCCCGAGTGGAGCCCGACCCGGACCTGAAGGCCGGGATCGCCCAGGCTGCCAACACGCCGGACGAGCTCGATGGCCGCGTGGCAGGCGAGCGGCGCGTGGTTGTCGTCGGCGATCGGGGCACCGAACACCGCGGCCAGCCCGTCCCCGAGCTCCTTGCTGACGATGCCGCCAAACTGGCGCACCGCGCCTCTCATCGCCGCGAGAGCCGGTTCAAGGCGCGACACCGCCGCCTCCGGCTCCAGCTCGGCAACAAGTCCAGTGGAATCGACGACGTCGGCGCGCAAAATGGTCACGAACCGCCGCTCGCTGTCGGGCTCAGCGCGCTCGCGGACCGCCGCTCCGCATTTGGAGCACCAGCTATCGCCCGGACCGATCGCCGACTGACACGCGAAGCAATGCATTCCAGCGCCTTCAAACGACTGCCTCAGCAGTCTTCGCTACCCGCGCCCGCGAGACCTTCAGCTTACATTACCAATAGAGGACTACATGGCAATTAGGCTTGCGGGATACGCGACCTTACCGGATGGTAGCTCGCTGGACGAAGTACAGTCGTGGATGGTAGCGTGCCTGCACACAACAAATTGTGTGATCGGCCGCCGCGTGACGCGAAGTTGCGGCCAGACGCTACGGTTTTTGACAAACAGACATATCGAGGAAAGAGGCGATGGCCGGACTGGTATATAGCGGCAAGGCATTTCGAGACTTGATGAACGCCAATTACTATCCCCTCGCGAACATGAAAAAGAGCGTCGCCAAGCTCAAGGCATCCGATGACATCGACCTGCCGACCCTGGAATACGGCCAATACCATTTGATCTTGAACCCGCCGTCGATATGGCCGCAGGGCAGCGCCAAGTACTGGCACAAGGAGAAGGGCCGGGCTCGGGTCGACCTGAGCACGCAGCCGAACACGGTCCCGCTCTCCAAGGACGAGCCCGGCGTCATCCCGCTGACACGATGTGACCTGCTCGATGCCTGCGTGCGGAAATGCTTCAACTCGGAGCCGCCGATCCCGATGAAGACGAAGATCATCAGCCACGCGGCAAGCGATGCCTATGCCCATCGGCACGAGATCCGGTTGGAGTGGGAATACAAGAAGGGCTCGGACAAGCCGACGCTGCTGAATCTGACGATGGTCTGTCCGCACAGGTCTTGATCTGCAGACGCAACCGGCTTCGATCGTCGCCCGCGCACTTGAGGTGCGCGGGCGTTTTGTTTGCCAGGGCCGCGCGCGCGTCGCGCCCGTCCCGCGCGCGGGGGGCGCCGCCTCAAGGGAGCGACCGCGCCGGTTTGGGAGGAGCGGCGCGATGCCCGTTGGACTCTTGGAGGTCGAAGGCACCATCAAGGTCGGCCAGTTCTGGCCGGAGGGGCGGTCGGATGCCGACAGCACCAAGATCGTGGTGGGCATCGCGCCGGATGCGAGCGAGCCATCTTCGCAGGTTGCGGACGCGCAACTAGCTATCGCTCCCGAAGAACCGATTCAGCTCAAGGGCCGTCTGCTGCGGAATATCCTCCGGAAAGAAATGTCCTCCATCGAGCGGCTTTCCTTGCACGTCATCGGCCCAGGACCGCCATAGCCCCAAGGGACCGCCCTCGCTCGCATACCAGGAATTCAACGGGCCGCGGCGGCTCCAGAGGATCAGGACAGGGCAATCAATCCGGCGGCCGGAATTGCGATCCGCCAGATCGTGCTCATGATCGATCGTCGCCGCCGCGCGATATTCCTCGCAGATCGCGTGAACATGCGCCTCATCGCGCAACGCCTCGACATAGGACGTCCGGACGGCCTGACTGAAACTGTCTGCTCGCGACCCCCAGCCATGGAGCGCATTGTCGATGACGGCATCGGGGGCTGCGGACAATAGCCGCTCAGGGAGAGGTTCAGGCTGCGCGAGCAACGACCAGGGCCAATAGCCGACCGCCAGTTCTTTGTCGGCACGCTCCCAGGCATCGGCGATCGGAACGACGTCGAGGACGGCGAGCCGCTCCACGCGGTTGCCATGGTCGAGCGCGAGCCGGTAAGCGACACGGCCACCGCGATCATGGCCCGCAACCGAAAAGCGGTCGAAGCCAAGCCTTGCCATGACGGACACCATGTCCTTTGCCATCGCCCGTTTCGAATATGGCGCGTGGTCCGGGCTGGAGGGCGGACAAGCGCTGCGACCATATCCGCGAAGATCGGCGCAAACGACCGTGAAGTCTTGCGCGAGCAACGGCGCAACGTCTCGCCACATCAGATGCGTCTGGGGAAATCCGTGCAGCAGGAGAATCGCCGGTCCCGAACCGGCCCGACGGATGAAAATCCGCGCTTCCTCCGCCTGAACATCGGCGGCCTCGAAATCCTCGAACTTCATTGGACCAGCCCTTCCGAATGACAGACAGCCGGAAAGCAAGTGCCTGATGGGCCCGGCGACAAAGATGACGCGCGGATCGAGACCGTGTTCCTTCAATCATGCAGTGCTGTTGCGCGCGGCATGCACGCCAATGGAGCGGCGGCCCGTCATGTCCCTGTCCGAACCAGCACCAAAGAATCGCGGCTTCGCGCGGTCGTCCCCCAAACAAAAATGGCCCGCGTGATGCGGGCCCTTTTCATATTGGATCCGGTAAAATCCGCGGTGGCGCCCTTTGCTTCCTGAACGCTCGCATCACCAGGAGTACCGCAGCGCCACTGTGCCGGCGTAGAGGTCCGAGCGCTTGGCAAATTCACCATCGAATTTGGCAAGCAGTTTCCAGTTCTGGTTCAGATACCAATCCGCACCGATCGAGGCGAGGCCGGAGTCGTGCGGGATCGGCGCGCCGAACACCGTGAAATTCGAGAGCGGCAACGCCTGAAACGCCGCATTGAGCGAAGGCGTGTCGACGAAATCGTGTGCCCAGGCCAGCCGCGCGCGCACGATCAGCGGCGTGCCACCGAGCAATGTCGGATGATCAAAACGGGCCCCGAGCTCGGTGCGAACATCGGTGGCTTGTTTGGCTGTATAGGTCAGGCCGAAGCCCAGATTATTCACGTCGGTCTCGCTGTAGGCGCCGGAGCGAAATGCCTGCGCCTGCGCCGCCGCATAGGGCGTGATCCCGAAGTTGGGCGTCACGGCAAGACGGTAACCTCCTTCGATGCGTGCGCCGATGCTCTGGCCGGTGAAGGTCGCACGCAGATTGCCGCCGAGCGCGGTTCGGTCGGTCGTGAACCAGTGATTGGCAAAGGCGATCGACTCGGCGATGTAGGCCGGGCCGATCACGGTCCTTGCATAAGCGCCGATTTGCGCGGACTCGCTGCGGCCGCTGCCGAGACTGTTCGACAATCCCCAATTGGTGCCGCCGCCGGCCGCGGCCAGGCCGATCACCGTCGAGGGCGAGAGGCGATAATCGATACCGCCGGCGAAACCGTAGGTGCTGAGGCGGGTGTCGGTCGAGCCGATCACGGGATCGCCGCTGGTCTTGCCGCTGCCGCCGAACGCCGCATTCCACAGGCTCCAGCGCTGCTCGAAGCTTGCAGGTGGCGGCGCCTTGAACATCGATGCGTAGGCCTGCGCCAATTCCGGCGGCAGATTGGCCTGCTCCTCCGGCGCAAAGCCGGTGACACCACCGCCCGTGACGGCGCCGAAATGGCCGTCGACAAAGGGATTGAGCATCAAATTGAGAAACTGGTCCATGAAGCGGAAGGAGGCGCGCTGCGCCCCTGTCGCCGCTTCGCCATCAAGGACCGTGAACGCGGCGCGCGCCTGCGCGGCGGAAAGACCCACAAGGGCGTTGAAGAGCGGCCCGCTGAAGCCATTGGCGTTGCCAGCGGCGTTCAGCGCGGACGCGACGTTGAACTGGTTGACCGTCTGCGTCACCGTCGTGAAGTCCACAGTGCCGCCTGCGCCGTTGCCGGTAATGTTCAGGTAGACGTGCGTCGCATCGTACGACAGCGATTCCTGCAGGAAGGCTGACGTCGATGACGCGGAGAGCGAGGCAAACGTGCCGCTGATGGCGCTGGCCGTGATGATGGCGTGCTGGCCGAGCGGACTGCCCGAACCGCCGGCGATCGTCGCCGACACCGTCGCGCCGGACACCGTCGCAACGCCGGTGGCGGTGATGGAATCGTTGGCCGCGCCGCCAACGCGGATGGTGTAGGCCGAACCTGGCGCCAGGAACATCGGACCGTTGACGTTCAGCGTTGCGCCAACCGTCGAGCCGGGCAGCGCCGGCATCAGCGAACCAGCCTGCAATTGGATTCCGCCGGTGATGGTGCCGCCCGGACTGATGGCATTAGAGCCACCGGTCAGCTCGATCGCAAATTGCCTGACGGTTCCGCCGCCATCGAGACCGCCGCTGATCGTGCCGCTGTTGCTGATTGTGAGGCCGGAGCCAATGACGCCGGCACCGCCGGCACCTTTATTGGGACCGAATGAGGCACCGCCATCGCCGCCGGAAATCTGGCCGGAATTGACGAGCCTCGCTCCGGACGCCGCGAATTGCACCCCGGCCCCGCCTTGCCCCCCGGCTATCAACCCAATGCTTGCACCTCCCGCGCCGCCGGCGACAGATCCTGCGTTGTTGAAAAACGAGTTGGCTCCGCCAAACAGAACACCTGTACCGCCGGCGCCACCCATGGCCGCGTCGCCTACGTTCGACGTGATGGATTGGAGCAAACCACTTATCGTATGCGCGGCACTGCCGCCGGTTCCGCCGCCACCACCGCTTCCGGCCTGCACTGCGCCGAGATTGGTGAAGCTGACACCCGAACCGATAAACACTGCACCGGCACCGCCGATGCCTCCTTTGCCACCGTTCCCGCCGGTTGAGACAACCGTGGCGAATTCGCCCGATGCAGTGGCGTTGGCGGCACCGCCGTGACCTCCAGCGCCGCCGTTGCCGCCGGTTGACGTTGCTGCGTTGATCACGGTCACGTTCGAGCCCGTGACTTCAAGCCCTGCACCGCCGTTGCCTCCGGTGCCGCCGGTCCCACCAGTCGCCGTCGTGCTTGCAGCACCGTCGACCGCGTTGCCAGTTGCTTTTGCGATACCCTGGCCGCCAGCCCCGCCCGCACCACCCGCGCCGCCGATGCTGTTGGCATTGAAGGTAAACGACCCGACTTGCAAATTTCCGACGCCGCCATTGCTGCCGTTGCCGCCGTTGCCTCCAGTTCCGGTCGCATTCGCAGTTGCTCCCGAACCGGTCGCCGTAACATCAGCGTTGCCCTCGCCCCCTATTCCGCCCGCGCCTCCAGCGCCGCCGACGCCGCTGGTGCTGAACGATCCGCCTTGCAGGTTGCCCACGCCGCCATCGCCACCGTTTCCGCCACCGCCGCCACTGATAATCGCCGTGACAATATCCCCTGCGCCTGACGATGAGGCGCTCATTATCGGTGTCCCTCCGCCGCCACCCGCGCCGCCAGATCCGCCGGTGCCAATGCCAGAGCCACCGCCGCCGCCGCCACCGCCGCCGGCCCCATCGACAGCAAAGGTTCCAGCGACAAAAACGCCGCCCGTAACGCTTTGCCCACTGCCTCCGTTGCCGCCGTTGCCCCCCACGACGCCGTTGAATCCACCACCGCCGCCGCCACCGCTGTTACCTATCGCTCCGTTTGGAGAACCCGCCGTGCCGCCCGCGCCACCCGGACCGCCGAGAATGCCGCCGCCCGCGCCCCCGCTTCCGCCTCCGCCGGCACCACCACCGCCGCCGCTGCCGAAACTGTTAGCGCCGTTTACGTTGGAAGTACCGTCACTTCCCGCCGCGCCGGAATCGCCGATACCCCCCGCACCGCCAGCGACCAAGCCGGACGCACCGCCGGTTCCGCCGTCGGCATGTCCCGCCGTCGTGAGGCCGCTTGCCAGAATCAAGCCCAGAGCCGCGCTGGTCAGCAATGCGTTTCGCCTGCGATCGAACAACGTGCTGAACTTCATGACCCCTCCAAGGGAAACGCTTTGGCGTCCCATTCCCTAATGTCAGCGCGGCGCGCTGCGCTGCCGACAAACCCGTAACCAGCGGCGCGCTCGGCGTTGAATCGAGCGCTCGGGACAATCTGGCATGGTTGGCGCGGGAGGGCTGTCGTCGAGGCGCAACAACGCTTTCCGCGCGCTTGATCTAAGGCGCGACGGGCTTTGCAAATTGCGAGTCGGCGAGGAACGGGCGGCGCCGTTTCAACAGCATTGCAACGCATGAGACGAGGTTGTCCACGCTTGTGCACGCGCGTCGCATGAGGAATCGGGCGTTCGGCGCGATGGCTGGTCGTTGATCTATTGCGAACTCGCTCTTTTCTTTTTGCGAACACTTCCCCGCGCCAGCGCCGAAAAAAGCAGCATAACACCGTCGCTATGCACGTTGCCGTACTTAAGCCGAATGGTTACGGTTGCCGAAACTTCCCGGTGCCAATCGCCATGCATGTCGATGACATTGACCCAAAGCCGACGCGGTTTACGACGGACGAGCTTCCCGAACGTGACAGGCTGACCCGCTGGCGGGAGGAGTTCGGCAGGACCATCGTCAGTGTCGATATTGCGCCGTTGGCGCCGGAGGTCCCGTTCCGCGCCGAGGCCATGTTGCAGCGATTGCCGGGCGTGCGAATGGCGCTGTGCGACGGCACGGCGGCGGCGCTCGAGCGGACGCGCGCGCAGGCGGCGGCCAGTGACGACTCCGTCGGAATGATCGTCAATCTCGGTGCGTCGGCACTGGCGTTTCAGCGTGGTACCGAGGTGACGCTGAACCTCGGCGACGCGGTGCTCGTACGTCCGGACGAGCCCGGCCGGCTGTGCGGAACAACTCACCTCGCGCTGCTCTTTCCGCGAACGCCGCTCGCCGAGCGCCTGCATGATGTCAGCAGCGTGTTCATGAAGCCGGTGTCCGGCCGCCAGCAGGCGCTGCAGCTGTTTCTGCGCTACCTCCGGATGATCCAGGCCGATATGGAGCCGACCGAGCCTGCCTTGCAGCAGGTGATCGTCAATCACATCCACGACCTTGCCGCGCTCGCCATTGGCGCGAACCGCGGCACGCTCGAGCAAGGCAAGGGCGCCGTTGCCGCGGCGCGGCTTGCATCGGCCATCGAGCATATCGGCAAGCACTTCGCCGATCCCGCGCTTTCGGTCGCAAGCGTCGCGCGCCAACAGGACATTTCGCCGCGCTACCTGCAGGAATTGCTCGAGCAGTCCGGCGCATCATTCGTCGCGCGCGTCAACGAGCTGCGGTTGAAGCGCGCCTTCGCGCTGCTCACACGGTTTCCGAACCGGCCCATCGCCGAGATCGCCGCGCAAGTCGGATTCTCCAGCGTGTCGCATTTCAACCGCCTGTTCCGGCTGCGGTTCGGCGACAGTCCGAGCGGAGTGCGCAGCCGGGACTAAAGCGCGATGAGCCTGGAATGAATCGTCATGGCGCTGACGGCCCGAGACAAGTTCGACGATCCGTCGCCCAAAACAAAAATGGCCCGCTTTTCGCGGGCCATTTTCGTATCGGATCCGGTAAAATCCGAATTTGGTTGCGGGGATAGGATTTGAACCTATGACCTTCAGGTTATGAGCCTGACGAGCTACCGGGCTGCTCCACCCCGCGTTAAACACTTGCTTTGCCTTCAGTTGGATCCCGGGGACGGTCGGTTGAGGCCTGCGCTGTTCGCGTGGCTTTTCTCGTCCGTCCCAAAGGCTTCCTTGGAAGGCAACCCGGGGCAAAGCCCGTCGGGTGCGGGGCGTATGTATCAAGGCGAGCTGCCTTTGGAAAGGGCTGCGGGAACGTTTTTTTCGACTTTATGACAGGGGAAGCGACCGATTTCGGCTGCGTTCCCTGTGCTCTTGCCAGAAGTTCCACAAAGGGCCAGCTTGCGGCAACAAGATTAAGGCTGAAACGCCGGTGAGGGAGGATCGCCGTGGACAAATCCCTGACGAGCGCCCCGGTCGGAGCGCTGGAGGAGGCCTTCCACGCCATGGTCGTGCCGTCGCGGGACCAGCCGCCGGCCGGCCTTGCCGAGCGGCTTGACCGGCTGGCGCGGCTGCGCAGCGTGGTCGCCGACAACGAGGAGCGTTTCCGGCAGGCGATCTCGGCCGATTTCGGCCACCGCTCGGCGGTCGAGACCACCATCGCAGAGACGATGCTGCTGTTCTCCGAGATCCGGCACGCCACAAAGTACCTCAAGAGCTGGATGGCGCCGCAGCGCGTCGCGACCGCGCTGCAATTCCTGCCGGCGCGCAACCGGCTGATGCCGCAGCCGCTCGGCGTCGTCGGCATCATCGCGCCCTGGAATTATCCGCTCCAGCTCACGCTCGCGCCCGCGATCGGCGCGCTAGCCGCCGGCAACCGCGTCCTGATCAAGCCGAGCGAGCTCACGCCGCACTTCGCAGGCCTGCTGAAGGAGACGGTCGCCGCGCGATTCGATGCGACCGAGCTGCTCGTCACCGGCATCGAGGGCGAGATCGCAGAGGCGTTTGCGCGCCTGCCGTTCGATCACCTCGTGTTCACCGGCTCGACCCGGGTCGGGCGGCTGGTCGCGGAGGCCGCGGGGCGTAACCTGACGCCGGTTACCCTCGAGCTCGGCGGCAAGTCGCCTGCGATCATCGACGCCTCGGCCGACCTCGATGAAGCGGCCGAGCGCATCGCCTACGGCAAGTTGCTCAATGCAGGGCAGACCTGCATCGCGCCGGACTATGTGCTGGTGCCGGAGCGCTCGTTGCAGGCCTTCGCCGAGAACGTGCGCGCCCAGATGCGGCGGATGTTCGGCACCGATCCGGCGAACAAGGACTACACCTCGATCATCTCGGACCGGCACTACACCCGGCTCGAAGGCCTCGTCGCGGACGCGGCGGAGCGCGGCGCCAAAATCCTGCAGCCGGCGAAAGCGGACGATCCGAACTGGAAGGCGCACCGCAAATTCCCGCCGACGCTGATCGTCGGGGCGACCGACGCGATGGCGGCGATGCAGGAGGAGATTTTTGGGCCGGTGCTCCCGATTCTCGGCTATCGCGATCCCACTGACGCCATCGCCTTCATCAACCATCGCGATCGGCCGCTGGCGCTGTACTGGTTCGGCAAGGACGGCACCGCGCGCGACGAGGTGCTGGCCCGCACCATCTCCGGCGGCGTCACCATCAACGACTGCCTGTTTCACTTCACGCAAATCAACCAGCCGATGGGCGGCGTCGGCGCATCCGGCACCGGCGCCTATCACGGCGAATGGGGCTTTCGCACGTTCAGCAAGTTGAAGCCGGTATTCTATCGCTCCAAGTTCAACCGCCTCGCCGATCTCTATCCGCCCTACGGCGGCAAGATCGCGCGGTTGGAGAAGTTGATGCGGTTCATGTCGTAGGGGGCAATCGTTCCGGGGCGCGAAGCGCGAACCCGGAACCTCGAGATTCCGGGTTCGATGCTCCGCATCGCCCCGGAATGACAATGACGGGGGAAACAAGTGACCGATACATTCGATTTCGTCGTCGTGGGCGCGGGCTCCGGCGGCTGCACAATTGCGGGGCGGCTGTCGGAGGATGCGGCGACGTCCGTGGCGTTGCTCGATGCGGGCGGGACGAACGACAATTGGCGCATCACCACACCGTTTGGGCTCGCCCTGCCCTACAAAACGGCCAACTGGGCTTTCGATACCGTGCCGCAGAAGGGACTGAACGGCCGCATCGGCTATCAGCCGCGCGGCAAGGGCCTCGGCGGCTCCTCGGCGATCAACGCCATGGTCTACATTCGCGGCCACAAATGGGACTACGACCACTGGGCTTCGCTCGGCAATGCCGGCTGGTCGTATGCGGACGTGCTGCCCTATTTCAAGCGCTCGGAGAACAATTCCGATTTCGACGGCGAGTATCACGGCAAGGGCGGCCCACTGCATGTCAACCGGCTCCGCTCGAACAATCCGATCCATGATGTCTTCCATCAGGCCGCACGCGAGGCGCAGTTCCGCATTCGCGAGGACTTCAATGGTGAGGATCACGAAGGGCTCGGCAGCTATCAGGTGACGCAGCACAATGGCGAACGCTGGAGCGCGGCGCGCGCCTATGTGCATCCCCACATCGACAAGCGCACAAATCTGCGCGTCGAGACGGGGGCACACGCCACGAAAATCCTGTTCGAAGGAGGGCGCGCAGTCGGCATCGAATATGTGCAGGGCAAGCAGACGAAGCAGCTGCGCGCGCGCCGCGAGGTGATCCTTGCCGGCGGCGCCTTCCAGTCACCGCAATTGCTGATGCTGTCGGGCATCGGCGATGGCGATGCGCTTCGAACGCACGGCATTGGCGTGCTCCATCATCTGCCCGGCGTCGGGCGCAATCTGCAGGACCACCCGGATTTCGTGTTCGTCTACGCCTCCGACTATCCGCACTTCGTTCATGCCTCGCTCGGCCGGTTGCCGTCCCTGCTCCGTGCCATCCAGCGCTATCGCCGTGAACGGCGCGGCCTGATGACCACCAATTTCGCCGAGTGCGGCGGCTTTTTGAAAACCCGGCCTGACCTCGACGTACCGGACATCCAACTTCACTTCGTCATCGCGATGCTCGACGACCACGGCCGCAAGAAGCACAAGGAGGCGGGCTTCTCGTGCCATGTCTGCCTGCTGCGGCCGAAGAGCCGCGGCAGCGTGTCGCTGAAGAGCGCCGATCCGCTCGCAGCGCCCATGATCGATCCGAACTTTTTGGGCGAAGCGGAGGATCTCGAGACGATGGTCGCGGGCTTCAAGACCACGCGGCGGCTGATGGAGACGCCCGCGCTGCGCGCGCTGCAGAAGAAGGACATGTTCACGTCCGACGTGAGAACAGACGACGACATCCGCAACATTTTGCGCAATCGCGTCGATACCGTCTATCACCCCGTCGGCACCTGCAAGATGGGGACGGATGCGTTGGCCGTAGTCGATCCGGCACTGAAGGTACACGGCGTCGAGGCCTTGCGCGTCGTCGACGCCTCGATCATGCCGACGCTGATCGGCGGCAACACCAACGCGCCGACCATCATGATCGGGGAGAAGGCGGCGGATATGATCCGGGCGGGTTAGTCGGCCGCTGCGGTTATGTATCCCGGATCTGCGCGCGCTTGAGGCGCGCTTGTCCGGGACGCCAGTGAGACTTAGTTCAACAGGAAACCACCGTCGACGGTAATCACACTCCCCGTCATGTACCGCGACGCCTGTGACGCCAGCAGCAGAATCGCGCCGTCGAGATCGGACTCGGCGCCGACACGGCGCTGCGGGATGCGCTTGGCCAGGCGCTCGCCTGCGGGGGTCGACCAGAAGGCGTGGTTCATCTCGGTGTCGATATAGCCGGGCGCGAGCGCGTTGATGCGGATGTTCTGGCCGGCGAGCTCCAGCGCCATCGCCTTGGTGGCCTGGATGATGCCGGCCTTGGAGATCGCGTAAGGCGACACCGCCTTCAGGACGCCGGTGCCGAGCACGGAGGCGATGTTGACGATGTTGCCTGACTGCTTGCGCGCGATCATGCGCCGCGCGACTTCCGTCGCGAGGAAATAGGCGCCCTTGAGATTTGCGCCAATCACCGCGTCCCAATCCGCTTCGGTCTGCTCGGTGGCGAGCTTCTCGATGGCGATGCCGGCATTGTTGATCAGCACCGTGACGGGACCGAGCGCAGCCTCTGCCGCATCGACGGCCCGCGCGATCGAGGCGGTGTCGGTGACGTCGAGCGCGACCGCGGCGGCGCGGCCGCCCTTGCCGCAGATTTCCTCCTCCAGGCTCTTCAGCTTGTCGGCCTGACGCGCCGCGAGCGCGACGGCCGCCCCGTGAGCGGCGAGCACCCGGGCAAATTGCCGCCCCAGCCCCTGGCTCGCGCCCGTGACGAGGATGGTTTCTTTACTGACGTCGAATAGGCCTGACATTGGCGTAACCCTCGAGCTTTTGGAGCCATCAATACAGACGATTTTAGCGATCTGAAACCGGAATGATCGGTCCGGCGTTCATTCGTTCCATTGAGGCAGGTTTGCTCATGAACAATTTCGATCTCGCCGTCTATGCCGCGCTCGCCATCGCGGCCGGCTTCGGCTTCAGGACCGGCCTGCTCCGCAGCGCCATGACCATCCTCGCCTATCTCCTCGCTGCGCCGATCGCGGTCGCGCTGATGCCGCTGATCGCGCCGCAAATCGCCGGCAATCCGAATGCGCCTCTGCTGCAGAACTGGATCTGGCTGTTCGGCATCTTCGTGGTGGTCGGCATGCTGTTCGGCTATATCGGCCGCCTGGTGCTGAACGACACCATCCGCGACGCCGGTATCGGCGACCGGCTCGGCGGCGCCGCGCTCGGCGCCATCAGGGTCGGTCTCGTCGCCACCACGCTGGTCCTGGTGTTCGACCAGATCGTGCCGGCCAACAAACAGCCGCCGTTTCTCGCCGGCTCGCATCTGCGGCCGCTGTTCTCGACGGCGGGTCAGATGGGCTTCAAATCGCTGCCCCCGGAAGCGAGCTCCGCGATCGACCGCCTCAAGCAGGAGCGGCGCATCTGACGCGCGAGAAGATCGCGCCTTTGTTGTTTGGGCATGATCTTTTCGGAAAACCGCTACGCACTTTTCCGGATCATGCCTGCGCATTTGCATCGCCGCGCGGACGCGCCATGCATTTTGATGCGAGCCCATGCCTTATCAGCGGCACCGATGTTGGCTAGAATAGCGGCATCCAAAACCTGCCTGACATTACGGGAGTGAAACAGTGGATCTTGGGATCAAAGGTCGCCGCGCCATCGTCTGCGCATCCAGCAAGGGTCTCGGGCGCGCCTGCGCCATCTCGCTGGCTGATGCCGGCGTTGACGTCACGCTGACCGCGCGCGGCGCGGAAGCTTTGAAGAAAACGGCGGACGAGATCCGGAAGGCCTATCCTGATGTGAAGGTCACCGAGATCGTCGGCGACATCACGACGCCGGCTGGGCGCGAAGCCGTGCTGAAGGCCTGCCCCGAGCCCGACATCCTGATCAACAATGCCGGCGGTCCACCGCCCGGCGATTTCCGCAACTGGACCCGCGACGACTGGATCAAGGCGATCGACGCCAACATGCTGACGCCGATCGAGCTGATCAAGGCGACCGTGGACGGCATGATGGCGCGCAAGTTCGGCCGCATCGTCAACATCACCTCGGCCGCGGTGAAGGCGCCGATCGACATCCTCGGCCTCTCCAACGGCGCGCGCGCCGGCCTCACCGGCTTCATCGCCGGCCTGTCGCGCAAGACCGTGATCAACAACGTCACCATCAACGGCCTGCTACCCGGCCCGTTCGAGACCGACCGCCTCACCGGCACCGCAAAGGCCGAGGCCGACAAGCGCGGCGTCTCGGCCGAGCAGATCCTGACCGAGCGCGCCAAGCTCAACCCCGCCGGCCGCTTCGGCCAGCCCGACGAATTCGGCTATGCCTGCGCCTTCCTGTGCGGCGCCAAGGCCGGCTTCATTACGGGGCAGAACATCCTGCTGGATGGCGGCGCGTTCCCGGGGACGTTGTAACCCATCATCGCATCCGCAGCGGCGCATTCCACGAAAGATCGTCGTGCCCCGGGCTTGTCCCGGGCATCCACGTTCTTTGTGCGGCAAAGTAAGACGTGGATGGCCGGGTCAAGCCCGGCCATGACGATGTGGAGGCGTCAGAGCCCGATCATCATCGCTGCTTCGTCGGTTCGTCTTCGTCCTGCTGGCTCGGACCAGACGAGTCGGCCGTCGTGCGCTCGTCGGTCCAGTCGATGCCGAATTCGTCGAGACCATCGGCGAGCAGATCGCCCAGCATCGGCTCGCCAAGCAGATAATGCACGGTTTCGCGGCGCGGGCTGCGATATTCGGTGCGCGCCTCCACCGCGCGGGCGCGCAAATCGTCCCACTCGTCGATCGTGCCGTCACCGCGACCGAGCCATGTCAGCGCGACGAGATCGAGCTGCTCGTCCTCGTTCAGGGCGATCATGAAGCTTCCGAGTTCTTGGACGACAGGATCGGAGCCGTCATCCTCGAGAACATCGAGCGCGTCGTCATCGCTCGCGTTCGAGCCGGAATCCGGATCGGAATCGCCCTCCTTGACGTCGAATTCACGCGCCTTCTCGATGATGAAGGCGACCTTCTCCGCGGAAATCGCAAGCTCTGGCATGGCTTCCTCTTCGGCTTTTTCCTGGGGTTCCCGCGATAACGCCGCACCGCGTCAGATGATCCATTGCGCTTGATGGCGGAAACGGCGCATCTTTCGGCATCAAGGCAAGAACATGGGAAGGCGCCGGATGCAGTGGAAGGTCGGCCAAGTCAAAATCACCAAGATTGTGGAGCTGGAGACGGTCGGCTCGACCCGCTTCATCCTGCCGCTCGCGAGCAACGCAGAGGTTCAGAAGCTTCCCTGGCTGATCCCGCATTTTGCCACCGAAGAGGGCCGGCTGAAAATGTCGATCCATTCGCTGGTGGTGGAGACGCCTTCGCGCCGCATCGTTGTCGATACGGGCCTCGGCAACGACAAGCAGGGCCGCAATGTTCCGACCTGGAACAACCGCACCACGCCGTTCCTGGCGACGATGATGGCGGCGGGCTTTGCGCCCGACAGCATCGACACGGTGCTATGCACGCATCTTCATGTCGATCATGTCGGCTGGAATACGCGGCTGGTCGACGGCCGGTGGGTGCCGACATTTGCCAAGGCACGCTACGTCTTCGGCAAGACCGAATACGAGCATTGGCTGGAACATTCGACCGAGCCGGACAAGCGGGCCGTGTTCGAGGATTCCGTGAAGCCGATCGTCGATGCCGGCCGGGCCGATCTGATCCCGAGCGATCATCAGCTGTGCGAGGAGATCAGCATGATCCCGACCCCCGGCCACAGTCCCGGCCATATGAGCATTCTCATCCGATCGGATGGCGAACATGGTCTGCTCACGGGTGACGTCGCCCATCACCCTTGCCAGATGGCACATCTCGACTGGTCCTCGACCGCCGATTCCGACCAGACGCAGTCGGCCGAAACACGGCGCGAATTGTTCGGCCGCTTTGCCGACACGCCGACGCTGGTGATCGGCGGCCATTTCTCGGCCGGGCATATCAGGCGGGATGGAGAGGCATTCAGGTTTGTGGCGCTAGCCTAAGTCTCGTGCCCCGGATGCTGCGCAGCACGAAGTGATGCGCTGCTAAGCCGGGGCCCATGTATCTGGGTCCCGGCTCTGCGTCGCGTCATTTCATGCCGCGCCGCGTCCGGGACACAAGAGCGCCGTCTGCCCATCGAATCCAGAGGGCTGCAATGCGCCCCGCTCTGGGCGGTTGAATTTCCCGCCGCCCTGTTCCATGAAGCTGTTTAACCGATCGGTCCATTCCTAGGGAGAAACGAGAATGAAGCTTGTTCGTTATGGCGAGAAGGGCGCGGAAAAGCCCGGCCTGATCGACAAATCCGGCCAGTTGCGCGACTTGTCGGCGCATCTGAAGGACCTCACCGGCGAGGCCTATTCGCCCGAGAGCCTGAAGAAGCTGGCGGCGCTCGACCCCGCCTCGCTGCCCGCGGTCTCCGGCAAGCCGCGGTTCGGCGCGCCCGTCACCGGCATCTCGAAATTCGTCGCGATCGGCCTCAACTACTCCGACCATGCCAAGGAGACCGGCGCCGATATCCCGAGCGAGCCGATCATCTTCATGAAGGCAAACACATCGCTGTCCGGCCCGAACGATGCGGTCGAAAAGCCGCGCGGCTCGACCAAGCTCGACTGGGAGGTCGAGATCGCCGCGATCATCGGCACCCGTGCGAAATATGTCTCGGAAGCCGACGCGCTGAACCACGTCGCCGGCTACTGCGTCTGCAACGACGTCTCCGAGCGCGCCTTCCAGATCGAGCGCCTCGGACAGTGGACCAAGGGCAAGTCGCACGACACGTTCGGCCCGCTCGGTCCGTGGCTCGCAACCAAGGACGAGATCAAGGACGTTCAGAACCTGTCGATGTGGCTGGATGTCAACGGCCAGCGCCGCCAGACCGGCTCGACCAAGACCATGATCTTCTCCATGGCCAAGTGCATCTCCTATGTCTCGCAGTTCATGACGTTGCTGCCCGGTGACGTCATCACGACCGGCACCCCGCCCGGCGTCGGCCTCGGCATGAAGCCGCCGACCTTCCTCAATGTCGGCGACGTCGTCAGCCTCGGCATCGAGGGTCTCGGCGAGCAGAGGCAGGAGATTATCGCGGCGTAAGCCGCCGCCCTCATCCTGAGGAGCGCGCAACGCGCGCGTCTCGAAGGATGCGCCACAAGCACGGTTGCCCGGCGTTCGCGCCGGGCAACGAGAGAGCGTCCCTCGTTGTCCATCCTTCGAGACGCGCGCCAAGAGGCGCGCTCCTCAGGGTGAGGACTGTGTGCCTGAATAGAGGTTATTTCCAATGAAACTCACCTTCTCCCCCGCCTCGCCCTTCGCCCGCAAGGTGCGCATCGCTGCGATCGAGCTCGGGCTGATCGACAAGATCGAGCTCGTGCCCGCAAGCGTCGCACCGGGCACGGCCAATGAGGACTATTCGAAGATCACGCCGCTGAAGAAGCTGCCGGTGCTGATCACCAATGATGGCGACGTCATCCTGGATTCCTACGTCATTGTCGAATATCTCAACGAGATCGCCGGCGGCAGCCTGATCCCGGATTATGGCCCGCGGCGCTGGAAGGCCAAGACCAATCATTCCCTGATCAACGGCATGCTCGATTCCATGCTGCTGTGCCGCTACGAGAAGATGGTGCGGCCGCAGGGCCTGCAATGGCAGGCGTGGTCGGACGACCATTGGAACCGCGCCTGGACCGGCATGGCGCGCTTCGAGAACATGCCCGAAGTCCTCAATGGTCCCTTCGACATCTCGCAGATCGGCCTCGTTTGCGTGCTCGGCTATGCCGATTTCCGCTTCGCCGATTGCGGCTGGCGCAAGGCCTATCCGAAGCTCGACGCCTTCCACCAGAAGATGTTGGAGCGGCCCTCCGTGAAGATCTCGGTGCCGCCGGCCAGCTAAAGCGCGATGATCGTCATCGCGCTTTAGCTTGATTGTCTGGGCATGATCCTGTCGGAAAACCGCTGCACACTTTTCCGGAATCATGCTGTACAACCGGAGTTCTCATGAGCCTGAAGTTCTCGGTCGGCGATCTCACCATCCATCGCGTCATCGAGCAGGAAACCTCGTTCGTCCCGGCGCTGGAGATGCTGCCGGGATTGACGGCGGAGGTGCTGGCCGAGAACCGGGCATGGATGCGCGAGAACAAGGCGCTGGATGACCAGGACGTGCTGCTCCTGTGCTTTCAGTCCTATGTGGTGAAGACGCCCCATCACACCATCCTGGTCGACAGCTGCATCGGCAACGACAAGCCGCGGCCTCGGCCGAAATGGAACATGAAGACCGACGACACCTATCTGCGCGGGCTGGGCGCCGCCGGATTTGCGGTCGAGGACATCGACTTCGTGATGTGCACGCATCTGCACGTCGATCACGTCGGCTGGAACACGCGGCTGGAGAACGGCCGCTGGGTGCCGACCTTCCCCAAGGCGCGCTACGTCTTCGCCAGGCAGGAATACGACCACTGGTTCGCGGAGAATGCGAAGACGGAGATTCCGCCCTTCGCCGACAGCGTGCTGCCGGTGGTCGAGGCTAACAGGCACGAGCTCGTCGGCAACGATCATGAGATCGGCGATCACGTCCGCATCCTGCCGACGCCGGGCCATACGCCGGGTCATATCGCCATCACGATGGGCCGCGGCAAGGACGATGCCGTGTTCTCCGGCGATCTCATGCACTCGCCGCTGCAGACGCTTTATCCGGAGCTGTCGATCAAGTTCGACGTCGATCCGGTCGCGGCAGCGAAAACGCGCCGCAGCTTCCTGGAACGCTATTGCGACACCGACACGCTGTGCTGTACCGCGCATTTCCCCTCGCCCTCGGTGGGGAAGATCCGGCGCAAGGGCAGTGCATTCTGTGCGCGGCTGTTTAGCGAGATGCCGTAGGGTGGGCAAAGGCGCGCGCTTCGCGTGCCGTGCCCACCACTCTTTATGGTGGGCACGCTCCGCTTTGCCCACCCTACGATTCCACCCGAGTGGAGAGACACGATGACTGCACTCCCCGACATCCCCCTGCCCGCCGGAATCCGCTCGCGTTATGTCGACGGCATCAACGGCTTGCGCATGCATGTGCTGGAGGCCGGGTTCGAGACCAAGGGGCGGCCATGCGTCCTCTTGCTGCACGGTTTTCCCGAGCTCGCCTTCTCCTGGCGCAAGGTGATGCCGACGCTGGCTGCGACCGGGTATCACGTGATCGCGCCGGACCAGCGCGGCTATGGCCGCACCACGGGATGGCGCGCGGAATACGACGGCGATCTCGCGCCCTTCTCGCTCTTCAACCTGGTGCGCGACGCGCTCGCTCTGGTGTCGGCGTTCGGCTACAGGCAGGTCGATCTGGTCGGGCATGATTTCGGCAGCCCGGTCGCATCCTGGTGCGCGCTGATAAGGCCTGATGTGTTTCGTTCGGTGACGATGATGAGCGCGCCGTTCGGCGGGCCGCCGCCCCTGCCCTTCAATACGGTCGACACACCGGCAAAGCCGCCCGCCGAAGACCCCGTGCATCGCGAGCTCGCCGCGCTGCCGCGGCCGCGCAAGCACTATCAATGGTACTATTCGACGCGCGAGGCGAACGCCGACATGCACCGGGCGCCGCAAGGCATCCATGATTTCCTGCGCGCCTATTATCATCACAAGAGCGCGGACTGGACCGACAACAAGCCGTATCCGCTGTCATCGTGGTCGGCGAACGAGCTGGCAAAGCTGCCGACCTACTATGTGATGGACCTGAACCAGACCATGGCCGAGACGGTGGCGAAGGAAATGCCCTCACCCGCCGCGATCGCCGCCAACCAATGGCTGCCGGACAGCGACCTCGCCTATTACAGCGCCGAATATGGCCGCACCGGATTCCAGGGCGGGCTGCAATGGTATCGCTACGGCACGTCGGGCATGCTCAACAGCGAGATGCAGCTGTTTTCAGGACGCAGCATCGACGTGCCCTCATGCTTCATCTCGGGCAAGCAGGATTGGGGCACTTATCAGCGTCCGGGCGTGTTCGAGGCGATGCAGGGGCGCGGCTGCACAAGGATGCTCGGCTGCCATCTCGTCGACGGCGCCGGCCATTGGGTGCAGCAGGAGCAGCCCGCCGAGGTGAACCGGCTGCTGCTGGACTTCCTCGCCAGAACCCGCACCGCGTGATTTGACCCGGGAACCCCGGCCCCTTATATGGTTTAGAATAGTTCTAAACTATCGATCCAGGGCCACCGTGAAGAATTTTGCCGATCTGACCGAGCGCGAGGTGCTTGCGGTCGCGATCTCCTCCGAGGAAGAGGACAGCCGCATCTACATGACCTTCGCCGAGGACCTCCGCGAGCGTTACCCGGACACGGCAAAAATCTTCGAGGAGATGGCCGAGGAAGAGCGCGGCCACCGGCACATGCTGCTGGAATTGTACGAGCAGCGCTTCGGCAAGCATCTGCCGCCGATCCGGCGCGAGGACGTCAAGGGATTCCTGCGCCGCCGCCCAGTCTGGCTCACCAAGAACCTGTCGCTCGACGCCATCCGCAGGGAAGTCGAGACCATGGAGATGCAGGCGGAGCGCTTCTATGTGAAGGCCGCCGAACAGGCCCAGGACGTCGGCGTGCGCCGCCTGCTCGGCGATCTCGCCGAAGCCGAGAAAGGTCACGAGGAGACCGCCGCAAAGCTGACGGGCGAGATCCTGAATTCCGACGTCCGCGCCGAGGAGGATCGCACCAACCGCCGCATGTTCGTGCTGCAATATGTGCAGCCGGGCCTCGCCGGATTGATGGACGGATCGGTCTCGACGCTGGCGCCGCTGTTCGCGGCGGCCTTCGCCACCCACCAGAACTGGCAAACGTTTCTTGTGGGCCTCGCCGCATCGATCGGCGCCGGCATCAGCATGGGCTTTGCCGAGGCGCTGTCCGACGACGGATCGCTCACGGGGCGCGGCTCGCCCTGGCTGCGCGGCATCACCTGCGGCGCGATGACGACGCTCGGCGGGCTCGGCCATACCGCGCCCTATCTGGTGCCGGATCATTGGGCCAATGCGTTCTGGATCGCAACCGCGGTCGCCTGCGTCGTCGTGTTCTTCGAATTGTGGGCGATCGCCTTCATTCGCTCGCGCTATATGGACACGCCGTTCCTCCAGGCCGTGTTCCAGATCGTGCTCGGCGGCGCGATCGTGCTCGCGGTCGGCGTGTTGATCGGGGCGGCGTAAGCCCCAACCCTCGCTGTCATGCCCCCGGCTTAACCGGGCATCAATCGCGATCAAACGGCGGTTGCAGCATTCGGGCAAACTGCGCATCATCCTCCGACAACAAGAGCAGGAGAAGCGCCGTGGCCAGATCGGAATGGAGTTTCAAGAGCGCGGTCGAGCTGTCGGCCGCATTGACCGCAAAGAAGGTCTCCGCGGTCGAGCTTACACAGGATGCCATCGACCGCATCGAGCGTCACGACGGCAAGGTCAATGCGATCTGCGTGCGGGATTTTGATCGCGCCCGCAGTGCGGCACGCGAGGCGGATGTGGCGCTGGCGCGCGGCGAGAAAAAACCGCTGCTCGGAATTCCGGTAACGGTGAAGGAATCCTTCAACATCGCGGGCCTGCCCACAACTTGGGGCTGGACGCCGCAAAAGGATTTCAAGCCAACGGAGGACGCGCTGTCGATCTCCCGGGTGAAGAACGCCGGCGGCGTCATTCTCGGCAAGACCAATGTTCCCGTGGGCCTGGGGGACTGGCAGAGCTACAACGACATCTACGGCACGACGAACAATCCATACGATCTCGGCCGCACGCCCGGCGGCTCATCAGGCGGCTCGTCGGCAGCGCTTGCGGCCGGCTACGGACCGCTCTCGCTCGGATCCGACATCGGCGGCTCGCTGCGCGTGCCGGCATTCCATTGCGGCGTCTATGCGCACAAGCCGACATACAATCTCTGTCCCACGCGCGGCCATACGCCGCCGCCATTTCCTGCGGTCCCGATGGAACGCGATATGGCGGTGATCGGCCCGATGGCCCGGAGTGCAGCCGATCTGACGCTGCTGCTGGACGTGATGGCCGGTCCCGATCCGGTCGACCTCGGCATCGGATACAAGCTGGCGCTGCCGGACGCACGCCACGACAGGCTGAAGGATTTCCGCCTGCTTGTGATCGACAGCCATCCGTTGCTGCCTGCGAATTCCGACATTCGCGGCGCGATCGAGACGCTGGCCGGGCGATTGACGGCCGCCGGCGCGACCGTCGCGCGCGAAAGCCCGCTGTTTCCGGACTTCCGGGAGGCCTCGCGTCTCTACATGCGTATGCTGATGAGCTTCCTGGGCGCGTTCTTCCCTCCCGACGTTCTCGCCGGCGCGCGGGCCGGCGCGGCGCAACTCTCGCCGGACGACAAGAGCCTTGCGGCCGAGCGGCTGCGCGGCATGACCTCGAGCCATCAGGCCTGGGTGTTCGACGAAGGCGCGCGCGCCGGTCTGCGCGCGCAGTGGCGGCAATTGTTCAGGTCATTCGATGCGGTGATCTGTCCGATCATGCCGACCCCCGCCTATCCGCATGATCATTCGCCGGAGCAGGAGAAGCGCCGGATCAATATCGACGGCAAGGACCATGTCTATCCGGACCAGCTTGCCTGGCCCGGCATCGCCACGCTGACGGGCTTGCCGGCCACGGCCGTTCCGCTCGGCCTGTCGAAGGATGGTCTGCCGGTCGGCGTCCAGATCATCGGCCCCTTCCTCGAAGACCGCACGCCGCTCAGGCTCGCTGAACTGATCGAGTGTGAGTTCGGCGGATTCCAGCCGCCGCCATTATTCAATGACTAGTTCTTTCCGTCATTGCGAGCGAAGCGAAGCAATTCAGGATTTTTCGAGGCGACAGTCCGGATTGCTTCGTCGCCAGCGCAAAATTGCTTCGCAATTTTGTCGCGGGCTCCTCGCGATGACGGAGGACGACAACGTCGCGATTTTGGGCTCGCGCGTCGGGCGCCCCGGATTGACGGAAAGGAAGCACCATGAGCCAGGACCTCGACCAACTGACCGCCCTCAACCGTGACTACGTTGCGTCCGTGCAGAACTGCGACGTCAAGCGTTTCGACGAAATCTTGGCTGCGGAGTTTTATTGCTCCAATCCCGACAAGACGCTGGTCGACCGTGCCGCCTTCCTGGAGCAGACGGCGCGGCCGATCGCTATCCGGAACTTGAAAGAGCGCGACGTCATCATCCGCATCATGGGCGACTTCGCCGTCATCCATGCCGCGACGAGCTACACCACGGCGGATGGCCAGGAGGCGACGGGGCGCTACACCGATTGCTGGGCGAAGCAAAATGGCAAGTGGCTCGCGGTGTCGGCACACGTGTCGCGGTGAGGAGGGAACGCTGCCGTTCCCCCTCAGGCCGCGGGTCATTCGACGACTGCCATAAAGAAATCGCTAACCAAACAATCTTTTCCCGAGCAATGGGCAAACCGCACATCTGAGATTTATCCGGCTGGCAATCGTTCGCCCGTCAAAATTGCAGGCGACGAGAGGTCCCCTTAGGGCATCGATCTCGAGCATGTCACGAGGACGCGCTGCGAAGCTCGGAGTGTTTCTGAGCCCCGGCGAGGGTACTGCTCAAATCCGGCGAGAGTGATTGCGTGACAAACGATACAATCGAGATAGGCGCGCTCCGCGACCCCTATCATCGCGTCAATCCAGACGAGACGCTGCCCGAGAGATGGCGGATTCCGATCGCCATAGCGATCGGGTGCGGGCTCGTGGGCCTTGTGCTCCGTTACCTCGCGCGGGAACACGCGACCGCTGACGCCGCCGAGTACATCACCTGGTATACCTTCGCGCGCGATCACGGCATTGGCGGGCTGGCCGAGGCTTTCACCAACTACACGCCGTTTTACAGCTACCTGCTGCTGATCGCCACGCAGTTCGATTGGCTAGGCCAACCGCTTTCTCTCGTGAAGATGATCTCGACCATATTCGAGTTCGGCTGCGCGATCGTCGTGGCCCAGATGGTCTGGCGCGTGACAAGTGTGCCGTTGCGCGCCTCCCTGGCCTTCTGCGCGGTGTGGCTTGCGCCGACGGTGCTCTTCAACGGCGCAATGTGGGGACAAGCCGATTCGATCTGGACCTTCTTCGCGCTGATTTCCGTGGCGATGTTCATGCGGGACCGAAACGGCGTTGTGCCGTTCGCAGTGGCCTGCTCGGTGAAAGCCCAAGGCGTCTTCCTGGGGCCGTTCGTGTTGGGCATGATCCTGCGCCGCAGGATCCACGTGGCATGGCTTGCCGCTATTCCGGGAGCCTATGCGATCCTCGCCATTCCGGTTCTCGTCGCCGGCAGGTCCCTGGTCTCCGTACTCGGGATCTATCTCGGCCAGGCCAACACATTTCATCACCTGACCATGAATGCAGCGAATATCTGGGTGTTCGCGGGAGGAACGCCGTACACGGTCGGCGTCGCCGCCGGCCTCGTGCTCGCGGCGGCGAGCGGGCTTGCCCTATCGATCTTCATCGCACAGTCCAGGCGCACGGGGCCGGAGTTCATTCTGCTCGTCGCGTGCGTATCGCTCATCCTCATGCCGTATTTGCTTCCGAAGATGCACGAGCGCTATTTCTACGGGTTCGAGCTTGCGGCGATCGCCCTGGCCTGCCTCAATCTGCGCTATCTGCCGTTCGCGGTGATTGCCCAAGTCGATGGCGTGCTATCCTACCTCGCATTCGAGAGCGAGATCGTCATGGGCCTGTTGCCGGCGGCGCTCTGCAACACCCTTCTCGTGTTCTACCTCGTGCTCGATCTCCGCCACGGCGAACGTGGATTTCGCCTTCCGAGGTTTGCCTGGCTTGGCTTCACCGCGTCGACTGCGGGATTGTTCTCCTATCTGCTGTTCGCGGGTCCCGGCTTGAACGTATCCCTCGCGTATATGCTCGTCGCGGGTCTCGCCACGGCCATGACGCTGCTGCTCGTGAAGGAGACACGTTGCGCCTCGGCCGACCGTCCGGCCGCGTCGCGTTGACTTGATTTTCGAGCGACGACGGCGTCCGTGGCGCTAGCTGTCGAACACGATCACGCTGCGCAGCGTCTTGCCGGCTTTCATGTTGGCAAAACCCTCGTTGATCTCGGACAGCTTCAATTTCGCCGAGATCCAGTCCTCCAAATGCAGCCGTCCGCGCAGGTAGAAGTCAACCAGGCGCGGCATGTCGACGCGAAAATGGTTCGACCCCATCGAGGAGCCCTGGATCCGGCGCTCGCGCAGGAAATCGAAACCGTGCAGTTCGATCTTCTGGCCGAACGGGATCATGCCGACGATGGTGGCGGTGCCGCCGGAAGCGAGCATGCCGAACGCCTGCTCCGCGGTCTCCTTGCGGCCGAGCACCTCGAAGGAATGATGCACGCCGCCATTGGTGAGATCGCGCACCTGCTTCACGACGTCGCCGTCGGCGGGATTGATGATGTCGGTCGCACCCAGCTTGGTCGCCAGTTGGAGCTTGGCCGGATTGGTGTCGATGGCGATGATGCGGCCGGCGCCGGCGATCTGCGCGCCGTTGATCGCGGCCATGCCGACGCCGCCGCAACCGATCACCGCCACGGTCTCGCCGGCCGTCACCTTCGCGGTATTCACCACCGCGCCATAGCCGGTGATGACGCCGCAGCCGATCAGCGCGGCGAGATCGAGCGGCATTTCTTTACGGATTTTGACGATGGCGTTCTCGTGCACCAGCATCTGTTCGGCAAAGGACGAGAGATTGAGGAACTGGTGCAGCTTCTCAGGCTTGGACCACTGCATCCGGTTTGAGGCCCCCGGCAGCAACTTCACGGTGGTGTCGGTGCAGAGCACGGTGCGGCCCGTGGTGCAGTTATCGCAGGTGCCGCAGAACACCGACAAGCAAGTGACGACGTGGTCGCCCGGCTTGACGTAAGTGACATCGGAGCCGACCTGCTCGACGACGCCGGCGGACTCGTGGCCGAGCACCGCGGGCAGCGGATGCGGATAGAGCCCTTCCATGAAATGCAGGTCGGAGTGACAGAGCCCGGCGACCGTGGTGCGGATCAGGACTTCGCGCGGTCCCGGCTTCGGCAGGCTGACGTCCTCGATGACGAGCGGCTGGTTGACTTCATAGAGGACGGCGGCCTTCATCGAGCTCTCCCTGTCGCGTTTCTTGGTTTGATCGTGGCGTGCAGCCTACGCTGCCAGAACCAGTTCGCCAACTTCGCTCATGCCGGCTGAGCTGTCGCCGAGCAGCAGCGCAGCGATCCTGGCTCGCGTCGCATTTTCCGTCAGCCGGAACGGATCGCTTGGCGCCACCCGATGATCGATCACCAGGCGCGACAACAGCAGCCGGCGCGCATCGCCGCGCATCTCGTGGATGCGATGTGCCTCCCAGGCGAGCGCGACCGCGCTGGCGACATGATAGAGCAGGCTCGTTGCACGACGCGCATCCGCTTCGTTCTCGGATTTCCCCGCGACCTCTCGCGCAAAACCCACCGCACGATCGACGAGGCCACGTAGATTGTCGCGCCAGGCCTGCGGCACGGATGCACTGTCATCGAGCCGCGCATGCAGATCGGCCACCAGCGCGGACTCCGCACCGTGGCGGCCGACCGCGCGCCGGAGCGCATCGATCGCGACGATGTTGCCGGTGCCTTCCCAGACCGAGCCGAGATGCGCGTCGCGCAGCAGACGCGGCGTCGCGAATTCCTCGATATAGCCGATGCCGCCGCGCATCTCGAGCGCATCGCCGCAGACCTTGCGCGCATCGCGCGTGGCGCGGAACTTCAGCGTCGGGGTGAGGATCCGCAATAGCGCCGCGGCATCCTGGCTGCCGGCCTCGGCGCGGTCGAGCGCGTCCGCAGTGAGGAAGCTCATCGACAGCGCCTGCTCGACCGGCAGCATGATCTTCAGCATCTGCCGTCGGCCCAGCGGCAGGTCGACGATGCGATTTCCGAACACGACCCGATTTGTCGCAACCGTCATCGCGTCGTGATAGGCGCGGCGCATCAGTGCGGTCGATTTGACGCCATTGGAGAGCCGCGACGAATTCACCATCTCGGCCATCTGCACGAAGCCGCGGTCGAGCTTGCCGACCGCATAGGCGATCGCACCTTCGAGCTTGATCTCGCCCGAGGCCATCGAGCGTGTGCCGAGCTTGTCCTTCAGACGCACGATCCGGTAGTGGTTCTGCGAGCCGTCGTCGAGGAAGCGCGGCATCAGGAACAGGCCGACGCCGCGTGTGCCGGGGCCGGCGCCTTCGGGGCGCGCCAGCAGCATTACCACTTTCGCATCCGCATTCGAGCAGAACCATTTCTCGCCAGTGAGGCGCCAATGGTCGCCCTCCTGCACCGCGCGCGTGGTCAGCGTGCCGACATCGGAGCCGCCCTCCTTCTCGGTCATGAACTGGCCGCCTTGCGTCAGCTTGCTCATGTCGGTCTGGGTCAGGCCGTCCAGATATTTTGCCTTCAGCGCCTCGCTGCCGAAATTCGCCAGCAGCTTTGCGCAGCCGTCGGTGACGTTGATCGGGCAGCCCATGCCGAACTCGGTCTGATTGAACAGGAAGGTGAAGGCGTGCTTGGCCACCACGGGATATTTGTCCGGCCAGCCCATGATGCCCTTGCGGATCGAGAGCGCATGGATGCCGAACTCGCCGAACGCCGCGTTCTCCAATTCGCGATAGGCCGGGTGATATTCGATCCACTGCACGTCCCGGCCGAACTTGTCGCGCTGGTGCAGCACCGGTGTATGACGGTCGGCGAGCCGCGCGCAGTCGTCGAGCCGGCCGCCGGCGAGTTCGCCGAGACGATCGAGATGCGGCTCGATATGGCGGAACAGACTTTCCGGGAGATGGATGCGGAGCAGGTCGGTCAGCGCGGGATCGGCGCGGTAGAAATTCATCCCCGTGGTGTCGGGCGCCAGCAGTCCGGATGATGCGGCCACGACATTCTTCGGCTGCGCTGGGGCCGGCTTGGGCATGATCGTCCTCTTGGTTTCCGTCGTGCGGACATTTTGCGCTGATTTGGCGCTTGCCGCTTGGGATGATGTCGATCATGCTCCAGCGGCGGATGCGGATAAAGCCGCAAATCGTCAGGGCGGCATGATCGCCGCGAGGGAGCAAACTCGCCCTGCGGAATTGTGAACGTCCCGGCTGGTTGTCCGTGCGGACCATGCATAGATCAACGGCTTCCCGTCTGCGAGAGATCACGCCATGGAACATCCGAAATACAAGATCGCCCTCATCGTCGGTGCCGGCGAAGGCCTGAGCGCTTCGCTGGCGCGCTTGCTGGCTGCGCAAGGCATTCGCGTCGCGCTGGCGGCGCGCAAGATCGAGAAGCTGGGCGCGCTCTGTAGCGAGACCGGCGCGAAGGCCTATGCCTGCAACGCGGCGGATCCGGAGGAGGTCGAGCGGCTGTTTGGCCTGGTCGAGCGCGAGATCGGCACTCCGGACCTCGTCGTCTACAACGCCAGCGGCCGCACCCGCGGGCCGTTCGTTGAACTCGTCCCTGCCGACGTCGCCAACGCGATCGCGGTCAGCGCCTATGGCGGTTTTCTGGTTGCGCAACAGGCTGCAAAACGCATGCTGCCGAACAAGCACGGCGCGATCCTGTTCACCGGCGCCTCCGCCAGCGTCAAGGGCTACGCGCAGTCGGCCTCGTTCGCGATGGGCAAGTTTGCGCTACGCGGCCTCGCGCAGAGCCTGGCGCGCGAATTGTCGCCGCAAGGCATTCATGTCGCGCATTTCGTGATCGACGGCGGCATCCGTAGCGCGGCGCGGACGGAAGCCGAAGACAAGCCGGATTCGATGCTCGATCCCGACGCGATCGCGCAGAGCTATTGGAACGTGTTGCAGCAGCCGCGCAGCGCCTGGAGCTGGGAGCTCGAGCTGCGGCCCTGGGTGGAGAAGTTCTGAGGCGAGATGCCGTAGGGTGGGCAAAGGCGCGACGCGCCGTGCCCACCATCTCGGACGCGAAAAGCAATGGTGGGCACGCTTCGCTTTGCCCACCCTACGAGAGCGGGGAGGAATAATGAGCAGCGAAACCACCATCGACACCGGCACCAACGAGCTCCTCTGCGTCATCCGCGACCGTGTCGCTGTCATCACGCTGAACCGGCCGGAGGCGCGCAATTCGCTGTCGGATACGCTGACACCGGCGCTGCGCACGATGATCCGCAGCTGCGGCGAGAACCCCGGCGTCGGCGCGCTGCTGATCACCGGCGCGGGCGAAGCGTTCTGCGCCGGCGGCAACGTCAAGGGCATGGGCGCCCATCGCGACAAAGCAAAACTCGAGATGCCGCTGGAAGATCGCATCGCCGATCTACAGGAACGGCAACGGCTGCTCACCGGCGCGCTGGTGTCGGTGCGCAAGCCGACCATCGCCGCCCTGCCCGGGCCCGCGGTCGGCGCCGGACTCGCAATCGCCATGGCCTGCGATATCCGCATCGCCGCGCAATCGGCCCTCGTCGCCACAGGCTATGCCCGCATCGCGCTCAGCGGTGATTACGGCATCGCCTGGCTGCTCACCCGCCTCGTCGGCACCGCGCGGGCGCGCGAGCTGATGTTCACCGGCGACCGTGTCGATGCCGCGCGCGCCGAGGCCATCGGCCTCGTCAACCGCGTCGTACCCGATGACAAATTGCAAGCCGAGGCCTTCGCGCTGGCCAAATCGCTCGCCGAAGGCCCCCGCCTCGCGCTACGCTACATGAAGGATAATCTCGACGAAGCCGTGCTGTTCGACTTCGAAACCGCGCGCGACCACGAAGCCGAACGGCTGATCCGCCTTACCACGACCGCCGATCACAAGGAGGCGGTGCAGGCGTTCATCGAGAAGCGGAAAGCGGTGTTCACGGGGAAGTAGCAGCGTTTGAAGATCTATGACCGTCACCCTGAGGTGGCCGCTTCTTCAGCGGCCCTCGAAGGGCGACGGCCCGACTGTTGCTGCGCGAAGTCCGACACCGGGGATGCAGAGGGGCCGCTCATCCTTCGAGGCTCCCCGCGCGTCGCGTTGCGCCGCGCGTCTCGCACCTCAGGATGACGGATCTGCAAGCAAAAAAAACGCCCGGCTCTGGCTATGCCAGGCCGGGCTTGCAGTCATGTCAAACCGAGGCTGAGGGGCTTTCGGCCTGACGGGAAAGGGCAGCGAGGCGCCAGCTCGCGCAGGGGATATCCCTTGCCGCGACGCTGATCTCCTTGTCGAAGCGCACCAGCTTCCAATCATCAGGGTGATTGACGAAGGCGAAACCGGATTTGCGGGCGAGCGAGACCATGGCCTCGTTGGAGCGTAGCGTGTCGCCAAAGATGTGCTCGGCGCCAAGCGCGGCGGCGCGGCATTCGAGATTCTTCAAAAGCGCCGTGGCGATGCCGTGGCCCTGCCAGCGATCATGAACCGACAGGCCGAATTCGAGCGTCGCGGTTTCGGCCTGCAGCGCATAGCGCGCCTCGGCGACGATGGTCTCGAAGCCGTCGACCATCATGGTCGCGACCACGGTGAAACGTTCGCGCTCGCCGATCTGAAGGAAGTCGTGCAGCAGTCCGTTCGGCAGCTCGCTGATCGCGCCGAAGAAGCGGTTGTAGCGGGAGCGGGTCGAGAGCGAGCGGAAATAGTGCTGAAGCTCGTCGGTATCGCGCGGCTCGACGAAGCGGACATTGAGCGCCTCGCCCTGCCGAGTGCGCAGCGTGTCCGAATATTGCTTCAAATCTTCCAGGCGAAGAGCGGTCATGACACATGCTCGGGACAAAAGGGACCGCCGGCGCCCCACAGTCAGGCGGCACCGGCCTGGCGGCCAATCAGGCCCGCCAGAAGGGTTTGTCGGCCTCGTAGGCGATGTCACTCCAGGACAACCCGACGTCCTGAAGGTCGCGCGCGGTCCATTGGGTGAGTTCGCGCCTGTTACGGTAGCGCTCGTGCCAGACGTGGAGGGTCTCGCCGATCTGCTGGACCAGGCCGAGCGCATGATGATTTGTCATCGAATTGTCAGTCAAAGTAGACATTTTCAGCTCCTGGAGCTAAGTTGACCGCTAACATCTGCTTCCTGGTGCAGTGCGACAAACGACAATTTGTACCTTTTCGCATGAATTAACGTCATGTATCCTGCTGCCAAATGACTGCCAGATTGCCGTCCCTGAACGGATTGCGGGCGTTTGAGGCCGCCGCGCGCCATCTCAGCTTCACGCTGGCGGCGGCCGAGCTGAACGTGACGCAGACCGCGATCAGCCATCAGATCCGAAGGCTCGAGGAGGAGCTCGGCATCCGCCTGTTCATCCGGCAGAACCGTGCGCTGGCCCTGACCCCGGAGGCGCGCGACTACCTGCCCGGCGTCCGCGCCGCCTTCAACGACCTCCGGCTTGCGACCGACCGGTTGCTGCGCAAGGACGACGACAAGGTGCTGACGGTCTCGACGCTGGCCTCGCTCGCCGCAAAATGGCTGTTGCCGCGGCTGACGGATTTCCAGGAGCAGCATCCCGGCATCGACGTTCGTATCACCACCTCGACCAGCTTCGTCGACTTCCAACGCGACAATGTCGATGCCGCGATCCGCTACGGCCGCGGCCAATGGCCGGGCCTGCGCGCCGACTGGCTGATGGCGGATGAGCTGTTTCCGGTGTGCAGTCCGTCGCTATTGCGTGGCGACAAGCCACTGCGCCGGCCCGAAGACTTGGGAAACCATCCGCTGCTGCACACCTCAAGCGCCAACAGCGACGATTGGCGGCTTTGGCTGACCGCGGCAGGCCTGCCGGCCGACATCGCGAGGCACCCCGGTATCACCTTCGACATGATCTTCATGACCATCCAGGCCGCGATCGACGGCATTGGCGTCGCGATGGGACGGACCTCCTACGTCCAGGACGACATCGCCAAAGGCCGCCTCGTGGTGCCCTTCAAGATCGCGCTGCCGGCCGACGCCGGCTTCTACCTGGTCGCGCCCGAGGGGCGCCGCGAAGCACCGAAGCTGACCGCATTCCGCCAATGGCTGATTGCTGCAACGCAAAATAAGGCCTGAAAAATCAGCAGCTTCCTCCCCAAAACGGATTGACTCCCCACGCCTCGCGCGGGAAGAGGCGTGGCAGATTGTCGCAGTCTCTGTCGCCTTGCCGTGGGATGATTTCCCGGTCCGGCCAGACCTTTCCAAAGGGAGCAACGCCATGGCTGGACCAGCCGCATCGACCAATCCACCCGCGATCAAATCGCGCATCGGCGCCATCCTGCGCGCCACGTCAGGCAATTTTCTCGAGCAGTTCGACTTCTTCCTGTTCGGCTTCTATGCCGCCGCGATCGGCAAGGCGTTCTTCCCCTCCTCTGATGAGACCGCATCGCTGCTCAACACCTTCGGCGTGTTCTGGCTCGGCGCGTTGATGCGGCCGGTCGGCGCGATCGTGCTCGGCGCTTACATCGACCGCATCGGCCGCCGCCAGGGCCTGATCGTCACGCTCGCCATCATGGCCTTCGGCACCGTCGTCATCGCATTCTGCCCGAGCTATGCGACCATCGGCATCGCCGCGCCCATCATCGTGCTGGTCGGACGTCTGCTGCAGGGCTTCTCCGCCGGCGTCGAGCTCGGCGGCGTGTCGGTCTATCTCTCGGAGATCTCCACCCCGGGCAATCGCGGTTTCTACACCTCGTTCCAGTCGTCGAGCCAGCAGGTCGCGATCTTCGTCGCCTCGATCCTCGGCTACATCCTTTCTGAGGTGATGCCGGCCGACACCGTCGCCGCCTGGGGCTGGCGCATTCCCTTCTTCGTGGGCTGCCTGATCATCCCCCTGATCTTTGTCCTGCGGCGGACGCTGGAGGAGACGCCGGCCTTCCTCGCCATGAAAAAGCATCCGACGGCCAGCGAGGTGTTCGCCTCCGCGCTCGCCAACTGGCGCATCGTCGTCCTCGGCATGATGATCGCGATCCTGACCACGACGACGTTCTACTTCGTCACCGTCTACACGCCGACCTTCGGCAAGACCGTGCTGAAGCTGTCGACGCAGGACGCGCTGCTGGTCACGTTGCTCGTCGCCGTGACCAACTTCTTCTGGAACCCGGTCGGCGGCGCGCTGTCCGACCGGATCGGCCGCAAGCCGGTGCTGATCGCGATCGCCTGCATGTCGCTCGTCACCGCCTACCCGGCGCTGCACTGGCTGGTGACGGCGCCGAGCTTCGGCAAGCTGCTCGCGGTCGAGATGATGTTCTCGTTCTATTTCGGCGTCTACAGCGGCACCATGCTGGGCGCGCTGGTCGAGATCGTGCCGGCGCATGTGCGCACCACCTGCTTCTCGCTCGCCTTCGCGCTCGCCGCCGCCCTGTTCGGCACCTTCACGCCGTTCGCCTCGACCTTGCTGATCGAGCATACCGGCGACAAGGCCTCGCCCGGCTTCTGGCTGATGCTCGCTGCACTGCTCGGCATCATCGCGGCCTCGACCGTGTACCGCGGCGGCGGCAAGGCGGTGCCGACATATGATGCGGTGGCCGAGCCTGTGGCGGGGCGTTGATGGTCGCTTCGATCATCGCCGCCTCTTACCCTCCCCTGGAGGGGGAGGGTCGGCTCACATTGAGCGCAGCGATAATGTGAGACGGGGTGGGGTGAAGGTCCCTCCGCATCGAACGCTGCCCCTGGGGAGAGATCACCCCACCCCGCTCGCGCTCCGCGCGATCGACCCCCCCTCCAGGGGAGGGTAAAGAGAAGGGGCTACAGCTCCACCACCACGTAATCGCTCTCGACTTTCACTGGGATCGTCTCGGCCACATATGGCCCCTTCACCACGCTCGCGCCCGGCTCGACATGGGCCGGATAGGCCTTCACGCGGAAGCGGCGGGGATCGCAATAGGACTGGCCGGTGCGGATGTCGAACTCCCAGCCGTGCCAGGGGCAGCGGATGATCTCGCCGAGCCTGGTGTATTCGATTTCGCCGGGCTCCTTCGACTGCGCAAGACCGATCAGCGGGCCCTCGCACAGCGCCGCGCCCTGATGCGGGCAACGGTTCATCAGGCCGAAATATTCACCCTTGATGTTGAAGACCGCAATCGGCCGCCCGTCGATCTCCAGAAACTTTCGCGTCCCCGGCGGCAGTTCATCGACCGGCGCGATCACATGCCGCGCCATCAACCAATCCCGTACAGCGCGCGCGCATTGCCGAGATAGAACGCCTCGCGATTGGCCTCGCTGACGCCTGGAGGCAAGACGCGGGAGGGCTCGTCATAGTCCCAATGCGGATAGTCGGTGGCAAACAACAGGCGATCCCAGCCGATCCAGTTGATGACATCGAACAGATCCTCGCGGCTTTCAGGATCCTCCATCGGCTGCGTCGTCCACCATACCTGCTCGCGGATATATTCCGACGGCGGCCGCTTCACATGCGGCACCTCGCTGCGCAGGCGCTGCCAGGTCTTGTCGAGCCGCCAGGCCAGCGACGGCGCCCAGCCGAAGCCGGCCTCGATCATCACCATCTTCAGTTTCGGGAAGCGCTCGAACACGCCTTCCAAAACAAGACTCGCCAGCGCCGATTGCTGGCATTGCGAGTGCCCCACCATCTCCTCGATGTAATAGGACGGCCAGCCGGACGGCGTAATCGGATTGCCGCCGAAGCCGAAGGCGTGGACGCCGACGGGAAGGCCGGCTTCCTCCGCGGCCTGGTAGATCGGCCAGTAACGGCGCTGGCCGAGCGGCTCGACATTGCGGCTGAGCAGCAGCACCTGCACGAAGTTCTTGTCGCCGGCGCGCTCGCGGATTTCGGCGGCGGCCGACAGCCCGTCCTCATTGCCGACGACGATCGAGGCTTTGAGCCGCTTGTCCTTGCTGGTCCATTTGTCGATCTGCCAGTCGTTGATCGCCGAGCACAAAGCGGCCGAGAGTTCGTGATTGCGGATGCCCTGCCCGGTATTGAGTGGATTGAGCACGCCCAGCTGCACGTTGTTGGGATCGAGCAGCTGCTTCTGCATGAAGGACAGCGAGGAGCCCTGCGGGCCGCCTTCGGGCGGATAGGCATCGCGGCGCGAGGCGTTGGGCTGGGCCTTCGGATAGGGCGGGCCTTCCATCATGCCCTGATAGGCATGGACGCCGTAGACTTCGAGATGATGCTGCCAACGTTTGGCGAGATAGGGATAAAGCTCGGTGCGGGTGGCGCGTGCTGGATGGATGTCGCAGTCCGCGATCGCGGTTTTGACGGTCAGTGGGGAAGCGGCTTCTTGGCTCTCGCGGAATTGGATATTCATCGCCTTGCCTCCTTTGGCAGCGGGCTCATTTCAGGCGGGGATAGGTCGCATGTGGATTTTCGATCATGATCTTGCGCACGAGATCGGGGGTGAGACCTTCGGGCAGCGCGTCCTGGCCGTCGAACTGCCAGTGCGGATAGTCCGTGGAGAATAGGACCAATTCGTCGGACTGCATATGATCAAACAGGCGAATTAATGTCGCCTCGTCTGGCGGCGCATCAAATGGCTGTAAGGAGAAACGGATGTTGCTGCGCACAATATCCAGCGGCGCGCGGTCGACCCAAGGCGTCTCCATCCGCACCCCGCGCCAGAACTTGTGCAGGCGCCAGAGATAGGGAGAGATCCAGGAGACGCCAGATTCCAGCATCACCATTTTCAGGCGCGGATATTTGGCGAACACGCCCTCGACGATCAGACTGGTGAGCTGGGTCTGGAACGCCTGGGCCTGCCCCACATAATCCTCGATGTGGTAGGAACCCCATCCCACGGCGGTCGGCGGATTGTGATAGGCGGAACCCGCGTGAATGCCGACGGGTAGTTCCAGCCGTTCCGCGGCTTCATAGATCGGCCACAGCGCGCGCTTGCCGAGCGGCGTGTCGCCCATCACCAGCATCAGCACCTGGACGAAGCGCTTGTCCAGCGCGCAGCGCTCGATTTCGGCCACGGCCTTCTCGACGCTTTGCGTCGGGATCACGATCGAGCCGCGCAGCCTCTTGTCGCGGTCGAGCCACTCGTGCGCCAACCAGTCGTTCAGCGCACGGCAGAAGGCGGCCTGCAAATCTTCCGAAAACACCATCTGCACGCCGTAGAGCGGATTGCAGATGGCAGGCTCGAGCTTAAAAGCATCGAACACATGGCGCTGCATGTCCTCCAGGCTTTCGCCGGGTTTTCCAATTTCGGGGCGCCAGTCTGGCCGCGCCGTAATCGGTGAACTCTGAGGATAGGATTGCGAGATAAGGTCGACCATGCCGCGCGTCGTCACCTGATCGCGCCAATAGTCGTTCAGGTACGGCAGCAGGCTGGTCAGATGCGGCACGGCCGGATGCACGTCGCAATCCACCCCGCCGGCGATCAGGGACGCCATGACGTCTCCCTTCTCACGTTCCCTCGCATGTCTCTTCTTGTACCCGCCATTCAAGCAGGCCTGCCCGTCGCCCGCAACTCAGCCAAGCGTCCTGTCATATGCTAGGAAGGCTGAGCTCGGTTGCGAAGGAATGAGGGGTTGCGGAATGAAAGAGCTCGTCGGCATTGCGGAACAGGTCGCAGCCAAACTGATCGCGCGCAAACAGACCATTGCTGTCGCGGAATCTTCGACCGGCGGCCTGATCGCAGCCAGCCTGCTCGCGGTGCCCGGCGCGTCCGCCTATTTCCTCGGCGGCGCGGTCATCTACACCCGCGATGCCCGGCGCGTGCTGATGGATATTTCGGACGAAGGCATGAAGGGCTTTCGCTCCTCGTCGGAGCCCTATGCGCAACTGCTGGCGAAGCAGATGCGAACGCGCTTTGGCAGCGACTGGGGCCTGTCCGAGACCGGCGCAGCCGGCCCCACCGGCAACCGCTACGGCGACGCCGCCGGACATAGCTGCATGGCGGTGAGCGGACCTGTGGCGGAGGTCATGACGCTGGAGACCGGCAACAACGACCGGCTCGGCAACATGCAAATGTTCGCGGCGACGGCGCTGAAACTGTTGTTGAGAAAATTGGAGCGGTGAGCTGCGCGAGTGAGTCGGGACACCTTACCACCACATTGCTGTCATCGCCCGGCTCGACCGGGCGATCCAGTACTCCGAAACGGTTATGATTGAATCGACGGGCCGCGGCGTACTGGATGCCCCGCCTTCGCGGGGCATGACAGCGGCGAGTGAGGCGAGAGTTCACCGCCCCAGATGCCTCATGAAGATTCGCACCACATATCCCTGGAATCGCGGTGCTTCGTCGTAGAGATCTGACGCGATCCGCTCGATGGTCTCGCGCAACGACAAGAACTGCGCCTGCCGCGCGCTGCTTTCGGTGCCCTGCATGCCCGCGAGCTCGTCCATCGCGGCGTCGCTGATCTGGCACTGCACGACCTCGTCGCCGCTCAGCATGGTGAAGCGAAAGGCCAGCCGTTCGAGGTCATGGCCGATGATCTTGTCGCGCGTCAGCGGCATCCAATTGTCCCGTTCGCGCCCCCGAACGGGACAATGCTGAAAATCTGACGCCTTGTCACTATCCGCGCCGAAGGACGTGGCGGTCATCCGACGCCCATCAGCAGCGGCTCGACGAACCGGCTGCTCTCCAGCTTCAGTAGACGAGCGCCGTGCCGGTCGGCCTGTCGAGCGCCGCGGCCAGCGACCGATACTCCTCGCAACCGGTCCCGCAGATGGAGGCAATCCGGCTCAAATGATAAAGCGCCTGCTCGCGATTGCCCCGCTCGAGCTGCCACAGCCCGTAATATTGCCACGTCAGCACGTGGTTCGGATCGGCCTTCAATGCGCGCTCATACCAGACCTGCGATTGCTCGTAGTCGCCGAGCTTGCGATAGGAATAGCCGATGAGGTTGGCGACGTTCGGATGGTCGTCATGGCCGAGCGACTTCAATTGCGCGATCGCGGCCGCGTAGTCGTTGCGCTCGTAGATCGTGTCATAGGCCACGCGGTAGCCGGCCGCGAATGCGGGATCGCCGATGCTGGACTGATTGTTCGGCTTCTTGCCTTTCTGGGTTGCCTTGGTGCCCGGGCGCTTCGGATAGGTCGGCTGCAACTTCTGATCCGAATAAGCGCCGGCGTACGGATCCGTGGAACTGGCGCCGCCCCCGCCTCCGCCACCGCCGCCTCCGCCCGCGGCAAATGCCGGCGAGCATAATAGGGCTGCCGCGAACGTACCCCACACGACGCGCCTGATCATCGCTGCGATCATGTCTGCCTCCTGTGTTTCAAGCGGCCCCGGACCAATTGATAACCCTGCCTCGGCGGCAATATTCCGGGACGCTGCGCTCACGGAGGCGTCAGCATGCGTACGACAGTTCCAGTGTCCTTTACTGGAAGGCCACCTCGGCAAAGCTGCGCAGCTTTCGTGAATGCAGCCGCTCCGATTCCTGCTGCTTGAGCCGCTCCAGCGCCTTCAGGCCGATCTCGAGATGCTGGCCGACGCGGCGGCGGTAGAATTCGCTGGCCATGCCCGCGAGCTTGATCTCGCCGTGCAGCGGCTTGTCGGAGACGCAGAGCAGCGTGCCGTAGGGAACGCGGAAGCGATAGCCGTTGGCGGCGATCGCGGCCGATTCCATGTCGAGCGCGACCGCGCGCGACTGCGACATGCGTCGGATCACCTCAGGCCCGGAGATCTCCCAATTGCGGTTGTCGACGCTCGCCACCGTCCCCGTGCGCATCAGGCGCTTGAGCTCGAAACCTTCGAGGCCGGTAACGTCCTCAACCGCCTCTTCCAGCGCGACTTGCATCTCGGCCAGCGCCGGGATCGGGACCCATAGCGGCAATTCGCGATCGAGCACATGGTCCTCGCGCACATAGCCGTGCGCGAGCACGTAATCGCCGAGCCGCTGCGTGTTGCGCAGGCCCGCGCAATGGCCGAGCATCAGCCAGGCATGCGGGCGCAGCACCGCGACATGATCGGTGACGTTGCGCGCGTTGGACGGACCAGTGCCGATGTTGATCAGCGTGATGCCGCGGTAGTCCGGCATGACCAGGTGGAAGGCCGGCATCTGCGGCATGCGCGCGGGCGCAACGCCACCGGTTGCGCCGCCGCTGCGCGTGATGACATTGCCCGGCGCGACAAAGGCTTCAAGGCCGGCCTCGCCGGACTGGAGCCGCTGCTGACAGAGCTGCGCGAAGGCGTCGACATAGAACTGGTAGTTGGTGAAAATGACAAAATTCTGGAAATGTTCGGGGTCAGTGCCGGTGTAGTGATAGAGCCGGCGCAGCGAGTAATCGACGCGGGCAGCACGGAACAGCGACAGCGGCTCGGGCGCGCCGGGCCGAAGCTCGAAGGTGCCGTCGGCAATCGAATCGTCCATGGTGGCGAGATCGGGCACGTCGAAGGCGTCGCGCAGCGATCGCGCGACAGGGGAATTCTCGCTCGTGGTGATCGCAGCTTCGATGTTGATGTCGCGGCGATAGGCGAAGTGGATCGGGATCGGCTCGGCGGACTCGCCGATCTCGACGGGCACGCCGTGATTCTGGATCAGGAGGCCGATCTGCTCGATAAGGTACCTCCGGAACAAATCCGGCCGCGTCACGCTGGTTTCATGCACGCCGGGCCCGGCGACGAAGCCGTAGGCGAGACGCGAATCCAGCCGCGCATGCGTCGCGGTGGTGAGGCGGACGAAGGGATAATAGGCGCGCACCCGCGTCGTGATCGCTTCGCCGCCGACATAGGCCTCGAACCGGTCGCGCAGGAACTTGGTGTTGCGCTCATAGATCTCTTCGAGCCGCGCGACCGCAAGGGAGGCGTCGGAGAAGGATTCGGTGGCGATGGAGGATGGGGATTGCATTGTTCGACCGCCGGGTTGCTGGGGCTTTGAGTCGAACTATAGCAAAGAAGGCGGTGCCGTAGGGTGGGCAAAGCGACTTGTCCGCCGTAGCTCGAAGAGCGAAGGCGGAAGCGTGGCCACCAACTTGTTCGTGGGAAAGATGGTGGGCACGGCGCGTTGCGCCTTTGCCCACCCTACGAGACCGCGTGTGCCGCACGAGATCCCGGATGCGCGCTAAGCGCGCTCCGGGATGACGCGCTTTCGCGCGTCACTTCTCCCGGAACGCCCGCATCAGCTGGTCGTGCAGTGGCTTCATCAGATAGGACAGCATGGTGCGGTCGCCGGTCTGGACGAAGGCTTCCACCGGCATGCCCGGGATCATCTTGACCTCGCCGAGACGGGCGATCTCCTCGGCCGGCATCGAGACGCGGATGGTGTAGTAGCTCTGGCCGGTGCGCTGGTCGGTGGTGACGTCGGGCGAGACACGGCTGACGAGGCCGTTGAGCTCCGGCGTGGTGCGTTGATTGAAGGCGGAGAGGCGCAGCAGCGTCTTCTGGCCGATCTGGAGCTTGTCGATGTCGACCGGATTGACCTTGGCCTCGACCTGGAGATCGTCGGCCTGCGGCACGATCAGCATGAGCGCGTCGCCGGCGGTGATGACGCCGCCGACCGTGTGCACCGTGGATTGCAGCACCATGCCGTCCTGCGGCGCGCGGATGTCGATGCGGCGAAGCTGGTCTTCGGCGGCGACCTTGCGCTCGATCAGCTCGCCGATCTTGTCGTTGGTCTCGCGCAGATCCTTGGAGACCTCGCTCACAACGTCCTTGTCGACCTGGATGATCTGCAGCTCGGTCTCGGTGATCTTGCCCTTGGCCTGGGCGCGCGAAGCGATGTATTGCGCGCGTTCGCCGTTGAGACGGGCCGAGTCGCGTTCGAGCTGGGTCAGGCGCGATATCTGCACCAGACGCTTGTCGTAGAGCTCGCGCACGCCGGTGAGCTCGTTCTGCACCAGCGCGATCTCCTGATCCTTGGCCTTCTCCTGGGCGCTGAGGCCCGCGATCTCCTCGTTGAGCTGCGTGATGCGCTCGCGAAGCTGGGCCTTCTGTCCGGTGCGGCCGTTGACACGGACGTCGAACAGCTTGGTTTCGGCGGAGAGCAGCAGCTTGACGTCGGGATCGCTGGCGCGCTCGAGCAGGGATGGCGGAAATTCGATCCTGTCGACCCCGCGCTGCTCGGCCTGCAAGCGCGCCGCACGCGCCTGCGCGGCGTCGAGATTCTTGGTGACGATGGCAAGGTTGGCCTTGGTGACGGTGTCGTCGAGCCGCACCACGATATCGCCGGCCTTGACCAGGTCGCCGTCGCGGGCGCGCACCTCGCCGACCACGCCGCCGGTCGGATGCTGCACCTTCTTGACGTTGGATTCGACCACGATCTGGCCCGGCGCGATCAACGCACCCGAGATCAGCACGGTCGAGGCCCAGCCGCCGAGACCGACGACAAGGACCAGCACGATCACGAAGCCGAGGATCAGGTGAAACTTGATGGATTCGCGTACGGTCTTGTTCGCGGCCGGCTTCGGGCCGCCGATGGCCATCGTGCTCATGGCTTTGTGCTCATGGTTTGGCCACTCCGCCTTCGCTGACGATCTTGATCGGGGCCGGCGGCGTCACACGCGGCTGCAGAACCTGGGCGAGCACCTGCTCCTTGGGTCCGAACGCCTGCATGCGGCCGTCGCGCAGTACCAGGACCTGGTCGACCGCCTCGACGCCGATCGGGCGGTGCGCGACCACGACGACGATGGCGCCGCGCTCGCGGGCGGCGCGGACGGCGCGGGTCAACGCCTCATCGCCTTCGGTGTCGAGGTTGGAGTTGGGCTCGTCGAGCACGATCAGGAAGGGGTTGCCATAGAGTGCGCGCGCCAGCGCCACGCGCTGCGCCTGGCCGGCGGAAAGCGCCGTGCCCTGCTCGCCGACTTGCGTGTTGTAGCCCTCGCGCATCTTGATGATCATCTCGTGCACGCCGGCCTCTTTCGCCGCCGCGATGATGCCCTCGGATGTCGCCTCGGGATCGAACCGGCTGATGTTCTGGGCGATGGTGCCGCCGAACAATTCGACGTCCTGCGGCAGATAGCCGATGTGCCGGCCGAGCATGTCGGACGACCATTGATCGAGCGCCGCGCCGTCGAGCCGCACCTTGCCGCGCACCGGCTGCCAGACCCCGACCAGCGCGCGGATCAGCGACGACTTGCCGGAGCCGCTCGGACCGATCACGCCGAGGCCGTTGCCCGCGGCGAGCGCGAAGGTGATGTCCTGCACGATGAGGCGCTGGTCGCCGGGCGGCACCATGGCGACGCCTTCGACCGAGAGCCGGCTCGTGGGCGCCTGCAGCTGGGTCGGCATCGTCTGTGCCGGCATCTGCTCCAGGAGGCGCGTGAGGCGGTGCCAGCTCTGGCGCGCCGCGACGAAGGATTTCCAGTGCGCAATGGCGAGATCGACCGGCGCGAGCGCACGGGCGGACAGGATCGAGCCGGCGATGATGATGCCGGCGGTCGCCTCCTGGTGGATGACGAGATAGGCGCCGACCGCCAGCACGGCCGATTGCAGCATCATGCGCAGCACCTTTGCGACCGCGCCGAGACCGCCGGCGACGTCGCTCGCGCGCTGATTGCCGGCGAGGTATTTTTCGTTGGCCTCGCTCCAGCGCTGGTTCATCCGGCCGGCCATGCCCATCGCCACCATGACTTCGGCGTTGCGGCGGCTGGCCTGGGCGAGATCGTTGCGCTGGGCGGCAAGCCCCATCGCCTCGCGCGCCGGCTGGCGGGACATGAACTCGGTGACCAGCGTCAGCCCGACCAGGATGATGGCGCCGGCCAGGGCGGTGACGCCGATCATGACGTGGAAGGCGAAGCAGATGGCGAGATAGAGCGGCAGCCAGGGCAGGTCGAAGAACGCGCTCGGGCCCATGCCGCCGAGGAAGGAGCGGACGTTGTCGAGATCGCGCAGCGGCTGCAGGCCCTCGTTGCGGCTGCCGACCAGAAGCGGCAGGCGCACGATGGTGTCGAACACGCGCTTGTTGAGGGCTTCATCGAGCGCGGTGCCGATCCGCCCCAGGATCCGGTTGCGGATCATGTCGAGCACACCCTGCGCCATGTAGAGGAAGCTGGCGAGGATGATCAGGCCGACCAGGGTCGGGACGCTGCGGCTCGGCAGCACCCGGTCGTACACCTCCAGCATGAAGATCGACCCGGTCAGATAGAGCAGGTTGATCATGCAGCTCATCAAGCCGACGCCGATGAACGCCGTGCGACAAGCGCGCAAGGCGTCACCGAGTTCTGAACGGCGGACGCCAGGACCGGCTGCCATCAGTCTGATCTCTTTCAGGTGGGGGCCAAGGCCCCTGATTTCACGGGCAATTCAGGGTACTCGCCCCGGATTAACATCATGTTCGCGCTGCGTCCAACGCAGCCGGGTTCATCCAAAATCCTGATAGCCCACATCTACCCCTGATGGCCCCGCACGCAAGTCCGGTAATTCACAGTCTTTGCGGCTTTTTGGTGCAGTGGCCGCCGCCGCCTCCCCGGTCCTGGAGAGGCGGCTAGTTCCGATCGATCGAACCGGGCGGTTGCTAGAACCGGCCGCCGCCCCGCACCAGCCGCACCACCAGCAGCAGGATGACCGCGCCGATGGCGGAATAGACGATCTCCGAGACCAGGCCTGTGCCGAGGCGAATGCCGAGCTTCGGAAACAGGAAGCTCGCCACCAGCGCGCCGGCGATGCCGACCACGATGTCGCCGATGATCCCGAACCCCGTTCCGCGCACCACCTTGCCGGCGAGCCAGCCGGCCACCAGGCCGACGAACAGGATGACGAGCAGGCCTTCGTTAGAAATGTACATAAGTCTGGTCCCTCTCCATGAACGGCCGCATGGAACGGGAACCGGGATGAATGGGGTGTGAATGCTAGCCGCTTCACCCGCTCCGACAAAAAGTCGAAAACAACCCCATGCAAAGTAGAACGGCTCTTGCCTGCGGTCCCCGGTGAACTGTGACAACCAGGTGTTGCCGTGGAGGAATTTCAAAGGAAGGAGCGCTGCTGCAGCGCCGTTCGAATATTATGACAGCGCCGCCGCCTGCTCCGCCAGCACACATCGCGCCGCCCGGCCCGGCCCGACCGGCACATTGGCAGGCAATTGCTCCAGGCAACGGGGCTGCGCCACGGCGCAGCGCGGAGCGAAGGAGCAGTTGTGGGGTTTCTCGGCCAGCGAGGGCGGCGTGCCGGGGATGGTTTCGAGCCGGGCGCCACGCTTGGCGCCGTGAATCGTCGAGGCGAGCAGGCCCTTGGCATAGGGATGCACCGGGCTCCGGACGATGTCGCGCAGCGTGCCCTGCTCCACGATCTGGCCGGCATACATCACCGCGACACGGTCGCAGATCTCGATGGCGACGCCGATATCATGGGTGACGAAGATGACGGACATGCCGAACTCGCGCTGCAGCTCGCGCAGCAAGAGCAGTATCTGGATCTGCACGGTGGCATCGAGCGCGGTGGTCGGCTCGTCCGCGAGCAGGATTTTTGGCCGGCAGGCGAGCGCCAGCGCGATCATGGCACGCTGACGCATGCCGCCGGACATCTCGTGCGGATAGGCGTCGAGCCGGCGTTTTGCGGAGGGAATGCGCACGACCTCGAGCATTTCGAGCGCGCGTGCCCTGCCCTCAGCGTAGCTTTTGCCCTCGTGGCGCACGACGCTTTCGGCGATCTGCGCACCGATGGTGTAGACCGGATCCAGCGCCAATGCCGGCTCCTGGAAGATCATCGACACGGTCTGGCCGCGGAAGGACGACAGCTCCTCGTCGTTCATGGCGAGCACGTCGCGGCCCATGACGTTGACGGCGCCGGAAATCTGCGTGCGCTTCTTCGGCAACAGCCGCATCAGCGCACGCAGTGTCACGCTCTTGCCCGAACCGGACTCGCCGAGCAGGCCCAATACCTCACTGTTACCCAGCGAGAGACTGAGATCGTTCACGGCATAAACCGTACGCTCCCCGGTGAAACGGATGTTGAGGCCTGAAATCTCGACGAGCTTTGTCATGACGGCAGTTTCGGCAATCGATCGTGATAGTCGGTGACGCGCTGGAAGGCGGCGCCGATGGTGAGCAGGGTCGCTTCGTCGAAGGAGCGGCCGATCAGCTGCATGCCGACCGGCAGGCCGCTTTTCGTGAAGCCTGAGGGCACGGTAAGCGACGGCAGGCCGAGGAAGTTGACCGGGCGGGTGAACAGCGTTAGCCGCTGCACCATGGCCGGTGCGTTCGGCCCGCCGCCGACATCGCTCTCTTCGATCGTCGGCGCCGGCACGGGCGACGCCGGTGCGACCACCGCATCGACGCCGGCGGTGGCCGCATGGTGCGCAGCGAGCGCGGGGCCGCGCCAGCGCATTGCCTCGAGATAGGTGATGGCGGGAACGGCGAGACCGTTCTGCAGCCGCATCAGGACCTGCGGGCCATAATCCTGCGGACGCTCGATCATCCAGCGCTTGTGGAATGCCGCAGCTTCTGCGGCGAGCACGAGCTGGCTCGCCGAGGACAATTGGCGCTGGTCCGGCAGCTCAACCGTGACGATGTCGGCGCCCTCGCGCTTGAGCACGGCGATGGTCTCGTCCAGCACGCGCGCGACCTCGCTGTCGAGATCGTCGACATAGAACGAGCTGGGCACGCCGATCTTCAGGCCCTTCAGCGAGCCCTTGGTCGCGCCGACATAGTCCGACAGCGGCTCGTGGCTGCAGGTGGAGTCCGCAGGGTCCGCGCCGGCCATCAGCGCCAGCAGCAGCGCACAATCCTCGGCGGTGCGGGCGAGAGGGCCGACGGTGTCGAGCGACTGCGATAGCGGCATCGCGCCGGCCCGGCTGACGCGACCGACCGTGGTCTTCAATCCCGTGACGCCGCAGAAATGCGCGGGCATGCGGATCGAGCCGCCGGTGTCGGAGCCGAGCGCCGCATAGGTCAGCCGCGCGGCCACCGCCGAGCCGGAGCCCGACGACGAGCCGCCGGTGATGTGCGCGACGTTCCAGGGATTGCGCACCGGACCGTAATGGGCGTTATGCCCGGTCGGGCCATAGGCGAATTCGGCCAGATGCAGCGTGCCGAGGCGGACCTGGCCGGCGTCCTTCAACCGCTGCAACGCCGTGGAGGTCACGGTCGGCACGAAATCGCGGCGGATCAGCGAGCCGCAGGTCGCGACGTGGCCGGCATCGTAATACATGTCCTTGTGCGCGAGCGGCACGCCATGCAGGGGACCACGGACATTGCCCTTGGCGAGCTCGGAATCGGCGGCCTCCGCCGCTTTCAATGCAGCCTCGGCCTCGATCGACATGAAGGCGTGGAGATGCGGCTGCCACTGCGCGACGCGCTGCAGCAGCGCGCGCGTCACCTCTTGCGAGGACAGCTGCTTCATCGCGATCGCGCGCGCGACCTCGGTGAGCGTCATCAATGCAGGCTCAGCGCTCATTTCGACACCTTCTGCGTCTGCGCAATCGGATAGAGCGCGGGCTCGAGGTCGAACGGCAGCGTGCCGGCAATGGCTGCGAAGCCTTCGAAGGCAGGCCCGATGGAATTGGAGATACGCGTCGCGATCTCGTCGTCCACGGGGACGCCGGCGATTTGCGCGATGGGCTTGATCTCTTTCGGTGTCGGTCTCGTCATGCGGTCTTCTCCCTGGGCGCGCGGCTATGGCCTGAACCCGGGATCGCCATGTAGCACGCGGTCTCGTGGCCCATATTATCGAGCGCGGTGAGCTTTGGTGTCGCATTTGCGCAGAGCGGCTCCGCAAACGGGCAACGGGTGTGGAAGCGGCAGCCCGGGGGCGGGTCGATCGGATTGGGCGGATCGCCGGTGATCGGCGGCTGCTCGGTGCGCCGGTCGGGGTCGGACGATGGCATCGCCGCAAGGAGCGCGCGCGTGTAGGGATGCGCAGGACTATCCCAGACCTGGTCGACCGGGCCGAGCTCGACGACTTCGCCGAGATACATCACCAGCACGCGATCCGAGATGTAGCGCACGACGTTGAGGTCGTGGCTGATGAACAGATAGGTGAGGCCGAACTCGCGCTTGAGATCGGCAAGCAGGTTGAGCACCTGCGCCTCGACGGATTTGTCGAGCGCGGAGACCGCTTCGTCCAAAATCACAAGTCGCGGCGACAGCGCCAGCGCGCGTGCGATATTCACGCGCTGGCGCTGGCCGCCGGAGATCTCGTGCGGATAGCGGTTGGCGAAGTTCTCCGGGCGCAAGCCCACCTTGCCGAGCAGCTCGCGCGCCAATGCGCGTGCCGCGCCATCGGCCATGCCGTGCACCTTCGGGCCGAAGGCGATCGATTCCTCGATCGTCAGGCGCGGGTTGAGAGAAGCGTAGGAGTCCTGGAACACCATCTGCATGCCGCGGCGCAATTCACGCAGCGACAGCGACTGACCGACGGTCATGCCGTCATAGATGATGTCGCCGGTGTCGCGCGGCATCAGATGCATCAGCAGGCGCGCGGTGGTGGACTTGCCGCAGCCGGATTCACCGACAATGCCGACGGTCTCGCCCTTGGCAACGGCGAAGGAGACGTTGTCAACGGCGCGCACGGTGCGTTTGGCGGCGAACAGCCCGCCGCGTACAGGGAAGTGCTTGGTCAGCCCGTTGACCTGCAGCAGCGGCTGCGCGACGCCGCCGCGGTCTTCGACCGGCTCCAACATTTCGACGGATGTGTTGGTTTCGCTCATGGCCTAGTTCCTGATGTCCATGGCGCTGCGCAGGCCGTCCGAGAGCAGGTTGAAGCAGATCGAGACCGCGAAGATCATAGCGCCCGGCAATGCGGCGACCCAGGGATTGACGTAGATCGCGGTGCGTAATGTGTTGAGCATCAGGCCCCATTCCGGCTCCGGCGGTTTTGTGCCGAGACCGAGGAAGGAGAGACCGGCGGCGAGGATCATCGAGACCGAGATCAGGCTGGTGGCATAGACGAAGATCGCGCCGAGCACATTGCCGAGGATGTGCACGCGCATGATGGTGATGGGTCCGGCGCCCGAGGCACGCGCGGCCTCGACGAAGTCCATGTTGCGCACGCCCGTGGTGACGCTTTCGGCGACGCGGGTGATCTGCGGCACGAACACGACCGTCAACGACACGATGGAATTGAGGATGCCGGCCCCCAGCGCGCCGGAGATCGCGATCGCCAGCAGCACCGAAGGAAAGGCGTAGAACACGTCGATCGTGCGCATGATCGCGGTGTTGAGCCTGCCGCCGACATAGCCGGCGACGAGGCCGAGCGAGGTGCCGATGCAGAAGGCAAGGATCACGGGCAGAATGCCGATGACCAGAGACAGCCGCCCGCCATAGATCAGCCGCGCCAGCATGTCGCGGCCGAGCTCGTCGGTGCCGAGCGGGTAGCCAACGGTTCCGATGTGGCGCAGGCGGCGGATCATGGAGCCCTTGTAGGGATCTTCCAGACCCAGCCAGGGCGCGAGGATCGCGGAGAGGAAGATCAGCAGCAGCACCAGCGCGCAAGCCATGCTGACCTTGTCGCGCCGGATGCGGCGGACGACGGTCGCCCAATAACCCCGCGCCTTGGTTGCCGGCGCGGCCTGCAGCGCGGCATCGGCGGTGGCGGACAACGGAAGGTCGCTCATTGGCTGGCTCCCAGTCGTTGGTACGATCGATGCGAGCCAAGGAGGTGGTGCACCTCTCCCGCTTGCGGGAGAGGTCGGCGCTCCGGGCGATGCGAAGCATCGTCCCGTGCGCCGGGTGAGGGTTCTCTCCTCTTGGGGGTCCTCGATTGCGGAGACACCCCCACCCCGCCCCTTCCCCGCAAGCGGGAGAGGGGGAGCACCTTTTGCGTGGCGACAGCTGAACTCATTATCAGCCCCGCTTGATGCGCGGATCGATCGCGGCTTGCGCGATGTCGACCATGAGATTGAGGAAGACGAAGAATAGCGCCAGGATCAGGATCGTGCCCTGCAGCAGCGGCAAATCGCGCTGGAAGATCGCCGAGTTGAGCAGGAAGCCCGAGCCCGGCCAGGAGAACACGGTCTCGATCAGAATCGAGCCGCCGAGCATGTAACCCAATTGCAGCCCCATTACCGCGAGCGCGGTGGGCGCGGCGTTCTTGATGACGTGGCGGAACACGCCGCGCTCATGCAGCCCCTTGGCGCGCAAGGCCTCGACGAAATCCTGGCTCAGGATGTCGCCGGTCAGCGCCCGCACCGTGCGGGTGACGATACCCATGGGAATCACCGATGTCGTGATCGCCGGCAGCACGAGGTATTGCAGGTGTGCCCAGTCCCAGGCCCAGGTGGCGGAGCCGCCGGGCCCGGCGCCGACCGCGGGCAGCCAGTTCAGCTGCACCGAGAAGATGATGACCATCACCATGCCGAGCCAGTAGTGCGGCACGGAGACGCCCGCAATGGCAAAGGACGTCGCGACCTTGTCGATCCAGGTCTCGCGGAAGTAGCCGGCGATCAGGCCGAGCAGGATGCCCATGGTGAAGCCGATGATGGCGGCGGCAATCGCCAGCGTGACGGTATTGCTGACGGCGCGCATGACTTCGGCGAGCACCGGGCGCCCCGTCGCGATGGAATTGCCGAGATCGCCGTGCAGCGCGCGCATCAGCCACAAGCCGAACTGCACCGGCAGCGGCCGATCAAAACCGTAGGCCGCGCGCAGCTGCGCCGCGAGCTCCTGCGAGGCATCGGCCGGCAGCACCGCGACCAGCGGATCACCCGGCGTGATGTGCACGAGCAGAAAACACACCAGCGCGACGCTGATGACGATCGGAACGACGTAGACGATGCGTCTGGCGATATAGGCGAGCACGTTTGGTTCTTTCTTCCTTCTCCCCTTGTGGAAGAAGGTGGCATAGGCCGCCTCCGGCGGCCGTTTTTAAGTCGACGCCGAAGCGAAGCTTCGGCTCCGGCGCCGGATGAGGGGTTCTACCCGCGGATACAGCGTTATCGGATGAGGGAAAGGGCCACTCGCGGAGAGAGACCCCTCACCCGGCTTCGCTGTCGCGAAGCCACCCTTTCCCACAAGGGGAGAGGGTGCACTGTTCGTGTGGTGCGAACTACTTCATCGACACCAGCGAGAAGTCGATGAACCAGCTCTTCGGCTGCACGACGCCGGTCACCTTCGGGCTCATCGCGCGGGGGCCGACGTCGTGGGCGACGTACAGGAAGGCGGCATCGTCGACGGAGGCCGCGTGCAGCTCGGCGAGCGCGGCGTCACGCGCGGCGGGATCGAAGGTCTGTCGCGCCTTCTTCACCAGCTCGTCGAACTTGGGATTGTTGATGAAACCCCAATTGTTCGAGACCGGCGGCGCCATGCCCGATTGCAGGAAGCGCACCAGCGCGAAGAACGGATCCATCGCCGCATAGGTCACGTTGGTCGCGTGCGAACCGTTGGCCGAGGGATCCTTGGCGCCGCGGCGCCAGTTGGTGAACAGCGTGTTCCATTCGATGACGTCGAGCTGCACATCGAAGTAGCATTCGGCAAGGGCCTGCTGGAGATACTCGTTCATCGGCAAGGGCTGCATCTGGCCCGAACCCGAGGCGGAGGTCTGCGTCTTCACCGTCAGCTTCTTGTTGGGGCCGAAGCCGGCCTCCTGCATCAGCTTTTGCGCAGCCGCCTTGTCATACTTGATCTCGAAGCTCGGCTTGCCGCGCCAGGGATGGCCGGGCTCGAAGGTGCCGGTCGCCGGCACCATCAGGCCGGCGAGCAGGCCGTCCTTGAGGCCTTCGCGATCGACGCAAAGGTTGGCGGCCTTGCGCACGCGGATGTCGTTCCAGGGCGACCCCTCGACGCGGGAGAACTGCCACGGCCAGACATGCGGCTGCTCGTTGGCGTAGAGCTTGAAGCCGCGCTGCTTCAGTTCGGGCAGAGCGTCCGGAGCCGGCGCCTCGACCCAGTCGACCTGCCCAGAGAGCAGCGCCGCGGTGCGTGCGTTGGCCTCCGGCATCGGCAACAGCACCATCTTGTCGACCTTGGGCACGCGCGCCTCGTCCCAATAGCTCGCGTTCTTCACGAGCTCGAGCCGCTCGCGCGGCGTGAAGCTCGCCATTTTCCACGGGCCGGTGCCTGCGGCGTCCTTGGCGAAGGCCGTCCACGCCGCCTGCGATTTGGCCTTGGCGTCGGCGCCTTCGGCCTTGTCGTAGAAATGCTGCCACTTCGCCGGGCTCGCCATGAACAAATTGGTGAGGTTGATCGGCAGGAAGCTGTCGGGCTCCTTGGTGGTGAGCTCGACCGTCATGTCGTCGATCTTCTTCGCAGAAGCCAGCGTCGGCATGCGCGAGGCCGTGACGCCGACCTGGCTGGCGTCGAACTGCGGCGCGTCCTGCTTCAACACCTTCTCGACGTTCCACACCACGGCATCCGCATTGAACGGGGAGCCATCATGGAAGGTCACGCCGGGGCGCAGCTTGAACACCCACTTGGTCTTGTCGGCATCGTCGACCTTCCACTCGGTGGCAAGGCCGGGAATCACCACGCTCGCCTTCTCGGCGGAGGACAGGTCCCAGCCGGTCAGCGCGTCGTACATGGTGAGGCCGGTGAAGCGGTTGCCTTCGAAACCCTGATCCGGCTGGCCAAGTGTGCGCGGAATATCGGCAGCGGTCATGCCGATGCGCAGCACGGTTTCGGCACTGGCCTCGCGCGGCCATGCGGCCGCCGTCGTTAGAGCGAGCACCGCGATCAATGCCGCGCGCGTGTTCTTCTTCTTAGTAAGCATCGCCTCAATCCTTTTCCGGCTTCGATGACTATTTTTGATGCAATCGTATGCAATGGCTATGCCAAAGAGAAACTTATTCTGCGATTTGGCCCTGCGACGACAAGTCCTTGTAGCCCGCAGGCGGGTGCACGCGCCGCGCTGCCTATTCTGGCATCAAGATTGCAAGTTCGGTCCCGAAATCCCCTGGGAGCTTTGGGCCATGCGTGTTCGTCTATCGATTTGTCTCGCCGTGCTTGCGCTGGCGTTGTCCGCAATCTCGGCGCGCGCCGAAACGGTGGTGCGCTACGGCATCTCGATGGCCGACATTCCGCTCACCACGGGTCAGCCCGATCGCGGCGCCGGCGCCTATCAGTTCACGGCCTACACGATCTACGATCCCTTGGTCGCCTGGGAGATGGATGTCGCCGACCGGCCTGGCAAGCTGGTGCCGGGGCTCGCCACCGAGTGGAAGGTGGATGATGCCGACAAGACCAAATGGCGCTTCACGCTTCGCAAGGGCGTCAAGTTTCACGACGGCAGCGAGTTCAACGCCGACGCCGTGATCTGGAATCTGGACAAGGTGCTCAACGACAAGGCGCCGCAATTCGACAAACGGCAGAGCGCGCAGGTGAAGACCCGCCTTCCCTCCGTTGCGAGCTACGCCAAGGTCGACGATTTCACCGTGGAGATCACCACGAAGACGGTCGACTCCTTCTTCCCCTATCAGATGCTGTGGTTTCTGGTATCGAGCCCTGCGCAGTACGACAAGCTCGGCAAGGATTGGGACAAGTTCGCCAGCCAGCCCTCCGGCACCGGCCCGTTCAAGCTGACCAAGCTGGTGCCGCGCGAGCTCGCAGAACTCAGCAAGAATGTGGACTACTGGAATAAGAAGCGCATCCCGAAGGCCGACAAGATCGTGCTGGTGCCGATGCCGGAAGCACTGACCCGCACCAACGCGCTGCTTGCGGGACAGGTCGATCTGATCGAGACGCCGGCGCCGGATGCCGTGCCGCAACTGAAAGCGGCCGGCATGAAGCTCGTCGACAACGTCACGCCGCATGTCTGGAATTATCATCTCAGCGTGCTGCCGGGCTCGCCCTGGACCGATATCCGCCTGCGCAAGGCGCTGAACCTCGCGATCGACCGTGACGCCGTGGTCGGGCTGATGAATGGCCTTGCCAAGCCTGCCAAGGGCCAGGTCGACCCGTCGAGCCCGTGGTTCGGCAAGCCGGGCTTCGAGCTGAAATACGATCTGGCTGCAGCGAAGAAGCTGGTCGAGGAGGCCGGCTACTCCAAGGCCAAGCCACTGAAGGCCACCTTCATCATCGCGCAAGGAGGTACCGGCCAGATGCTATCGCTGCCGATGAACGAATTCCTGCAGCAGAGTTTTAAAGAGATCGGCATCGACATCGACTTCAAGGTGGTCGAGCTCGAAACGCTCTATACGCACTGGCGCAAGGGCGCGGCCGACGAGATCAACGCCGGCATCACCGCCAACAACATCGCCTACGTCACGTCAGACCCGCTTTACGCTATCGTCCGCTTCTTCCATTCGGGCCAGATCGCGCCTGTCGGCGTCAACTGGGGCGGCTACAAGAATCCGAAGGTGGATGCTCTGATCGACGAGGCCAAGCAGACGTTCGACAGCGCCAAGCAGGACGAGCTGCTGGCGCAGGCACACGCGCTGATCGTGGACGACGCCACGCTGGTCTGGGTCGTGCACGATACCAACCCGCACGCGCTGTCGCCGAAGATCAAGCAGTTCGTGCAGGCCCAGCACTGGTTTCAGGATCTGACGACCATCGGGATGGAGTGAGGGGCCAACGCAGGTGTCGTATGGTGGGCAAAGCGCAAGCGTGCCCACCATTTCTACATTGCCGAGCAAGATCGTGGGCACGGCGCTACCGCGCCTTTGCCCACCCTACGAGAGTTGATATTTGGTGCTCACGCATCAAAACTCAGCTGTCGTCCCGGGCAAGCGCAGCGCAGACCCGGGACCTATAACCACAGGGAGTGGTTTGGCGAAGACTCGGAGTTACCCGCTCGCTGCCGTAACCACTCTCTGTGGTTATGGGTCCCTGCGTTCGCAGGGACGACAGCGAATGTGAGGCGTTAGCCGGGACTACACGCTCGAAACACTACTTCGTCAGCAGCGCATAGGCCCCGGTCCAGCCTTCCGGCGGCGGGTTGAGCTGGAAATCCTTGATCCTCGCCTCGTAGAGCCTGAACAGCTTCTCCAGCGTATCGGCGTCTTCGCTGTGACGGCCGCGTTCGATCGCATCGAGTGCGCCCTGCCAGTCGCGGCCGCGGTAGCAGCCGAGCATCTCGATGGTGATGTTGCGCAGGCGCTGGAAGGCGCCGGAATGCATGACGTCCTCGCGGCCGGCGATGGCGTAGATCACCTCCGGCTCGGTCTTGCCCTTGACCATGATGAAGTCGAGCTCGAGGATCGCGAACCTGTCCTTGGCGGCGAGCGCGGTGCGAGAGCCGACGATGATGGGAAAGCCGTATTCCTTGGTTTGCCCTTCGAGACGCGATGCCAGGTTCACGCTGTCGCCGAGCACCGAGTAGTTCTTCTTCAGGTCGGAGCCCATGTTGCCGACCACGCCGATGCCGGTGTTGAGGCCGATGCCGACATTGAGCGGGATGTAGACGCGGCCGCCCTCGGCGGCTTCCTGCTCGCGCTCCTTGTTGACCGTGTCGATCTGCTCCAGCATCTGGATCGCGGCCTCACAGGCGTTGATCTGGTGCTCGGCATCGTCGAGTGGCGCGTTCCAGAACGCCATGATGGCGTCGCCCATATATTTGTCGATGTAGCCCTTCCGCTCGATGATGACGTCGGTCAGCGGCGTCAGGAAGCGGTTCATCAGCTCGATGAGCCCTTGTGGATCGTGCTTGTAGCTCTCCGAGATCGTCGTGAAGCCGCGCACATCGGAGAACATGATCGTCATCTCGCGCTCCTCGCCGCCGAGCACGAGCTTCTCCGGCGATTGCACGAGTTGCTCGACCAGCACCGGCGACATGTATTGCGCAAATTGCCCGCGAATCTGCACGCGCTGCCGCTGTTCGCGCACGAAGCTCGCAAAGATCAGCGTCAGGTAAACCGCGGTGGTCGACAGCAACGGGTAGGTGAAGTCGATGAGATAGCGGTACTGTGCGTAGAAGAACCAGGATACGCCGACCAGGATCGCAGCGAAGGCCCCACCCGCAAGCACCAGGCGCACAGGTCCGAGATTCGGCGTGAATATGATCACCAGCAGGCCGATGATGAGCGCGGCGAGCAGCTCGACGCCGAGTGCGTAATTTGGCTGCGAGATCGCCGCGCCGCTCAGCACGCTCTCCAGCACCTGGGCGTGGATCTCCACGCCCGGCATGGTCGAGGATACCGGCGTGGTCTTGATGTCGTTGAGCCCGGCCGCGGAGGTCCCGACTAGTACCAGCTTGCCGGCGAATTTGCTCGGCGACGCGCTGTTGTCGAGCACGTCGGCCGCGGAGACGTAGATCGAGGGATCCCGGCGGGCATAGTGCACCCAGAACTGGCCGTTCTTGTCAGTGGGGATCTCGACGCCCTTGAGACGCACGGCCCGCACGCCGGTCTTGTCGGTCCTGACCAGCAGCGTCGGCGTGCCCGTGACGACCCGCAGGATCTCGAGGCTGAGCGAGGGCATGATGTTGCCCTGGGCGCGCATGATCATCGGCACGCGGCGGATGAACCCGTCCCGCTCTTTCCTGATCGAAAACAGGCCGCGGCCGGCAGCAACCCTCTCGATGATCGGCATGTTGCGCAGCAAGCCTGGAAATTCGAACAGGAAGCGTTCGGCGCTCTCCTCGCCCACGGTCGCCACCCCCGTGAGCGGAAGTGATTTATCAAGCTCGGTCAAAACCTCGGGAAGCCCGGTCTCGCCCAGCACCACGCGCGAGCGCTTGATCGCATCGGAGAGAATCTGGTCGTTGCTCGGCAGCTCGCGCAGCTTGGCGCGGGTGGCATCGTCCAGATAGCGCATGTGGCTCGCGACCAGATCCGGGTTGAGCCGGTCGGGTTCCGAGAACACGACGTCGAAGCCGATCGCCACCGCGCCATTGTTGGTGAGGTTCTGGATCAGGTCGGCGATGCGCGTGCGCGGCCACGGCCATTGTCCGAGCCTGGCGAGGCTCTTGTCGTCGATGTCGACGATGGTAACCGGCCGCGCCGTCTTATGGCGAGGATCGATCAGCTGGAACATGTCGAAGGTGCGCAGCCGCAATTCCTGGATCGGCGGCGGGTCCCACAGCCGCGCGCCGGCGAACACGACCAGCAGCGCAAGGCACATCAGCCGCGCAAAGCCGAACTTGCGCGCAAACCACCGTCGCAGGATCTTGAGACGTTTCATGCTGGTGGAATATCACGCTTTGACGACGAGCGGCAGCTCCGACCTGGTGTGCCAACGATCGGCCTCGCCCAGGGGTGTCAGGAATGCACTATGAAGTCGCTCGCCTGAAGACTGACACCCTTGACGAGGATGGTGTTCGCCGCATCGAGCGTGATCAGAGTATCCGTTCCAGACGCAGCCACGTGCTGAGCCATCCAGTCGGACACGCTGGCGGTGGTCACGACGGCCGACAGGTCGATGTGGTCCTGATTGTGCGTGAAATCCAGAATGATGTCGCGATTCGAATTGGCCGCGAACACGAATTGATCCTGATAGCCCGTCCCGAACAACACATCCTTGCTATCTGTGCTGGCGAGGGTCACCGGGCCTTGTTCGGCCAGATTGAAGATCAGGTTGACCGTATCGCTCGCACCGTGGCTGTCCGTGACGGTGATCGCCAGCTTATCCGTAGCAGGCGCACCCTGGCTCGGCTCGGCGTATGTCAGATATTGAAGGGCCGAGTTGACGCTCGCCAAGGTATCGGACGTCGATGCTGGCTCCACATATGTGCCCGAATCCGCCGCCGCAGTGAGTGTGAAGGTTTCATCGGGAGCAGCGTCGGCGTCGGCGACGGTGATGCCATGGACGAACACCATGTCGCCTTCCTGCGTGACGTAAATCTGGTCGACGTCGATCACCGGAGCGTCGCTCTCGTCCGCGCCGGTCACGTCCACGGTGAGCGTGGCCGTGCCGGTTGCACCGTGCACATCCGTGGTCTGGACCGTGAAAATATCCGCGTAGGAGCCGTCGGCCAGCGCGTTGATCGCGGCGGCGTTCGGAACGTAGCTGTAGCTGCCATCGGGATTGACCGTCAGCGTCCCGTAATGTCCGCCAGCTGTCGTCGCCGCGTGGTGATCCGCGTTGATGACGGCATAGGTCAGCGTCGCCGTCTCGCCGGTATCGACATCGTTGCCCGCCAACGTCCCGGTCAGATCGCAGAAGGTGTCGTCGGCCGTCGTATCCTCGAGCGGTCCGATGTGGAGATCGGCCAACGTCGGCGCGTCGTTGCTGCCGGCGATGTTGACGGTAACGACTGCGCTCGTGCCAGCGCCCTCGGCATCCGACGGAACGATCGTGTATTGCAGCGACAGCGTCTGGCCGGCGGCGAGGAAATCGAACGCCTGCCCGTGCGAATTGAAGGTCCAGGTGAACTGCGTATGAGTCGCGGTACCGTCGAGGATATCACCCGAGGGGACAGTGAGATCCGCGAGGAGGTCGGCATTCGACAACCCGCCGACGCTGCCCGTTTGCAGCACGCCGTCGAGCGTAACCTGTACCTCGCTGACCGCCACCGTGACGTGATCGGTCGCATCGACGTCGGAGACCACCAGCACGCCATGCGCGAGCTGGCCGGCATTGGTTTCCACCAAATCGGCAACGGCGCCGCCCGGCCCGGAGGTGCTGCTTGCCCAGTCTGCATCGCCCGCGATGGCGAGGCTCTTGGCGGGGTTGACCGCATTGGAGGCCGTGGTCCCACCGCCGTCGGCGAGCTGGTAATACGCGGCCAGATTGGCCTCGTTGCCGGTGAGCGCGGTGAAGTCGATCGACTGGATCTGAGCTTGCGTCAGCGCGGTGGTCCAGACGCTGACATCGGCGATCGAGCCGGTGAAGCCCTGCGCCCCGAAGCCGGGGGCGTACCTGTCGCTTGCGGCCCCGATCATCATGTAGGACGGATCCTGGCCGCTGCCGACCGCGTTCACGCCTCCACTGTGGGAGTAGACGGCGTTCCCATCGACAAAAAGCGTGAAGGTACCCTGATCGCGCGTCAAGGCGAGGTTATGCCATTGCCCTGCAGTGAGCGCGAAGCCGGTATCCAGGATATCGACGCCTCCCTCGAGAATTTCGATCTCCAGGTTGCCGCTGACGACGGTACCGATAAGACCGAAGCCGGCTGTCGAGGTATTGCCGTTGTAGAACAGGACCTGGCCGTCGGGCGCAGCGGCTCCGTTCCAGTTTACCCAGCCATCCAGCGTAACTCCATCGGACGCGACCGTCGGCACGTCACCGACCGCGATGGTCTGGCCGTCGAAATTCATGTAGTTCGACGTGACATAGGACACCGTCGGCGCATCGTTGGTGCCGGTGATGGTGACGGTCACGTCCTGGCTGATCTTGCCGCCGTGCTTGTCGTCGAACGTGACGGTGTAGACCTGGGTGATGGTCTGCCCTTCCGCCAGCGACTGCAGCACGGGGTCGCTGTTGTCGAGCGTGAAATGCCAGCCCAGTGTCGCGCCGTTGTCGTTGTCGCTGCCGGATTCGGACACCGCATCAATCGTGAAGGTGCCGATATGCGAGCTGGCTCCGAAGCCCGGCAGGTCCGAGCTGACGGACGAAGATTTGAACGACCATGCCGCCGTGTGGGTGTCGATCAGGTCCAGATCCTGGATCGCCAGCGTGCCGTCGGCCGTGAGCGAGGCGCACTCATCCTCGGTCACCGCGCCCGTCGCTGCGGCGGCATCGCTCGTGATCGTCGGTGCATCATTGACGCCCGTGATCGTGACAGTGACGTCTTGGCTGACGGTACCGCCATGATGATCGTCGAACGTAACGGTGTAGATCTGCGTGATGGTCTGGCCCTGCGCCAGCGACTGCAGCATTGCATTGCTGTTGTCGAGGGTGAAGTGCCAACCCAGCGTCGCGCCATTGCTCGTGTCGGTATTGTACTCCAGCACCGACTGATCGATCGTGAACGTGCCGATGTGCGTGCTGTCGGCATCGAAGCCCGGCAGAGCCGAGCTGATGGACGAGGACTTGAACACCGCCTGCGCCGCATGGGTGTCGATCAGATCGAGGTCTTGAATCGCCAGCGTGCCGTCGATCGACAGCGTCGGGCCCGCGTCCTCGACGACATGACCTGTCGCCGCCGCGGCACCGCTGGTGACGGTCGGCGCGTCGTTCTTGCCGGTGATGACGACCGTGACGTCCCGGGTGACGGTCCCACCGTGATGGTCGTCGATCCTGACAGTATAGACCTGCGTGATGGTCTGCCCTTCGGCCAGCGACTGCAGCACCGGGTCGTTGTCGTCGAGCGTGAAGGTCCAGCCCACTGACCCGCGGGAGCTGGCGCCCGGGCTTTCAACGACTGGAGCAAGCGCGAACGTGCCGATATGCGCGGTGCCGTCGCTGAAGCCTGGCAGATGCGCGCTCGAAATCGTCGACTTCAGCGAAAAACTCGCGGTGTGCGTATCCGTGAGATCAGGGTCATTGAATGTGATGGTGCCGTTGGCGGCGAGCGTGGCCGCCGTATCCTCGGTCACCGCACCGGTCGGCGTGGTCAGATCTTCGACGATCGTCGGAACGTCGTTGGTGCCCTCGACATTGACGTCCGCACCGTCGATGGACACGGTAACCGGCGTGCTGACGACACCGCCGTGCCCGTCATCGACCTGCACCACGTAGTTGAGGGTCAGCTTCTCGCCTTTGGCGAGGAAATCGAACAGATGGTCGGGAACGCTGTAGGTCCAGGTGGCCGAACCGTTATTGCTGTTTCCAGCGCCCTGTACCACGGTCAGCGGCACCTCGACGGCGGCGATCGCCGCGAGCTGCTGCGGCGTCAGCGTCGACGTGATGTCGTGGCCTTGCGCATCGAGATATTTGAACGGCTGGGTCGACGAGAGCGCCGCGCTCACGATCGGGCGGTCCGTCAGATCGACGTCGGTGAAGGTGACGGTGCCCGTGATGGTATCCAGAGTCTCGTTGCCGGTCCCGACCTTCTCGATGACGGTTCCGCCCAACGTCGCGACGGTGGGCTTGTCGTTCGTTCCCGTGACCGTGATGGTGATCGGGATGAACTTGGACTCGGGATTGACTGCGAAATTGGTGTCGACGCGGACCATATAGGTCAGCGTCAGCGTTTCGCCGGCCGCGAGGAAGTCGAAGACTTTGTCCGGGATCGTGTACGTCCAGACCGCCGAGCCGTTGTTATTGTTGCCGGCGTCGGGGGCGACGTTGATCTGGATCTGGGTCGCCGCGATGTCCTGCTTCTGGAGCGCCGAGAGCGAGCCGGTGACGTCGTGCTGGCCGGCGTCCTTGTAGACATAGTTCGGCGCTTCGGCGAGGCTGATGCTCACCGTCGGCCGGTCGCCGAGGTTTTGATCGACGAATCTGATCAGGCCGGAAATCGTATCGGAATGCGTGTCGCCGGTGGTGTCGGCACGCTCGGTCAGCGCGAACGCCGACTTCACATTGCCGCCGGCGTCGAAGCTCTGCACAATCGGCTGGCCGGGGATACGCACGATGGGCGGCGTGGACGTGCTGGGCGCCTCCGATCCCTGCGGATTGAGATTGACGAATGTCGCGGTCGCGACGGCGCCGCCCCCCGACTTGAACACCACGTCCAGGCTCATCGGCGTGAGCGTGTCGGTGAAGTTCGTGGTCAGCTTGGTGTTGGTGTTGTTGTCGGTGAACTTCAGCGTGAACACGTCCGTGATCAGCTTCTGAACATCCGGCGACATCAGCGCATTGGAGATCGAGACGTTGCCGCCGCTGATCTGGATCATCTGGCCGGCCTGGTTGACCGTCGCGATCGGCAGCAGCGTGACCTTGTCGAACAGGATGTAGGAGCCCGTCGTGCCGTTCGGTTCGACCAGCACCTGGAAGCTCGCCTGCGGCTGCGGATCGCCGCCACCGGCGGGAACGACGAAGTTGATCTGGGTCAGCACGGCGGTGCCGCGGATGCCCATGGTGGCAACCGGCGTGTCGATCTTCATGTCACCGTGCTTGGCGGTCTCGCCGGCGACGAAGGTGATGGTGCCGGCGACGAGGCTCAGCAGCGAGGAGTTGCTCGACCCGTTGGGGTCGTAGACCATCTCGTTCAACACCATCCGCGCATTCGAGGACAGGCCGAACACGGTGCCGTCGATGAAGGTGATGCCGAGCGTGGAATCCGCGCCGGTCGAGACCACGTCACCCTTCTCGACGTTGTCGCCGTTGTTCAGGATGACCGAGACGCCGTTGCGGATCGCGGTCGCGCTGCCCACGAGCTTGGTGACGTGGCCGATGACCTGGGCCGCGGCAGCGCCGCCGGGGGCGGCTTGAGCGACCTGGACATGGCCCGTGAGCACGTTGACGATTTCGCCGGTGAGATGGGCGCCGTCGGGGGAGGCGAGCGCGGCGCGCTTGTCGCCCCTGAAATAATCGTGAACGACGAACTCGTGCCCCTCGTGGGACAGCACGAGATCGAGACCCGCGCGCTTGAATTCGCCGTTGAAGATCAGGTTGGGGTCGGGAACAACGAACGCGCCCTCGGGCACGTGGCCCTGCGCTTTCGCCGTAAAGGAATCGACATGAGCGCCGCCGGGCGAACGGGAACCCTGGCCGTCCAAAGGAATCGCGGCGTCAAATTGGCCAGCGTAGTTCAACCGGGCACCGTAAAAAGGGTTAAAATTTAAGTAAGTATCGACCGCCTAAGCTTGCATAGCATTAGCAAGTCCTTAGCGATACCATCTATTGCTTGTGTGATTTCGCATCACTTGGCCCCAGGAAACCCCACGTCTTGGCGTCGCTCCAGAGAAGCGAAAGTAACCTTTTAAATATTCGGAAGTCGAATTCGGCCTGTTTCCACGCATTTCCAATCATCCAAAGTAACCTGCCGTATAGTCAAAGAGCAGATACTTGCGTCATCTTACCGTCGCGAGGTCCCGCAGCATCCTGCGGCAAATACGCACTTAAATCTGTGACCTAACTAACAGAACCCCATGAAATAGGGGGTCGTTAGCCATAGGACCCAGATTCGGCACTTCCACAACCTATGTCTGCAATTGGCTCGATTTCGCGGCGAACTGACACCTCCTAGCCGGCGAATCGTAAAATTTTACGCAATTTGGACGAGCCTGTTTCAGCCTGTTCCCCGGATTTGGAACCCCAGCCGGGCGCGTTAAGCAGAACAAAACAGCCCGTCTCGCACTATCTCCGCGAAAGCAACAAAGCCCGGCGCGTTCAGGTCGAGGGGGACTTGGACCGAAGCCGGAAGGGGATGTCAGATGGAGACCGCTGCTCGCTCGCGCGCCTGGCGCGCAATCCTTGTCCTGTGCGGATTGGTCCTGTGTGGGTCGGCCGCCGAGCTTCGCGCCGGCACGCTGCTGTCGCCGGGCGCAGGCCTACTCGTGCGCAAATCCGCCGAGCCGTTCGGCGTGTTCGCCTTCGCCATCTCCGCCGGCAGCCTGCAACAGAAATGGCTCCTGCTGAAGGACAAGCTCGACGGCGACATGGTGCAGCTCGCGCTATGCGACGGTGACCGCGACAATTGCGCTTCGCCGGCGGCCCTGAAGCTGCTCGCCATCGTCGACCAGGCCCGCGCCCGCGACGGCCGCGCCCGGCTCGGCGAGACCAACCGCGCCATCAACCTTGCCATCCGGGCCGCCAATGACGGCATCGACGACGTCTGGAGCTCGCCGCTTGCGACCTTCTCGCGCGGCGCCGGCGACTGCGAGGACTATGCCATCGCCAAGCTCGCCGCGTTGCGGCTGGCGGGCGTGGCCGCCGAGGATCTCCGCATCGTCGTGGTGCGCGACGTCAGGGCCGGCGAGGAGCATGCGGTTGTCGCCGCGCGCCTCGATGGCCGCTGGCTGATGCTCGACAACCGCCGCATGGCGATGGTCGAGGACGACGCTGCGCGGAGCTACCAGCCGCTGTTCGCGCTCCATCGGTCGGCCGTGATGAAATATGTCGACGAACCGATGCAGGTCTCGATGATGGCCGTCGAGGCGCGCTGAGCCATCTTGTAGTCCGGATGGAGCGCAGCGAAATCCGGGGCGCGGTCGCTTATCGCTCGAATCCCGGATTACGCTTCAGCCGGGCTACGAACCTCGGTTCACCAAAAACCCATTCCACGACGCGATCCGGACGGCTAGCATGGCCACGGCTTTGCGGGGGCGACGGGAATGCGGTTCATCGTGCTGACTGTGATTGCGTTGCTGGCGCTCGCCTCACCCGCGTCAGCGCAGTCCGACCGCTCCATCGCCGATCGGCTGCCGCTGTTCGCCAAGAACAACTGCCAGCAGATTCGCGACCCCGGCAATCAATTGTTCTGCGGTGATGCCGCGCTTGCCGCCGCCGCCGAGAAGCTGAACACCGCGATCGAGGCGCGGCTCGCCCGGCTGCCCGATCGCCTTCCCGCGATCGAGGAGAATGCGATCTGGATCCGCCAGCGCAATCTCGGCTGCGGCATCGTCGGCCAGACCGCGATCCGCCCCGACGATTTCGAGCGGGTAAAGGCGTGCCTGCTCAAGGTGACAGAGGAGCGCGCCGCGATCCTGCGCGATCCGGATTTCGACTGCCTCGCTGCCAACACCGCGGCGGGCGCGGTGATCTGTGCGGACCCGTCGCTGGCACTCGCCGAAACGGAGCTCAATGGCCAGGTGCTCGGCCTGATCGGCAAGCTGGACCCGACCGCGGCGCGCTTTGCCTTCGCCGAATATGGCAGGTGGACACGAGAGCGCGATCGCAAATGCAATCTGGTCGGCAAGGAGAACGTGCCGCTCCAGGAGCTCGAATCCGCAGAGGATTGTCTCTCCGACCATCTAAAGCACAAGGCCGACGAGATCCGCACGGCAAAGGGCGACCCCAGAAAGGTGTTCGGCCGGCAGGTCGCGGCCCGCATCCCCGACACCGACGCGGTCGACTTCTGCGCGGCACGGATCCATGCGGCCAATTCGTGCGGCAGCTTCCTCCGCATCAACCGCGTCTACGCGCTCGACAGCCAGGTGACCGAACAGGAGGCGCAGGTCACCGGCGAAATCGAAATGGCGGTGCTGGCGCCCTTCACCATGTGCAGCAAGGTCGCATCCAGCTGCACCGGCACCTGCTGGGACGCTAGGACGGGCCTCCCGCAGCCGAGCGCCGCCAACAAGGAGCGTTCGGCAGAAGCCTTCAACGTGACGCGTCGCCTGAGGATCCAGCGCACTTTTGCGTTCGTCAAAGCCGCCGACGGCTGGCGCTGCCGCGAGGACGAGTTGGCACCGGTGAATTCGGGGACGGCGAGCGGGGGATCTTGAGTTTCGCTCAGCTTGGCGAGCTTCTTCCTTCTCCTCTTGCGGGAGAAAACGCCGAAGCCAAGCTTCGGCTCTGGCGCCGGATGAGGCGTTTTTCCGCTCGCTAGGCTATTCGTGAGGATAGAGACCCCTCACCCGGCTCGCCGCTTTGCGGCGATCCACCCTCTCCCGCAAGGGGAGAGGGTGCACCGTTCGTGTCGCGAGAGCCGCCCTTCATCAAAACATCAGATTGTCCTTCACCAGCACCCAACGGCCGTTCTTCACCTGCTGCACCTGGGTGACGGTGGTGGCGAGATGGTTGGTCTTCGAGAACACGGTCGGCGGCGAATTGAAGATATCCTGGAACTTGTCGCCGGACTCGAGCGCGTCGAGCATCTTCTGGCCAGTGAGATCCTTGCCAGCCTTGTTGGCATAATGCGCGAACGTCATCACCGCATTGTAGCCGATGATCGCCTGCGTGTTGGCGTCGGCGTTGAACATCTTCTTGTAATTGACGAGCCAGTCCTTCACCTTTCCCTTCGCGGTGTCTTCGTAGGGGATTTCGAAGTTCGAAGCGGCATACAAGCCTTCCACCACTTCCTTGCCGAGCGCCGGCACTTCGAGCACGTTGACGGGCGTGGCACCGAGGAAGGTTACCTCCCAGCCGAGCTTCCTGGCCTCGGTCATGGTGCCGATAGGCTCACGGAGGACCGCGCCGAGCACGACGAGGTCGCAGCCGTCGGACTTCATCTTGGCGACCTGCGCCGAGAAGTCGGAGGCGCCGCGCTTGTAGCTCGTGATCGAGGCCGGCTGCACCTTCATGGCGGCGAGCTGCTGGTTGAAGCCATCGAGCACGTTTTTTCCGTACTCGTCGTCCTGATGCATGATGCACGGCTTCTTGAAATTCTTTGCCTCAATCATGTATTTGAGCGCTGCGCGCGTGCTCTCGACGTAGGGCAGGAGGTTGTTGAACTTCAGCCGCTCCTGCGGCTTGGCCGCATCGAACTTGAAGGTGAACTCGGCCGCCGTCAGCGGGAAGAGCTGAAGCACGCCGGCGTCGAGCAGGATATCCTGCGCAGCGAGCACGGTCGGCGATCCCATTGGTCCCACCATCGCGAAAATCTTGTCGCGCTCGATCAGCTTTTGCGAAGCCAGCACAGCTTTCTTCGGATCGTAGCCGCTATCCTCGACGACAAGCTTGATCTTGCGACCCTGGACACCGCCGGCCGCGTTGATCTCCTCGACCGCCATCTTCATGCCGTTGGAGACCGGCACGCCCCAGCCCTTGATCGGGCCCGACAGGTCCTGATGCGTGCCGATGACGATCTCGGATGCCGAGATGCCTTCATTGGTGACCTTGGTTTGAGCGGCGGCCGGCAGACAGGTCAGCGCAAGGGCGCTCACCGCCAGGCCCAGCGCCTTCAGCGATTTCGACATTGCAGTCCTCCTTCGGTGGCCCGTGTTGAGCGAAGGATCGGGCCTCTCAAGCCTTCGCCGTTTTCTCAAATCCATCTCTCTTGAGCATGATCCTCCGGATCTTGCTCAAGCAACCGCGCGCTGGCGATACATCGCCTCGATCTCGGCGGCGTAGCGCTTGTTCACGAAGCCGCGCTTCAGCTTCATGGTCGGCGTCAGCTCCTCGTCCTCCGGTGTGAGCTGGCGTTCGATCAGGTAGAACTTCTTGATGGTCTCGACGCGGGCAAAATTGCCGTTGACCTGCTCGATCTCGCGCCCGATCAGGTCCTGAATCTCGGTCGCCCGGCACAGGCTCGCGTAATTGGTGAAGGGAATGTCGTGGTCCTGGGCGAACTTCTCGACGTTCTCCTGGTCGATCATCACGAGGCAGGTCAAATACGGCCGCTTGTCGCCGATCACGACCGCATCGGAGATGTAGGGCGAGAATTTGAGTTGGTTCTCGATCTCGGACGGCGTGATGTTCTTGCCGCCGGAGGTGATGATGATGTCCTTCATCCGGTCGGTGATGCGGACAAAGCCTTCATTGTCGATGGTGCCGACGTCGCCGGTGTGCAGCCAGCCGCGCTGATCGATGGTCTCGGCGGTCTTCTCCGGCTGGTTGAGGTAGCCCATGAACAGGAAGTCGCCCTTGATCAGGATCTCACCCTCGGGCGACAGCGTGACCTCGCCCCAGGGCACGGCGGTGCCGACCGAACCGAGCTTGATCCGCGTCGCCGGCATCATGGTGGCGACACCGCAATTCTCGGTCTGGCCGTAGAGCTCGTGCATGTCGATGCCGAGCGCGAGATACCAGCGGATCAGCTCCGGCGCGATCGGCGCTGCGCCGGTGAAGGCGACGCGGCAGCGATCGAGCCCGATCATGCGGCGGATATTGCGGAATGCGAGCCGGTAGGCGATCCGGCTTGCGAGGCGCAACGACAGCGGCGGCGACTTGCCTTCGATCCGGTAATCGACCATGCGGTAGCCGATGCCGATGGCGCGGCGATAGACCCATTGCTGCAGCGGGGTCGCATCCTTCAGCGCGATGGTGATGGCGGAGTAGAATTTTTCCCAGATGCGTGGGACCGCGAGGAAGACGGTCGGCTGCACCTCGCGCAAATTGTCCGGCACGGTTTCCGGGCTCTCGGCGAAATTCATCACCGAGCCGAGAGCGACCGAGATGTAGTAGCCGCCGATGCGCTCGGCGACGTGGCACAGCGGCAGGAAGATCAGCCTGTCCTCGTCCTCCTGCGCCGGAATGAAGTCATTGGCGTGACGCATCTGGTGCGTAACGCTGCGGTTGGCGTGCATCGCGCCCTTGGGCGGACCGGTGGTGCCGGACGTATAGACCAGGATCGCGAGATCGCCGGCGCCGCGGCTGTCGATCATCTCCTGCCACAGCGCCTCGCGGCCGACCATGTGATTGCGGCCGAGCGCGCGAAACTCGTCGAGCGACATCACCATGTCGTCGGAGAAGCCGCTGAGGCCCTCCATATCGAACACGATGATCTTCTGCAGGCTCGCGCAGCGCGAGCGGCAGGCGAGGATCTTGTCGAGCTGCTCCTCGTCCTCGGCGAAGATCACTTTGGTCCGGGAATCGTTGATGAGATACTCGACCTGGGACGACGCGTCGGTCGGGTAGATACCCGAAGCGACGCCGCCGGCGCACAGGATGCCCATGTCGGCATGGACCCATTCCGGCACGGCGTTGGCGATGATGGAGGCGACGTCGCCGGGCATGAAGCCGGAGGCGTGAAGCGCGTAGGCGATCTCTTTCGATATCGCCAGCCATTCGCGCCAGCTGGTCGGCTGCCAGATGCCGAATTTCTTCTCGCGGATGGCCGGCCGATCGCCCCGCGTCTCCGCAGCGCGCAAGAAGCTCTTCGCGATCGTATCAGCGACCGTCAGCACCGCCGGTCGGGCCATGCACGTCTCCTCCTTGTCGCCTGCCTCCGCTGCCTGCCTTGCCGGCGGTCTTGATTGCGGATGGCAAGCTCATCTTACTGCCAGCTCTTCCTCACCGCCACGTCTTCTTCTTTTTCCAGCGCCGCTCGCCTCGCGCACCCGCTTCCTTGGCGCCAAGGTAGAACTCCTGGATGTCCTGGGAATGCATCAAGCGGTCGCAGGTGTCGTTCATCACGATACGGCCGATCTCCAGCACATAGCCGTAATGCGCCGTCTCGAGCGCCACCTTGGCATTCTGCTCGACCAGCAGGATCGACATGCCCTGCTCCTCATTGACGCGGCGGATGATGGTGAAGATCTCCTTCACCAGCAGCGGCGACAGGCCGAGCGAGGGCTCGTCGAGCAGCAGCAGCGTCGGCCGGTTCATCAAGGCGCGGCCGATCGCCAGCATCTGCTGCTCGCCGCCCGAGAGCTGGCCGGCCGGCTGGTTGATGCGCTCCTTCAGCCGCGGAAAGTAACCATAGACGCGATCGAGATCCTCCGCGACGCCGGCGCGGTCCTTGCGCGGATAGGCCCCCATCATCAGGTTCTCGCGCACGGACAGGAACGGAAACACCTCGCGTCCCTCCGGCACATGGCTGAGGCCGAGCCGCACGATCCGGTCGGCCTCCATGCGCTGGATCGGCTTGCCCAGGAATTCGATCGAGCCCTTCTGCGGGTCGAGAATGCCCGAGATGGTCTTCAGTACCGTGGTCTTGCCGGCGCCGTTGGCCCCCAGCAGGGTGACGATGCGGCCGCGCGGCACTTCCAGCGAGATGCCGCGGATCGCCATGATCGGCCCGTAATAGCTCTCGATGTTGGAGAGTTTTAAGATGATCTCGGGCGTGACAGCGGCAACCATGCGTCAAGCTCCCAGATACGCAGCGACGACGTCGGGATGCTGCTGGACTTCGGCGGGCGACCCCATCGCCAGCACCCTTCCGTAATTCAATGCGATGACGCGATCGGAGACGCGGTTGACCAGCGACATGTCGTGCTCGACCATCAATACGGTGACGCCGAGCTCGCTCTTCATGTCGCGGATCCAGAACGACATGTCGTCGGTTTCCTCGACATTGAGGCCGGACGATGGCTCATCGAGCAGGATCAGCTTCGGCTCCGAGCACAGCGCGCGCGCCAGCTCGATCACCTTGCGCACGCCGTAAGGCAGGCCGGAGATCAGCTTGTCGCGATAGGGTTCGAGGTCGAGGAATTCGATGACCTGCTCGACCCTGCGGCGATGGACCTTCTCGTTGGCGCGCACGCTCGGCAGGAACAAGAGCTCCTGCCAGAGCTGCGTGGTCGAATGCCGATGGCGGCCGACCAGCAGGTTGGACAGCACGGTCGCATTCTCGAACAGCTCGATGTTCTGGAAGGTGCGGGCGATGCCGAGCTTGGCGATGTCGTAGGGCGGCTCTTCGGTGATATCCTGATCCTCGAAGAAGATGCGGCCCGAGGTCGGCCGGTAGATCCGCGAGATCAGGTTGAAGATCGAGCTTTTGCCCGCACCGTTCGGTCCGATGATCGAGAGGATCTCGCCCTTCTCGACCGCGAAGGACACCGCATCGACGGCCTTGAGGCCCCCGAAATGCAGCGACAGATTCTCGGCGCGGAAATAGCTCATCGATTCCGCTCCGACTTCACGTAGATCTTCTGCCGCTTGAAGGTGGCGCGCTTGTAGAGCGGGAACAGCTGGAAGAAGAGTTTTATCTTCAGCCAGCGGCCGTAGAGACCGAGCGGCTCGAACAACACGAACAGCACGATGATGATGCCGTAGATCGCGCCTTTCAGGCCGTTGAGCGAGGCAAAGGCCGCGACCTTCGACTGGATGTTGCCGGCGGTGGCCGGGCCGGCGCCGAACGTCGCCGCAATGCCCGCGATCAGGCCGGGCATGTCGTCCTTGAGATAGGTCAGGAACGGATCGATCATCACGATGAAGATCGCGCCGAGCACCGCGCCGTGCAGGCTGAAGGTGCCGCCGATCAGGATTACGATGATGAACTCGATCGAGAGCTGGAGCGTGAACATCTCCGGCGAGATGAAGGAAAGCTTGTGGGCGAACAGCACGCCGGCAAAGCCGGTGATTGCCGCCGAGATCGCAAAGGACTTCACCTTGTAGAGCGCGACGTTGACGCCCATGCTGCGCGCCGCCGTCTCGCTGTCGCGGATCGCGACGAAGGCGCGTCCCGTCGGCGAACGCAGCAGGTTGAGCGTGCCGACGATGGTCAGCACCAGCACTGAGAGGCAGAGGAAATAGAAGGTGGGGCTGTCGCGCGGGACGGTGACGCCGAGCAGCGACAGCGTCTTCACCCGCATACCCTCGTTGCCGTGGGTGACGCTTTCCCAGCGCGCCAGGATCTCCTCGACGATCAGGGCAAAGGAGATGGTGGCGATGACGAGATAGATGCCGGTCAGGCGCAGCGCGGGAAAACCGACCAGCGCGCCGATGATGCCGGTCAAACCTCCGGCGGCGAGGAAGTAGATTGGGAACGGCACGTTGTACTTCTGCAAATATGCCGCCGTGTAGGCCCCGATGGCGAGGAATGCAGCGTGGCCGAGCGAGGCCTGGCCGGTAAAGCCGGTCAGGATCAGCAGCGCGACGCCGACGATCGCATAGATGCAGACGAAGACGAGCTGGCTCATCAAATAGCTGGAGAGCACATAGGGCGCGATCAGCAGCAGTGCGAGCAGGATGCCGTACGAGACCAGATAGCCCGAATGCGGGAACAGCTTGATGTCGTCCTCATAGTCGGTCTTGAACAGGAAGCGCATGGCGTTCAGACCTTTTTGCGGACGTGGTGGCCGAACAGGCCTTCGGGCTTCAAGAGCAGCACCGCGAGCAGCACGAGATACGGCGCGACATCCTTCCAGCCTTCGGGCAGGTAGAAGCCGGCCATGCTCTCGATCACGCCGATCAGGACGCCGCCGACCACGGCGCCCGGGATCGAGCCGAAGCCGCCGAGAACCGCGGCGGGAAATGCCTTGAGGCCAAGCACGAGGCCGACATTGGAATGGATGAAGGTGATCGGCGCCAGCAGCACGCCGGCGCAGGTCGCCACCGCCGCGCTGATCGCCCAGACGATCGACACCACGCGCTTGACCGGGATGCCCATGTAGTAGGCCGCGAGCATGTTCTCGGAACTGGCGCGCATCGCAGTGCCGAGCGTGGTCTTGTTGAAGAACAGATAGAGCAGCGTGCACAGGATCATCGTCGCCGCGATCACCGACAGCTTGTCGTAGGCGAGCACCAGCGAGCCGATGCGGAGCACGCCCTGGCTGAACGGGGTCTCGATCTTCAGATCATCGGTGCCCCAGATCATGCCGGCAACCGAGCGCAGGAAATAGCCGAGGCCGATGGTGGCCATGATGATGGAGAATTGCGGATAGCCGAGGATCGGCCGCACCACGACGCGCTCTGCCAGCATGCCGAACAGCGCCATCGCGGCCACCGCACCGGCAAAGCCGATCCAGTAGTTCAGGCCCATCATGCCGATGAAGGTGAAGGCGAAGAAGCCGCCGAGCATCATCAGATCGCCCTGGGCGAAATTGACGACCTCGGTGGCCTTGTAGACGAGCACGAAGCCGAGCGCGATCAGGCCGTAGACGCAGCCGAGCGCAACACCGCTGACCAGCTGCTGAACGAAATCCAGCATTGACGCGCGTCCTCCCGATACAGCCGGCGGCTCTTCCCGACCGCCTTGCCGCATCTTGTGTCCAGTCGCTACGCAGTCGTTTCGCTGCGTTAGCGCCATTTGTCCGGAACCAATTCAGCCTGAACCGCTCCTTACTGTCAACAAACGGTGACTTGCCATTAGTCGAAACGGGATGGCGGAATTTGTGGGCCGTAGATTCACGGTGCCGAAACATCTTGGGATCATGGTCGCGAGCGATGCAAAACCGGATAGTGTGGGCGTCATGAAGCGGGACAAGTCGGCGCTGGAAGTCCTGGGGTTAACGAAGCGTTTTGACCGTCTGGCGGTCGACAGCCTCGATCTCACCATCCACGCCGGCGAATTCTATGCGCTGGTCGGCCCCAACGGCGCCGGCAAGACCACCACTTTGCGCATGGTCGCGGGCCTGCTGCGGCCCGATGCCGGCGCGGTCTCGATCTTCGGCATCGATGCGCTCGAAAATCCCGTCGCCGCCAAGCAGGTGATGGCGTGGGTCTCCGACGAGCCGATGATCTACGACAAGCTGACCCCGCTCGAATATCTCGAATTCGTCGCCGGCCTCTGGGGTATCGCGCCGTCGGTCTCGGAGCCGGTCGCGCAGGACCTGCTCGGCTCGCTCGGCCTGGAGCCGCACCGACACGAGCGCTGCGAAGGCTTTTCCAAGGGCATGCGCCAGAAGGTCGCGCTCGCCGGCGCGCTGGTGCACGATCCCCGCCTCATCATTCTCGACGAACCGCTGACGGGGCTCGATGCCGTCTCCGCCCGCCACGTGAAGGGCCTGCTCAGCGAACGTGTCCGCGCCGGCTGCACCGTCATCATGACCACGCATATTCTCGAAGTCGCCGAGCGCATGGCCGACCGCATCGGCGTGATCGCCTCGGGCCGCCTGGTGGCCGAGGGCACGCTGACCGAGCTGCGCCAGCAGAACGGCCATGCCGATACCAGCCTTGAGGATCTCTTCATCGCGCTGGTGACGCTTCCGGAAGCCGCATGAGCTCGGCCACCGCGCTCTCCTGGTTCGCACGCCACGAGCTCCGGCTCGCCTGGCGCGAATGGTTCGCCATGATGACCGGCGGACGGCGCAAGCGGGCGCGCGCCGCCGTCATCGGCCTCGTCTGCTTCGCCGCGCTGCTGCACCTGCCGGCCTGGGCGGTGATCGGCCGTTTCGCCGATCTGCAGCTGCCGCTCGATAAATCCTCGCTGATCGTGATCTCGGCGACGATCTTTCTCGCCTGGACCTTGATGCTGTCGCAGGCGATCGAATCGGTGACGCGGGTGTTCTACGCCCGCGCCGATCTCGACCTGATCATGTCCTCGCCGGCGACGCTCGCCAACCTGTTCTCAGTCCGCATCGCCGCGATCGCGCTGACCGTCACCGCGATCGCGCTGCTGTTCTCGACGCCCTTCATCGACGTGCTCGTGATCGGCGGCGGGGCGCGCTGGCTCAGCGCATTCGGGGTGGTCGTCGCCATGGGCCTGTCGGCCGCGGCGGTCGCGATCGCCGTCACCATCCTGCTGTTTCGGCTGATCGGCCCGGCGCGGACGCGCCTGATCGCCCAGATCGTCGCCGCGATCATCGGCGCCGGCTTCGTGATCGCGCTCCAGGTCGCCGCGATCATGTCCTACGGCACGCTGTCGCGCTTCACCATCCTGACCTCAGGCAGCGTGGCCGCCCATGCCCCCGATGTCGAGAGCATCTGGTGGTGGCCGGCGCGGGCGGCGATGGGCGACAGCGAAGCGCTGCTGCCGCTCCTGGCGCTCGCTTTGGTGCTGCTCGGAAGCGTCATGGCGATCTTCTCGCATCGCTTTGCCGACACGGCGATCGATGCCGCCGCTTACGGCACCTCCGGCAACAGGCGCGCGAAGGAGCGCCCGTTCCGCGCCGGGTCGCGGCAGCAGGCGCTGCGGCGCAAGGAGTTCTCGCTGCTCTGGCGCGATCCCTGGCTGATCTCGCAGACCCTGATGCAGCTGCTCTATCTGGTGCCGCCGGCGCTGCTGCTCTGGCGCAATTTTGCCGACAGCTCCGCGGCGCTGACGCTGATCACGCCAGTCGTCGTGATGGCGGCCGGACAGCTTGCCGGCGGACTGGCCTGGCTGACCATCTCGGGCGAGGACGCCCCCGACCTGGTGGCGACTGCGCCGCTGACGCCATCCGCCGTCATCCGCGCCAAGATCGAGGTGGTGCTGATCGCGATCGCCGTCATCTTCTGCCCGCTGATTGCCGCACTGGCCTTCGCCGCACCGATCCAGGCAGCAGTGAGTGCCGGCGCGATCATCCTCAGCGCGGCCTCCGCGACCGCGATCCAGCTCTGGTTCCGGGTGCAGGCCCGGCGCAGCCAATTCCGCCGCCGCCAGACCTCGTCGCGGCTCGCGACCTTCGCGGAGGCGTTCTCCTCGATTGGCTGGGCCGCAACCGCGGCATTGCTGCTTGCACTCCCCATCGCCGGCCTCATTAGTGGCCTGACCACCGCCAGCCTCGTTGCGATCACCTGGAAGTTCAGCCCAAGGCGGGACAAGAAGGCGTGAGAGGCGCCTTGCCTGCCTCACTTGAAAGTAAGGCTAAATTACCTTACCTATCGGCTATCAAGACTTGAGGATCCCATGGGCACGCTTACTGTCACGGCAAAGGGGCAGGTTACGCTGCGGAAGGATCTCCTGGAGCACCTCGGTGTGCATCCCGGCGACAAGATCTCGATAGAGAAGCTTCCTGGAGGGCGGGTTGAGGTGAAGGCAGCTCGGCCCGTCGGAAAGATTTCGGACGCCTTCGGTTTCCTGAGAGGAAAAACGAACGGTCGATCATTGTCGATCGAGGAGATGAACGAAATCATCGCTGACGGCTGGACCGGCAAGCGATGAAGATAACGCCCGACACCAACGTGTTGGTGCGCGTTCTGGTCGGGGATGACGCCGAACAGAGCAAGGTGGCCGAAGCCCTTCTCAAGAAGGCAGACCTAATAGCCATCTCGATTCCCGCACTGTGCGAACTGGCCTGGGTTCTCTCTCGAGGCTACAAAACTTCGGCTGAGAATATCTCGGCTTCGATCCGGCATTTGATCAATGCCTCCAATGCGGTCGTCGATCGGCCGGCAGCCGAGGCTGGATTGTCGTTCCTCGATGCCGGGGGCGATTTCGCCGATGGCGTCATCGCCCATGAAGGCAATTGGCTTGGAGCCGACACTTTCGTGTCCTTCGACAGGAAAGCCGTGAAACTGATCGAGGCAAGCGGCGGATTGGCGCGGCTGGCCGGCACCACATGACGCGAGGATAATTCGTCGATACACTCAGCAGATCGTCGATGAGCGGCGGACGGTTCTGCATGTTTCGACCATTGCTGACGGCTCTTGCGTTTCTCAGTTGGCTGGCCGCCCCTGCCCTCGCCCAGCAGCCACAGCGCAGCGAATGCCTGGCGATGGCCAACGCGGCCCCGCGTATCCTGCCGGTGGCGTTCCGGCCGGCGGCCGGCACAGGCGGGGTCGAGATCACCTATGCCGGCCATTCCACCTATTTCATCGACACGCCCGGCGGCCTGCGCATCGCGACCGATTATAGCGGCGCCTATCAGGTCGGACGACTGCCCGACGTCGTGACTATGAACCGGGCCCACAGCACGCACTACTCGCTGTTTCCCGATAAGCGCATTCCTCACGTGCTGCATGGTTGGGGCGAGGACGGCAAGCCGGCGATCGTGTCGGAGCGCATCAGTGACGCCTTCATCCGCAATGTCACGACCGACATCCGCCGCTATTTCGGCGATGATGCCGGCGCCGACATGATCCGCGACGGCAATTCGATCTTCATCTTCGAGGTCGCGGGGCTCTGCATCGGCCATCTCGGCCATCTCCATCACAAGCTCGACGACAGCCATTTCGCCCAGATCGGACGGCTCGATATCGTGATGGTGCCGATCGACGGCACTTACACCATGTCGCTCGAAGGGATTTCTGACATCACCAGGCGCCTGCGCGCCTCCGTCGTGCTGCCGATGCATCGCTTCGCCACCCCGCTCGACGATTTCATGCGCCGGATCGGCCAGCAGTTCGAGATCGACCGGCGCTCCGAGCGGTCGTTCCGCATGTCGCGGGATGCGCTGCCGTCGAAGCCGACGGTGATCATCCTCGACGGGGTCTGACGCGCAATTTTCTCCAAGCCGGCGATCGGCCGGTCGTGCTGATCTGTCTGAAACAGGAGATCGACATGACCGACTTTGCCAGACTCTTGCACGCGGATGGACCGAACCCCGAGCACGCGGCGGCGCTGCAGCTCTATGGCCGCTTCGTCGGGGATTGGGTTGCCGAGATCACCGCCCATGGGCCCGGCGCAGCGGAACACACGGCAGCCGGCGAGATCCATTTTGGCTGGGTGCTGGAGGGCCGCGCCGTCCAGGACGTCTGGATCATCCCGCGCCCCGCAGGCAGCCCCGACTTTCCGATCGCGGGCAATTGGTACGGCACGACGCTGCGCGTCTACGATCCGACCATCGCTGCGTGGCGGATTTCCTGGTTCGATCCCGGACGCAGCGTCTTCCGGCAGCAGATCGGCCGGCCGCGCGGCGCCGACATCGTGCAGGAAGGCACAACGGAGGCCGGCGAGCTGACGCGCTGGAGCTTTACGGAAATCACCGACGATTCCTTCCACTGGCTCGGCGAGGCCAAGCCGGCCGATGCAAGTGATTGGCGGCTAATGGTCGATGTGAAGGCGAAGCGGCGCAGGGCTTAGGCCGATTGGATTTTGATTGAAACGATCCGGCGGCAAACTCGCTGCAACCTCTCCCGCTTGCGGGGGAGGTCGGCGCGTAGCGCGGGTGGGGGCTTTCTCCGCATCTGGAATGTCCCATTGCGGAAGCACCCCCACCCCAGCCCTCCCCCGCAAGCGCAGGGCTATCGCATATGGCTGAGGGTGGCCAAGAGGAATGCGTTGTCCCAGCCAGCGCGCTTGATTTTACGCCGGAGGGAAGCGCGATCCGGGT